>CAWFEI010000006.1:0-69733 GCA_963814915.1 uncultured Solirubrobacterales bacterium | reverse complement strand
TGAGGTCGTCTCGGGTGATCATGATTTCGGCGTCTCCGATGCCAAGCATAAAAAGGGCCCGCCGCGAGGCGGGCCCCGGTGCAGCAAGTGCGGTGCGCGACTAGGCGGTCTGCTGAACGCTCGCCGCGGCCGGGCCCTTGGGGCCTTCTTCTGACTCGTAGCTCACCTTGGCGCCCTCGGTCAGGGACTTGAAGCCCTCACCCAGGATGGCGCTGTGGTGGACGAAGACGTCCTTCGAGCCGTCGTCGGGAGTGATGAACCCGTAGCCCTTGTCGTCGCTGAACCACTTGACAGTTCCAGTTGGCATGTTGCCTCCACTTCATGTGCTGCGAACGCGGCACATGCGGTGAAGCAACGACACGCGAGCGCTAGACACGACTTTTGCCGGATCTTCCGGCCTATCGCGGGGACCGTAGCAGGGTCGGACCCCCCCACGCCTCTTACACTGCCCTTACGCGGGGCTGACGATCGCCGAACCTTCCTGGCGGAGGCTGTGTTTGTCAACCAGAGGAGGAGACCGATGAAACGCCTGCGCCGCAGCCAGATCTTCGCACCGCTCGCCCTGTGCACGGCGGTCACCGCCATAACCGCGGTCGGCATGGGAGGCATGACACTCGGCGCCGGCTCCTCCTCGCCGACCAATCCCGCCTTCTTGCCGCTCGGCGACGGCAAGGTGACCAGCTCGAGCCCGCGCCGCGACTACGTCTATGCCTGCCGCACCGGCTTCATCCCGGCGGGCGGCCCGCATCGTGGCGGCGGCGCCCAGGTCGAAGGGCCGTGGATCCGCGACAACGGCACCTACGACCTGACCGCGAAGGCGACGGTCGACGGCAAGGTCCACTGGCGCAACGCCAAGCTGCACCGGTCGACGACGAAGCGGTGGATCGTCCTCAGCGGCAACGGCCTGCCCAAGTGGGCGACGACCGGCAGATTCCCGATCTCCTCCAGCGACGACGCCTACCGCTACGACCACAATCCCAACTCGATTCGCTCGCAGAGCGTGCGCTACTCGCTGCCACGCCACCCGCGAAAGGCCTCCAGGGCAGGCTGCCTCTCAGGCGGGCCGATCGGGATCGCCAAGAACGGGGTCGCGATCTTCGACGCCCTCGACGCCGAAGACCGCGACGCGGTCGCCCACGAGACGCAGGACGGCTGCGGAGGCCACCCGCAGATGAAAGGCATCTACCACTACCACGCGATCCCCTCCTGCCTGACGAAGGGCGAATCGAAGCGCCGCGCCTCCGGCCTGGTCGGCTACGCGCTCGACGGCTACCCGATCTACGGCCCGCGGGGCCACGGCGGCAAGCTGCTGACCAACGACGACCTCGACGCCTGCCACGGCCAGACGAGCAAGGTCCTCTACGAAGGCCGCTGGCAGCGGATCTACCACTACAACGCGACCCTCGAGTACCCCTACACGCTCGGCTGCTTCCGCGGCACCCCCCAGAGCTGAACGACGGGTTTGAGGAACAGCGATGAGCGGTCGATACCGTAGGAAGTGATGCAACCAGGGAATCCGCCCCGCCACCAGGCGAGGATCAGACCGTCTCTCGCGGTCGCGGCGACCCTGGCACTTGCCTGCACGCTGGGCCCGAACGCAGCGTGGGGCGCGGTGAGTCGGCCAAGCGACGGCGACCTCTCGCCGCGGCTAGCCGAGCTGGCCAAACCGGCGATCCGCTCGGCGCCGCCGGCCAAGCAGGCAAAGGCACTGAGCCTCGCCGCCGAAGGCCCGGGGAGCCTGCTGCGCGAAGGCAACCGCGTCCTGGTCGAAGTCCGCTTCGACCACGGAGCGGCGGCAGGCGTAGGTGACCTGCGTGCGGCGGGGGCAAAGGTCGTGAACGTGAGCAAGCAGTACCAGACGGTGACCGTGGCGGCCAAGCTGGATGAGCTACGTGCGCTGAACGGCGTGCCGCGGATCGGCGGAGCGACGCGAGGTGCTGAAGCCGATCACTGCCACAGCGGCGGACTGCCCCTCCGGCGAAGTCGTCTCGGAAGGCGTCCAGCAACTTCACGCTGGCGAAGGGACTACGAAGAAGGGAAAGAGGAAGCGCGCAAAGCCTTTGGCGTGACGGCACCGATGTGACCGTCGGCATCCTCTCGGACTCCTTCGACCACGCGACCGAAGCTGCCGACGAAAGCGGCGATGTCGCCACGAAAGCGACGGAAAACGTCGTAGACGGCGATCTGCCCGGAGCAGAAAACCCATGCGGCAGACTACGACTGACGTCGAAGTCCTCGAAGACGCAGACCCAGAAGTCGAAGGCACCGACGAGGGGCGAGCGATGGCCCAGATTGTCCACGACGTAGCGCCGGGCGCGAAACTCGCGTTTGCCACGGCTTTCACACCGACGATGATCGGCTTCACAGGAAAACATCGAAAGCGCTTGCCTCGAGCCGGCGCATCGGGTGATCGCCGATGACGTCATGCTCTTCGAAGAGCCCTTCTTCCAGGAAGGCCCCGTCGCGGCGGCGGTGCGCAAGGTCACCGAAGAAGGCGTGACTACTTCTCGCTCGCCGGCAACGACAACCTGATCGACGAATCAGGCAACAACATCGCATCCTGGGAAGCGCCCAGCCTTTCGGGAGGATGCCCACCGGCATCTGCACTCGCCCGAGCGGGAGCTCGGCGACGTCGCACTGCATGAACTTCGACCCAGGGAAGGCAGTCACCGACGATACGTTCAGGATCGACGTCGATGAAGGACAAACGAACCTACTGTCAATCTTCAGTGGTCGGAACCTTGGTATGGCGTCAATACCGACTTGGACGCCTTCTTGCTGAACTCAGCGGGCGAACCGATCACGGAAGAAATCGAAGGGAAGATCTACCTCGTTGGGAGTGCCTACGACAACACGGCGACCCAAAAACCATTCGAGTTCTTTCAGTGGACGAACACCGGCCCCGAACGGTCAGTGCAGCTAGTCGTCAATCGTTGCTTCGGGGAATGCAATCCGGGAGCCAGCACCACGAGCAGTCCTCGCCTCAAGATTGGCTTTATGGAGAACGGACGTGGCGTGAGTGAGACCGAGTACCCAGAATCTCGAGGCGGAGACATTGTGGGGCCTACCGTGTTTGGACACTCAGGAGCACAAGATGCGATAAGCGTCGCGGCTGCTCCAGTCCCGACCTTTCCCTTCTTCTCCCTGGGCGGGTTAGAGGAATATTCCTCGCGAGGCCCCGTGACTCACTACTTCGGCCCAGTCGTTGGCAGCGCGCCGGCGGCGAGCTCGCTAGTGCCGCAACCTCATCTCAAAGCCCGATATAGCAGCATCGGACTGCGGCGTAACCACGTTTTTCGGTTCAAACCCGTAGGCAATTGGCGGTTCTGCGGAACCTCGGCGGCGGCCCCCCATGCTGCAGCAGTAGCAGCGCTGATGCTTGGCGATCAGCCCGGCTCCGAACCCGCCGAAATCGGACGGCCTTGGCGGAAAGCGCGGCTCCCCGGTTGGAGATTTCGGTCCTTGCGCGATTGGCGCGGGCATCGTCGACAGCGGTTGCCGCGATCAAACTCCTCCGCGCGGAAGAACCGGGCACCACGCCTGACCTTTGCGTCCCGCCAGAATCCCAGCCGTACGTCCCGATCGAAACGGTGAAGACCGAATCCGAAACACCCCCGGACACCTCGGTCACCGAAATTCCGACCTCGGCTTCGGTGCCTCGGATCGAAGCACCGGCCCCAACCACCAGGCTTTTGCGCCGCCCTCACAAGCTTCTGCGCACCAGGGCTCGTACGGCCAAGGGGATATTCCGCTTCGGCACCGACCAATCCGACGTCACCTTCCTCTGCCAGTTTGACCGCAAGCGCTACCGGGACTGCGGGTTGCGGTTCGTCCGCTGGTTCCGGCGCGGGCGCCATGTGGTGCGGGTCAAGGCTCGCAACACGGCGGGCAAGACCGACGCCAGCCCGGCCATCTACCGCTTCCGCGTCAAGCGCGTGCCCCGGCGTCGGATCGCGCGTGGCCGCGGCACGGCGCACCGGCGGCATACGCGCCACCACCACCGCGCCTGAATTCAGTCGCGCGAGTCCGCGACCTTCGGCGGCCCGCTGCCTCGGCGCATCACCCAGTGGCCGATCAAGAGCAGCGCCAGCAGCGCCGCGGCGCTGCCGAGGACCAGCGGGTCGGCGAGACTCAGCCCCTCCAGGCGGGTGCCGAAGTAGACCGAGAGCGCCGTGATCGGCAGGTATCCGACCACGGTCGTCCAGGCGAAGCGCCAGACCGGTACCCGGGCCGCCCCGGCCGCGTAGGAGAGCAGGCTGAAGGGCACGATCGGCAGTAGCCGCACCGCCAGCAGCAGGGTGACGCCACCGCGCTCGATCGCCGCCTCGGCGCGCTCGAAGCGCTCGGTGCCGAACCAGCGGTCGAGCAGCGGCCTGGCGACGGAGCGGCCGACGAAGAAGCAGAGCAGCCCCGAGAGCAGCCAACCGAGCATCATCAGCGCCAGCGCCGGGAAGAAGCCGTAGACGAAGCCCGCCGCCGCGTCGACGATCTCCGCCGGATAGAAGACGACGGAATGGATCAGGGCCAGCGCGATGATCAGCAGCGGTCCGGCCACGCCCAGATCCTTGATGTCGCTGCGCACCTCCGCCGTGTCGCCCCGCAGCGCCGCTTCGAAGGCGTCGCGCAGCTCGGGGATCGCCAGCACGAGCGCCGCCAGGACCGTGATCCCGCCGAGCGTCACGCCAACCGCCGCGAATGAAGGCCTCGGTGCGTTCATCGCAGCATTGTCCGGCCTATGACCCGGAAAAAGCTGCGATCAGTCTTGGTGTGCACGCAACCGCTCGGCCAGGGCCGAGTGGCGGGCGCCGCTGTCATCGCGGCGGATCGCCATCTCCAGCGCCGCCGGGTCGCCGATCAGCACGCAGTTGGTGCGGGCGCGGGTGATCGCCGTGTAGAGAAGCGGCCGGGTCAGCATGCGGGCATGCGAGCGGTGACAGACGCCGACGACGACCGGCACCTCGCAGCCCTGCGCCTTGTGGACCGAGATCGCGTAGGCGAGGCGCAGGGTCGCGGTCTCCCCGTAGGGAATCGTCAGCGAGCCGCCCTCGTCGGTGTCGACGACGATCGCCTCCTCAGCCGGGTCATCCTCGCGCAGGAAGACGATCGAGCCGTTCATCAGGCCCAGCTCGTGCGAGTTGCGGGTCTGGATCAGCCGGTCGCCGATCCGGAAGCGCTCGCTGACCGCGGGCGCCCCGTCCGGGTTGAGCCGCGCCTGCAGGCGCTCGTTGAGGGCGTCGATCCCGACCGCGCCCTTGTACATCGGCGCCAGCACCTGTACCTCGCGGATCGGGTCGACGCCGAAGCTCGCCGGCGCCCGCTCGGCGACCACCTCGACAACGGTCTCCAGCGCCCGCCCCGGGCTCGGCCGGTCGACGAAGAAGAAATCGTGGTCCTGATCCTCGCCCGGCTCCAGGTGCGGTTGGCGGCCCCGGTTGATCTCGTGGGCGGCGGTGGTGATCATCGAGCGCGCCGCCTGACGGAAGATCTGCGTCAGCCTGACCACCGGCGCCACCCCCGACGCGATCAGGTCCTCGAAAGGCTTTCCGGCGCCGATCGGCGGCAGCTGGTCGGCATCGCCTACGAAGACGACGTGGGTCGACTCGGCGAGGCCGCCGAGCAGCACCTCGATCAGCTGCAGGTTCAACATCGATGACTCGTCGACGATCACGAGATCGACCGGCAGCGGGTGGCCCGGCTTGAAGGCCGGCTCGCGCCCCGGCATCCACTCGAGCATCCGGTGGATCGTCTGCGCCTCGTGCCCGGTCGCCTCCTCCAGCCGCCGCGCCGCGCGCCCGGTCGGCGCGCAGAGGGCAACCGAGACGGCCGCCCGCCCGGCCTCCGCGACGATCGCCTGCGTGCAGGCGGTCTTGCCGACGCCGGGGCCCCCGGTCAGCACCGAGATCCGCGCCGCGAAGGCCCCTTGCACGGCCGCCCACTGCTCGTCGGTGAGCCGGCGCTCCACCTCGGCGTCCTCGGGTGGGCGCTCACCGGCGTCGTGGTCGAGGTGCGGCGCGGCCGCCGCCCGCTCGGCAAGAGTCGCCGCGACGGCGAGCTCGCTCGCGTGGGTCGGCTCGCGGTAGGCGCGCCCATCGTCGAGCAGCAGCCCCCGCGCCCGCGCCGCCACGTCGGGGTCGGGCTGCAGGCCGAGCAGCTTCGCCGCGCGCCGGTTGAGCTCGTCGATCGGCAGGAAGGTGTTGCCCTGCTGCTCGGCCTCGGCCAGGGCGAAGACGGCCGCCGCCTGGGCGCGCCGATCGGACTCGGGCGGCACGTCGGCCGCCAGGGCGATCCGGTCCGCGCGGGCAAAGCCCACCCCGGCGACCTCGGTCAGCCGGTAGGGGTCCTCGTGCAGGATTGCCAGCGAGCGGTCGCCGAAGCGAGCGTGGATCGGCGCCGCCAGATGGGCCAGCCCGTGCGGGGCGAGCTGCACGTGCAGGTCCCGGATCGCCCGCGAGGCGTGCCAGGACTCGGTCGCCGCGGCCGCCTGATCCGCGCTGACCCCACGCAGCGCGCCGAAGACGCCCACCGGGTCGGCCGCGATCGCGGCCAGCACCCCCTCCCCGTGCTCGTCGACCAGGCGCTCGGCACGGGCCGGGCCGATGTGGCGCAGGCTGGTCAGGTAGGCGACCTGCCCCGCCCGGTCGGCCGGGATCGAGCGGCAGCGCGCCGCGGGCCTTCAACTGCCGCCCGTAGCGCGAGTGCGTCTGCCAGTCGCCGCTGATTTCGGCCCGGTCGCCGGCGCTCAGATGGGCGACCGGGCCGACCAGGGCGAATTCCTCGCCCGAATCGGCCTCCTGCACCTCGAGAACCGCGTAGCCGTCGTCTTCGGCGCTGAAGATGACCGCGAGCACCTCGACCGTGCCGGTGAAGGCAGCGGCATCCGCATCGAAGAGGGTCGCAGCGTCGCTCACACGACAAAGCTAGCTACAGGCGGGGCGGTTCGCGAGCAGACCGGTGGGAGGGCAGCTTGCTTTGAAAATCCAAGTAGGGCAAGATGCCGCCTGACCGGCCCAACCGGGGCCGCTGAGCTTGGAAGGAACGCGATGAGCGACTACGCCGTGAAGAAGATCGACGAGATGGAGGCTGTCTACCACGGGGCCTTCAGGCGCGCCCGGGCCGAGCTCGGGGTCGAATCGTTCGGGATGCAGATCATCGAGATGCCGCCGAACTACGAGAACTACCCCGAGCACGATCACGCCGAAGACGGCCAGGAGGAGGTCTTCATCGCCCTGCGCGGCGGCGGCGAGATCGAGATCGACGGCGAGCGCTTCCCGCTCGACGGCGACCACATCGCCCGCGTCGCCTCGGGCACGAAGCGCAAGATCTGGCCGGGCGCCGACGGCGTCCGCCTGCTCGCCCTCGGCGGCCAGCCGGGCGGCGTCTACGAGGCCCCCGAAATCAGCCGGCTCGGCGCCCCGGACCCGGCGGCGAGCTGAGCCCCGGCTCCCGGCTCGAAGCCGGGGCAGCGGAGGACCGGCACCCGCGGGTAGCGCGGGTACGCCGGGTCCTCGCGCGAGCGCTTGCAGAGGCTGAACACCGAGCCCCGCGTGTTGGGCACGCGCTGCTGGTGCGCGCAGCCGTCGCAGAGCCCGTTCGCGTTCATCCGGTCGAAGCTATCGGTGCCGAGCCGCTCAGGCGCTGAAGACGACGACCACGATGAAGGCGATGTAGAGCCCGAACCAGCCGAGCACCGCGGGCAGCCCGAAGCGGCCGCGGCGGTGCAGCGCCTCGTAGGCGAGGAAGCCGCCGGCCAGGCCCAGCACGACCGAGAGCGCCGCGTTGGCGCTCAGCGCCCAATCGGTGAACAGCAGGCCGATCCCGAACGGGATGGTCGACTGGAAGACCATCGCGCCGGTGATGTTGCCGAGCGCCAGCGAGTCCTTGCCCTCGCGCACCCAGAAGAAGCTGTTGACCTTCTCCGGCAGCTCGGTGGCGAGCGGCGCGAGGATCAGGGCGAGCACGACCGCCTCGACGCCGAGGTCGTCGGCGAGGTTGAGCAGCTCCTCGACGAAGAGGTGGGCGCCGCCGACCATCGCCCCGAGGCCGACGAGCAGCTGGATCGCCGAGAGCACCAGGCTCGGGCTCATGCGGCGCTCCTCGCGACGCTCGAAGACCAACGGGTCGAGGGTGCCGTGCTCCTGCACGTCGCCGCCCCGCTTCAGGGTGCGGTGGATGTAGTACGGGTAGGCGAGCAGGGCGAGGATCCCGACCGGGATCCGCAGCGCCGCCGGCGCGCCCCAGGCGAGCGCCAGCGAGAGCGCGAAGAAGCCGAGGAAGAAGAGCAGGTCGCGCTCCAGGGTCGGCTTGTGCGCACGCAGCTTCAGCCCCTGCTCGCGACGGTCGCGATACAGGTAGGCGAAGAGGCCGACCAGGCCCATCGCCAGCGTGCCGAGCAGGAAGGGCGCGCCGACGATCGCCCCGATCGCCACCTGGTCGGCGCCCTGCTTGGCCCCGATCAGGGCGACGATCGCGACCAGCGTCTCCGGCATCGCCGTGCCGACCGCGGCGAGCACGCTGCCGACCGCGCCTTCGCCCACCTCCAGCCGGTGGCCCAGCCACTCCACCGCGTTGGTGAAGAGCAGCGCGCCGGCAAGGATGACGGCGAAGCTGACCGCCAGCAGGAAGACGCTCAAGGCGCCACTACTGGCCGGCTGCCCCGCCCAGGCCTTCGAACAGTTCGCCCAGGCTTTCGCCGCCTTCTTCGCCCTGCAGCAGGCCGAGCAGTTCGATCGGGTTGATGCCGAGCTTGACGAACAGCTTGCTCAGTGGCTTGGCGTTTTCGGGCGCCGAGATCTGCTGTTCCTCGTTGACGCCGGTCAGCTTCAGGTCGATTTCGAGATCGACGCTCTTCGGCCCGCTGCCTCCCTTTCGCGGTTCGATCTTTGCCTGGGCGGAGATCTGGCGGACGATGTCGTCATCGCCGACGTAGATGTCGACGTGGGCGGACTTCACCGCGCTGCCCAGTTCGTCCTTGGCCTTTGCGAGTTCCCCCTGGGTCGGGAGCGGGCCGGCGGCGGCGAGCTGCGAGCGGCAGGCCTGGCTTTCGACCGCTTCGAGCACCGTGTCGATCGCGCCCGAGACGTTGAGTTCGCCGCTGACCTTGGTCGTCGCCGTGCCGTCTACATCGGCGCTGCCTTCGTTGGCGCTGCCTTCGATGAAGTCGGCGACCTTGAGCTTGCCGAGTTCTTCCTGGCAGGCCGCCACGCCGGCCGAGCCCGTTTCGGCGCCGCTTTCGCGCTGAGCCTGTTTGAGTGTCGATTCGACGAAGCTGAACGTGGTCGGGTCGACTTCGTACTCGACCCCTTCGTAGTTCACGTAGGCGCTGTTGGGCAGCAGCGTCAGGCCGCCGTCGAAGTCGATCTTGCTGCCGTTGTAGTTGCCCTTCGCCTTCGCCGTCATCGCGAGCTGCGGCAGGCTGCCCTTGCCTTCGCCCTGGAAGGGCCCGGAGAGGCTGACGGCGACGTTGCCGCCTTCCTTGCCGGCCGCCTTCAGGTTGAGCGAGAGGTCGACGTTCGCGCTTTCGATCCCCTGCAGGGTCGCTTCGTCGAGCACGGCGCCGGCGCTCTCACCGCTCTTGTCGCTGCCTCCGCCGCAGGCGGCCAGGGCGATGGCGGTCGCGACCAGGGCGACAGCGGCGGCGATCGGATAGAGAGGCGAAGTCGGCTCAAGGCAAAGCCTCCTGAAGGTCGGATGCGGGGTCTGCGTGATTCGGAAGCGGATCGTAAGGCTAGACGGTCTCCCTCACCGGTTCTTGAGCTGCGGCGGGGTCGGCTCGGTGAGGTTGAGCGCCAGCGGGAAGAGGAAGGCGCCGCAGAAGATCAGCGCGATGCCCGCCGCGACGAGCCAGCGCGAGCTGCTCAGGTGGCCGAGGATGCCGACGGCGAAGCCGATCAGCACGAGGGCGATGTAGGGGCCGGCGCTGTGCGGGAGCAGCGTCGCGAGGGAGATGGCGAGGTCGGGCACCGCAGCGGATTATCATCGCGTGATGGACGAGACGCATTCGCCGGAGTCCGTAGCCGAGACCAAGCAGGCGCTGGCCGCCGCCGGCTACCTCGCCGACGAGCCCGCGGCGCTGGTCTCCTTTCTCGCCCAGCGGCTCGGCAAGCCGATTCTCGTCGAGGGCCCGGCCGGGGTCGGCAAGACCGAGCTGGCCAAGGCGCTCTCGCGCGCCAGCGGCCGTGAGCTGATCCGCCTGCAGTGCTACGAGGGCCTCGACGAGGCCAAGGCGCTCTACGAGTGGAACTACCGCAAACAACTTCTCTGGATCCAGGCCGCCAAAGACGAAGCCGCCCCCGGACGCGGGAATGAGGACCCGTCCATATCTGATTCTTCGGGTCCTCATGGGAGCGGAGGAGGCAGCGTCTTATCTGACATCTTCAGCGACGAGTTCCTGCTCGCGCGGCCGTTGATGCAGGCGATCGCCAGCCCCGAGCCCGTCGTCCTCCTGATCGACGAGATCGACAAGACCGATCAGGAGTTCGAGGCGATGCTGCTGGAGCTGCTCTCCGACTTCCAGATAACGATCCCCGAGCTGGGCCAGGTCTCGGCCAGCTCGATGCCGATCGTCGTGCTCACCTCGAACAACTCGCGCGAGCTGACCGAGGCCCTCAAGCGCCGCTGCCTCTACCTCTGGCTCGACTATCCGGAGCTGGAGCGCGAGATGGAGATCGTCCGCCTCCACACCCCCGAGCTGTCCGAGGCGCTGGCCCGGCGGTTGGTCGAGGTGGTGCGGATGGTCCGCGACCTCGACCTCAAGAAGCCGCCCTCGATCGCCGAGACGATCGACTGGGCGCGGACGCTGCTGCTGATGGGCGCCGAGGACATCGATCGCGAGACCTTCGAGCAGTCGATGTCGATCATCGTCAAGCACCGCACCGACATCGACCTGGTCGCCGAGCGGGTGGGGATGAAGCTTGCCGCGTAGTCCGTACGGCCCCCAGAGCCGCGAGCGAGCCGGCCCCCCGGGGCTGGCGGCGAAGCTGCTCGGCTTCTGCGAGGAGCTGCGCAGCGAGGGCGTCGCGGTCGGCACCTCGGAGATCCTCGACGCCTTCGCGGCGCTCGAGCAGGTGCCCTGGGAGTCCCAGGACGACTTCCGCGAGGCGCTGGCGACGACGATCGCCAAGTCGCAGGAGGATCGCCGCCTCTTCGAGCTGCTCTTCGAGCGCTGGTTCTTCCGCTCCGCCGAGGCGGAGGCGATCGAGCGCGAGGTCGGCGAAGGCGAGCAGCGCCACGAGGGCGGCGAGCGGCTCGACATCGATGAGCTGCGCGAGCAGATCCGCCAGGCGATCCTCGACGGCGACGACGACGCGATGCGCGACCTGGCGCGGCTTGCGATCGCCGCCTTCGGCCGCCAGGGCGAGGGCTCGGGCGTTGTCGGGGTCGACGTGCAGCGCATCCGCCGCACGCTGGAGCTCTCCGCCGGGACACAGCCGCAGGGGCAGGCGACCGACGGCGCCGCGGAGCGCCCGCCGATCGACCGCGACCAGCTCAACCGCTTCGAGCGGCACCTGCGCCGCGAGCTCGAACGCGACCTGATCGAGCGCACCGAGACCCTGCCCCCCTCGCGGCCGCTGGCCGAGCTCGACCGGGCGCTGCCGACCAGCCCCACTCAGGACCTGGCGGCCGTCCACCGCGCCGTCTCGCAGATGAAGCGCCGCCTGGCGACGCTCGGCCACGAGCAGCGCGGGCGGCGCAAGGCGCAGTCGGTCGACGTGCGGCGCACCCTGCGCGCCTCGCTGGAGACCGGCGGCGTGCCGATGCACCTGCGCTACCGGCCAAAGCGGCCGCGGCGGCCGGAGATCTACGTCCTCTGCGACGTCTCGACCAGCGTCACCTCGGCCAGCGTCTTCTTCCTCTCCGTCCTGCACGCGCTCCATGACTCGTTCCGCAAGCTGCGCAGCTTCGTCTTCATCGAGCGGATCTCCGAGGTGACCGAGATCTTCGAGCACGAGCGCGACTTTCGCGAGATCGCCAGGCGCGTCTCCAGCGAGGGCGGTGTCGCCGACGTCTCCGGCTACACCGACTATGGCCGCGTCTGGCTCGAGTTCCTCACCGAGATCTCCGACGAGCTCGACCCGCGCTCGACCGTGATCGTGCTCGGCGACGCCCGCACCAACGGCCGCGAGCCCCACGCCGAGGTCTTCGCCCAGGTCGCCGAGCGGGCCGGGCGGCTGTTCTGGCTCAACCCCGAGCCGAAGCTCTACTGGAACTACGGCGACTCGGTGATGGCCGCCTACGAGCGCTACTGCGACGGCGCCTTCGAGTGCTGGACGACCCGCCACCTGGAGAACTTCGTGAACGTCGTGGCGGGAGGCGTGCCCGCCGCCGATTGATCCGCCGATCCATAGGCGATCATCTCCCCAACTCGTCCAGAGGTCCAGAGGGGAGATTCAGATGGAGTCCACGTCCTACCCAGCGCAGACCCCGCCGTCCTACCCGATCACGTTCTCGGTCGACTACCCGGAGCGGCAGCTGAACCGATTGACAACGTTTTTCCGCATCTTCACGTTGATCCCGATCGTGATCGTCGCCGGACTGCTGCCGGGCTCCGAGCTGACGACCTACGGCGCCGAAGCGGGGGTCGCGATGGGCAGCCTCGTTTTCGCGCCGCTGGTGCTGATGCTGCTCTTCCGCAAGAAATTCCCCCGCTGGTGGTTCGACTGGAACCTCGAACTGATGCGCTTCCTCAACCGGATCGGCATCTACCTCGCGCTGATGGACGACGAATACCCGTCGACCGACGAGCAGCAGGCCGTCCACCTCGAGTACCCGCTGCCGGAGACCCAGCGGCTGCAGCGCGGGATGCCGCTGGTCAAGTGGCTGCTCGCCATCCCCCACTACGTCGTGCTCTTCTTCCTCGGCATCGGGGCCTTTTTCGCCCTGATCGGGGCCTGGTTCGCGATCCTCTTCACCGGCCGCTATCCGCGCGGCATCTTCACCTTCGTCGAAGGCGTGGGCCGCTGGCACAACCGCGTGACCGGCTACGCCATCACCCTGGTCACCGACGAGTACCCGCCGTTCCGGCTGAAGCCCTGAGCCGGAGCTAGCGCGGGGCCCAGGCGTCGGGCGAGCCGGAGAGCTCGGCGACGAGGGGCGGCAGGTCGCCGCTGACGAGGTCGGCGAGGGTGACGTGCTCGAGCACGGCGCGGAGGTTGGCGCGGACCGCGATCCAGACCTCCTGCAGGTGCTCGGCGTGGCCGCGGTACTCGATCGACTCCGGCGGGGCCGACTGGACGTGGGCGATCGGGCCCTCTACCGCGCGGACGATGTCGGCGACGGTCACCGCGTCGGCCGGCTTGGCCAGCCAGTAGCCGCCCTTGGCGCCGCGACGGGCGCGGACGATGCCGTGGTGCTTCAGCTCGAGCAGGATGTGCTCGAGGAACTGCAGGGGGATGTCCTGCGCCTCGGCCAGCCGCTCGCCCTTGACCGGGCCGTCGGTGGACGCCGCCAGCTCGGCCGCGGCGCGGACGGCGTAATCGGCCTTTGCGGAGACGCGCATCGCCCGAACCTATCCGCCGGATTCCGGGGCCAGGGAGCGTCCGCGGTCGCGCCGCCGGCGCTCCTCCTGGCGTTCGCGGCGGCGGTTGAGCCAGTGCGGCGCTGCGAGGACCGCGCCGAGGCCGATCGCCGCGAGGGCGGCCGCGATCGGCCAGACGACCGGGTCGCCCTTCTGGATCGTGACGATGCCCGAGCCGATCAGGACGACGCCGAGCGCAGTGCGCAGGAAGCCCTGCGGGGCCTTGTCGGAGAGCGCCGCGCCGATCACGACGCCCGGGATCGAGCCGATCAGGATGTTGCCGGCGAGGACGAAGTCGACGTTGCCGCCGATCCAGTGGGCGATGCCCGCCGCCCAGAGCAGCACCGCGGCGTGGAAGACGTCGGTGCCGACGACTTTCTTCGGCGCCAGGCGGTAGACCGCGATCAGCAAGATCGCGATCACGGTGCCCGAGCCCGCCGAGGTGATGCCGATCACGAAGCCCGTGGTGGCGCCGATGACCACGGCGGCGACTTTGTGCCGCCGCTCGACCTCGAAGCGGTCGCGCTCGCTGACCAGGCTGCGCAGGATCAGCGCCCGCGCCAGGGTGATGATCCCGACCATCAGCAGGGTGCCGCCGAGGACCGCGTAGACGATCGAGTCGAGCCGGTCGGGATTGATGTGCTGCTCCAGCACGGAGACCAGCGCCACCCCCGCGACCGCGGCCGGCACGCTGCCCAGCGCCAGCCATTTGACCAGGTCCATGTTGACCGTCTTCATCCGCAGGTGGCGCCAGCCGCCGACGGTCTTGGTCACCGCTGAATAGAAGATGTCGGTGCCGATCGCGGTCGTCGGCTGGATGCCGAAGATCAGGATCAGCAGCGGCGTCATCAGCGAGCCGCCGCCCATCCCGGTCATCCCGACGAGGATGCCGATACCGAGTCCGAAGATGATGATCGCTGGGTCCATGGTCAGTCGGGGTCCGCGCGGCGGGGCTGGTTATCGACTTTCTTGACCTTCTTAGTCAGAAGCGCGGAGTGCGCCAGGATACCAATGGTGGTCTCGATCCGCATGATTTCCCATGCCTACGGCGCACTCGAGGCGATCGACCGCCTCGACCTCGACCTGCCCGCCCACGGGGTGCTCGGCTTGGTGGGGCCTTCGGGCTGCGGCAAGTCAACCCTGCTCGAGCTGATCGCCGGCCTGCAGCAACCGGGGAGCGGCGAGATCGAGGTCGCCGGGGAAACCGGCGCCGCCGGACGCCTCGCCCACTGCGCCTTCATGCCCCAGCGCGACATGCTGCTGCCCTGGCTGGCGGCGATCGACAACGCCGCGCTGGCGTTGCGCAACCGCGGCGCCCGCCGTGACGAGGCACGCGCGCAGGCCGGTCGCCTCTTCGATCGCTTTGGCCTGGCCGGCTTCGAGCGCGCCCGGCCCGCCGAGCTCTCCGGCGGGATGCGCCAGCGGGTCGCGTTCCTGCGCACTCTTGTCGCCGGCAAGCCGGTGCTGGCGCTCGACGAGCCGTTCGCGTCGCTTGACGCGATCACCCGCGCCGAGATGCAGGGCTGGCTGGCCGCCGCCCTGCGCGCCGACCCGCGCACCGTCGTCCTCGTCAGCCACGACGTCGAGGAGGCGCTCTACCTCTCCGACCGGGTCGTTGTCCTTTCGGCCCGCCCGGCGCGCGTTGTCGCTGAGCTGAGCGCCCCCACCCCGCGCGCCGCGGACCGCGACGCCACCGTCACCTCGCCAGGGTTCGTCGCCGCCCGCGAGCGGGCGATGGCCGCCCTGCACGAAGGGTCGCGATGAGCGCCTCGCGAGCTTCCGGGCCAACCGACAGGAAAGGCGCCCAGTGGCTTCTGCCGGCGCTGCTGCTCGCGGCCCTGATCGGCGCCTGGCAGCTCGCCGCGTCGACCGGGGCGCTGGCCGACCTGCTCGGGCTCGAACCCTTCCTCGTCCCCTCCCCCGCCGAAATCGCCTCCACGCTGTGGGACGACCGCGCGCTGCTGGCCGAAAACGCCTGGGTGACCATGCAGGAGATCGTGCTCGGCTTCCTCTGCGGCCTCGCCCTCGGGCTCGCCTTCGGCTTCCTGCTGCGCCCGTTCGAGACCCTGCGGCTCGGCTTCTACCCGCTGATCGTCGGCTCGCAGGCGATCCCGATCATCGTCTTCGCGCCGATCCTGGTCGTCTGGCTCGGCTACGGGATCGGGCCCAAGCTCGCGGTCGTGGCGCTGGTCTGCTTCTTCCCGATCGCGGTCGCCACGACCGACGGGTTGCGCGCGGTCGACCCCGAGGCGACCAAAATGATGCGCTCGCTCGACGCCTCGCGCCGGCAGCTGCTCTGGCGGCTGGAGGCGCCGACAGCGCTTCCCTTCACCTTCAGCGGGGCCAAGATCGGCGTCACCTTCGCCCCGATCGCCGCCGTCTTCGGCGAGTGGGTCGGCTCGGACTCGGGGCTCGGCCATCTGATCCTCCAGGACAACGCCCAGCTGGAGACCGCGCGGGTGTTCGCCGCCGCCTTCATCCTCTCCGCGATCGCGATCGGCCTCTACGGGCTTTTGGCGCTCGCAGAGCGCCGCATCGTCACTTGGCGATAGAAAGCAGGGATGAAGTCCTCTCGCCTGATGGCGATCGCCGCCGCTGCCGCCCTGATCGCCCTCTGCCTCGGCCTCACCGCCTGCGGGGAGAAGAGCGACGAGACGACCGGCGGCACGGCCGAACCGTTCAGCCTGACGCTCGACTTCTACCCCAACCCCGACCACGCCGGCATCTACATGGCCGACAAGCTCGGCTACTTCGCCGACGCCGGCCTCGACGTCTCGATTCACACGCCCTCGGACCCGGCGGCGCCGATCAAGCAGGTCGCCGCCGGACAGACGGACCTGGCGATCTCCTACGAGCCGGAGGTGCTGCTGGCCCGCGAACAGGGCCTCGACGTGACCGCCGTCGGCGCCATCGTCGACCGGCCTTTGACCTCGCTGATCTGGCTGAAGAAATCCGGCATCGGCGGGGTCGCCGGGCTACGCGGCAAGACGATCGCGACCGCGGGCATCCCGTACCAGGACGCCTACCTGAAGACGATCCTCGCACGGGCCAAGCTGACCCCATCCGAAGTCAACACCGTCAACGTCGGCTACGGCCTGCTGCCGGCCCTGGTCGGCGGCCGGGCGCAGGCGATGCTCGGCGGCTTCAGCAACGTCGAGGGCGTCGACCTTCGCCTGCGCGGCAAAAACCCCGTCGTCACGCCCGTCGACCAGCTCGGGGTGCCGACCTACGACGAGCTCGTCCTCGTCGCCAACCGGGAGCGGCTCGAAGAAGACCCCGAGGCGGTGCGGCTCTTCCTCGGTGCGCTCGCACGCGGCACGGCAGCCGCGGTCAAGAGCCCCGACGCGACCGCCGAGGCGCTGCTCGCCGCGAACCCCGACCTCGATCCGAAGCTGACCCGGGCCGAGGTCGCCGCGACCCTGCCGCTGCTCTCCAGGCGAGGCGTCATGGACCCGGCCGAGTGGAAGGCCTTCATCGCCTGGATGAACGAGAACGGCCTGATCGCGGGACGGCCGGGCGTCGCCGAAGCGCTCAGCAACGACTACCTAGCGGGCGAGGTCCCCGAGTAGCGCGAAGTCGCCGTCGCGCAGCAGGTCGGTGACCTTCTGCGGCGCCAGCGGGCGCGAGAAGAGGTGGCCCTGGGCGTAGTCGCAGCCCAGGCGGCGCAGCTCGGAGAGCTGCGCCTCGCTCTCGACCCCCTCGGCGATCGCGTCGAGTGAGAGGGCGCGCGCCATCCCGATCACCGCCTCGACGATCGCGGTGCGCTCCTGCTCGAGCCCGAGGCCGTCGATGAAGGAGCGGTCGACCTTCAGCGCGTCGAAGGGAAAGCGGCTGAGGCAGGCGAGGGACGAGTAGCCGGTGCCGAAGTCGTCGAGCACGAGCCGGACGCCGATCTCACTCAGCGCTTCCAGGGTCGCCGTCGCGCTGGCCGACTCGTCGACCAGGGCGCTCTCGGTGATCTCCAGGCACAGGTTGACCGGATCCAGGCCGGTACGGGCGAGAATCTCACGCACCGAGCCGGCGAGGTCGCGGTGCGCGACCTGGCGCGCCGCGAGGTTGACGGCGACGTCGAGCGGCCGCCGGTCCGGCCGCAGCTCGTGCCAGCCGAGCGCCTCCCTGCAGGCTGTCTCCTGAACCCAGTTGCCGATCGACTCGATCAGGCCGCTGCCCTCGGCGATCGAGACGAACTGACCGGGGTCGAGCAGGCCCCGCTCGGGGTGGTTCCAGCGCAAGAGCGCCTCGAGCCCGACGATCTCGCCGCTGCCCAGGGCGACGACCGGCTGGTAGTGCAGGGTCAGCTCGTCGCGATCCAGCGCATGGCGCAGCTCGCGCTCGGTCTCCAGGCGGCGCGCAGCGCGCGCCCGCATCGCCGAGTCGAACAGCTCGCAGCGGCCGCGGCCGCGTTCCTTGGCCCGGTACATCGCGGCGTCGGCGTCGCGGATCAACAGCTCGGCGTCGACCTGCTCGTGCCCGGTCGGGCGAGCCACGGCGATCCCGATGCTGGCGGTGAGAAAATGCTCGGCGCCTTCCATCGAGTAGGGCTCCGAGAATGCCCCGGCGACGCGATCGGCGATCGCCAGCGCCTCGTCCTCGTCGGCAAGGCGGTCGATGAGGATGCCGAACTCGTCGCCGCCGAAGCGGGCGACGATGTCGCCCGGCCGCAGGTGGGCGCGCAGGCGGGGGGCGACGACGCGCAGCAGCTCGTCGCCGGCGTGGTGGCCGATGCTGTCGTTGATCAGCTTGAAGTGGTCGAGGTCGAGGAAGAGGATCCCGACCGGCGAGCCGGAGGCGATGCCGCGGCGCAGCGCGTCGCGCAGCGAATCGATGAAGCTGAGGCGATTGGGCAGGCCGGTCAGGGCGTCGTGTAGGACGCGGTGGCGCAGCGCCTCGTCGGCGCTGTGGCGCTCCAGCGAGTCAGCCAGCACATTGGCCGATGCCTGGACGAAGTGGACGTCCTGCGGGGTGAAGCGGCTCGGCTGGGTCGAGTGGATGTCGAGCACACCGAACGGGCGCTCCTTGCCGGCGATCGGCACGGCGAGGCTGCTGCGCACTCCGAGCACCCGCAGCGCCGGCGGCATCGAGAAGCGCTGCTCGCTCTCCCAGTCGTCGACGATCACGTGCAGGCCCGACTCCATCGCCGCGCCGGCGTGCGAGTCGCGGGCCGCGGACGCGCGCCGCTCGGCGCCGCTACCGCCGTGCTCCTCCAGTCCGGCGCAGAGGTACAGGCGGCGCCCCTCGCGGCCGGCCTCCCAGACGCAGGCCGCCTCGACCCCGTCGATCTCGGTCATCAGCGGCACCGCGCGCTTAGCCAGCTTCGCCGGGTCGCCGTCCTGCAGCGCGTGGCGACCGAGCCGTGCGACCACGGCCTGCTGTGTTGCCGCCCGGCGCAGCTCCTGCTCGGCGATCTTGCGCTCGGTGATGTCGTAGAGGACCCCGTGCCAGATCCGCGTCCCCTCGCCGTCGGGCTCCAGCACCGCCTCGTCGAGGATCCAGACGACCGCGCCCTCGCGGGTGATCATCCGGTAGTCGATCGGGGGGCTGCCGCTCGCGTCGCGCGCCTTGCGTGTCTCCTGCTCCAGGGCGCGCTCGCGGTCGTCGGGGTGGAGCCGCTCGACCCACAGGCCGGGGTCGGCCATCCACTCTTTCGGGCTGTAGCCGAGGATCTCCTCGACCTGGGGACTGACGTAGCGCCAGCGGCCGCGCTCGCCCATCTCGCAGGAGTAGACGATCGCGGGCAGGCGCTCGACCAAGCGGCGGTAGTCCTCGCCCGCTGAGGAGATCTCGTCGAAGAACTCGGCTACCCGGTCCTCGGGCCAGCCTTGACCCGATCCCACTTGGTCCATGCTGGCCTATCGGCAGCGTGCCCGGGACCTTTATTTGTACAAGCCGACCGTCCACATTCCGGCCAGCCCCCGGAAGGGCTCATACGGAGCGTAGAACTCCTCGACCTCCTCGACGCTCGCGCGACGGCCGAGCCCCGCGAGGCGCCCGACCAGCTTCAGGTAGACGAGGTCCCCGGCCGGCAGCGAGTCGGGGTCGCCGCGCCCGAAGAGGCCCAGGCACTGCACGGTCCACGGTCCAATTTCCGGGATCGCGGTGAGGCGGGCATCGCCGGCCGGCCGCTCGGGCGAGACCCGTCCGGCGGCGATCTCGCGGGCAACGGCGCGCAGGGCGACGGAGCGGGCGGGCGAGAGGTCCATCGAAGCCAGTTCGGCCGGGGCGCGGCCGGCGATCGTCGCCGCGCCGGGCACGTCGCGCAGCGGGCCCCGCCCGCTCGCGAGCCGCGCACCCCAGCGGCCGACGATGCGGCGCTGGATGACCGCCGCCCGCTCGCTCTCGATCAACTGCTTGACCACCGCCCAGGCCAGCGCCTCCCAGGCCCACGGGCGGCGGCGCGGTCGCAGCCAGGGACGGCGGCGCAGCAGCGGGCCCAGCAGCCGGTCGCGGCGGAAGCGACGGTAGAACTCGCCGAGGTCGTCGTCGACGCCGAGCGCGAAGCGCATCCGCTCGATCGCCAGGCGCAGCTCCGCCGCGCCGGCCGGGCGGCTCGGCGGCGCCGGGATCGCCCGCGGCCCACTTACCGCCTCGGGGTCGAGCGGCTCGGCGCGCAGCACGACCCGTTGCCGCCCCGGTTCCCAGGCACGAACGAGGACGGGGCTCTCGCCGACGCGCAGCAGACGCGAGACGACGCCGTCGCGGACCGAGATCGTGCGGTCTTCGCTGCTGTAGCGGGGCAGGCGGAATGGAGAGGGCGGCAGAGCCTCGAGCTCGAGGCTCTTCACCGACCGAGCAGGTGCACGTCGACCAGGAAGGAGCGGCTGGCGACGACCTTCGGCTGGTCCTTGCGGCGACGCAGCAGGCCGCGCGAGCCGCTGCCGCGCGAGGTCGCGGCACCGACCGCGCGCACGGCAGCGACCGTCGCCGCCCCGGCGAGGACGCCGCCGACCGCGGCGACCACCGCTGTCCTCGCCTCGCCGCGCAGGGCAGGCGAGGACGCGTTCTCGTGCGGCAGGACGCGGACGGAGATCGGCTCTAGCTCCATGTCGGCCACGCGCCGACTGTAGCGATGCGACCGGCTCCGCCCGGAGCCAAACCCGGAAACTGCGCCTTTATGCGGTCCCGATAGCCCGTTCGTAGATCCGGTACTTCTTGACGACGGTCCCGCCCATCCCCTTCATCGCCCGGTTCATCGGCACGTTGGTCTCGAGGATCCAGCCCATATCACCGCCTTCGATCGCGCCCGGCTTGCTCGCGGTCTCGAGGTGCTTGAGGTAGAGCCCGGCGGCGACGCCGGTGTGGTGGTAGTCGCGTTTGACGCCGAGCGCGAACACGCGCAGGCGGTCGATCTTGCGCCTGCCGAGCAGGAACCGCAGCCAGCCGAAGGGCAACAGCCTGCCCCCCATCCCGGCCAGGACCTGGTTGATGTCGGGCAGGGTCAGCGCCGCGCCGATCGCCTCACCGTCCTTTTCGGCGATGTAGGCCCAGTCCTCGTCGAGCACCTGCTTGAGGGTCTTGGCGTGAAAGGCGATCTCGGCGTCGGTCGGCGGCACGAAGCCCCAGTTGTCGCCCCAGGCGTCGTTGTAGATCGGCGTGAAGAGGCGCATCTCCCGCTCCAGGTTGCCCTTGTCGATATTGCGGATGACAACGCCTTCGTCGTGCAGGGCTTTCTCCGCCTTGGCATGGATCGCCGGGTCGAACTTGACGCCCTCCTTGAGGTTGCCCAACTCCAGTTCCCACATCAGCAGGTCCATCGCCTTGCCGCAGCCGAGCCCGTCGAGCAGCTGCTTGTAGTAGGGCGGATGCCAGTTCTCGAGGATCATTGGGCGCAGCTCATGACCCTCGATCAGGATCCCGACCTCGTCGTTGGTGGTGAAGTCCATCGGGCCAAGGATGCGGGTGCGACCGCGCGCCGCGGCCCACTCGGTCGCAGCATCGAGCAAGGCGGCCGCGACCTCGCGGTCGTCGACCGTCTCGAAGAAGCCGAACATCGCGTCGCCACCGCCCTGCGTCTCGTCCCAGAGGCGGTCGACCTGGGCGGTGATGCGGCCGACGGGCTCGCCGTCGCGTTCGGCGATTAGGTACTCGGCCTCGCCGTGCTCGAACCAGGGGTTCTTCTTGCGGTTGAGGAACTCGAGCCGCTCGTAGATCAGCGGAGCCACCCACTGCGGGCTGTCGCGGTGGATGCGGAAGGGGACCTTGACGAAGCGCTTGAGCTCGCGCCGCGAGCGGACCGGGCGGATTTCGACACTTGCCACGGGTGCGGAACCTACACTTCCCGCATGAGCGAAACCGCGAAGGCCCCTGTCGACGTCTTCGAGAAGGCCCGCAGCCACGACCGGCTCGAGCAGCTCGAAGCGGCCAAACAGCACGACCTGCTCCCCTACTTCCGCCTGCTCACCTCGCAGGCAGGCCCGGTTGTGGAGATGGAGGGCCGCGAAACGATCATGCTCGGCTCCAACAACTACCTCGGCCTGACCGGCGACGAGCGGGTCAAGCAAGGCGCCCGCGACGCCCTCGAGGCCTACGGCACCGGGGTCACCGGCTCCCGCCTGCTCAACGGCACGACGCCGCTGCACCTCGACCTGGAGCGCGAGCTGGCCGAGTGGATGGGAACCGAGGAGGCGATCGTCTACACGACCGGCTACCAGTCCAACGTCGGCTGCATCGGCACGATCCTCGCCCCCGGCGACACGGTGATCTGCGACTCCGGCGACCACGCCTCGATCCTCGACGGCTGCAAGCTCTCCGGCGCCAAGCTGCGCCCCTTCCGCCACAACCGCATGGACAAGCTGGAGAAGATGCTGCAGCGGGCGGGCGAGGACGGTGGCGGCGTGCTCGTCGTCGTCGACGGCGTCTTCTCGATGGAGGGCGACGTCTGCGACCTGCCGCGGATCGTCGAGCTCTGCCAGGCCCACGGCGCGCGCCTGATGGTCGACGAGGCGCACGGGGCCGGTGTTCTGGGTGCGCGCGGCGCCGGGGCCTGCGAGCTGTTCGGGCTCGAGGACGACGTCGACCTGCGGATGGGAACCTTCTCGAAGAGCCTCGCCTCCTGCGGCGGCTTCATCGCCGGGCCGGCCGACGTGATCGAGTACCTGCGGATCTCCTCGCGCTCGTTCGTCTTCAGCGCCTCGGCGGTGCCGGCCGCGGTCGGCGCGGCGCTGGCGGCGCTGCGGGTGATCCGCGCCGACGGCCCACAGCTGTTCGAGCGGCTGCTCGAGAACTCCGAGTACCTGCGCGAGGGCCTGCGCAGCCTCGGCCTGAAGGTCGTCGAGCCCGGCACGCTGGCCGACGGCTCCGTCGCGACCACGCCCGTGGTGCCGGTGATCGTCGGCGACGACTGGCAGGCGGTGCTGCTCTGGAAGGCGCTGTTCGACGCCGGCGTCTACACCAACGTCGCGATCCATCCCGCCGTGCCCCCGGGCGGCGCCCTGCTGCGCACCAGCCTGATGGCGACCCACGAGCGCGAGCACCTCGACCGGGCATTGGAGACGATCGCCCGCACCATCGAGGGCTTTCCCGAGCTTCCACGCACCTGAGTGGTTTGTCCATACCCCTGCGGGGGTAGTTTCGGCCTTGTCCAATTCGGAACAAGGCTTTCGGCGCGAGAAAAAGATGCTCTTAGCGACCGCGCCGTGGGCCGTTCGCCGAGTCCGGGTTGACGCTCGCTGCCTCCAGCACGTAGCTTGCCCACCTCGCCGCGTATCCGGGTCAGGAGGACGCGGCGGTAGCAAAACTCAGCCGGACCGGGCAGCAGTCGGTCGGCTTGGAGACCAGTCAGAGAACCCCAAATGGGAGGAGCCCCAGTGGAAGCTGTATCGATCGCCCCTGCCTCGACGAGCGCGACCGCGAGCCGTACCCCGCAGCACATGCAGGCCCTTGCTCGCGCCAATCGCGTGCGACTCGCCAGGGCAGAGCTGAAGCGATCGATCGGCCGGGGTGAGATGGATGTCTCGGCGGTGATCCGCGAGACACCGTGGGAGTCGGAGAGCATGACGCTGGCCGAGTTGCTGACCAGCCAACGCCGCTGGGGCCGCACCCGTGCCCGCAAGCTCCTGCAGGCCCTCTCGCTGAGCGAGACCAAGCGCATCGGCACCCTGACCTCGCGCCAGCGCGCCCTGCTGACGAGCGCCCTGGCGCCGGGCTCCCGCGACGCGGTCCTCGTCTAGAGGGCCGTCAGCCGCGCAGGCCGCCCGCCTTGAAGGAAAGCCCGCCGGACGCCTTCTGAAAGGCGCGGCGCAGCACATAGAAGGAAGCCGCGAAGCAGACCGCGCCGGCGGCCAGGCAGACAGCCAGGACAAGGCCCGCCAGGTAGAAGAGGCCGCCGGTGACGAGGACGAAGGCGACGCCGGAAAGCAGCGTCGTGTGCGAGCGGTAACCGGCGAAGTGCTCACGGGCGGACACCTCGAGGCCGCCGAGGGCGGCAAGCACGACGCCGACGCCGATCGCGGTCGGGCTCTGGGCGGCGATGCCGACGATCAGGGCGACGATCCCGCCGAGCACGGTCAGCTCGGCGAGCGGGAACGAGCCCCACGGGGCAGGCGGCCGCTCGTCGACCTTCGGCGCTGTCTTGTGTCTATCTCTCAACGGCCGCAAGCCGTCCGGATAACGGACATCCAGAGGAGACCCTGACCCGCCACCAGCCCATCAGCATGCCGAGCACGCCGAAGCGGGGGCGGGAGTGCCAGTGGCCACAGCCGGGCTCGCCGAGGTCCGCACGGGAGATCTGCAGCCACTTGTGCTCGTCCGGCGCGTCGAGCATGCGCTCGAGCAGCTCGCGATTGCGCGTCTCGAGCTCGTCGCGCTCGCGCAGCCGCAGGCCGGCCTCGCCGATCCGGGTCGCGAGCGAGTCGCGGATCGCCTCCAGCTCCCCGAGGCCGAGGGCGCGGGGCTCGCTCGACACGGCGCCGACCGCCGAGTCCAGCCGCAGGCGAGGGAAGGCCTCGGCGACGAGGGCGCCGAGCTGTGCCTCGAGGCGCCCTATCTGGCGACGCAGCTCAGCCCTGGCGAGTCGCTCGTCGCCATCTACGCGAAGCTCGCTGCGTGTCTCTCGTTCGAGCAGATCCGGCATAGCGCGTTTACGAGTGTAGATCACGGCCCCGCCGGGATGGCAATGCTCGCGTTAAGCGGCCTGGAGGGTCATCGCGACCATCCAGAGCGCCTCCTCGACGGCGATCTGGGGCACGCCGTCGACCTGCACCGCGGCGATCGCGATCCGCCTGGTGGCACGCCCGACAACGCGGTCCTCACCGGTGGCGCCGAAGAGCAGCCCCGCGGGGGCGCGATCGTCGGCGATCACCAGGGTGCCGTGCGAGAGCTCTCCCGGGCGGCCGCGCAGCGACTCGCCCGGCGCCGAGTCGCGGATGCACAGCGCCCCCTCCAGCCGGGCGGCGTCGAAGGCGCGCAGGGCGATCCCGGTCTCGACCGTGGCGATGGTCAGGGCGTCGGCCGGCAGGCCGCGGGTCTTGAAGCCGCCGTCCTGCAGGCGGTCGAGGGCGAGCTGCTCGACCGGCGTGCGGGTGTGGTCGGGGTCGAGGCCGATCTGGCGGAAGAAGACCCGGTAGGCCCAGGGGATCGGCCGTTCGCGCATGTGGATCGCGTGGGCGCCGTAGAAACGATCCGAGGTCTCGCCCAGGCGGCGCTCGACCGGCTCGGGGCTGCGGCCCGGTTTGCCGTCAACTTCGATCCAGGAGATCCCGAGGCCGGGGAACTCCTCGGCGACGTGCGGCGCCACCCAGCCGAGTGTCGAAGAGGCCGTGCCCGCTTCCACTCAGCTGTCCTCCGCCTTCGCCGTGGCGCGCAGCAGGCGCTCGACCCGTTCGCTCAAACCGCCGGCGTCGAGGATGCCACTGGAGGAGCTCTCCAAGGTCCCGCCCGGGTAGGCGTAGGCGAAAGTCGGGCAGCCGCCGACGCGGTAGAGGCTCGCCACCGCACCGTCGCGGTCGTAGCCGACCGGCATCCTCCAGCGGCGCCGCCGGATCAGGTCGCGGACCGTGTCGCGATCGTCGCGAATGTCCAGCGAGAGGAAGCTCACGCGTCCACCGTACCGCGCGGAGACCTGGCTGACGACGTCCTGCTGATCGACGCAGTTGCCGCCTTTGCTGAACCAGAACGAGATCACCGCCGGGCGGTCGAAGAGGTCGCAGACACGGATCGCCCCGGGGGCGTCGACCCTGCAGGCCGGCTCGCGGCGGGCATCGCCGGGGCAGGGCAGCTCGCCCGAGGAACAGTTGTCCTGGGCTACGTTGGCGTCGCCTTCCAGCGTTCCGGCGGCGTCGGGCACGGCGAACTCCGGCAGGGCCCAGCGGGCCGGCTGCTCGTCGAGCCCGAGCGTGCCGCCCCCGCCGGGGACTCCGTGGATCAGCGCCACGGCGACGATCGCGACGAAGATCAACCCGACGACGATCGAGTAGCGGTCCCTCATCCTCGGGCACCTCGGCCGGCTGGCGATCGCCGCTCGACCCAGGCCAGGGCGGCGGGGAGGGCTACAACCACCCCGAGCAGGGCGACCGCGAGGTCGATGACCGTGACGAAGCCGAACTCGCGCAGCATCCCGACATCGCTGGCGATCAGGACGGCGAACCCGGCGATCGCGGTCACACCGGAGGCAAGCACGGCGGCCCCGGTGCGCGCGTAGGCCCGGCTCAGCGCCGCGCCCACCTCCCTGCCCGCCTGCCGCTCCTGGCGGAAGCGGGCGGCGAGGATGACGCTGAACTCGGTCGCGATCGCGATCGTCAGCGCGCCCAGCGCGGCCGACATCGGGTTGAGCGGCACGCGGCTGAGGAAGAGCACCAGCGAGGACCAACCGGTCGCGAGCACGACCGGCGCCAGCGGCACCAGGGCTCGCGACCAGGAGCGGTAGACGGCAAGCAGCGCCAGCGCCACGGCAAGCAGCCCGACCACGGTGAGCAGGTAGCGGCTGCTGGAGAGGTCGGAGGCCGCGGTCGAGGCGATCACCGGCAAGCCGGCCAGCTGCACCTCGACCCCGGGCGGCGTCTCCCCCACCGCGCCGCGGATCCGTTCGATCAGCGCCTGCTGGTCGTCCAGCGACTGCGCCCGGATCCCGAGCCCGATCAGCGCCGTGCCCGCTGGGAGCCCGGTCTTCGGATCGACGGTCGCGACCTGACGCAGGTCATAGGCGGGGATCTGCTTCAGGGCGGCGCGGATGCTCTTGCGGGTCAGCGGGCCCTCGTTGCCGGTCAGCCCCCCTCCGGTGACGAAGTCCGAAAGCGCCGGCCCGGGACAGACTTCCGCCTCCTGACAGCTCGGATTGGCCCCCGAGAAGCCGCCAGCTCGGAGCGCACGCCGCTTGAACGCCGCCATCCACCGGATCGTCGCCGGATTGGTCAGGTCGGGGGCGCTGACTCTCACGTCCAGCTCGCCGGACACACCCGTCGCGTCCTGCAGCTCGTTCAGTTCCTTCACCGCCCGCACGTTCTGAGGCGCCAGGGCGGCGATGTCCGTCTGGGTTTCGATCTGGGTGCCCAGGCCCCAGCCAATGACCGCCAGCAGGAGCCCGATCCCCAGTACTCGCTCGGGGTGCTTTTGGGCCAGGGACAGGAGGCCTTGCAGGCGGGGCGGGATCGCCGGGTCCCCCTCCGCGCGCTGGGTTTTTCGCCTTGCGGCCAGTTTCTCTCGCCAAGCCCGCGGTGCGAAAAACAGGACGCCGCGCGTCTCCGGGGGACCCGACACTCCCGCCCGGTCGGAGCGCAGGGAGAGGGCCGCAAACCCGGCTACGAAGGCCAGCCCGAAGGCGATGGCGATGCCGACGACGAGGAGCAGGCCGAAGCTGCGGACCATGGGGGTGGGTGAAAGCTGCAAAGCCAGGAACCCGGCGCCGGTCGCCAGGCAGGCCGTCGCGATTGCCGGGCCGCCCCCCGATGCGGCGAGCCGGGCTGCATCGACTCCCGGGCCTGCGCCGAGGTCGATCGCCTCGTCGTAGCGAGCCTGAAGCTGGATCGCGTAGTCGACGGCGAGCCCGACCAGGATCGGCAGCACGGCGATCGAGGCCATCGTCAGCGAGCCACCGGCGAGGCCGAAGAGGCCGAAGGTCATGGCCGAGGCGGCGAGCGCGATCGCCAGCGGGAGCAGGCGCCAGCGAGAACGGAAGACCAACATCAGGACGAGCGCCATGACCACCAGGGCCACCCCGAGCAGAACGAGCAGGGCGTCCTTGAGCGCCCGCGTCACGGCGTCGACGACGACCGGGACGCCGGAGATGACGTAGCTGCCCCCGTGCGGCTGGAAGCAGCGCTCCGGCTTGCCCTTGAACTTGCAGGCCTTGCGCGCCACAGGGTCGCGGACGACGGCTTCGATCGTCTCGATCGCTCGGTGCCGCTCCGCCTCGCTCAGGTCGGAGCGCAGGCGGATGACGATCTGGGCCGAGCGGCCGTTGGGGAAGAGGTAGGCGAGCCGCGGCTTCGGCGTCCCCCGCGCCTTGTGCAGGTCGAAGACGATCGCGGCGAGAAAGTCGGGGTTGGAGATGCTGGGAGCGCTGGTGATGCCGTACTGGGCGGCGACCTGGAGGAGCAGTTCGCGCAGCTTGGCGGGCGGAACCGACTTCGCCAGTCGTTCGAGCTGGCGCCCGATCTGGATCACGGCCTCGTTGAGGAAGGTCGCCGGGCCGACCACGGAGCGGACCGGGTCCTGTTCGGCCAGTTCCGCACACGGACCCGGGATCGGCTGCGCCCCCTTCGGCACCTTGCCCGAGAGGCAGCCCTCGAGCCGCAGCAGCCGCCCCAGGTTCGAGGTCAGGACGAGCCGCTGCAGGTCCCCCTTGGCGAGAACCACGACGGGTTCTTCGCCGAAGTCCTTCTTGACCTCCTGCGTCGCCCGGTAGCTGGCCGTGTCGGAGTCGACCAGGGTGTCGGTCGCCGCGTCGGTGGGCAGCTGGGCGGCAAGGGCCCCCGCGGCGATGGCGAGGACGAGCGCGGCGGCCAGAACCGCCCGCGCATGGCGGACCGCCCAGGCCGCGACTGAGCTCAATCCATCGAGAGCGGGCCGGTTACGTCAGCGTTGAGGAACTGGTGGACGAACTGGTTTTCGGAGTCGAACAGTTCCTCTTTCGGCCCGGACTCGACGATCTGGCCGTTCCAAAGCACGGCGATGAAGTCGGCGATCCGCCGCGCCGTGTTGAGGTCGTGGCTGATCACCAGATAGCAGCCGCCGTTCTCGGCATGGACCTCGCGGATCAACTCGCAGAGCAGCGCGGTGCGGACCGGGTCGAGGCCCGAGTCGGGCTCGTCGAACATGACGATCGCCGGTTCCAGCACCAGCGCCCGGGCGAAGCCGGCGCGCTTGCGCATCCCTCCCGAAAGCTCGTTCGGCATCTTGTAGATCGCCTCGATCAGGCCGACCTCCTTGAGCCGCCGGTTGACGATCTCGCCGATCTCCTCCTCGCTTTTATCCGTGTGCTGGCGCAGCGGGAAGGCGGTGTTGTCGTAGATGTTCATCGAGCCGAACAGGGCCCCGTCCTGGAAGAGCAGCCCGAACTTTTTGCGCACGTCGAAGAGTTCGTCGTCGGTCATCGCCGGTATCGATTCGCCGTGCACGAGCACGTCGCCGGAGTCCGGGTAGAGCAGCCCGACGATGTGCTTGATCAGAACGCTCTTGCCGGTGCCCGACGGGCCGAGCACCATCGAGACCTGGTCTTCGGGCAGGCCGAGGTTGAGGCCGTTGAGGATGCGGGCCCGGCCGAACTGCTTGACCAGGTTGATGATCTCGATCGCGTCGGTGCTGCCGTGATCGCGCTTGCGGCCGGTGTGGAAGCGGTAGGGGTCGGACTCGTTCGGGTCGACGCCCGGGATGACGAAGTCGCGGCCCATCGTGGCGCCGTCCTCGCTGATGTAGGGGCCGCTGCTCTGGCTCTGGTCGTCCGTGGACATGGGTCAGCCTCCTATTGGCGCTCGCGGGTTGGCCCCCCAGAACACGAGGGTGCCGAGCATCCCGATGATGTGGACTAGAACGATGTTGAGGACCATCGACTTGGCGGTCGCGGTCCCCACTCCCACGGGCCCGCCGGCGGCGGTGTAGCCGTAGTAGCAGCCGACCATCACGATCGCCGTCGCCATGAACATCCCCTTGATCAAGCTGAAGATCAGGTCGGGCGGGTTCTGGAACAGCCAGAAGATCAGCAGGTAGCCACCGGAAGAGACGTCGCCGATCTGTTCGACCACCGCCAGGTAGCTGGCCAGGTACATGATCCCGATCCCGACCAGGTAGATGAAGGGGAATGCGATCCATGCGGCGAGCAGGCGGGTCGCGGCGAGGAAGGTGACGGGCGGCACGCCCATCACCTCGAGCGCGTCGATCTCGTCGGAGATCCGCATCGCGCCGAGCTCGGCGACGATCCCGGTCCCGACCTTGGCCGCCAGCATGTAGCCGAAGGCGTAGGGCATGATCTCGCGCAGGTCGCACCACGCCGAGAAGACACCCGCGTACGCCGGGGCGCCGTTGGCGCGCAGCAGGTAGGCGCCCTCGATCCCGCACTGCAGGCCAAGGATGAAGACGAGGCCCCAGATGATCACCGCCGAGCCGAGAATCAGGATGCCGGCCTGGCGCAGGCTCTCACCGAAGAAGCGCAGGACGCGGCCGCTGTAGACGAGGCCGGCGACGCGCGAGCCGAAGCGGGCGATCTCGCCGAAGGAGTCGAGCCAGCCGCGCGGGACGTCGAGCCAGGCGTTCATCGGATCGTCTGCAGGTCGGGGTTGGTCGCCAGCAGGGTCTGGGTGAAGACGTAGTTGAAGGCGAAGACGCCCATGAAGGAGATGACAACCGCCTGGTTGACGGCGCGGCCGACACCGGCAGCGCCTCCGGACGCAGTCATCCCCTTGTAGCAGCAGACGACCGAGATGATCGCGCCGAACAGCGTGCACTTGATCACCGAGCCCCAGAGGTCGGTGATCGAGGCGTTGGTGAAGAGGGTGGCGAAGAAGCCGCCGAGCGGCTGGTTGTAGAGCATCTCGGTGAGGATGCCGCCGCTGATGCCGAAGATCAGCGCGTAGATGTCGAGCAGGCCGGTGATCACCATCAGCGCCAGGAAGCGCGGCACGACGAGGTTCTTGATCGGGTCGACGCCGAGCACCTGGAGGGCATCGAGCTCCTCGCGGATCTTGCGGGCGCCGAGGTCGGCGGTGATCGCCGTGCCGGCGACGCCGGCGACGACGACAGCGGTCACGAACGGCGCGAACTCGCGGATCGAGGCGAGCACGAAGAAGCCGCCGAGCCGGTCGAGCGAGCCGAACAAGGTGAGGAAGTTGGCCGCCTGCAGGCCGGGGGCGCCGAATCCGAAGGCGACCGTGGAGACCAGCAGCGGAAACCAGCAGAGCTGCAACGCGAAGAGGAACTGGCCGATGAACTCCTCGCCGTAGGGATAGGGCGGTCGGACGGCAGAGACCATCGTCCGCGCTGTCAGGATCATCATGTCCCCGACCTGCTGGAAGAACGACTTGGCGGGGGCGAACCTCCGGCCTATCGATGCGGCTGCTTCCATCTCTCCTCCGGCAAAGCGGGACCGCATCGGGCGGCCCCTGCTCCGTGATCTGAGTCTATGGGATGCGCCAGCGGAGTCCGTTAGCCGAGTGTTGAGATCCGACTAACCCCGCGAAGCGGCGCTTTGACCCGTCGGAGCAGCCGAATCCCCGTGGTATGTTCCGGCCGCTTTGGGAGGGCTCCGCAGATACGGTCGGCGTTCTCGCCGGCACGCTCTAGCCGCCGGCGCCGCGGCTGGGTTGCTTGCGGTCTCCCTCGCGGCCTGCGGCGGCGGCGAATCCTCCGCCGACGAGTCGGGCACCTACTCGGTGAAGGTGACCAAGGCCGAGTTCCCCGCCAGGCAACGCGTCGGCGAGACGACAACGATGCGCCTCGGCGTGCGCAACACCGGCAAGAAGGCGGTGCCGGCGCTGACCGTGACGATCTCGGTCGGCGGCAAAGAGGGCCGCGACTCCTCGCTGCCCTTCGGCTACCGCGATCCGAGCCCCGGCATCGCCCAGCCCGACCGGCCCATCTGGGCGCTGGCGGCGCGCTACCCGCGGGTCGACGGGTCCACGGAGCCGGCGGGCGCCGAAACCGCCAGCCTCAAGACGTTCGACTTCGGCCCGCTGAAGGCGGGCGCGACCACGGAAGCGGTCTGGAAGTTGAGTGCCGTGAAAACGGGTAGCTACAAACTCTTCTATGAAATCGGCGCGGGGCTCACGGGTGGGGCGAAGGCGGAGACCGACAACGGGGCGGAAGCGGGCGGCTCCTTCGCCGTCCACATCACCGAGGTCCCGCCCGAAGTCGTCGTCACCGACAGCGGCGAAGTCGTGCCGGCGCCGAAGCCGCCGACCGACGCCAATCGCTAACTGGGCGAAGACGACGACGATCGCGGCGCTGCTCGCGCTCGCCCTGCCGGCCTGCGGCTCGGCCGACGAATCGGGACAGCAGGCACAGCAGCGGCAAGCCGAGGGCAAGCAGCAGCGGCAGGGCCGGTCCGGGGTCGGCTTGAAGCGGGTCGGCAGCTTCGAGTCGCCGGTCTACGTCACCGGCGCGCCCGGCTTCCCGAAGCTGCTCTTCGTGGTCGAGCAGGGCGGCAGGGTCAGGGTCCTGCGCAAGGGCCGCAAGCTTTCGCGGCCGTTCCTCGACATCTCGAACCTGACCTCCACCGGCGGCGAGCGAGGCCTGCTCTCGATCGCCTTCCCGCCCGACTACCGGCGCAGCCGCCGATTCTACGTCTACTACACGGATCGCCAGGGCGATCTGAGGATCGACGGGTTCAAGCGCAAGAGCGCGACACGGGCCGCGCGGGGCTCCCGCCGCGCAGTGGTCGAAATCCCCCACAAGGCGAATTCGAACCACAACGGCGGCCAGATGCAGTTCCTCGGCAACCTGCTCTATTTCGGCACCGGCGACGGCGGCTCGGGCGGCGACCCGCCCAACAACGCCCAGAACCGGCGCAGCCTGCTCGGCAAGCTGCTGCGCATCGACCCGCGCCGGGCGGGCGCCCGGCCGCAGGTCTACAGCTACGGCCTGCGCAACCCGTTCCGCTTCTCCTTCGACCGGGTGACGGCGCCGGGCCAGCCGCGGATCGCGATCGGGGACGTCGGCCAGAGCCGCTTCGAGGAGGTCGACTACACCACCGTCGCCGCGGCCAAGGGCGCCAACTTCGGTTGGGACGCCTTCGAGGGCTTCGCTCCCTACCGAGACGAGAACAGCGGCACGCCCGACCCCGGCGGCACGGTCAAGCCGATCCTCGCCTACCCACACAGCCGCGGCGGCAGCTGCTCGATCATCGGCGGCTACGTGGTCGGCGACAGGCGCTTGCGCTCGCTCTACAAGCACTACATCTACGCCGACCTCTGCGAGGGCGAGCTGCGCAGCCTCGTCCCCCACCTGCGGCGCGCGAGCAACGACCACAAGCTCGGCCTCGGCGTCGACAGCCCGAGCTCCTTCGGCGAAGACACACACGGGCGGATCTACGTCTGCTCGCTGGAGGGCCCGGTTTTCCTCCTCGTGGCGCGCTAGCGGCTACTCTTGGCTGACCAGCCAATTTCGAAGGGAGCGGTCAGGTGGAGAGCGGAACGGCACCGAAAGCCAGCGAGGCGGTGAACGGCGCCTCCCCGAACGGCGGTAGCGACCGCATCGAGGTCCTGAATCCCGCCGACGGTACGACGGTCGGCAGCGTCGAGGTCGACTCCCCCGAACGCGTCGCCGACGTCGTCGCCCGAGTGCGGGCCAACCAGGCCGAGTGGGAGGCGCTGGGCATCGAGGGCCGCTACCGCTGGCTGGGTGAGCTGCGCGACTGGCTGTTCGACAACCAAGATCGCGTGCTCGACACGATGCAGGCGGAGACCGGCAAGGTGCGCGGCGACACGACCGCGGAGACGATTTACCTCACCGACCTGATCAACTTCTACGGCAAGAAGGCGGCCAAGTTCATCGGCGATGAAACGGTCCGCCCCCACTCGCCTCTGGCGGCCTCCAAGAAGCTGATGGTCCAGTACCGGCCGTACCCCGTTGTCGGCGTGATCAGCCCCTGGAACTTCCCGCTGGCGCTGGCGCTCGGCGACGCGATCCCGGCGCTGCAGGCCGGCGCCGCGGTCGTCGTCAAGCCCTCGGAGTTCACGCCTTTGGGCCTGGCCGAGATCGTCGAGGCCTGGAAGACCGAGATCGGCGCACCCGACGTGTTCGACTGCGTGCACGGCACCGGCGATGCGGGGGGCGCCCTGGTCGACAACGCCGACTTCATCCAGTTCACGGGCTCGGACCGCACCGGGCGCAAGGTGATGGCGCGAGCCGCCGAGACCCTGACCCCCGTCAGTCTCGAGCTCGGCGGCAAGGATCCGATGATCGTCCTCTCCGACGCCGACATCGATCGCGCCGCCAATGCCGCCGCCTGGGGCGGGATGTTCAACTCGGGCCAGGTCTGCCTCTCGGTCGAGCGGATCTATGTCGAGGAGCCCGCCTACGACGAGTTCGTCGCCAAGCTGACCAAGGAGGTCGCCGCGCTGCGCCAGGGCGCGGATGGCAAGCGGCCCGAAAAGGACGTTGGCGCAATGACCTCGCCCAACCAGCGCGAGGTGGTCGAAGCGCACGTCGAGGACGCGGTCGCCAAGGGCGCGAAGGCGGCGACCGGCGGCAATCGGGTCGAGGGCCCCGGCGACTACTTCGAACCGACCGTGCTGGTCGACGTCGACCACTCGATGACCGTGATGCGCGACGAGACCTTCGGCCCGGTCGTCGGCGTGATGAAGGTGCGCGATGCCGAGGAGGCGCTGCGCCACGCCAACGACACCCGCTACGGCCTCGCAGCCACGGTCTTCGGCGAGAAGGCCCGGGCAGAGCGAATCGGCAGGCGCATCGAGGCCGGCGCGGTCAACGTCAACGACGTGATCGTCAACTACGTGCTGATGGACGTGCCGATGGGCGGCTGGAAGGAGTCGGGGGTCGGCTTCCGCCATGGCGAGTACGGGATCAAGAAGTATTGCCGGCCGGGCTCGGTGATCGTCAGCCGCTTCGGCGGCAAGCGCGAGCCGACCTGGTACCCCTACACCAAGGCCCGGCACGGGCTCGTCGGCCGCATCGCCCGCGCCTTCAACGCGCGCGACTGGCGCCGCCGCCTCGGCCTCAGCGGGCACTCGCGCTGAGAGCGGGGCCGCGCCGCATGGGCGGCTTCCGGCTGACCCTGATGGTGGGGATGCTGGTCGCCGCGCTGCTCTGCGGGTGCGCCGCCGCTACCGCCTCGAATCGCCCGGTGGGCCGCTCCCACGTCGTCGTGATCGTGCTCGAGAACCACGAGTACGACGAGGTGATCGGCAGTGCTGAAGCCCCGTTCCTCAACCGCCTCGCCCGCCGCGGCGCGCTGGCCACCGGTTACTTCGCGATCACCCACCCATCGCTGCCCAACTACCTGGCCCTGCTCGGCGGCTCGACCTTCGGGATCGCCGAGAACTGCACCGGGTGCAGCGCGCGGGGCGCGAACCTGGCACTGCAGCTCTCGCGGGCGGGGGTCTCCTGGCGCGCCTATATGGAGGGGTTGCCGCACCGCTGCTACCGGGGTGACGTCGCCGGCGACTACGTCAAGCGCCACAACCCGTTCATGTACTTCCCCTCGATCGCGGCGAGCCCGCGCCGCTGCGCGAACGTCGTCGGCTACCCGCGGCTCGCAGCGGACCTGCGACGCGACTCGCTGCCGACCTTCGCCTGGGTTGGCCCGGGGCTCTGCCATAGCGCCCACGACTGCGGCATCGGCGTCGCCGACAGGCGCCTGGCGCGGCTCGTGCCACGGCTCTCCGCCGAGCTCGGCCCGCACGGCTTTCTGGTCGTCACCTTCGACGAGGGCAGCAGCGACCGTGGCTGCTGCCGCGTCGCCCACGGCGGCCGGGTGGCGACCATCCTGATTGGCCCGGACGTGCGGTGCGGGGCGCGCCTGACCCGTCGCGCCGACCACTACTCGCTGCTGGCGACGATCGAGCGCGCCTTTGGCCTGCCGCGCTTGCGGCAGGCCCGGTCCAGCCGCACGTTGAGGGCTTTCACCCCCCGTCGGGGGCACAAGGCCTCAACATGCGAATAGCCTGCGACGCGATGGCCGATTTCGCCGCGGATGCTGCGCGATGTCGCGACCCGCGACCTCTCCACCGAGCTGCTCGGCACAGCGATGCCGGCGCCGCTCCTGTTGGCGCCGATCGGCGTGCAGAAGGTCATCCACGAGGAGGGCGAGCTGGCGACCGCGCGGGCCGCAGCCGCGGTCGGCGTACCGATGATCGCCAGCACCAACTCGCACTTCACGCTGGAGGAGATCGCCGCCGCGGGTGGTGAGGGGCCGCGCTGGTTCCAGCTCTACTGGCCCAACGACCGCGAGCTGGCCAAGAGCTTCGTCGAGCGCGCCGCCGCGGCCGGCTATGGAGCGATCGTGCTCACCGTCGACACCTTCATCCCGGGCTGGAAGCCGCGCGACCTGCAGCAGGCCTGGCTGCCGTTCCTCAACGGGATGGGGGTCGCCAACTACTTCCAGGACCCGGTCTTTCGCGCCGGCCTGGAGAAGGCTCCGGAGGAGGACCAGGGGGCGCCTAGCCTAGGCCGGATCCTCGATCTTCGGGAAAAGCGGTGGGACGCGTTCGACCTTCTGGCCGCCCGGGTGGGCGCCCAGCTCGCTCAGCCCGCGCGACTCCTCGCCCAAGGCGGCGAGCAGCTGCTCGCTTGTCTGCGGCAGGTAGGGGACGAGCAGCAGCGTGGTCACCCGCAGGCCCTCGCAAAGGTTGTAGAGGACCTCGTCGAGCCGCTCGGGATCGGCCTCGTCCTTGGCAAGCTCCCAGGGGCGGGTCTCCTCGACGTAGCGGTTGAGGCGACGGACCAGCTTCCAGGCCTCCTCCAGCGCCTGGGTCAGCTCGGCGCGGTCGAGCAGATCGCTGAAGCGGCCGACCACACCTTCGAAGTCCTCCTCGAGCACCGCGTCGACCTGGGCGGCGGGGACGACGCCGTCGCGGTAGCGGTCGACCATCGCCAGCACACGGCTGGCCAGGTTGCCGAAGTCGTTGGCCAGCTCGGTCTCGTAGCGCGACTCGAAGCCGGCGGTCGAGATCGAGCCGTCCTGGCCGAAGCTGACCTCGCGGAAGCAGTAGAAGCGCAGCGCGTCGGCGCCGAAGCGGTCGATGACCTCGAAGGGGTCGAGCACGTTGCCGAGCGACTTCGACATCTTTTTCTCGCCCATCAGGAGAAAGCCGTGAATCGCCATCCGCTGCGGCGGCTCGAGGCCGGCGGCCCAGAGGAGGGCGGGCCAGATCACCGCGTGGAACTTGAGGATGTCCTTGGCCATCACGTGCAGGCTGGCCGGCCAGAAGCGCGCAGTCAGGTCCTCCCCCTCGCGGGCAAAGCCGAGCGCGGTTACGTAGTTGAGCAGCGCGTCGAACCAGACGTACATCCGCTGCTCGGGGTCCCAGGGCAACCGCATCCCCCACTTCAGCTTCGGCCGTGAGAGCGAGACGTCCTCGAGCCCGCCCTTGATGAACGAGACCGCCTCGTTGCGGCGGAACTCCGGCACGACGAAGTCGGGCCGCTCCGCATAGAGCTCTTCGAGCCGCTCCTGGAACGCGGAGAGGCGGAAGAACCAGTTCTCCTCGCGCACCCGCTCGAGCGGGATCTCGTGGATCGCGCAGGTCTGCCCCGGCCCCAGCTCGCGTTCGGTCTTGAAGTCGGCGCAGCGCGGGCAGTACCAGCCTTCGTACACGCCCTTGTCGACCCAGCCGTTGTCGTAGACGCGCTGCATGATCTCGGCGACGCGCTCGCCGTGGCGCGGGTCGGAGGTGCGAATGAAGAAGTCGTTGCTGGCGTCGATGATCGGCATCAGCGCTTCGAACTTGGCGGCGTTGCGGTCGGCCAGCTCCTGCGGGGTGACGCCCTCGCGCTCGGCCGCGGTCTCGATCGGCTCACCGTGCTCGTCGGTGCCGGTGAGGAAGAAGACGTCCTCGCCGCGCTGGCGCATGTGGCGGGCGAGGATGTCCGCCGCCATCGTCGAGTAGGCGTGGCCGAGGTGCGGCTCGGCGTTGACGTAGTAGATCGGGGTGGTGACGTAGTACGACATGCCGGGCCAGGCTATCGGCGCGGCTCCCTGCCGGTCAGCGCCCGATAGAGATCGTTGGCGCGGGTGCCGGTGAGGGCGGCGACGACGCTGGCGGCGGCGCGCGGGCGGGCGCCGGACTGGACCAGGTGGCGGAGCGCGTCGACCGCGAAGCCGACGTCCTTGTCGTGATCGTCGGCGGAGGCCGGGGCGATCACAAGGACGATCTCACCCTTGACGTCGCCGCGGAAGCGCCGCGCCAGCTCGGAGAGGCTGCCGCGCGAGACCTCCTCGTGCATCTTGGTCAGCTCGCGGCAGACGGCCGCCGGGCGGTCGGCGGCGATCGCCGCCAGGGCCGCCAGCGAGTCGCCGATCCGGCGCGGCGACTCGAAGGCGACGACGGTCTCGGTCGAGCGCAGCACGCGCTCCATCTCGCCCGAGCGCTTCGGCAGGAAGCCCTCGAAGCGCCAGCGGTCGGTCGGCATGCCGGAAGCGACCAGGGCGACCGGGACGACCGAAGGCCCGGGCAGCACCGTGACCTCGAGGTTGCGGTCGATGCAGCGGCGGATCAGGCGGAAGCCGGGGTCGGAGATCGCCGGCATGCCCGCATCGGAGACGAGCACGACGACGTCGCCGCGTTCGATCCGCTGCGCCAGCTCGACCGCACGCGAGGCTTCGTTGCCCTCGTGCATCGAGATCAGCTGCGGCGCCGGGCGGATGCCGAGCTTGTCGAGCAGGCCACCGGTGCGGCGGGTGTCCTCGCAGGCGATGTAGTCGGCAGAGACGAGCGCGTCGCGGGCCCGGATGGTGATGTCGTCGAGGTTGCCGATCGGTGTCGGGCAGACGATCAGCGACCCCGGCATCAGCTCGCCTTCTCCAGCTCGATTCGCGCCATCGCGGCGGCGCCGATCATGCCCGCGTCGGCGCCCAGCTCGGCCGCGACGACGGGCGTGCGGCTCATCGGCCGCAGCGCCCGCGACTCCAGCTCGCGGCGGGCGGGGTCGAGCAGCAGGTCGCCGGCGGCGATCACGCCGCCGCCGATCACGATCACTTCAGGCTCGAAGATGTTCGCGTAGCTGGCGAGGGCGACACCGAGCCGTTCGCCGACCAGCTCGAAGACCTCGATCGCCGTCTCGTCGCCGGCCTGGGCCGCGACCGTGGCTGCCTTGCCGTCGACGTCCTCCCCTTCGGCGAGCAGTTTGCCCAAGGCCGAGTCCGGGTTGCTTTCCGCCGCCGCCAGGGCTTCGCGCCCGAGCGCCGTCCCGGAGGCGAGCGCCTCGACGCAGCCTCGGTTCGGGCAGTTCCCCTGGCAGCCGGGACCGTCCATCTGGATCGCGATGTGGCCCAGCTCGGCCCCGGCGCCGGTCGAGCCGCGGTAGATCTGGCCGCCGAGGATGAGGCCGCCGCCGATCCCGGTGCCGATCGTCAGCATCACCGCGTTCTCGGTGCCGCGGGCGGCTCCGAAGCGGTGCTCGGCGAGGGCGGCGACATTGGCGTCGTTGTCGACGAAGGTTGGCAATTTCGTGTGCTCGGTGATCAGGTCGCGAATCGGCAGATCCTCGATCGGCAGGTTGACCGCGGCAACCGCGATGCCCTTCTCGTGGTCGATCGTCGCCGGGATCCCCATCCCGATCGCCTCGACCGCGCCGCGCTCGGCGCGGGCCTCGGCGATCTCGCGCACGAGCAGATCGACCAATTCCTCCTGACTCTCCCCGGCGGAGCCCTCGCGGCTCTCCCAGGCCGTCTTGGAGTCCGCGTCGAGGACGCCGAGCAGCATCTTCGTGCCGCCCAGGTCGATGCCTATCGCTTCGGGCTGGCTCATCTCTGCTCGGGGCTGTTTCGGCGGGCGACCGCGCGCATCGGCATGATTCCTAACTCTTTCATGGCAGGCAATGGAGAGCAGCGGCCGCAAGGACCGCCCGATTACAAGGTCTACCGAGCCCGGCGGGGGTTCTTCTCGCGCTTCCGCAAGCCCGATCTCTCCGGGCTGCGCGAGCGCGACTGGCGCGGGCCGAAGCTGCCGAAGCGCCCCGATGGGCCGGGCCGCGGAGGGCGCGGCCCCCGGCCCCCCCGACCCGGCCTGCGCCGGGCGGCGAAATGGGCCGGGATCCTGGCCGCGGGCTGGATTCTGCTCAGCTTCCTCGCCTTTGCCGTCTCCGCCCAGCTACAGGCCTTCAAGCTCTCCGGCGAAGCCAAGTCCGCCCTGCACGGCAACCCGTTCCTGCTGCCCAGTGCGCAAACGATCCTCGTGCTCGGTACCGATGCACGTCCGCCCGACACCAAGGAGCCGGGCGCGGCCCCCGCGCAGGAATGCTTCGAACAGCAGTCGCACGGCGACTCGCCGCATGGCAACTGCTCGCAGGGCGAATTCCGCGCCGACACGCTGATGCTGATCCGCGCCGGCGGCGGCGCCTTCCGCAAACTCTCGATCCCGCGCGACAGCTACGCCGAAATCCCCGGGCAGAGCCCGGAAAAGATCAACGCGGCCTTCGCCTTCGGCGGCGCCAAGGCACAGATCGAAGCGGTCGAAGGCTTCCTCGGGATCGAAGTCGACCATGTCGCGATCGTCGACTTCACCGGCTTCGAAGACCTGATCGACGCGGTAGGCGGCGTCACGGTCGACGTTCCGCACAAGCTCTGCGCCGACATCGCCGGCGGTGCCGGCGGGGGTCAGGGCGGCTTTACCCTGCGGCTCGGCAAGGGCGAGAACACGCTCGACGGCGAAGAAGCCCTGATCTACTCGCGCATCCGCGAGCCGAGCGAATGCCCGGGGCCGGGCAGGAGCGCCTACACGCTCGGCTATGACGACATCGACCGCGAGCAGGCCCAGCAGGGGGTCATCAGCGGCATCAAGGGTCGCCTCACCGACCCGCTGCGCCTCCCCTACAACTTCGTCAAGGGGCCGATCATCGGCTGGGACGCGCCCAAGGCCTTCGTCAGCGACATGGGCTTCTTGACGATGCCGCAGCTGATCCTCTCCGCGGCGATCGGCGGCGAAAGCAAGGCCGACGTTCTCTGCCAGGGCGGAAACTCGGGCTGCTCGCCGGGGCCGGGGGGCTCGATCGAAGTGCCCGACTCAGAGCGGCGACGGGCCGTGAAGAAACTGCTCGGCGAATAGCTCAGTCGCTGGCCGCGGCGGCGGGCTTGGAGTCGCCGGATTTCGAATCGCCCGACTTCGAGTCCGAGGACTTGCTCTCCCCCGAGCCGGAATCGCCCGAGTCCTTGCCACCCTCCGAGCTGCCGTTGGCGCCGGCCTTCTTCTTGCCGTAGTCGGTGTTGTGGAAGCCAGAGCCCTTGAAATGGATCGCCACCGGATGCAGGACCCGCTCGGCTGGGGCGCCACACTCCTGACACTCGGTCAGCGCCTCGTCGCTCATCTTCTGGATCACGTCGAAGACGTGGCCGTTGGCGCATTTGTACTCGTAGATCGGCATCAGGCTGGCCGATTATCGCAGCCGGTACGGTTCCGCCATGGCAGACGTCGGGCAGGAGGCCGTGGATGAGGGAACCTCGATGGAGGAGATCGTCGCTCTGTGCAAGCGGCGCGGCTTCGTCTTCCCCTCCTCTGAGATCTACGGCGGGCTCGGCTCGACCTACGACTACGGCCACTACGGCGTGCTGCTGAAGAACAACGTCAAGGCCGAGTGGTGGCGGGCGATGCTGCAGGAGCGCGACGACATCGTCGCGCTCGACTCGGCGATCCTCCAGCACCCGCGGGTCTGGGAGGCCTCCGGGCACCTGGAGGGCTTCACCGATCCGCTCGTGCAGTGCCTCGGCGAGTGCAAGCGGCGCTGGCGCGAGGACCATCTGCGCGAGGCGGTCGAAGCCGATGGCGGCGACCCCGAGGCGGAGCTGCGCTGCCCGAAATGCGGCGGCGAGCTCTCCGAGCCGCGCCAGTTCAACCTGATGTTCGAGACCCACATCGGCCCGGTCGCGGGCGAGGGCTCGGAGGTCTACCTGCGGCCGGAGACGGCGCAGGGCATCTTCATCAACTTCAAGAACGTGCTCGGCTTCGCCCGCAAGAAGCCGCCGTTCGGCATCGCTCAGATCGGCAAGTCGTTCCGCAACGAGATCACGCCCGGCAACTTCATCTTCCGCACCCGCGAGTTCGAGCAGATGGAGATGGAGTTCTTCGTGCCGCCCGCGGAAGCGGAAAAGTGGCACCAGGTGTGGATGGACGAGCGCGAGCGCTGGTACACCGAGCTCGGCATCCGCCCCGACCTGCTGCGGGTGCGCGCCCACGGCGCCGAGGAGCTCTCCCACTACTCCTCGGCGACGAGCGACATCGAGTACCGCTTCCCGATCGGGTGGTCGGAGCTGGAGGGGGTCGCCAACCGCGGCGACTTCGACCTGACCCAGCACGCCGAGTTCAGCGGCGAGAAGCTCGAGTACTTCGACCAGCAGACCAAAGAGCGCTACGTGCCGCACGTGATCGAGCCCGCCGCGGGCGCCGACCGGGCGACGCTCGCCTTCCTCGTCGACTCCTACGAGGTCGAGGAGGTCGACGGTCGCCAGCGCACCGTGCTGCGCCTGCACCCGCGCCTGGCGCCGGTCAAGGTCGCGGTCCTGCCGCTGGTCTCCAAGCAGGGCATGCCCGAGAAGGCGCGCGAGATCTTCGCCGAGGTGCGGCGCCGCATGCCCGCCGAGTTCGACGAGGGTGGCTCGATCGGCAAGCGCTACCGCCGCCAGGACGAGATCGGCACCCCCTGGGGCATCACCGTCGACCACCAGACGATGGAAGACGACACCGTGACCCTGCGCGACCGCGACTCGCTGGAGCAGACGAGAGTCCCGATCGACGGCCTCGCCGACGACCTGGCGAATCGCCTTGCGCAGCCCTGGAAGAGCCCCAAGCTGGACTAGTCGGCCTGCTGGAGCGGCGTCTGCTGGTGGAAGACGAGCTTCCAGGCGCCGTCGTCGCGCGCGTAGGTGCTGGAGAGGATCGCCTCGTACTCCGATTCACCGCGACGTCCGCGGAATCGGTAGGTGAGCAGAGCGGCATCGCCCCCAAGCGGCAGCAGGCGCTCGTCGACGATCGAGAAGCTGTCCCAGCCGGGGGAGGCGTCCATCGCGGCGATCGTGGCATCGCGGTCCAGCGCCCGGCCGGGGACGATCACGATCGCGTCCTCACGCAGGTGGCGGCGGTAGGCGGATCCGTCGCCGTCGGCGAGCTCGTGCTCGATGTTGAGGATCGCTTCCAGGCTGGTCATGCCCGCCAATTACCCGGCGGCAGGCGGCGCTAACTGCTAGCTGACTTCAAGCAGGTCGATCACGAACACGAGCGTTTCGTTCGGAGCGATCGCCGGCGGTGCGCCGGCTTCGCCGTAGGCGAGGTTCGGCGGGATGATCAGCTCGCGTCGGCCGCCGATCTTCATGCCTTCGACACCCTGGTCCCAGCCCGGAATCACTTCGCCGGCGCCGAGCGTGAAGGTGAAGGGTTCGTTGCGACTCCAGGAGGAGTCGAATTCCTGGCCGTTCTTGTAGTTGACGCCGACGTACTGGACGGTCACTTCGTCGCCCGACTTCGCTTCAGCGCCGCTGCCTTCCACCAGTTCCTTGCTTTCGAGCTGCTTTGGCGGGGCTCCCTTCGGAACCGTCACCACCGGCTTCTTGCTTGTGTCTTCCTTGCCGGCGCCCGCGGGGGAGGACTTGCCGGTCGCTTCGGCAGAAGCGGTCGATTCGGTCGACGAGTCGTTGCCGCCGCAACCGGCCAGAGCCAGCAGCGCGCAGAGCCATATGGCGATCAGTGCCCTCCTCACGGCGGGCAATGCTAGAGGAGTTATGCTCGCCGTGGGTCATGGGGATGAACCTCGCATCGATAGTCACCGACAGTGCCGAGCGCTCGGCCGGCGCTCCGGCGGTCCGATTGGGCGAGACGATGCTGAGCTACGCGGAGCTCGACGAGCGCAGCGCCCGCCTGGCGGGCCTCCTGCGAGACAAGGGCGTCGCCCGCGGCGACCGCGTCGGCGTGATGCTGCCCAACGTCCCGGACTTTCCCGTCGTCTATTACGGGGTGCTGCGCGCCGGGGCGATCGTCGTGCCGATGAACGTGCTGCTCAAGAAGCGTGAGATCGCCTTCTACCTGGAAGACCCGGGAGCGGATCTGCTGCTCGCCTGGTACGGCTTCTGCGACGAGGCTCGCGACGCCGCCGCTGCCGCCGGCGCCGAGCTGCTCGAGGTCGAGCCCGCCTCCTTCGCCGCGACCCTGGCCGAATATGAGCCCGTCGCCGAGGTCGCGGAGACAGCCGAGGACGACACCGCGGTGATCCTCTACACGTCGGGCACGACCGGCAAGCCGAAGGGCGCCGAGCTGACCCACTCCAACCTCTGGCGCAATGCCGACGTCACCCGCCGCACGACCTGCGAGATCGCGGCCGGCGACGTCGTGCTCGGCTCGCTGCCGCTCTTCCACTCCTTCGGCCAGACGGTGGCGATGAACGCCTCGCTCGCGGCCGGCGCCTGCCTCACGCTGGTGCCCAAATTCGAGCCGGGCGAGGCGCTGGCGACGATGCAGCGCGACGGCGTCACCCACTTCTACGGGGTGCCGACGATGTTCGGCGCCCTGCTCCACCACCCGGAGCGCGAGAGCTTCGATACCGGGGCGCTGCGCACCTGCATCACCGGCGGCGCCTCGATGCCGGTCGAAGTCCTGCGTGGCTTCGAAGCGGCCTTCGGCGCGGTCGTGCTCGAGGGCTACGGCCTCTCGGAGACCTCACCGGTCGCCTGCTCCAACCACCCCGAGAAGGGGGCCAAGCCGGGCTCGATCGGCGCCCCGATCGAAGGTGTCGAGATGAAGGTGGTCGACGAGGACGACGCGGAGGTGGCGCAGGGCGAGGTCGGCGAGATCGTGATCCGCGGCCACAACATCATGAAGGGCTACTGGCAGCGCCCCGACGCGACCGCGGAGGCGATGCGCGGCGGCTGGTTCCACAGCGGCGACATGGCGCGCGTCGACGAGGACGGTGACTTCTTCATCGTCGACCGCAAGAAGGACCTGATCATCCGCGGCGGCTACAACGTCTACCCGCGCGAGGTCGAGGAGGTCCTCTACGAGCACCCGAAGATCCGCGAAGCAGCCGTCGTCGGCGTCCCCCACGACGAGTGGGGCGAGGAGATCGGCGCCGCGGTCGTCCTGATGGAGGGCGAGGAGCTGGGCCCGGAGGAGGTCAGCACCTACGTCAAGGACCGCATCGCCGCCTACAAGTACCCGCGCGTCGTCTGGTTCCTCGACGACCTGCCCAAGGGCCCGACCGGCAAGATCCTCAAGCGGGAGATCGAGACTCCCGCCACTGTGTGAGCGACGTCAGGTAAACCCAACTGGCTGGCTGGCCAGGATCGCGCTAGTCTGGCCCCACGCAGCCCCGTGGCGCCCGTGGCGCCCGCAACTTGAGGAGAAGAGATGAGCGTCGCTTCGCAGAGCCTGATGGACAACGTCACCTATGTCGACCTCTACCAGCGCTGGGAGCAGGGCAACTGGAGCGCCTACGACCTCGACTTCTCCCAGGACCGGGCCGGCTGGGAGGCGCTGAGCGAGATGCAGCGGCGCTCGGCGATGTGGATCTACTCGATGTTCTACTACGGCGAGGACCGAGTCGCCGACACCCTCGCTCCCTACGTGACCGCCGCGCCGACCGAGGAGCAGTCCTACTTCCTCGCGACGCAGCAGGTCGACGAGGTCCGTCACTCGATCTTCTTCCACCGCTTCTTCAAGGAGGTGATCGGGGTCGGCGGCGACTCGATCCAGCAGACCCTCTCCTCGACGATGCCGCAGCTCAACTGGGGCTACCGCGGAATCTTCGACCGGCTCGACGTGATGGCCGAGGAACTGCGCAAGGACCGCTCGCTGCCCAAGTACGCGCAGGCGATCACGCTCTACCACCTGATCGTCGAGGGCAGCCTCGCCCAGCCCGGCCAGCACTTCATCGAGGACTTCTTCGCCTCCAAGGAATCGATGCCGGGCTTCAGCGAGGGGATGGGCAACGTCTCCCGCGACGAGCAGCGCCACATCGGCTTCGGTGTCAAGGTGCTCTCCGAACTGCTGGGTGAGGGCAACCCGGGCTGTGAGGAGAACCGCGCCGCCGTGACCGACCTGCTCCGCGAAACGCTTCCCTACGGGCCGGCGGTGTTCTACCCGCCCAACATGGACCGCGAATACACCGAGTGCTACGGGTTCACGCTGGAGGACATCTTCTCCTTCGGCCTCAAACTGATCCGCCAGCGCTGGCGCACGATCGGCTACCCGACCGAGGAGATGCCGCCCGGCGTCTTCCCCTTCGACCCCGAGGCCTCGGCCGAGGACGTCGCCAAGCGCCAGGTGACGCTGATGGAAGCCGGTGTGCTCGGCCCGCCCGACGCCATCACCCCGGACGCCTCACCGGAGACCCAGCGGCTCTACTTCGACGTGATCAAGCGGGCCGCCGACCCGAAGGCCGCGAACGGCACGCCGCTCGTCTACCAGTACCGCTTCGACGACGCCGACCCCTGGCACCTGACGATCGACAACGGCGCAACCCGGGCCGAGCCGGGCGAGGCTCCCGACCCGACGCTGACCCTGGAGGCAAGCTGGGCCGACTTCGTCGCGATGGGCAAGCCGGACGCCAACCCGCTGAAGATGATCGTCCAGCGCCGCCTCCGCCCGCGCGGCAAGATCCGCGAGATCGCGCGGATGCGCAAGGTGTTCTCATAAAACGCCACCTCCTCCGCTTCGCGTCCGGGGGTGGCGTCTACGCGCCATATCGGCGCCGCTCGCAAAGAATCAGATCGTGATGCTCGCTAATTGATTCTTCAGGCGACGGGTGGTTTCTTATCCGCCCACGGTCTCTCTGCCTCGATCTGGGCGGCGAGTGAGAGCAGGGTCGCCTCGTCTCCGGGGCGGCCGACGATCTGCACCGCGAGCGGCATTCCCTCCGCTGAGAAGCCCGACGGCACGGACATCGCCGGGTTGCCGAGGTGGTTCCAGGGGATGCAGTACGGATAGAAGCGGCTCATGCCGAGCAGCGTCCAAAGCGCGCCGCGGCCCTCCCAGCGGCGCACCGGCAGCGCCGTGCCGCCCATCACCGGGGTCATCAGCACGTCGTGGGTGTCGAAGATCGCGTTGACCCGGGCGGCGTCCGCGGCTTCGCCGCGGCGGGCTCGCTCAAAGACGCCGTCGGGGATCAGGCGGCCGAGTGCGGCCATGCCGCGCGTGCGCCGTTCAAGCCGCTCGGGAGCGGGGACCTTGGCGAAGTCCTCGGCGATGCCTCGTAGGTAGCGCGGCACCGAGTTGTTGCCGAGGTTCCCCCAAGCGGGGTCGTGCTGCTCGACCGCGTGCCCGAGCGAGCGCAGCAGCTCGGCCGTCTCCCCCACCGCTCCCTTGGCGATGTCATCGACGCTGACCGGCGCGACCGCCCGTGGCGCGGCGGTCGACCAGGCGACGCGCAGCTTGCCCGGCGGCGTGGCCGCGGACTCGAGAAAGGGCCGCTCGGGCGGCGGCGGAGCCCCCGGCTCATCGCCCGCGGTGCGGCTGGCGTCGAGCCAGAGGGCGGTGTCGCGCACCGAGCGGCTGACGCAGCCGAAGGCCGACATGCCGTTCCAACGCTCGCGGTCGGGCGCGACCGAAACCCGGCCGCGCTGCGGTTTGAGTCCGAAGAGGCCACAGGAGGCGGCGGGGATGCGGATCGAACCGGCGCCGTCGGAGGCAAAGCCGATCGGCACCAGGCCCGCGGCGACAGCCGCGGCGCTGCCGCCGCTCGAGCCGCCTGGTGTGCGCTGCGGGTTCCAGGGGTTGCGGGTCACGCCCCAGGTCGCCGACTCGGTGAAGCCGCAGATCGCCAGCTCCGGCAGCAACGTCTTGCCGATCACGATCGCCCCGGCCTCGCGCAGCTTGCGCACCGCCTCGGAGTCGGCGGCGGCGGGATCGGTGAAGCCGTCGGTGCCGTAGGTCGTCACGTCGCCGACGACGTCGACCTCGTCCTTGATCGCGACCGGGACACCCAGCAGCGGCCGCTCGTCGCCGCCGCTGCGCCGCGCCTCGGCCTGCTCGGCCTCGAGCAGCGCCCGTTCGGCGAAGACTGAGCGGAAGCTGTTCAGCTGTGGGTCGAGCCGGGCTATCCGGTCGAGGCAGAGCCGCACCAGCTCGGTCGGCGAGACCTCGCCGGCGCGGACAAGCTCGGCCTGCTTCGCGGCACCCGCAAATGCGAGGTCATCGGACATGTCGCCATTCTAGGCTTCCGCGGGCTCCGGCTCGCCGGTTCCGGACTCGAAGGAGAAGTCCGGCAGCAGGCGGTCGAGCCAGGAGGGCATCCACCAGTTCCAGTCGCCGAGCAGCTTCATCGCCGCCGGCACCAGGACGAGGCGGACGAGGGTCGCGTCGAGCGCGATCGCGACAGCGCAGCCGAGGCCGAGCTCCTTGATCGAGGGGACCCCGGTGAGGACGAAGACCGCGAAGACGCAGGTCATGATCAGGGCCGCCGAGGAGATCGTGCGGGCGCTGGTCGAGAGCCCTTCGGCGACGGCGCGCTCGTTGTCGCCGTGCTCCATGTAGCGCTCGCGGATGCGCGACATCAGGAATACCTCGTAGTCCATCGAGAGCCCGAAGACGACGGCGAAGATCAGCGGCACGTTGATCGTGTCCAGCGCCCCCTGGCTTTCGAAGCCGAGCAGGTTGTCGAACCAGCCCCACTGGAAGATCGCGACGAGGACGCCGAAGGCCGCGCCGATCGAGAGCAGGTTCATCAGCACCGCCTTGAGCGGCAGCAGCAACGAGCGCAGCATCGCCATCAGGACGAGGAAGCTGAGCGCGAGCACGAAGAGCACGATCTTCCACATCGAGCCGCTGATCAGCGCCCGCACGTCATGGCTGCGCGCGGTCTCGCCGCCGACGCTCACAGTCGCGACCCCACCCAGCGCGGTCGAGGCGACGAGCGGGTCGCGGAGGCGCTCGACCAGGACGACGGCCGCGTCGGACTCGCTCGGCGCGCTCGGGGTCGCCTGGATCAGGACGCTGCGCTCGGCGAAGGCAGGCGGCGCGACGGCGGCGACGCCCGGGGTCGCCTCGAGCCTGCGCACGAACGCCGCCGTGGCCGCGCGCTTCTCTCCCCGGCTCGTGCCGGCTTTGAAGGCGGCGACGATCTGCACCGGGTCGGTGCCGCCGCCGAGCTGCTTCGAGGCGAGCTCGTTGCCGACGCGGACATCGCTGCCCTCGGGGAACTGGGTCAGCGCCTGCGTGCCGGTGGTAAGTGAGAGCACCGGGATCGCGAGGGTGAGCAGCACCGCGCTGACGCCGATCACGGCGGTCCAGGGACGGGCCATGATCGCCTCGGTCCAGCGCTGCCAGAAAGGAGAGCCGTTTCCGCCGCCTCCTCCGCCCTCGCGTCCGGGGGAGGCCGGCCCGCCTTTGAACGGCCGGCGGATCAGCGCCAGGCCTTTGGCCACGATCCCGCCCGGCAGGACACGGTCGCCGAGCATCGCGATCAGCGCCGGCAGCAACGTCGTCGCGGCGAGGATCGAGACGGCGACGACAGTCATCGCGCCGAGCGCCATCGAACGCAGGGCCTGGTTGTCGACCATCCACAGGCCGGCCAGCGAGACGATCACGGCCAGGCCGGAGAAGGTCACCGCCAGGCCGGAGGTCGAGAGCGCCTCGGCGCGGGCGTCGTCGCAACCGCGCCCCGCCGCCCGCTCCTCGCGGTAGCGGGCGAGGATGAACAGCGAGTAGTCGATCGCGACGCCGATGCCGATCATCGAAGCCATGTTGGTGACGAACACCGAGGTGTTCATCTGCAGCGAGATGAAGTAGATCAGCGCGCCGGTGACGATCACGCTGACGAAGCCGAGCGTCAGCGGCAGCGCCGCCGCGGCGAGCGAGCCGAAGACGACGAGCAGGATCAGGGCGACGATCGGGAAGCCGCCCGCCTCGGCCTGGGAGAGGTCCTTCTTGGAGAGCTCCTGCATACCAGCCCAAATCGTCGGCTGGCCGGCGAGATAGGTCGTCACGCCACCCTCGGCGGTGCCGGGGTCGAGGTCTTCGCGCAGCGTCGCGGCGGGGTCGATCAGTTCGTCGGAGCTGAGGCTGCTGCGCAGCGGCAGCATTGCCGTGCTCTTGCCGCGCAGCTGCGCGGCGCCCTGGCGGGCCGCGGCCGGGGTGAGCCCGACGCCCTCGATTCCCGCGACCGCTTTGCGCACGCGGCCGATCGCCGCCGCCCGCGCCTCGGCACCCGTGCCGGGCTCGGCCCTGAGCAGCACCGCGATCCCGTTGCCGGTTCCCGCGAACTGGCTTTCAAGCGCGTTGCCGACGGCCTTCGACTGGCTGCCGGGGACGTCGAAGCCGCCGCCCGTGAGGTGATCGGTCTGCTTCGCGGCAAGCGGCAGGGCGAGCAGCAAAACGATCACCCAACCGGCGAGAACCCAGCGACGCCTACGTCCCAGGAACTCCGCCAGTGTTCTCATCGGCTCGCGCATTGGCTGGTTAGCCAGCCTTGCCGACCGGGCCCTAGAGGACTGTGAGGAGAATCACTCGCCCGCGAGAAGGAACCGGGCCGAAGCGGCTCCGGCGGCGAGCGCGGCGCTGATGTCGCGCCCCGGCTCGGAAAGAGCCTGCAGGGCGAAGCCGTCGGCCGCGGCGAACAGGTAGGCGACAATCGCTTCGGCGTCGAAGCGAAGATTGAGCACGCCCTCGCGCTGCTTCGCCTCGAGCACCTCAGCGACATGCGAGCGGGTGCGGTCGAAGAGCTGGCCGACCTCGCGCTGGATCTCCGGGTTTCGACGGCCGGCGCTGAACAGCTCGTAGAGCAGCAGGAAGAAGGCCGGTTCGTTGTCGATCAGGTCGGTCAGGCTGGCGACGAGGACGTCGAGCACGTCGTCGACGCTGGTCGCGTTGGCGAGCGGCTCGTCGAGGCGGGCGACACGGATCTCGGAGTCGCGGCGGACGACCTCGACCAGCAGCCGCTCCTTGGTGCCGAAGTAATAGTGGAGGAGGCCGCGGCTGACGCCCGCCTCGCGCGCCACATGCTCAAAGGTGGAGCCGGCGGCACCGCGCTTGGCGACGCTGACCCGCATCGCATCGACGATGCGCTGGGCCTTTTCCCCGCTCAGCTCACGCTCTTTGGTCGCTGCCTCCAACTAGGCGCCGTTGATGCTCGTCGTGCTCGTGTACTCGAACTCCTCCTCGGCGCCGAACAGGGCGTCGAGGACGGTCTTGCGCGCGTCCTCGCTGACCACCAGCGCGATCGCGCCGCCGATCAGGGCGAGAAGGACGAGTCGGCCGAGGCGGCTCTTCTTGCGGCGCTTGGGGCCCCTCAGCTGCTCGGAAGCCTCGCGCAGGCTCTCGGCGGCGTTGCGCAGGTCCTTCTGGACCTTCTTGTCGCTGGTCACGGCCTTGACCGTGCCCTTGCCGTTGCCGGTCGCGCGGCCGTAGGCGCCGCGCGCGGCTTCGAAGGCGTCGCGGAGGTTGTCGCGCAACTCTTCGTCCTCGATCAGCCGCTGCACGTAAGGGTTTTCACGGGCGGTCGAATAGAGGTCCGCGGCCTGGTTCGCCTTCGTTTTGCTCATGCCATCTCCTCGCTGGGGAAGTCTGTGTCCAGGGTCAGGATACCCCGATACCGGAATTTGCAACGAGACACCGTCACTGCGGCCCGATGCCGTCCAGCAGGACGCTGTTGGAGCGGAAGTTGAGGTCCGCGCGCCGGATGCGGCGCAGGCGCAGATGACCGAGGTCGGGGCCGGGGAGCGCGTAGCGGCGGACGTAGAGGCGGCCGACTCGTTCGTAGCTGAGCTGGCGGAAACGCGGGCCCAGCAGCCTCGCGGGCACCGGCGGCGCCGGGCCGTCGGAGACGAAGTCCGCTTCGTGGATGCTCCATGTGTAGCCGTCGGAGGGCTGGACCTGAAAGGAGCCGGTCGAGAGATACCAGCGGAGCGAGGCCGCGCCGAGCGTCCAGAGGACGATCGCCCGCGGCGCCTCGGGCTCGCCGAGGCGGGTGGCGACCGCATCCCAGTCGGGCCGCTGCACGGCGGTCGAGGCGCCGGCCCAGATGCAGAAGCCGAGCGAGTAGGCGGCCAGGACCGCCGCGAGGGCCGCGCCGGTTCGACGCGCCGCGCGCAGGGTCGCCCCGATAGCCACCGCGACAAGCAGAGGCAGGAGCGCCGGCAGCAGGTTGCGCGCGAGCACGTAGTCCTTGCCCGGCGCGATCAGGGCGAGGAGAACGGGGGCGGCGATCGTCGCCCCGGCCAGGGCCAGCACCAGGCCCCCGGCCCGGCGCTCGCCTCGGTCGCCGCGCCACGCGAGCAGCGCCAGCCCGGCGAGCAGCGCCAGCAGCGGCACGACCGCCTGCAGCACCGTCTCCGGACGGGCGACGATGTCACCCGTCTCGCCGACGACGAAGGTGACTCCCGCCTCCCAGAGGCGGTGGCCGAGGCTGCGATCGCCGATCCACTCGGCGTGGCCGAGCGACATCTGGTGGATCAGCAACGGCGTCAGCGCAAGTCCGGCCACGACGACGATCGCCAGCCCGGCGAGCGCCCGGCGGCCGCGCCGGTGCAGCAGCCAGGCGGCCTCGAGCACGATCGGGAAGATCGCGAAGTAGTGCGTCGCCAACGCCAGCGCCGAGAAGGCCCCCCAGAGCACCACGTCTTTCCGCCCGCCGCGCAGAGCGCGGACGAAGTAGAGGGCGGCGATCGCGGTGAGTAGGACGAGCAGGGCGTAGCCGCGCGCCTCCTGGGAATACCAGAGGAGCATCGGGTTGACCGCGACGAGCGCGGCCGCGACGAGCGCGGTCCGGCGGCCGCGCAGCTCGACGCCGAGCAGGTAGGCGACGGGCACCGTCGCCACTCCGGCGAGCGCGGAGACCGAGCGCAGGCCGATCTCGCCGGTGCCGGTCAGCTGGGTCCACGCCCAGGCCAGCGCGTAATACAGGGGCGGCGCCGACTCGCTGAAGCCGACCGCTTCCATCGCGTGGACGAAGTCACCGCGAAGCACCCGGCTGGCGGTGACGATCTCGTCGTGGTGGTAGGCCTGTGCGCCGAGCGTGGCGAAGCGCAGGATCGCGGCGCCGAGCGTCAGGCCGGCAACGATCCAGAAGGCGCGGGACCTATTCCTAGGCAAGCGCCGCGTCGATCGCTTTGGACACCTCGTCGACGTAGACGAACTCCAGCTCGCCGAGCTCGTGCTCGGGGATCTCGGCCACGTCGCCCTCGTTGCGCTCGGGCACCAGGACGCGCTTGATCCCAGCCCGCTGGGCCGCCAGCGACTTCTCCTTGAGCCCGCCGATCGGCAGCACCTGGCCGGTCAGCGTCACCTCGCCGGTCATCGCGACGTCGTTGCGCACCGGCCGTGCGGAGATCAGCGAGGCGAGCGCGACGGTCATCGCGACCCCGGCCGAGGGCCCGTCCTTGGGCACGGCCCCGGCGGGGACGTGGATGTGGATGTCGTGCTCGGCGAACCAGTCCTCGGCGAGCTTCGGGGCCAGCTCGCCGAGGTGGCCCCGAACGTAGGAGAGCGCGGCCTGCGCCGACTCCTTCATCACGTCGCCGAGCTGGCCGGTGATCGTCAGCTTCCCCGCGCCCGGCATCGCCGTCGCCTCGATGAAGAGAACGTCCCCGCCCGTCGGCGTCCAGGCGAGCCCGGTGGCGACGCCGGGGTCCTTGGTGCGGCGACGCTGCTCGGCGAAGACGCGGCGGCGGCCGAGCAGCTCGCGCGCCTTCTTGGCCGAGACCTTGACCTTGCGCTTGTACTTGCCCTCGGCGACGTCGCGGGCGACCTTGCGACAGACGGTGCCGATCTGGCGCTCCAGGTTGCGCACGCCGGCCTCGCGCGTGTACTCCTCGACGATCGCGGTCAGCGCCGGCTCGGCGAACTCGATCTGCGAGGGCTTCAGGCCGTTGGCCTCGATCTGACGGGGGACGAGGTAGCGGCGGGCGATGTGGCGCTTCTCCTCGAGCGTGTAGCCGGCCAGCTCGATCGTCTCCATCCGGTCCTGCAGGGGCCCGGGGATCGTGTCGAGGACGTTGGCGGTGGCGATGAAGAGGACCTCGGAGAGGTCGAACTCGAGGTCCAGGTAGTGGTCGCGGAAGCTGTCGTTCTGCGCCGGGTCGAGCACCTCGAGCATCGCCGAGGCGGGGTCGCCGCGGAAGTCGGCGCCCATCTTGTCGATCTCGTCGATCATGAACACGGGGTTGCGCGAGCCGGCGTCGCGCAGGGCGCGGACGATCGTCCCCGGCAGCGCGCCGATGTAGGTGCGGCGGTGGCCGCGGATCTCGGCCTCGTCGCGCACGCCACCGACCGAGATGCGCTCGAACTCCCGCCCGAGCGCCTTCGCGATCGAGCGGCCGAGGCTGGTCTTGCCGACGCCGGGCGGCCCGACGAAGCAGAGGATCGGGCCGGGCGAGTCCGGCTTCAGCTTGCGCACGGCCAGGTACTCGAGGATGCGGTCCTTGACTGTTTCGAGGTCGTAGTGGTCGGTGTCGAGGACCTCGCGGGCATGACCGATGTCGAGGTTGTCCTCGGTCCACTTCGACCACGGCAGCTCGACCAGCCACTCCAGGTAGGAGCGGATGACACCGTGCTCGGCCGCCGCCGGGGGCAGCTTCTCCAGCCGGGAGAGCTCGCGCTCGGCCGCCTTCTGCGCCGCCTCCGGCAGCTTCGCCTCGGCGACCCGCTCGCGCAGCTCGTTGACCTCGGCCTGCTGCTCGTCACCCTCGCCGAGCTCGTCCTGGATCGCTTTCAACTGCTGGCGCAGGAAGAACTCGCGCTGGCCTTTGTCGACTTCGGACTGGACCTGGGACTGGATCTGGCTGCCGAGCTGGACGACCTCGAGCTCGCGGGCGAGGATCTGGGAGAGCTGTCGCAGCCGCGCGGCGACGTCGAGCTCCTCCAGCAGCGCCTGCTTCTCCTCGGTCGGGATCCGCAGCGCGCCGGCGATCAGATGGCCGAGGGCGGCGGGGTCCTCGATGTTGGCGACCGCCATCTGCAGCTCCTCGGGCAGGTACGGGATGTGGTCGACGATCTCCGAGAAGGTGCGCTGCACGTTGCGGGTCAGCGCCTCCAGCTCGGGGCCCTCGTCGACCGCGTCCGGCAGCTCGGCGATCCGCGCCACCAGGTATGGCTCCTCGGCGACGTAGGGGCCGAGGCGCACGCGCTGAGTGCCCTGGACAAGGATGCGCAGCGTCCCGTCGGGGACTTTCAGCATGCGGGCGACGATGCCGACGACGCCGACGTCGTAGAGGCCGTCGGGCCCCGGCTCCTCGTCCTCGGGGTCGCGCGCGGCGACCATCGCCAGCATCCGGTTGCCGCCGAGCACGTCGTCGACCAGTTTGATCGATCGCTCCTGGCCCACCGCGAGCGGGGTGAGCGTCTCCGGGAAGGTGACCGTCTCGCGCAGCGGCAGGACCGGCAGCGCCTCGGGGAGCGGCTGGTTGGCGCGGATCGCGTCCTCGGCGTCGAGCTCCGATTCGACGACCTCGAGGACCGGGGAGCCCTCCATCACTGACGCCCTATCGGCACCCGGCGGGTGGTCTGCGAGGGATCGCGCAGCGGCAGGTCGATCCGCAGGATCCCGTCTTCGTAGGTCGCCTTGGCCCGGTCCGCGTCAACGTCGACCTGCAGCTCGACGATCCGCCGAAACGGCCCGGACGGGATCTCGACCTGCTGGTACACGCGCCCCTCGGTCTCCTGCACCGGCCGTTCGCCGACGATCGCGAGCTGGCGCCCGGAGACCTCGATGCCGACCTGCTCCAGCTCGACCCCGGCCAGGTCGACCTTGACGACCGCCCGCTGCGGATCGCCGCAGTAGTAGACGTCGACGTTGGGCGAGAAGCCGCTGCTGCGGCGGCTGACATAGGCGGTCCTCCCCCAGGCTCCGCCCAGCATCTGATCCATCTCCCGCCGCATGCGCGCGAAGTTCGCAAATACGTCCCGCTCAGGCATCGCCGCAAAACATAACCGGCGCGAGCCGCTAGGCTGGTTGGGCCTGATTCGCCCAGCGCGGTGGGCGCATCAGCAGAACCGGCTGGCGAGGCGGGACCAGGCCCTCGGGCCGGTTCGGCCGGAACGTCGTGCAGGGCTCATCGAGCTGCAGGGCGCAGAGGTGGTTCTTGCGGAAGTAGCACTGCTCGCAGGTCGGGGCTTTGGGCTTGCGCGGCACGGCGGCCATCTTGCCAATGCCGTGACGCTTCCGTGACGCCCGATTCCGCAAAGCGCAACGTTCTTGACACGGAGTCGTCACATCTTCCCCGCGTCTTGCGGGACTCGGCGCCGGGCGCCGCTACCATTGAGCGCGAATGGAGGCTCACGACCGCACCGAGAAGCTCTCGGCCTCCCCGCAGCTGTTCGAGAGCGAATTCCTCAATTTCTTCTCGCGGGTCCACCCCGCGATCCCGGCGATCGTCTTCGTCCCGGTGATCCTTCTCATGGAGTGGCTCGGAGCCGACCGGGGCCAGGCCGCCTGGCAGCTGATCGCGCTCAGCATCGCAGGGGTCGCCATCTGGACCCTGACCGAGTACTGGCTGCACCGGCTGATCTTCCATTGGGAGCCCGACAACGCATTCGGGCGGCGCATGCATTTCATCATCCACGGCATTCACCACGACCATCCGAACGACAAGATGCGCCTGGTGATGCCGCCCGCCGTCTCGATTCCACTGGCGGTCCTCTTCTTCCTCGCCTTCACCCTGATCTTCGGCACCCCGGCGGCCTACCCGCTGTTCGCGGGGTTCATCGGCGGCTACCTGTTCTACGACTACACGCATTACTACGTGCATCACTTCGTTCCCAAGTCCGATTCCGGCAAGCGCCTGCGCGAGCAGCACATGCGTCATCACTTCCAGGATCACCGCTTCGGCTACGGGGTCTCGTCGCCGCTCTGGGACGTCGTCTTCCGCACGCTGCCGAAGAAACGCCGCGGCTAGGCGCTCCGGGCCCGCGGCCGGCGATCGGGGTCACAGGTGCGGCCGTTGCCCCCGCCGGGCTGAACTGTCCGTACCGACTTGTGTCCAAATAGTCAGTGTGGAGTAGGCCAATTTGTCCATCTCACCTTTTTCGCACTCACAGTGTCTCGGCGGGTTTTGCCCTTGACCTGCAACACTCCCGTCCGCAAACAGCTTGCTTACCAGTTATTCGGTTGCGCACCGAGCGACCGGACGAAAGGAACGAATGCCAAGCACCACTCACGTACTCGACGAGGCTCGCGATCTTGTCAAGAAGCGCCTCGCCGAGCTGGACGACGAGCGCAAGCGCCTCGAGCGCGCACTCGCCGAGCTGGGCGGAAAAGTGACCGGCCGCGGCAGTGGTCGTGGACCGGGCCGCCCGCGCGGCTCGGGCGCGAAAGGCGGGTCGACGAAAAAACGTCGCCGCCGCAAAGGCACCCGCGCCGACCAGGCTGTCGCTCTGGTCGAGGGCAGCCCCGGGATCAGCGCCTCGGACATCGCCAAGCAGATGAAAATCAAGCCCAACTACCTCTACCGGGTCCTCGGAGACATGGAGAAAGAGGGTCGGGTCAAGAAGAAAGGGCGTCAGTACTACCCGTCGAAGTAACGCCCCGACGATGAATTGCTCGGAAGAGGCCGGCCCGGCGGGCCGGCCTCTCTCGTTCCGGGCCTAGACCAGGCCGAGGTTGCCGACCGCGTCGCGCTCCTCGCGCAGCTCGGCGATGCTGGCGTCGATGCGGGGGCGCGAGAACTCCGGCACATCGAGCCCCTCGACCACCTTCCACTCGCCGCCGGAGCAGCTGCACGGGTGTCCGGCGACGACGCCCTCCTCGATCCCGTATGAGCCGTTCGAGGGCACTCCCATCGAGACCCAGTCGCCCTCCGGGGTGCCGAGCACCCAGTCGTGCACGTGGTCGATCGCCGCATTGGCGGCGGAAGCGGCGCTGGAGGCGCCGCGCGCCTCGATGATCTCGGCGCCGCGTTTTGCGACGCGGGGAATGAACTCGTCGCCGATCCAGGCCTCGTCGTCGACCGCGTCCCAGGCGCTTGCGCCGCCGACCCTGGCGTTGACCAGGTCCGGGTACTGGGTCGTCGAGTGATTGCCCCAGACGGTCATGTTGGTGACGTCGGAGACCGGCTTGCCGAGCTTGTTGGCCAGCTGCGCGATCGCCCGGTTGTGATCGAGCCGCATCATCGCGGTGAAGCGCTCGCGCGGCACCCCGTCGGCGTTGGACATCGCGATCAGGCAGTTGGTGTTGGCCGGGTTGCCGACGACGAGCACACGCACGTCGTCGGCGGCGCCGGCGGCGATCGCTTCGCCCTGCGGCTTGAAGATCCCGCCGTTGGCCTCGAGCAGGTCGGCCCGCTCCATGCCGGGGCCGCGCGGCCGGGCGCCGACCAGCAGGCCGACGTTGCAGCCGTCGAACGCCGCCCTGGCGTCGTCGAAGATGTCGATCTTGCTCAACAGCGGGAAGGCGCAGTCGTCGAGCTCCATCGCGGTGCCCTCGGCGGCCTTGACCGCGTCGGGGATCTCGAGCAGGCTGAGCTCGACCTGCGTGTCGGGGCCGAGCATATGGCCGCTGGCGATACGGAAGAGCAGCGCGTAGCCGATCTGGCCCGCGGCGCCGGTGACGGTGACTTTGACGGGGGTGCTCACGTAATCGTCTCCTGAAGTCGTGATTTGATCGCGGCGAGGAACTCCTGCGTGGTCAGGTGCTGCTGCTCCGGACCGACGAGGAGTGCGAGGTCTTTGGTCATCTTGCCGCTCTCGACCGTCTCGATGCAGACCTGCTCGAGGGTCGCGGCGAAGCGCGACACCTCGGGGGTCCCGTCGAGCCGGCCGCGCGCGGCAAGGCCGCGGGTCCAGGCGAAGATCGAGGCGATCGGGTTGGTCGACGTCGGCTTGCCTTCCTCGTGCCGGCGGAAGTGGCGGGTGACGGTGCCGTGCGCGGCCTCCGCCTCGACCGTCTTGCCGTCGGGGCTCATCAGGACACTGGTCATCAGGCCCAGCGAGCCGAAGCCCTGGGCGACGGTGTCCGACTGCACGTCGCCGTCGTAGTTCTTGCAGGCCCAGACATAACCGCCTTCCCACTTCAGCGCGGCGGCGACCATGTCGTCGATCAGGCGGTGTTCGTAGGTGATCCCCTTGGCCTCGAACTCGGCCTTGAACTCGCTCTCGTAAACCTCGGCGAAGAGGTCCTTGAAGCGGCCGTCGTAGCGCTTCAGGATCGTGTTCTTGGTCGAGAGGTAGACCGGATAGCCGCGGTCGAGCCCGTAGCGCATCGAGGCGCGGGCGAAATCGCGGATCGAGTCGTCGAGGTTGTACATCGCCATCGCGATGCCGCCGCTCGGGAAGTCGTAGACGTCGAGCTCGACCGGCTCGGAGCCGTCCTTCGGCGTGTAGGTGAGGGTCAGCGTGCCCTCGCCGGGGACGACCATGTCGGTCGCCCGGTACTGGTCGCCGAAAGCGTGGCGGCCGATCACGATCGGCTTCGTCCAGCCGGGCACCAGGCGCGGGATGTTGGAGATCACGATCGGCTCGCGGAAGATGACCCCGCCGAGGATGTTGCGGATCGTCCCGTTCGGCGAGCGGTACATCTGCTTGAGGCCGAACTCCTCGACCCGCCCCTCGTCCGGGGTGATCGTCGCGCACTTGACCCCCACCCCGTGACGCTTGATCGCTTCCGCCGCTTCGACCGTGATCCGGTCCTCGCTGGCGTCGCGGCCCTCGATCCCGAGGTCGAAGTACTCGAGCTCGACGTCGAGGTACGGGAGGATCAGCTGCTGCTTGATGAACGACCAGATGATCCGGGTCATCTCGTCGCCGTCGAGCTCGACCACCGGGTTCTTGACTTTGATCTTGTCCGCCATGCGCGCGGCGATGCTATCGATGCGACAATTCCCTCGATGGCCACCGCCGAGCGCCGCAGCACCCAAACGCACGAGGTCTTCAATCAGGCGACCCCGCTGCAGGACTACAACTCCTTCGACGCCGACCGCGTCCTGCGCGAAGCGCTGAAGCGCGAGGGCGGCGGCTGGGCGGAGGAGAAAGCACGCGAGCTGGGCGCGATCTGCGGCTCGGCCCAGACGATCCGCTGGGGCTTCGAGGCAAACGAGCGCAAGCCCGAGCTGCGCACCCACGACCGCTACGGGCACCGCATCGACGAGGTCGCCTTCGACAGCTCCTGGCACGAACTGATGCGGATCGGGGTCGACCAGGGCCTCCATGCGGCCCCATGGCGCGAGCCCGGCCCCGGCGCCCACGTCGCCCGCGCGGCGATGTTCACCCTCCTGATGCAGGCCGAGAGCGGCGTCGGCTGTCCGCTCTCGATGACCTACTCGGCGATCCCCGCCCTTCGCAAGCAACCCGACCTGGCCGAGGAATGGGAGCAGCGCTTCCTCTCGCTCGACTACGACGAGCGCTCGCTGCCGGCCGATCGCAAGCGCGGGGCCCTCTGCGGGATGGCGATGACCGAGAAGCAGGGCGGCTCGGACGTGCGCGCCAACACGACCACGGCGACTCCGCTGAACGGCGGCGGCCCGGGGGCGGAGTACGAGCTGGTCGGCCACAAGTGGTTCTGCTCGGCGCCGATGTGCGACGCCTTCCTCGTCCTCGCCCAGACCGACTCGGGGATCTCGTGCTTCCTGATGCCGCGCTGGACGCCCGACGGCGAGCGCAACGGGTTCCAGATCCAGCGGCTCAAGGACAAGCTCGGCAATCGCTCCAACGCCTCCAGCGAGCTCGAGTTCCGCGGCGCCTGGGCTCGCATGGTCGGCGAGGAGGGGCGCGGCGTCCCGACGATCATCGAGATGGTCAACCACACCCGGCTCGACTGCGTGATCGGCGCCGCGACCGGCTACCGGGCCGGTGTCGCGCAGGCGCTCAACCACGTCTCCCAACGCTCTGCCTTCGGGGCGGAGCTGATCGAGCAGCCGCTGATGCGCAACGTGCTCGCCGACCTCTGCGTCGAATCCGAGGCGGCGACGATCGCGGCGATGCGCCTCGCCCGCTCCTACGACGAGGTCGCCGCCGGCGACGAGGACGCGCGCGAGTTCCGCCGCCTCGCCAACCCGGTGCTCAAGTACTGGATGTGCAAGCGTCAGCCCTGGCACGCGGTCGAGTGCCTCGAGTGCCTCGGCGGCAACGGCTACGTCGAGGAGTCCGGCCTGCCGCGGCTGTACCGCGAGGCGCCCCTGGCCTCGATCTGGGAGGGCTCGGGCAACGTCCAGTGCCTCGACGTGCTGCGGGCGATGGTCAAGAACCCCGCCTCGGTGGACGCCTTCTTCACCGAGGTATTGAAGGGCGCCGGCGCCGAGCCGAAGCTCGACGCCTACGTCTCCGAGCTGCGCGACGAGATCCCCGGCGACATCGAGACGATCGAGTCGCGGGCGCGCCGCGTGGTCGAGGGGATGGCCGTCGCACTACAGGCCTCGCTGCTGGTCCGCTACGGCGACGAGGCCGTGGCCGACGCCTTCTGCGCCTCGCGCCTGTCGGGCGATTGGGGCAACGCCTTCGGCACGCTCCCGGCCGGGACCGACTTCGGGCGCGTCGTCGAGCGCCACATGCCGATCTCCTAGGCTCCCATCTCCGGCTCGATGTTCTGGTTGACCTGGAAGAGGTTGTCCGGGTCGTAGTCGGCCTTGATCCGCGCCAGGCGCTCGTAGTTGTCGCGGTAGCTCGCCCGGACCCTCTCCTGGCCCTCGTCCATCATCATGTTCACGTAGGCGCCGCCGGCCGAGTGGGGATGGAGCGCGTCGAAGTAGTCGACACACCACTTGCTGACCGCCTCCGCATTCGCCGGGTCCGGGTCGACCCCGGCGAAGACCGCGCCCCAGTTGGCGTCGCGGTAGCTCCAGGCGGTGTCGGCCGGGCCGACGTCATGGGCTGCGCCATCGATCGGGTACATGTGCATGGTCGATTTCATCGTCGGCAGCTCGGGCCCGAAGCGAGCGTGGGCCTCGATCGCCTCGTCGGAAATCTCCTTGACGAAGTCCGCCCGCCAGTACCACTGCTCGCCGGCGGGGTAGAGCTCGTCGAAGGCCCCCTGAAGCTCGGCATGGGCCATCGGCTGCGGCCCGTGCAGCATCGGCTCCGGGAGCTGGTCGAGCAGTGGCGCCATGTCCGCCGCAGCCTGCTCGGGCTCGCCGAGATGACACCAGAAGACGCCGCAGGCCTTGCGCAGGTGGACCTCCTCGGGGAAGGGCGGGGCCGGCGGCACCGTCATATATGCAAGGAAGCCGTTCAGGTCCCGCGGAGCCGCGGGCAGGAACTCGCGGTAGGCCGCGAGGACCTCGGGACCGTGCTCGACCGGCCACAGGGTCGGACCGGCGAAGACGGTCCCCACCTCGTTCAGCCGGAAGAGGAATGAGGTGACGATTCCGAAGTTGCCACCGCCGCCACGCAGCGCCCAGAAGAGGTCGGGATTCGCCTCCGGGGAGGCAGTCACGCGCTCTCCGCCGGCAAGGACGACGTCGGCCTCCAGCAGGTTGTCGATCGTGAGGCCGAACTTCCGGGTCAGATGGCCGAGGCCACCGCCCAGCGTGAGGCCGCCGACACCCGTGCTGCCGACGATGCCGCTGGGGATCGCGAGGCCGTGCCCGCCGGTCGCCGCGTCGACTTCTTTCCAAACGCAGCCGCCGCCGACCCTCGCGGTCCGGGCGCCGGGATCCACCTCTATCCGCTTCAGGCCGGAGAGGTCGATCACCAGGCCGTCATCGCAGGTGCCGAGGCCACCACCGTTGTGGCTGCCGCCGCGAACCGCAAGCAGAACATCCCGCTCCCGCGCGAATGACACAGCGCGGGCGACGTCGTCGGCGGCGGCGGCTCGCGCGATCAGCCCGGGGCTGCGGTCGATCATCGCGTTGTAGACGCTGCGCGCCTGCTCGTAGCCGGGGTCGCCGGGCGCCGTCAGCGTCCCTTCGAAGTCCGGCATCCGCCGGTGAGCGTCGTCTTTGAGGCTGGCTGGGCTCATGGTCGTCTCCTCGCATGGGATCGCATTCCGGGACCGAGGCTAGGTCGCGACGAACGACCTGTCATGACCGGATCTGACCCACTTCGCGAGCGGCGCGGAGCGCGAGCCTGCCCCGGCATGGTCAGGTCTGACCATCGCCCGCCACGGGCGGGGAGCCGAAAGGGATCAGGTCTGGTCATGAAACGGAGCGCCCGTATGGCTACCTTCGGAGGGGTGAGCAGCGAGGCCGGAACCGACTACGACGCCGTGATCGTCGGCGCGAGCTTGGCGGGATGCTCGGCCGCGATCCTGCTTGGCCGCGCCGGCGCCCGCGTCGCGCTGGTCGAGAAGCGGCCCGACCCGCGCGCCTTCAAGCGCGTCTGCACGCACTTCATCCAGTCCTCGGCGGTCCCGACGCTCGAACGGCTCGGGCTGCTCGAGCCGATCATGGAGGCGGGGGCGGTTCGCTACGTGAACAGGATCTGGACCCGCTGGGGATGGATGCAAGCGCCGCGTGACCGAGTCCGGCACTCCGTCAACCTGCGTCGCGAGGCGCTCGACCCGATCGTCCGCGAAGCCGCCGCGGCGACCCCGGGGGTCGAGTTGATCCTCGGCCGCGCCGCGACCGGCGTCCTGCGCGAGGGCGCCGCCGCGCACGGCGTGATCGCGCGTGATCGCGACAGTGGGGAGGTCGAGCTGCGGGGGTCGGTGCTGATCGGCGCCGACGGTCGCGACTCGCGGGTCGCCGAGTTGGCGGGCATCCCGGATCGCAGGCTCCCGCACGGGCGGATCGTCTACAGCGGCTACTTCGAGGGCCCGCCGCCGGCCGGCGCGCCCGACCCCTCGGCCTGGATGCTCGACCCCGACTTCGCCACCGTCGCCCCGCTTGGCGGCGACCTGGCTCTCTACGGGGTGATGCCGACGAAGGCGGCGCTGCCCGAGTTCAAGCGTAATCCACAGGCGGCGCTCGTCTCCTTCTTCGCCGCGCTCCCGGACGCGCCGCCGATCCGCGAGGCGCGGCTCGTGAGCCCGATGATCGGCAAGGTCGAGATGTCGAACAGGATGCGCGGCCCGGTCGGCCCCGGGGTCGCGCTGATCGGCGACGCGGCCCTCGCCAGCGACCCGCTGTTCGGGATCGGCTGCGGCTGGGCCTTCCAGTCGGCCGAATGGCTGGCCGACGCGCTGGCCCCGGCGCTGCGCGGCGAGCAGCCGATCGAGCGGGCGCTCTCCCTCTACCGCCGGCGCCACCGCAGCGAGCTGCGCGGCCACGCCTTCCTGATCCACGACTACGCGACGGGCCGGCGCTTCAATCCGCTCGAGCGGACGCTGTTCGCGGCCGGCGCCCGCGACGAGCGCGTGGCCATCGCGATGGACCGCTTCGCGACGCGCAGCGCAAAGCCCGGGCGGACGCTCGGCGCCGCCTTGCCGCGGGCGATCGCGGTCAACACGCGGCACGCGCTCGGCCTCGGCGCCCCAGCGGGCCCGACGACAGCCGCGGCGGGTGGGCGGGTTTCCGCCGGATAGGCCCTCCGAGCGGGTCTATCTTGTGTCCATGGGCCCAGGTACCGCCGACCCTCCGAGTCCATCGCTGCCGGGCTCGAGCCTGCCGTTCGTAGGGCGGATCGACGAGCTGGGGCTGCTCCGCACGCTGATGCCCAGCGCCCAGGGCGAGGGGCGGCGGATCGTCCTCCTGACGGGGGAGCCCGGCGCCGGGAAGACCCGCCTGACGCGCGAGTTCGCGGCCGCGATGGGCTCCGCGGCAATCCGCCTGCGGGGCGCCTGCGACGCCGTCGTGCGCACCCCCTACGGCCCGTTCGTCGAGGCGCTCGGCACGCTCGTCGAGGCGCTGGACGATGAGCAGCTCGCCGGCGCCCTGGAGGCGGGCGGGGGCGAGCTGGCCAGGCTGCTCCCCGGCCTCGCCTCACGGGTCGACGGGGGGCCTCCGCGGGCCGACACCGACCCCGACACCGAACGGCACCGGCTGCACACCGCGGTCGCCTCGCTGCTGTCCGCGGCCGGTGCCCGGTCCCCGGTGCTGCTGGTGCTCGAGGACTGCCACTGGGCGGACGCCCCGACCCTGCTCCTCCTCCGCTACCTCGCCCGGGGGGTCGAGGGGGCCCGGCTGCTGGTGCTGGCGACCTTCCGCGACGGCGAGTCCGACCTCTCGCCGGAGGCCCGCGACGCGCTCGCCGACCTGCGCCGCTCCGACGAGGTCGTCCGCATCCGGCTCGAGGGCCTGACCGTGGCCGAGGTCGGCGACCTGGTTGGGCGCGCCGCCGGGGACGAGCGCGGCGGCGGCGAGCTCGCGACGACGATCCACCAGCTGACCGGGGGCAATCCTTTCCTCGTCTGCGAGCTGTGGCGCGCGCTGCTGGAGACCGAGACGGTGACGACGGCGGGCGGCGGGCTGCGGGTGCGCGGGCCGATCGCCGAGCTCGCCGCCCCGGAGAGCGTGCGGGAGGTAGTCAGCCAGCGGCTCGCGCGGCTCGGCGAGGAGACCAACGACCTGCTCGGCCTGGCGGCGACGGCGGGCCCGGAGTTCGCCCTCGACTCGATCCGCCGCGCCTGCGAGCTGGCCGAGCCCCAGCTGCTCGCCGCGCTTGAGGAGGCGGTCGCCAGCGGGATGGTCGAGGAGCTCTCCGCGCGGCCGCTCGCCTACGGGTTCACCCACGAGCTCGTGCGCCGCGCCCTCTACGACCGGCTGCCGGGCACGCGCCGCGCCGAGCTGCACCTGCGGGTCGGCGAGGCCCTGGAGGCTTCCGGCTCCGGCTCCGACCGCGAGGCGGCCGACCTCGCCCACCACTTCGGCGCGGCCGCCCCGTTCGGCGACCTGGAGCGGGCGGTCGAGTACAACGTCAGGGCCGCTCGGGCCGCCGCCGGCGCGCTCGACTTCGACGCCGCCGCGGAGCGTCTGCGGACCGCGCTCGAGATCGGGATCGAGGACGAGACGCGGCGGGCCGACGCGCTGCTGACTCTGGGCACCGTGTGCAACCGGGCGGGCAAAGCGGTCGACGCGCTGGAGGCGCTGGCCGCCGTCGCCGAGCTCGCCCGCCGGCGGGGCAGCTCGGAGCTGCTCGCCCGCGCCGCGATCGGCTACGAGGAGGCCTGCTGGCGGCCGGGGCTCTCCCGCCAGCAGGCGGTCGAGCTGCTCGAGGAGGCGCTGGCCGGGCTTGGCGAGGGCGAGGGCGAGGACGAGCTGCGCGTCTACCTGCTGGCCGGCATGGCGCGCTCGCTGAGCTCGCTCGGCAGCCACGAACGCGCCGCCCTGGTGCGCGACAGCGCAATCGAGATCGCCCGCCGCCTCGACGACCGTGCGGGGCTGGCCCGCGTCCTCGTCCGCTCCTACTGGGCGCGGGGCAAGACGCCGCTCGAGGAGATCCTGGCGATGCTGGGCGAGGCCAGAGACGTCGGCGCGGAGCTCGGCGACGCCGAGGTCGAAACCGAGGCGATGGCCTGGCGGGTACCGACCCTGGTCAGCCTCTTCGACCTCGATTCGGCGCGCGGCGAAGCCGCCGCCGTGCGCGCCGCCGCGGAGCGCACGGCGCAGCCGTTCATGCACCACGTCGCCGAGCAGTACCGTTCGACGATCGCCCTCTGCGAAGGGCGCCTGGACGAGGCCGAGCAGGCGGCCGAGCGCTCGCGCGGGTGGGGCGAGCTGCTGACCGGGCGCGACGCCTCCGGCGTGTACGGGATCCAGATGTTCGGCATCCGCCGCGAGCAGGGGCGGCTCGCCGAGCTCGCGCCGGCAATGCGGATCCTCACCGGAGAGGGCCGCCGCGAGGGGCCCTGGGCGCCCGGGATGATCGCCCTGCTCGCGGAGCTGGGTATGCAGCGCGAGGCGGAGCTGGAGCTGGCGAAGCTCGCCGCCGACGGGATCGAGGTCTTCAGGCCGACGCTCTGGGTCGCGGCCCTCGCCTACCTCGCCGACGCCTGCGCCGCGCTCGACGACGAGCGGGTCGCGGCGCTCGTCTACCCCGAGCTGGAGCCACTGGCGGGGACGGCCCTGATGACCGGGCAGATGGTCGCCTGCCACGGCGCCGCGGACCGCTACCTCGGCGTCCTCGCCGCGACCCTCGGCGAGCATGAGCGCGCCGAGGACCACCTGCGGCGGGCGTTGGAGCTGGACCGGCGGACGGGCTGGCGCCTCTGGACCGCCCACAGCGCCTATGAGTACGGGCGCTTCCTGCTCGGCCGGGGCCGGCGGGAGCCGGCGCGAGAGCTGATCGGCGAGGCGGCGGGCCTGGCGGAGCCCGCCGGGATGAAGGGGCTGCTCGCGAAGATCGAGCGGCTTGGCGTCGTCCCGGGGGACGGCGGGCTGCCCGACGGCATCTCGCCCCGCGAGGCGCAGATCCTGGCCCTCGTCGCGCGCGGCCTGAGCAACCGGGAGGTCGGCGAGGAGCTCTCGATCAGTGAGCACACCGCGGCCAACCACGTGCGAAGCATCCTGCGAAAAACCGGCTGCGCGAACCGCACCGAGGCCGCCTCCTACGCGCATCGGCAGGGGCTCGCCCCGGCGTGAACGGGCGCCTGGCGCTACGATCGGATCGATGCCCCTCTACGTGATCGAGCGAGGCTTCGCCGAGCAGCTCGACCTCGGCGACGAGGAAATCGAGCTGATTGAGGAGATCAACGACGAGGAGGGAGTGCGCTGGCTCTTCTCCTTCCTCAGCGCCGACCGCCGCCGCACCTATTGCCTCTACGAGGCGCCCTCTCCGGAGGCGATCCGGGCGGCAGCCGAGCGGGCCGACATCCCGGCCGATGCTGTGGTCGAGGTGGACGCCGGGACCCCCTTCCTGGCCGGGCGCCTGCGCGAGTGGACCGACTCGCTCGGCTGAGTCGCGTCAGATGCGCTCAGCCGGCCGCGTCCTTGAGGGCGCGACCCACCTGCTCGGCGGTGATCACTCCCATCAGCTTGCCGTCCGCATCGACGGCGAAGACCGCGCCGAACCGCCGCAGGGAGGCGTTGGCCAGCAGCGTGTCCAAGGGAGCGTCGGCCCTTACCTGGTACGTGCCGTCGTCGCGCTCCAACACGTCGCTGACCAGCGAGGTGGTGCGGGACGTCTCCGGGACCTCGTCCGCTTTGTCGCGGATCACGAGGCCGAGGAAGCGGTGGGCCGTGTCGACGACCGGGAACCAGGGCCAGCGGTAGCGCAGGAAGTACTCGTCGAGGGCCTGCTCGACGCTGATCTGGTCGGGGATCGTCACCGGCTCGCGGTCCATCACGTCGGAGACGACCAGCCCGCTGATCTTGCCGGTGATCGCCGTCTGCGCGGTCGCGGCGCGGGCCGAGCCGTTGACGACGAAGCCGATCAGGGCGAGCCAGACGCCGCTGAACAGGTAACCGTCGAAGATGAGCAGGAGGCCGGCAGCGACGAAGAGCCAGCCGAAGACGCGGCCGAGGTTGGCGGCGAAGCGGGTAGCGGAGGTGCGGCTGCCGGTGCGCCACCAGGCGATCGCGCGGACTATGCGGCCGCCGTCCATCGGGAAGGCCGGCAGCAGGTTGAAGACGAGGACGAGCAGGTTGATCATCGCCAGCCAGGCGACCATCGAGAGGACCCCCGAGGTGCCGGCGTCGCTTTCGACCAGGGCGGCCTTGCTGAACTCGTCCCAACCGGCGGCGCCGAGCCCGACCGCGGTCAGCACGACGACGATCGCCAGGGTCACCAGCGGGCCGGCGATCGCGACCTCGAACTCGGTTCGCGGCGAGTCCGATTCGCGGTTCATCCGGGCCATGCCGCCGAAGATCCAGAGCTGGATGCTGGAGATCCCGATCCCGTTGCGCAGGGCCACGAAGGCGTGGCCCAGCTCGTGCAGGACGATCGAGCCGAAGAAGCCCAGCGCGCTGATCACCGCGAGCAGGAACGGGGTCGAGCCCGAGCCGTTCTCGCCGAGCACGTCGCCGTAGAAGTTCGAGAGCCAGAAGATGACCAGGAAGAGGACGAGGAACCAGGACCAGTCGACCGCGATCCGGATGCCGCGCACATGGAAGAGCGTGATCGGTTTTCCGCCGAGCATCGACCAATGGTAAGTGCCAGGTAGGGTCGCCGCCGATGAATCCCGACAAGGCTTGGCTGCGCGCGCAGCTGAAGGAACTGGAGCAGATCGAGCGGTCGTCGGCATCCGAGGGCGAGCGGCGCGCGGCGGAGTGGCTGGTCGGGCGTTTCGCCGAGCTCGGCGCCGAGGCACGGATCGAGGCGGAGCCGGCACATGGCACCTACTGGTGGCCGCTGGGGATCGGGGCGGCGCTGGGCGCGCTCGGCGGGATCCTGGCGTTGCGCGGCAAGCGGCTGCTCGGCGGCACTCTGGCTGGGGCCGCGGCCGCCGGGATGGCGTCCGACTTCCCTCCCGGCAAGCGCCTGCTGCGCCGCTTCCTCCCCCGCCGCACCACCTACAACGTCCTCTGCGAGCTCGGCGAGGAGGAGGCCGAGCGGACGGTCGTCGTCATCGCCCACCACGACGCCGCCCACTCGGGAATCGTCTTCCACCCCGAGATCCCCAACATCGCCGACCGCCTGGGCTTGATCGAGCGCACCGACACCAGCCCGCCGCTGATGGCGCCGGTCGTCGGCGGGCCCGTGCTGGCCGCCCTCGGCGCGCTGAGCGGCAGTCGCCGGCTGGCAAGGCTCGGCGTCCTGCTCGGCCTCGGCTCGGCCGCGGCGATGACGGAGATCGGCGTGCGCGATGTCGTGCCCGGCGCCAACGACAACGGCACCGCCGTCGTCTCGCTACTTGCCCTGGCGGAGCGGCTGATCGAGCAGCCACCGCAGGGGCTGCGGGTCATCCTGCTCTCGGTCGGCTCCGAGGAGTCCTTCAGCGAGGGGATGAAGGCATTCGGCGAGCGCCACTTCCCCAACCTGCCCAAGGACAGCACCTGCTTCGTCTGCCTCGAGTCGATCGGCTCGCCGCACCTGCTCGTCCTGCGCGGCGAGGGCTTCCTGAGGATGCGCGAGTACCCGCAGCGTTCGCTGGCGCTGATGGACGGGCTGGCGGAGGAGCTGGGGGTCCGGCTCTACCCGAACCTGCGCATACGCAGCGGCACCGACGGGCTCGAGCCCGCCGCGGCCGGGTACGAGACCGCGGTGATCGCCAGCTGCACGGACCTCAAGCAACCCGCCAACTACCACTGGTGGCACGACCTCGCCGAGAACATCGACTTCGACACGGTTGCCGACGGCATCCGCCTCACCGAGGCCGCGGTCCGCCGCCTCGACGAGCGCTGGCTCTGAGGCCGACGGGTTGCTGGAAATCCGACTGCGGGGTCGGATTTCGCATCTATAGGATCGCCGCCGTGCCTACGCATGACGTACTGGTGATCGGGGCCGGACTGGCCGGACAGCGGGCCGCTCT
>CAWFEI010000005.1:0-829209 GCA_963814915.1 uncultured Solirubrobacterales bacterium | reverse complement strand
GCCGCCACGCTCCGCGCCACCTCGAACAGCTCCTCCGGCATCGGCGTCTGGAGGCGCCAGGTGAAGGCGACTGGGCGTTCGCCTTCGTGGCTGACGTAGGAGGCTGGGCCGAGGAAGTGGAACGGCGCCGTGCCGAGGGCGTCGCGGCGCTGCTCGCGGACGAAGAGGAGGACGTTGGTGCCCTGTTGGGCGTGCTCGATGTAGCGGCGGACGGTGGGCTGGTGGGGCGCCTGGCGCGATTGCGACTCCCAGTGGAATAGGTCGCGGCTGATCGCGTAGTCCCGGTACATCGTCGTCGGCGAGTAGTCGCGCTCGGCCTTGCGCAGGTCGACGAAGAAGACGTCGCTTTGCGCCTGGGGCACCCAGAGGACGCCTCCCTGGGTGACCTTGGGCTTTGCCCCGCCGGCGAAGCCGAGGGCGGCGATGACCTCCTGGCGCGTGTAGCGGGCGTGGGGGGTGAGGGGGATCTCGGGGGCGAGCGGCGAGGGCCGCGGCGACGTGCGTGAGCGGGCGTCGAGCACGGAGAGCAGCTCGACCAGCTCGGACCGCGCCGCGGGCTCATCCCAGAGCGCCGCGAAGAAGCGCTCGAGCGAGTCGTGATCGCCACCGGAGCCGAGGCCCCAGGCGAGCATCGTCCACAGTCGCCGGCTCCGCTCGTCGCTGTCCAGTCGCGGCGGCTCCTCCGACGCCAGCGCTCGCGAGTAGAAGCTGACCCGCTCGGGATCGTCGATGTGCGTGAGCCTGCCCAGCGTCGCCAGGACGCTCGCCTCGAAGGCCGGGTCGGTCGCCGGCGCCGTCTCCAGGCTCGCCTCGCGGCGAAGCTCCGTCCAGCTGTGCCGATTGCGGTAGAGGTCGCCCAGCTCGAGTTCGTGGAGGTCGAGGAACTCGGCCAGCGTGGTACCTGCCGGCGCCTCGGCGAGGTTTCGCACCAGGGCGCCCCAGCGCCGCTGCCGGACCGCCGCCTTGATGTTCTCGAGGACGATCTCGCGGCTCTTGCGGTCGAGTTCGACCGCGCAGCCGGCCGGAAGGAAGGGGAAGCCGTGCTCGACCTGCTCCGCGATGCGGCCCCGGCGGGGATCGACGATCGCCCGCAGCCGCTCCTCGAAGCGGAACTCCGCGCGGTGCTGGCCGATCAGGTCGATGACGGTGAGGTGGCTCTTCCCCTTCGCCCGGCGCAGCCCGCGCCCGAGCTGCTGGGTGAACAGGGTGGCCGACTCGGTCGGGCGGAGCAGCAGCAGGCAGTCGACATCGGGGACGTCGACACCCTCGCCGAGCACCTCGACCGAGAAGACGCAGCGCAGCTCGCCGCGACCGAGCCGGTCGAGCACGGCGGAACGGGTGGCCGGGTCGTCCTCGCCGCTCAGCGCGACGCTCTCCAGGCCCGCCTCGCTGAACTTCCTCGCCATGAAGCGAGCGTGATCCACGGATACGCAGAACCCCAGCGCCCGCATCCCGCTTGGCTCGTGGACGATCCGCTGAATCGCCTCGAGTAGCTTCGCCACCCGCTGGTCGTCGCCGCTGTAGAGGTTGCTGAGCTCCTCGGTCGCGTAGCGCCCGCGACGCCAGCCGATCGTCGAGAGGTCGGTGCCATCGGCGACGCCGAAGTACTGGAACGGCACCAGGAAGCCCTCGTCGATCGCCTCCCAGAGGCGCAGCTCCACCGCGGTCCGGCCGCCGAACCAGTGGGTGACGTCGCGCCCGTCGAGGCGCTCCGGCGTCGCGGTCAAGCCGAGCAGCTCGCTCGGCTGCAGCCCCTCGAGGAGCCGCTCGTAGCTTGCCGCGGCGGCGTGATGGAACTCGTCGACGACGAGGACGTCGAAGGCGTCGGGGTCGAGCCGCTCGATTCGCTCGGCCGGGAGCGACTGGATCATCGCGAAGACGTGCTCGCCGGCGGCGATCCGCCCGCCGCCGTGGATCTCGCCGAAGGAGCCGTCGCGCAGCACCGCGCGGTAGGTCGCCAGCGACTGCCGCAGGATCTCCTCGCGGTGGGCGACGAAGAGGAGCGAGAGGCGCCGGCCCGCCGCCTCGCAGAGGGCGCGGTAGTCGAGCGCGGCGATGACGGTCTTGCCGGTCCCCGTCGCCGCGACGACGAGGTTGCGGTGGCGGTCGTGGCGGTCGCGCTCGACCGTCAGGGTGTCGAGCATCCGCTGCTGGTGCGGGTAGGGACGCACGTCCAGGTTGGCGAAGTCGATCGTCGTCGCGGCTCCGACCGCGCGCCGATCGTGTTCGCGCAGGGCGCGCGCCAGCTCCTCGCCGTCGCGCTCGGGGTCGTAGGGGACGAAGTGCTCGGACTCCCAGTGGCTGGCGAACGTCATCCGCACCCGGTCGATCACGTGGCCGGCATCGACGGATGAGAGCCGCACGTTCCACTCGAGGCCGTCGAACAGCGCCGTGTGGGAGAGGTTGGAGGAGCCGACGAACGCGGTGCTGAGGCCCGAGCCGCGCTCCAGCAGCCAGGCCTTCGCGTGCAGCTTGGTCGTGCGCGCGTCGAGTGCCACCCGCACCTCGGCGCCCAGCCGGGCCAACTCGTCCACCGCGCGTTTCTCGGTGGCCCCCATGTAGGTGGTGGTGATCACGCGCAGCTTTCCACCGCGCTCGACGAGTTCGGCGAGGGCGTCGCGAAGTTGGCGGACACCGGACCAGATCACGAAGGCGCAGATCAGGTCGACCGAGTCGGCACTGGCGAGCTCGCGCTGGAGCTCGGTGCCGACATTCGGTTGGCCCTCGGCGTTGACCAGTAGGTCACTCTGGGACAGCGGGGTCGACGGCAGGGCGGGGAGCGGGGCAACGGAGCCCAGCGGAGTCCGCTCGCTGATGCCTTGCAGGATGCGCGCTGGTAGCTCGACCTCCGATGCGTTCGAGTCCGCGGGCGTGAGGGCCTCGGTGAGCAGTGCGTTGACTTGCTCGGCCTGGAGGTCGGCCGAGTCCTCGTCGCCGAGCGCACGGCGTACCTCGGCCATCAGATGGCGGGCGAGCCTGTCGGGCGCCTCGGCGGGATCAAGTGCCTCCTCGTTGATGAGCTCCGGATCGAGCCCCGCGATCGCCTCCCGCAGCGCCCGGGTCAGCAGATGATCTCTCGTCCAGGATTCAGATCAGGCAAGTACTCGCTCCCCCCCCCCCATGATCTCTGGTCCAGGATTCAGATCAGGCAAGTACCGGCTCCCGCCGCCCCGCGTGCGGCCAACACCTTAGCCCCGGCGACCGCGGGCGGGGCGGAGTCCGCGGGCCGAGGCAACTTCCAGCCTCAGTGAACGAAGGCGTTGAGCGCGGTGTCGATGTCGGTGGCGGTCAGGGGGCCGAAGCGCAAGGTCCAGCCGCCGTCGAGCTCCTGTCGGAGCGAATGGCGCACCCCTCTGGCCTCGCTCTGATCGTCGCATACCCAGCGTCCGCTCAATCTTAAAGTCGCCTTTTCGCAGGTTTTCTGCAAAACTCTCCCTGTGATGATGCCTGAGTCGCCTGATAAGCATTCTTCCGGCAGTGGCTCGATGCTGCTTGGCTTCCGTGCCGAAAACGCCCGCTCCTTTCGTGAGCAGGTCGAGTTGTCGCTGCTTGCCACCAGGGTTGCCGATGCCGAGGTAGTGCGCGAGATTTCCTGGCGCAGAAACGGCAAGTCGCTCGGTGTGCTGCCGGCCACCGGCGTCTTCGGCGCCAACGGCTCGGGCAAGTCAAACCTCCTGCGCGTGATGAATGACATGCGGGCCTTCGTCCTCTCCTCATTCCGGCTTGGCACGCCGCGCAGCAGGCTTCCCACCTGGCCATTTCGGCTCGGCAAGGACCGTGGCGAGGCGCCGAGCACCTACGAGGTGGATCTCGTCATCGACGGGATCAGACATCGCTACGGCTTCCGCCTGGACGCGACCCGCATTCTCGAGGAGTGGGCGCACTGGTGGCCGCGCGGGCGTTCCGCGCTGCTGTTCCGCCGCCAGGGCGATGACATCGAGCTCCCGTCGGGCCAACGCGCTGGAGCGCGCGCTGCGCTCGGCATCCTTCGCCCCAACGCGCTCTTTCTCTCTACTGCGGCAGCGGCGAGCCACCAGACCTTGCTGCCACTCTTCGAATGGTTCCAGCGAAATCTGCTCTTTGCCGACGTCAACTCGAGAACCGCCCGCCAGGCGCTCACGGCCGAGTTGCTCGAGCAGGCGGACTACAGGGACCAGGTCCTGGCCCTCCTGCGTGAGGCCGATCTCGGCATCACGGGCGCAAGCAAACGGGAGATGGACGCCGAGATGCGCGAGCGGATCCTCCGCGCCTTGAGCATCCTCCGTGGCGAAGAGGAAGGATCGGGGAGCGGCGAGGAGGACATCGAGTTCGAGGACTTCGAGGTGAGGATGCTCCATGAAGCGGGCGGCGAGGAGGTGGAGCTCAACCCGAGCGAGGAGTCGCGGGGAACGATGGTTTGGTTCGGCATGATCGGGCCGGTGATCGAAGCTCTTCACGACGGCTCGGTCCTGCTCGCCGACGAGCTAGAGGCCAGCCTTCACCCCCACTTGGTCAACGTCCTTGTCGGGCTCTTCCAAGGCAAGCAAAGCAACCCCAATCGCGCCCAGCTGATCTTCAACTCTCATGACGTCACCCTGATGGGGGACTCGAGCTCCCATGCCCTCGGGCGCGATCAAATCTGGTTCACCGAGAAGGGGGAGGATGGGGGCACGCGCTTGTATCCGTTGACCGACCTGGACCCTCGCAAGGGAGAGGCGATCGAGCGGCGCTACCTGGCGGGGCGCTACGGCGCGACTCCGATCGTCTCCCGTCGCCAGCTCGAATCGATCGTCGAGCCGGTAGCCGCCGGCGACGATCGATGAGCCCGCCGCGCCGCCGCGTCACTGGGAAGGCACTTCGATACGAGATCCTGGTTTTCGCCGAGGGCAAGGTCACCGAGGAGGGGTATCTCCGCCACCACCACAGTCGCAACAGGTCTACAGTCAACGTCGAGATTCACGAGTTCCGAGGCAATCCACTTTCCCTCGTCCGCCGTGCGATGGAGGTGAAGAAGAAGGAAGCGCGAGACGAGAAACGCGGCCGCGGCCGTGCCCGCGACGAGGTCTGGTGCGTGTTCGACGTAGACAAGCACCCGAGCCTCAAAGAGGCCGTCTTTCTGGCACACGAGCACGGCATTCACCTGGCCATCTCCAACCCCTGCATCGAGCTCTGGTTCCTGATCCACTTTGACGACCAGACTGCGTTCATCGAGCGCCACGATGCTCAGCGTTCGGCATCGAAGCACACCAGGTGCGAGAAGTCGCTCAGCCGGGAAGCTCTTGTCGCTCTGGACAGGAACTACGAGATCGCCAAACAGCGCGCCCGCCGGCTGGCTCGAAAACACAAGGGCGACGGCACGCAATTCCCCGATGACAACCCGAGCAGTGGTGTCTGGCAAGTCGTCGACTCGATTCGCCGCTCATCTCGTTCGTAGCGGCGCGCCCGCTCTAATAATCTGTGGTGGTGATCACGCGCAGCTTTCCACCGCGCTCGACGAGTTCGGCGAGGGCGTCGCGAAGTTGGCGGACACCGGACCAGATCACGAAGGCGCAGATCAGGTCGACCGAGTCGGCACTGGCGAGCTCGCGCTGGAGCTCGGTGCCGACATTCGGTTGGCCCTCGGCATTGACCAGCAGGTCACTCTGGGACAGCGGGGTCGACGGCAGGGCGGGGAGCGGGGCAACGGAGCCCAGCGGAGTCCGCTCGCTTATGCCTTGCAGGATGCGCGCTGGTAGCTCGACCTCCGATGCGTTCGAGTCCGCGGGCGAGAGGGCCTCGGTGAGCAGTGCGTTGACTTGCTCGGCCTGGAGGTCGGCCGAGTCCTCGTCGCCGAGCGCACGGCGTACCTCGGCCATCAGATGGCGGGCGAGCCTGTCGGGCGCCTCGGCGGGATCAAGTGCCTCCTCGTTGATGAGCTCCGGATCGAGCCCCGCGATCGCCTCCCGCAGCGCCCGGGTCAGCAGATGATCTCTTGGTCCAGGATTCAGATCAGGCAAGTACCGGCTCCCGCCGCCCCATGTGCGGCCAACACCTTAGTCCCGGCGACCGAGGGTGGGCCGAAGGTCGCAGGGCAGTCACCATCAGGCCCAGGACCGAGCGGACGCTGCGGGCAGTTCTCAACTCATGAGATCGATTTCCTGAAGCGGCGAGACACTTCCACTGCCCAAGCAGCTCCCCCGGGCTGGTTGAGCTCGGCCTTGAAGTGCCGCTCGACTCGACGGGCCGCGGCGGTGGCTGCGGTCTCGAAGGCGCTGGTCATCCATCGTGTTGCCTCACGGACGTCCTTGCGACGGCGGTGCTCGTGGAGGGCGACGATGCCGTCTTGGTCGCTCGCACAGGCTGCGGCGAGCATCACGGCGTCGGCTGTGTCGGTGATGCGGCGATCGGGGCGGAGGCGACGGCTTGCGGTCAGGACTGCCTTCATCACGAAGGCGGAATCGAGGCTGACGATCGGGAGTCTGAAATCTCGCTCTGTTCCCTCATGGGCGACGGTGAGGGAGAGCGGCTTTGGTCGTCGGAGGATGGCGTAGGCCAGGCCGGGTGCCGAAAATGTCGTCAGACCCTCCTCGAGGACGGGTGGATCGGCGCGGGAGGATCCCGGGGCGACGAGCAGGTCGACGATGAACTCGCCGGCCGGCGTCTCCCTGACGAAGCGAAAGCTCGCATTGCCGCCCATCGATTCGAAGCCACTTTCGCGCAAGAGGGGGATGACCTTGCTTCGATTCGCGGTGAGGCGGAGACCACGTCGGTCGATGCCGAGGTCGACGTCGCGGGTGGCTCGCATCGGCAGGCCAAGGTCGCTGGCCCCGATCCACGCAGTGGCCGCCAGGCCGCCGATCAACATCGCCCGGTTGCCAAGGCTTTCGAGCACCGGTTTCAGGTGGGGGAGGCCCTCGAACAGCAGGAGGTCGGCGGGGCCGTTCGCGTCGATGCGGAGGGTCGGCATCAGAAGTCGAGGAGTTGGCGTCGAACCTCTTCGGCGGCTTGGCGGCCACGAGTCGGTTGCTTGTAGAGGTCGACGTAGAGCTGGGCAGGGCCGACGAGGCGGAACTCGGAGACCGCCGAGCCGAATTGGGCGACGCCCTCATCGGGCAGATCGAGCGCGATCCGTCTCGGTGCCAGGTAGTCCGCAGGGGGCGGAGGCTCAATTTCCTCGAGGTCGATACGTGCCCACTCTTGGGGATCCAAGCAGTGGATCACTGCGCTGGCGGCGGGAAGATGGGGTGCGAGTACCTCCGCTGCAAGCTCTCCTGAGACGACGGCACGGCCGTGGAATCGCTCGACCAGCGCTTCGACCGCGGGCCGGAGATCGCCCTTGACCGGAATGGCGGTTCTCTCTCGTGCCGGAGCGCCATTCTCTGCCCAGGCATCGAGAAGAGCTCCGGGGTCCGCGAGCAGGTAGGAGTCGTCATCGCGCTCGACGTAGCCGTCGTCCACGAGCCGGTTGAGCACTCGGTGCACGTTCCCGGGGTTCAGTGCCGTGATCTTGGCCAGGTCCGAGAGGCGCCACTCCTTTTCGTAATCAGCGAGCAGGCTGCGCAACACTCGGCTTGCCTTCGGCGCGAAAGGCGAAGGGCCCCTGGTCTTGGCCGGGCTTCTGTCGTCGGGGCCCGGGGGTGCGAAGTAGACGAGGCCAGGCTGGGTTATCCGGCCGTAGCCGCGGATATCGAGGTAGCTCAGCCCCAGTTCCCGCGCTGCCTGGTCCAGGCCAGGTGGGATTCGCTCGACGATGACTGCTTCGAGGTCTGGGTTGGCCCCGACGAGGCGCTTCAGCCCCGAGGGGTATGGAACCGCAAGGAAAGCGGTGAGCAGATCGGCCTGACGATCGCCCAACTCGACGCGAAGTCGGGCTTTACCACCCCCGATTGGTCGAAGGGCGACCTTTCCCCCCTCGATTTCGGGTGGATGCTCGGCCAGCCGCGCCAGCGTGGTGCTTTGCTTCCTACCATTCATTTGCCTAGCTAGGCAAAATAGCAGTTCAAGGCAAAGTTCGCCACAGAGAAGGCTTCCGGCTGGCTTCGAGAGCTCCGTCTCCACGACTTACGAAATCGACATCTGGGGGACCAAGCCTTGAGTCGGAAATAGTCAGGTTTCCGCCGCTGGCTGCTAGCATTTTGCAAGCGATGCCTACCCTCTACGTCAGAGACGTTCCTTCTGAGCTCTACGAGCGGCTGCGCCGCGAGGCGGCGACGGCCAGGCGCTCGCTCAGCGCGGAGACGGTCGAGCTGCTGCGCCGCGGCCTTTCCCCCCGCCGCGGCGTCTCATTCGAGCAGCTCCTTCACGGCGCCGATCGGATTCGGGCGCAGCACCCCCTTCCCACCGGCAGCCCCACCGCCGCTGAGCTGATCCGCGAAGACCGCGAGCGCTAACCCGGTGGCCGCGATCGTCGTCGACGCCAGCGTCATGGCGGCGCTCTATGTCGAGGAGCCGCTCTCGGCGCCGGCGCGGGCGGCTCTGCTCCGGTCCCGCGAAGCGGGCGACGACCTCCACGCCCCCGAGCTGCTTCTGATCGAGTGTGCCAACGCGTTCTGGAAGCGGGTGGGCCGCGGCGAGCTCGATCGCGACTCGGCGATGACCGCGATCGCCGAGCTGTCGGCGCTCGAGGACCTGGATTGGCACCCTCTGGACGGGCAGCTCGCGCCGCCCGCGCTCTCGCTCGCGATCGCCCACTCGCTGACCGCCTACGACGCCGCCTACGCCGCGCTGGCGGTGCAGCTCGGCGGGACGGTCCTCAGCGGCGACCGCCGCTTCGTCGAGCGGGCAACGCAGGCTGGCCTGCCGGTGGTCACGGTCGCCGACGAAGTCGGGTAGGCAAGCCTCTTGGAGTCGTGCCGGCACTCTCAGCTCAGGTCGGCCAGCACGTAGTCGAGCAGCTCGCGACCGTGGTCTGAGGCGACGGTTACGTCGTCGGCGGTGATCCGGGCTCGGTGGAGGGATTGCATGCGGAGAACGTCGCCGTCGGTGTGGTTGTTGGGGAAGACGCCGGCGTAGGAGACGCCGAGGCGCTCGAGGTGGTCCGCGAGCAGGGCGGTGGCCGGGTTCTCCAGGGGTAGGTCGAGGTAGACCACGTCGACGTGCTTGCGGTGGAAGAGGTGGTGGCGCTCGGCGCGGACCGCTTCCTCCAGGTCCTCGCCCGGTTCGTGGGCGGTGATCAAGGCGAGGTTGTGGTCGGGGTTGATCTCGACGTGCAGGCCGGTCCGTTCTGGCAGCTCGACTGCGGCCGGCGGGTCGGCGAGGGTGCCGCGCAGTTCGCATAGCTCCAGGGTCTTCCTGACGATGTCGCGGTGGCGCTCCGGCACGTAGACCTCGCGTTCGTGGCCGTCGTTGAGCTTGGCGTAGAAGAGCGCGACCGACTGGCGGCGTGGGCGCGCCTCGGCGGCGGCGTCGTTGTCGACGCTCGCCGGGATCCAGCCGAGCAGGAAGCCGGTCTCGTGCGCGCCGAGGTCGATGTTCGCCTTCTGGCTGTAGGGGTGGGCGGCGGTCGCCTCGCTGAACATCCCCGCCATGCCGCGCTCGGCGGCCCACTCCATCAGGTGCTTCTTGGTCCGCGTGAAGAGATGCTGGCCGCGCGCCACCGGCATCGTCACCGCCTGGCCGGAGTGCCCGACCGCGTCGTCAGCGGCCGCGAGGCTCATGCCCTCGTGGCAGAGCAGCTCGCCGTCGGCCGACTCCGCCACCCAGGAGACATAGGTCCCTGCAGCAAGCTTCGACTCGACCTCGGCGACGTCATAGACCCAGCGCACGTCGTAGGACTCGCCGTAGGCGGCCTGGATCGCCTCGCTCAGCAGCGCTCCCTCGCCAGGCTCGAGGGGCCTGAAAGTGACTGCATCGTTTCCCGCGCTGTCGATCACCCTCTCTATATTCGGCAGGAAAGCCGGAATCATCCAGCCACACGCCCGCCTAGCTCAATTGGTAGAGCACTTCCCTTGTAAGGAAGGTTGTCCCGGTTCAAATCCGGGGGCGGGCTCTTGGAGGTCTTCACCCTTGACCTCCACTCATATTCACGTTTGGACCGGACGAACCGCGATTCGTGGGATGGCCGGCGGCCATCGACTCTTCCCGGGAGTGGCCATTCAACTTCCCCGCCCACGGCCACCGTTTCTCCCCACGCTTTCTCCCTCGGTGACCGTGCCGGCGAAGGCGAAGTCAGGCCCCCCTGCCATGTGGATGCCCTTCGGGCCGCCGTTGCCCTTTGTGGTGCCTGGCGACCACCTTGAACCGGAGCGTCTCGGCGCGTGAGCCGAGGCCGTCGCCGCCCCTCACGATGATCCTGGCCCGGTAGAGGCCCGGGCTCAGCCTGCGGCCGGCGAGCCGGCCGTTGAAGCGGATCGCGTTGCGGCCGCGCACGACGCGCTTGCGGATCTGGCCGATCCGGCGGAAGCCGTGGCAACTCCGCCTCCTCAGCATCCTGCGCAGGGCGCGCCGGCTGTGAGCCCGCCGGCGCAGGGCGCGCAAACGTTTCTGGGTGAGCGGCAGGCAGACGGTCCTGCGCTTGCCCCTGTCGGGCCCCCGCTTGATTCGGCGCCTGGCCTTGATCCCCCTGTAGCGCTTTTCGAAGGTCAGCACAGCGAGCCCGGCGCTGCTCGCGTTGAAGCGGAACACGGTCGCCTGGCCCGGCCGGAGAACGTTCGTGCCGGTCAGGTGGAAGCCGTGGACCGTCGGCGGCACAGGGGCCGGCGTGGGGGCCGGCGCCGGCGGGGTCGTCGCCACCGGCGCGGACTCGGGATAGGGGTCGAGCGGCACGATGCGGATCGCCCCGCCCAGGTTGGTCCACGTCGCGAAGCCCTGTCCGTCAGCGCCGGCAGCGACTTCCGGCGTGAGGAAGTCCTCGTTGGCGGCAAGCGTCGCGGGGGTCGAGAAGTTGCCGCCCGATGTGTCGCTGACCGTGTAGCGGAGGCGATTGGTGTCGTACTGCGATTCCCAGACGACGTGGATCCTCCCGGCGGGGTCCTGGTAGCTGTTGGGTTCGCCGAAGCCGATCGGGTCGTCGATCGGGTCGGAGCCTTCGATGTAGATCGGGCCGCCGAACGTCTTCGTCGCCGGGTCGACGTGGCGCCAGCCGACCCGCGAGTTGTTGGGGACGAAGTTCGAGTAGGTCATGTAGACGCCGTTGGGGCCGCTGTTCAGCGCCGTGTCGCTGTTGTCGCCCTCGGGGGATGGGAGGGTCAGGTTCGTGCTCCAGTTGACAGCGTTGTTGATGTCCGCGACGCTCAACGACGGGCCGTTGTAGACGCCGTACTTGATCGTTTCGAGGTCGTTGGTCGCGGCGACGAGCGTGTTGGTGCCTTCGAGCCTGGTCACCGCGGAGTCGTAGGCGAAGATCCCGCCGCTGGCGAATTCAACCCCGTGGCCTTCGGTGTAGATGGGCCCCTGTTGAGCCTTTACGTGGGAGCCGACCGCGCCGATGAAGGTGCCGGTGCTGTCGAGCCAAGCCCCGAAGCCACCAAAGCCGTTGCCGTTCCCCTGGTCTATGCCAAGCTCTGTCGGCCCGGTGAAGCTGTCGCCGTTGTTGGTGGAGACCCAGCGGTAGACCCTGTCTTCGGCCCCACTCGGGCAGTTCCAGCAGCCGGCGACGATCACGACCTTGTTCGGGCCGGCGTGAAGACCTGCGCCCTACCCGCCGAGTAGGCTCCCGATCCGGGGAATTCGAGCACCGCCGTGTGGTTGCACGCGGCTCCGCCGGGACTGAGCCGACAGTAGTCGACGTCCACCGGTTCGCCGTCTGTCTCCCACGCCACGTGCCCGCTGCCGTCGGAGCCGACGGCGACCGTCGGCTCGCTTCCGGTGCCGGCGGTGAACGGTGCGGCGTCGCTCGCCGTCGCCGGGAGGGCCAGGCAGGCCGCGACGATCAACAGGATGCGGAGGGAGCTGCGCATCATCATCTCCTCTGCGTCGTCAGCTGGGCGAGCTCCAGGCTTTCAGATATCGCCGAGCATTGCAAGGAATTTCTGGACGGGTGTTAGAGGTGGGGCGACCGCTCAGGCGACGTCGGCGCCGGGCCCGCCGCCGCCCAGCACGCGGGCCTTCTCGGCGGCGAACTCCTCGTCGGTCAGCACGCCCTTGTCGTGCAGCTCGGCCAGCTGGGAGAGCCGTCGTAGGCGGGCATCCTCGTCGCCGGCGAGCACCTCGGTCGGGGCCTCGGGGGAGGCGGCGCCGCCGTCGTCGCTCGGCTTCCGCACCTCGGGCAGGCGCAGTTTCGAGGCGCGCTCACCGAAGTTGGCGCTCTTCACCGCGCCGACGACTCGGTCCCTCGCCCCGCCGAAGTAGTCGCCCAGCTTGGCGTCGGGGAATTCGTCTTCGGACTGGCGGCGCATCTCGTGGATCCCGAAGGCGACCGCGGCGGCGACGATCAGCGTCGTCAGGAAGGAGCGCAGGTTCTGCGTCGGCGAGGAGATGAAGTAGAGGCCGACCACGATCGCCAGGCCGGTGTAGACGTAGGCAACGTAATCGCGCAGCACCGGCGCCATGAAGCGGCGGCTGGCGCGCGCCGAGCCGGTCGGCGAGCCGAGCCAGCCGGCGAGGCCGGCGAGCACGCCGAAGACGATCACCGTCGTCGCGATGCTGACCATCAGCGAGGTCGAGATCGACCAGGCCGCTTCCGCCGCCGGCCGCACGCTTTCTTCTTTGACCAGCTGGTCGACGACGATCCCACCGGCCACCTCGCGGAAGACGATCACGGCGAAGCCGGCGGCGACGAGGCCGATCCCGCAGAAGAGCAGGGTCACCCAGCGCCCCTCGCGCGAGATGTAAACCGCCAGCCCGAAAGCGAGCAGGGTCAGCAGCGAGAGGATCAGCGCCAGGCCCTTGATGCCGACGACGATGTCCTGCGCGGTCTTCAGCTGGTCGGAGCGCAGGATCGTGACCTGGCCCGCGTCGGGCGGGAGTTTTTCGGCCAGCTTCGCGCCGATCCCGACCTGGTCGGCCAGGTTGGTGACGAGGCTGCCGAGGTTGAGCGTCACTTCCCCGTTCGCGGTCGAGACGGCGTCTTTGTTGTTTTCCAGCACCGCCAGCAGCTGTTCGTGCGCAGCCCGGTTGGCGTCCTTCCAGAGTTCCTGCGCGGTCGAGGTCTGCAGGACCTGTTCGGCGCCGCCGCCCGCCACCTGCCGCAGGCCGCCGGACGCCGGCCCCGCCAGGTCCTTGAGGTCGCCGGGCAGGATGCCTTCAAGTTCCTTTTCGACGTTGACGTTCGCGTAGAGCTGGTCGACGAGGTAATCGCCAACCGCCTTGCGGATCTTTTCGTTCTGGATCAGCTGGCCGCTGGTGTCGACCCAGTCGTTCGTGTTCAGCGCCTGGCGCTCGGTCCAGATCGCGAACACGCTGAGGAAGGCCAGGATCGAGCCGAGCACCACGAGGGCCTTGACGCTGCGTCGTCGCGCGCGGCTCATTGGACGGGATGGTATACGTGGCAGCGGTGAAGTTAGAGGGAATCCACCACATCACCGCGATAACCGCCGACGCGCAGAAGAACGTCGACTTCTACGCGGGGGTGCTGGGCCTGCGCCTGGTGAAGAAAACGGTCAACCAGGACAACCCGAGCGTCTACCACCTCTTCTTCGCCGACGAGAAGGGCGACCCCGGCTCCGATCTGACCTTTTTCGAGTTCCCCGGCGTCGCTGCCGGACGGGCCGGCCAGGGCGATGTGCACAGGGTCGTATGGCGCGTCGCCTCGACCCAATCACTCGACTTCTGGGCCGGGCGCCTCGGCGCGAACGGCATCGAGAGCGAGCGCGAGGGGGAGAGCCTGCGCTTCTCCGACCCCGAGGGCCTCGGCCACGAGCTGCTCGTCGCCGCGGTCGACGATGCGCCGTTGATCGCCGACCACCCGGAGGTCCCGGGCGAGCTGGCGCTGCAGGGCTTCCACGCCGTCCGCGCCTACAGCGGCGCGCCCGATGCCAGCGCCGGCCTGCTGGAAGCGCTCGAGTTCGAGCGGGCGGGCGACGGCTGGGAGGCGCGCGGCGAGAGCCGCGGCGGGCTCTACGCCTACGACGAGCCGCCGGCCGAGCGCTCGCTGCAGGGCGCCGGCAGCGTCCACCACGTCGCCTGGGCGTCCTCGATCGCCGAGCATGAGGCCTGGCGGGGGAAGGCGATCTCCGCGGGGGCCGAGCCGACGCCGGTGATCGACCGCTTCTACTTCCGCTCGATCTACTTCCGCGAGCCCAGCGGCGTGCTCTTCGAGATCGCCACGCTCGGGCCGGGCTTCACCGTCGACGAGGAGCTCGAGCACCTCGGCGAGAAGCTCTCGCTGCCGCCCGACTACGAGCGCCTGCGGGCCGAAGTCGAGCCGAACCTGCGCCCGGTGGTCAACCCGCGCCCGGCCAGGGCGGAGTGAACGAGGGCTTCGTCTGGCGCGACGCCGGCCGGGTCGTCGTGCTGCGCCGCGACGGCGTCGCCCAGGCGCCGCAGATCCTCCGTCAGCACGGCTTCGACGGCTTCGAGCTGCTGACCACTCCCCGCGCCCTGGCGGGGGCGCCCGAGCTCGAGGCCGCGGCGACGGCTGTCCACGCGGTGCCCGCCGGGCAGGTGCCGGACGCCGCCGCGTCGCTGCTCGACCGGGCCCACTCCCCGCAGCTGGTCGCCTTCGGCGGCGGTCGGGTGATCGACAGCGCCAAGGCCGTCGCGGCGGTGACCGGCGCGCGCGTCGCCGCGATCCCGACGACCCTCTCGGGTGCCGAGATCACCGGCATCCACCGCCTGCCGGCCGGGGCCGAGTCGCGCGTGCGCGGGATGGTGCGGCCGCAGCTCGCGATCGCCGACCCCGAGGCGATGACCGGCCTTGCCGAGGGCGCCCTGCGGGCGAGCGCGATGAACGCCCTGGCCCACGGCGCCGACTCTCTCTACACGCCGTTCGCGAACCCGGTCTCGACGATGACAGCGCTGCGCGGCGCCGAGCTGATCGGCGCGGCGCTCGACCAGGCGCGTGAGGAGCGCAACCGGGCGGCACTGGCCCAGGGCTCACTGCTCGGCGCCTACGCGATCGACTCCGCCGCCTTCGGCCTGCACCACGTGATCTGCCAGACCCTGGTCCGCATCTGCGGCACCCCGCACGCCGAGACCAACGCCGCGATCCTGCCGCGCACGATGGCCTTCATGGTCCCCCGCGCCCCCGAACAGCTCACCTCCCTGGCCGAGTCGCTCGGCACCGGCCCCGACCGGATAGAGGCCCGCATCCTCGAGCTCGGTGGCAACCCGCCAGGCCTCGGCGCGCTCGGCGCCGAGCGCGGCAGGCTCGACGGGGCCCTGGACTCGATGCTCGTCCGCCCGGAGCTGGCGTTCACGCCGGAGCCGCCCGGGCGCGAGGACCTCGAACAGCTCATCGAGGCCGCCTGGTAACCGCTCCGCCGCCCCCGTGTAGCGCTCTTCGATGAGCGAAGAGCGTCTGCAGCAATACCACGACTACACCCGCGCCCACAGCGTCAATTGGCCGCTCTACCTGCTGGCCAGGGTCTTCATGACGCCGTTCTTCCTCCTCTACTTCCGCCTCGGCCGCACCGGCCGCGAATACGGCAAGGTCAGCGGCGGCCTGATCGTCGCCGCCAACCACCGCAGCTTCCTCGACCCCTTCGCGATCGGCGCCGCGCTGCCCTGGCGGCGGCCGATGAACTACGTCGCCAAGATCGAGCTGTTCGAGCGCCGCTGGCAGGGCTGGCTGCTCTCCCGGCTCGGCGCCTTCCCGATCCGCCGCGGCGAATCCGACGCGATGGCGATGGAGACGGCCCGGCTCGCGGTCCAGCGCGGCGGCACCGTCTGCATCTTCCCCGAGGGCACGCGCATCCGCCGCGGCACCCTGGCCTCGCCGCGGCGCGGCGTCGGCCGCCTCGCCCTGCAGACCGGCGCCCCGGTCGTCCCCACCGCGGTCTACGGCTCAGAGCACGTGCGCCGCGGCTGGCGCATCCGCCCGCGCCAGGTGCGGGTGCGGCTGGGCAAAGCGATGACCTTCCCGCGGGTCGAGGAGCCCTCGCCGCCGCTGGCCGAGTCGGTCACGGCGCGGATCTGGCCCAACGTGCTGCTGCAGTGGGAAGAGATGGGCGGCCTGCCGCCGATGCGCCGCGCGGCGGTGATCGGCGCCGGCAGCTGGGGCACGGCGGTCGCCGTGCTGCTCGCCCGCGGTGGGCTCGAGGTCCAGCTCGGCGCCCGCACCGCCGAGCAGGCCGCGGAGATGATCGAGGCGGGCGAGAACGGCCGCTACCTGGAGGGCGTGGAGCTGCCCGACTCGCTGCTCGTCCGGCCCGCCTCGGAGATCGAGCTGGCCGGGCTCGACCTGGTCTGCCTCGCGATTCCCTCCGGCTCGCTGCCGCAGGCGGTGGGCGCGATCGCCGACCGGATCAGCGACCGCTGCTCGGTGCTGATGCTCAGCAAGGGCCTGATCGCGCCGCTCGGCCAGCTGCCCTCCGAGTACGTCGGCGAACGGATCCGCGCCCGCGCGGTCGCCTGCCTCGGCGGCCCGGCGCACGCTCGCGAGGCCGTCTCCGGCTCGGCCGCGCTGGTGCTCGGCTCCGGCGACGGCGATCTGCGCGAACAGCTCGGCGAGGTCTTCGACCGGGCCGGGCTCGTCTGCGAGCGTTCGCGCGACGTCACCGGTGTCGAGATGGCGGGCGCGGCGAAGAACGCCGCCGCCCTCGCCGCCGCGACGACCGAGCCCTTCGGGCTCAACGCGGCGGGCATCGCCGCCGCCCAGGTCTGGCGCGAGTGCATCGATTTCGCGCTCTCCAAGGGCGCCGGGCTGGAGACCTTCTCGGGCCTCGCCGGGGTCGGCGACCTGACGGCCACCCTCCTGGCTCCCTCCGGCCGCAACCGCCGCGCCGGCGAGTTGCTCGGCCAGGGCACGCCGGCGAAGGAGATCCCGGACCTGATCGGGCAGGCGTCGGAGGGGCTGGACGCGGTGCCGCTGCTGGCCGAGGCGATCGCCGCCGGGGGCAGCCCGGCGGCGGCGCTCGACGGCCTCGCGGCCCTGATCCGAGGCGAGATCGACGCCGAGGAGTGGGTCGCCGGCTTGCGCCTGGTCGAGCGTTCGAGGAAGGCGGCCGCATGAGGTTAGGCTGGGCCGGTGAGCGCCGCCAAGCAGAACGTCGAGCCGGCCGGGCTCGATCCGGCCGCCAAGGCCGAGCTCGATCGGGCGTTCGAAGAGCTCTACCGCGACCACCTCAAGGACGTGTACTCCTACGCCTACTACCGGGTCGGCAACCAGCACGACGCGGAGGATCTGACCGAGCAGGCCTTCCTGCAGGCATACCGCCACTTCGACCGGGCGCGGCGCGAGTCCGACGGGCGGCCGCTGCGACCCTGGCTGATCCGCATCGCCCACAACCTGGCGCTGAACTTCTACCGCGACCGCTCGCGGCGGCCGCAGACCCCGCTCGAACTCGCCGACCCGATTCCCGCGCGGCACGGCACCGAGGCGATCGCCGAGGGGCGCGAGGAGCTGCGCCAGGTGATCGACAAGCTCGACAACCTGGCCGGCGACAGGCGGGATGCCCTGATCATGCGCTTCGCGCTCGGCATGGACAACCGCGAGATCGCCCGCGCCCTGGGGCGGACCGACGGCGCGACCAAGGTCCTGATCCATCGCGCGATCAAGCAGCTCGAGGAGGAGATGAGCGATGAGTGAGGCAAGCGAGAACCTGTCCGGCAGCACCTGGGAAGTCGAGCGCCTGCTCGGCGACGCGCTGCGCCCGATCGAGCCGCCCGAGCGGCTCTCGGGGCGCTTCGAGGACACCCTCTCCGCCGTCACCCAGGCCGCCGCCGAGGAGCTCTCCGACTGGGCGGAAGAGCTCTCCGACAGTGAGCTGCGCTCGCTGCGCGACCCGCGCAACTGGGTTCGCCCGGTCGTCGCCGTCGGCGCGGGCGGCCTCGCCACCGGGGCGCTGGTCCTGGTCGAGATGCGCCGCCGCGGCCGCCAGCGCGGCGGCCTGCGCTCGGTCGCCGGCCGGCTGCGCCCCTGAGCGCCAGGCGCGTCTAGAGCGAGCCGAAGACGGCCACGGCCACGTACAGCGCGGTCAGCCAGATCGCGTAGCGGCGCGAGGCGAAGCCGGCGAGGAGCAGCCCGAGCGCCCCGGTGAGCAGGTGGAAGCTGTTGGCCCAGCCGTTCACCGAGGCCAGCCCGACGGCGTCGCGCAGGTCGTCGGGGCGGGCGAAGGAGGAGTCGTAGAAGAACCCGACGATGCCGTAGGCGAACAGCGCCACGCCGGCCACGGTCGCGAACAGCCGGGCGGGGCTCGGGGGCTCCATCGGCGGCGATTGTAGGCTCCCCGTCCCGATGGCGCAGACGTGTTACCGACATCCCAACCGCGAGACGGGCGTCTCCTGCTCCAACTGCGGGCGGCCGATCTGCCCGGAGTGCATGACGCCGACGCCGGTCGGGATGCGCTGCCCCGAGTGCGCCCGCGACCGGACGAAGGTAACCAGGGGGGCCGTTGCCCCGGGCCGCGCCGACGCGCCTGCGACCTACGCCCTGATCGCCCTCAACGTCGTCGCCTTCCTCGCCGAGGTCGCCGCGGGCGGCGGCGGCCTGACGCCGACCAACAGCTCGGTGATCTTCGACTTCGGCCTCTTCGGCCCATCGGTCGCCGAAGGCGAGTGGTACCGCCTGCTGACCAGCGGATTCCTCCACGCGAGCGTGATCCACATCGGCTTCAACATGTTCGCCCTCTTCTTCCTCGGCCGCCTGCTTGAGCCCGGGATCGGCACCGCTCGCTTCGTGGCGCTCTACTTCGCCTCGCTGTTCGCCGGCTCCTTCGGCGCGACCCTGCTCAGCCCGGACACGCTGACGATCGGGGCCTCGGGCGCCGTCTTCGGCATCTTCGGCGCCACCTTCGTGATCGCCCGCAGCCGCGGCGTCGACGCGCTCGCCTCCTCGATCGGGATCATCCTCGTGCTCAACCTGGCGATCACCTTCGGCCGTCCCGAAATCAGCATCGGCGGCCACCTCGGCGGCCTCGTCGCCGGGGTGCTCTGCGCGCTGCTGATCGTCGCCGGCGAGCGCGGCATGCTCGGCACGCGCAGCAAGGCGATGGAGCTGCTGGCGATGGCGGCGATCGGCTTCTTCTCGATCGCCTCGGCGATCGCCGTCGCGTAGCCCGCGAAGCGGGCGGCGCCCGTCAGCCCGGGTTTCTGACCTCGGCGAAGCCGATGTTGCCGGGCGGGTCGACCAGATCCGGGTGGAGGATGTGGCCGAGCAGCTCGACCCCGTCGACCAGGCGCGGGCCCGGGCGGGAGAAGGTCGAGGCGGCATCGACCGCGTAGACGCGGCCGGCGCCGAGCTTGGCGATCCGGTCCCAGTGGGCGACGGCCTGGGCGTGCGATTCGCTGACGTACCAGCCGCAGGGCATCGCGATGACCACGTCGGGGTCGAGCCCCGAGAGGGCCCCCCAGGCGACTTCCGGCGACTTCAGGCCGGGTGGCCCGGCGACGTCCTCGCCGCCGGCGATCGAGATCATCTCGGGGATCCAGTGGCCGCCGACGAAGGGCGGGTCGAGCCACTCGAGGGCGATGACGCGGGGCTGCCCGGCGCCGGATACGGCGGCGCGGACGGTCGCCAGCCGGCCCTCCAGCTCGCCCCGAACCAAGTGTGCCTCCGAGGCGAGCTCGGTCGCCTCGCCGAGGCGGATCACGTCCTCCAGCATCTCGCCGAGGGTGCTCGGGTCCTGCTGCAGGACCTTGGGCCTGCTCGGCAGCCGCGAAGCGACCGCGACCACGTCCTCGTAGGAGACGGCGCAGACGTCGCAGATCGCCTGGGTGACGATCAGGTCCGGTGCGAGCTCGGCCAGCCGGTCCTCGTCGAGCTCGTATAGCGCCTTTCCTTCGCCCACCGTCTGCTTGACGGCGGTGTCGATCTGGCCCGCATCGAGGCCCTGCTCGATCACGGTGCGGGTCAGGTGGGGCAGCGAGCGCGCCTGCGGCGGGAAGTCGCACTCATGGGTGACGGCGACGACGCTGTCGCCGAGACCGAGGCAGAAGAGCATCTCGGTTGCGGATGGGACGAGGCTGGCGATGCGCATTCGGGGGATCAATATGGCAGTCTCGGGCCGGTGAGCGTCCTCCTGCTCATCCTCCTGCTCCTGCTGGTCGCAATCAACGGCTTCTTCGTCGCGGCCGAGTTCGCGCTCGTGCGCAGTCGGCGCGGCAAGATCGAACAGCTCGCCGAAGAAGGCGAAAGCGGCGCCGACGCGGTCATCAATCAGCTCGACAAGATCGCCGAATCGCTCTCCGCCTGCCAGATCGGGATCACGATGGCGTCGATCGGGATCGGCTTCCTCGGCGAGCCCTCGCTGGCGAAGCTGCTGGAGCCGGCCTTCGGCGGCCTCTCCCACGGAGCCGCGGTGGCGCTCTCGGTCGCGATCGCCTTCACGCTCGTCACCGCGCTCCACATCAGCATCGGCGAGCAGGTGCCGAAGATGCTGGCGATCAACCAGGCCGAGAGCACGGCCCGCCGGGTCGCCCGCCCGCTCGACTGGTTCCGGATGATCACCGCGCCGTTCACGATGGGCCTCAGCGCGATCTCCAACGCGATCGTCCGGCTCTTCGGAGTCGACCCGACCGACATCGAGCAGAAGCACACCGCCGAGGACCTCAAGCAGATCATCGACAGCTCGCGGGTGGGGGGGACGCTCGACCCCGGCGAGGCCGGGATGCTCGGCGGCGTCTTCCACCTGCACGAGCAGCAGGCCCGCGAGGTGATGACGCCGATCCCCGCGGTGGTCACCGTCGACTCGTCCGAGACGGCGGAGACGGCGCTGCGCCGCTGCGTCACCTCGGGCCACACGCGCCTCGTCGTGATCGAGGAAGACAACCCCGACCGGGTGAAGGGCATCGTCCACAACAACAGCCTCGCCCGCATCCACATGAGCGATGGGCCGGAGGCGAAGATCGAGCCGGTCGTGCGCGAGGCCGTGATCGTCCCCGAGACCCGCCCGCTCGACGATCTCCTCCACGACCTGCAGGTGCAGCGGACCTCGCTCTCGGTCGTCGTCGACGAGTACGGCCGCACGGTCGGGATCGTCACCGTCGAGGACATCCTCGAGGAGGTCGTCGGCGAGATCGAGGACGAGACCGACCCGCGCGCGGCGGCGCTGCGCCAGCTTGCCGGCGGCGAGTGGTTCGTCCGCGGCCACGTCTCGCTCGGCGACCTCGCCGACCGCGGGATCGAGCTGCCGGTCGACACCGACGCGTACAACTCGATCGGCGGCTACGTCTTCGGCGAGCTGGGCAGGCTGCCCAAGCGCGGCGACACGATCGTCTCCAACGGCTACACGATCCGGGTCGAGTCGGTGCGGGAGAACCGCGTCGAGGCGGTGCGGATCAGCTCCGGCGGCCACGGCGGCGGCGATTCCGTCCGGCCTGCGGCCTAGGTTTCCTGAGCAACCCGCGTCACGCCTAACCTTGGAGGTATCGCATGTGGGTTGTGCGCTTGAGTGACAAGCAGCTTGAGGTTCTGAGGGCGTTGCTGCGCTCCGAGGAGCATCTCGGCCCGGCGCTCAAAGGGTCGGTCGAGGCACTCGATCTGGCCCGCTGGGACGACCTCCCCGAAGCCGAGCTTCCCTGGGAGGAGATCGAAGCGGCCGCCCGGGCTCAAGGATGTTCTTCAGCCGATGTGATCTGGGATCGCGCCGGGAGGCGCTGACCGGCAGCGCCTGTCGGCCTCAGTCGTAGGAGTAAAAACCCGAGCCGGACTTGCGGCCCAGCTTGCCCTCGCCGACCATCTCGACCATCAGGCCGGGCGGATTGCTGGCGTCCTCGCCGTTCTCGGCGTAGAGCGCGTCGCCGATCGCCTTGGAGACGTCGAGCCCGACGAAGTCGAGCAGCGCCAGCGGGCCCATCGGGTGGCCGGCGCCGAGCTTCATGCAGGTGTCGACCTCGCCGGCCTCCATGCCGGTTCGCTCGATCATCCGCACGGCTTCGAAGAGGTAGGGGAAGAGCAGGCGGTTGACGACGAAGCCGGCCTGGTCGGGGACCTCGACCGCGGTCTTGCCCAGCGCCGCGCACCAGGCGAGCGCCTTCTCGCGGGTCTGCTCGCCGCTGTCGGGGAAGCAGACCTCGACCAGCTTCATCCGCGGCACGGGGTTGAAGACGTGCAGGCCGAAGAGGCGGCCGGAGATGCTCGCCTCCTTGGCGATCTCGCCGATGCTCAGCGAGGAAGTCGTTGTGGCCAGGTCGGCGTTCGGGACAGGCCTGGGCGACGGCGCTCAGCACCTCGCCCTTCGGCCCGACCTCCTCGACCACCGCCTCGACGACCACATCGCAGTCGGCCAGATCCTTGGGGTCGGTCGTGACCCGCAGCCGCGAGGGCTCGGCCCCCTCGATCTTGGCGCAGGCGGCGACCACTTTCTCCTCGGCGCGCCAGGCCGAAGCCTCGCTGCGCGCGAGCAGAATCGTGTCGGCCGTCGTCGTGGCCACAGCAGCTAATCCCGTGGCGATTGCGCCGCTGCCGGCGATCCCGGGGCTTTCGTATCCCATCCCTGCGCTCATGGAGACGGGTTCCTATCACGTCGCTCACCACGATGGGCCTCCGGCAAACGCGCAGTGTTCGCCTTTTGTCGCATTGGACCCGACAAAAGGCGAACGGACCGGAGGAGTAGCATTGACTGACTCGTCAATCACCACTGGAGGCGCGATGTCAGGCAACGGAAACGGCAAGTTCGGCGGCCGCGAGGTCGTCATCGTCGAGGCGGTCCGCACGCCGATCGGCCGCGGCCACGAGGAGAAGGGCTACTACAAGGACGTCCATCCCTCCAACCTGCTGGCCAAGGTCTACGGCGAGCTCTTCGAGCGCACCGGGGTCGACCCCGCCGAGACCGGCGACGTGGTCACCGGCTGCGCCCAGCAGTTCGGCGAGCAGGGCGTCAACATCGGCCGCAACGCCTGGCTCGAGGCGGGCCTGCCGATCGAGACCCCGGCGACGACGATCGACCGCCAGTGCGGCTCCGCCCAGCAGGCCGTCAACTTCGCCGCGGCGCTGATCGCCACCGGCGTGCACGACGTCGCGATCGGCTCCGGCGTCGAGCACATGGGCCACATCTCCTTCGCCGACGGCTACGAGGTGATGAAGGAGCACGGCAGCCCCTTCTCGCCGCAGCTGATGGAGCGCTACAACCTGATCCCGCAGGGCCTCTCGGCGGAGATGATCGCCGACAAGTGGGAGATTCCCCGCTCCGAGCTCGACGAGATCGGCCTGCGCTCGCAGCAGCTGCGCCGCGAAGGCGACCGAGGAGGGCCGCTTCGAGCGCGAGATCGTCCCCTTCGCCGTCAACGGCGACACCTACGTCACCGACCAGGGCCTGCGCGAGACGACGCTGGAGAGCTCTGGCCAAGCTGAAGCCGGCCTTCAAGGAGGACGGCAAGGTCACCGCCGGCAACTCCTCGCAGGTCTCCGACGGCGCCGCCGCGCGTGCTGCTGATGGCGCGCGAGAAGGCCGACGCGCTCGGCCTGAGCCGCGGGCGCGGATCTACGACCAGACCACGGTCGGCGTCGACCCGGTGATCATGCTCACCGGCCCGATCCCGGCGACCGAAAAGCTGCTCGAGCGCAACGGGATGAAGATGGACGACATCGACCTGGTCGAGATCAACGAGGCCTTCGCCTCGGTCGCTCGCCGCCTGGCGGCGCGAGCTCGATCCCGACATGGACCGGGTCAACGTCAACGGCGGCGCGATCGCGCTCGGCCACCCGCTCGGCTCGACCGGCGCCCGCCTGATCACCACCCTGCTGCACGAGATGGAGCGCTCCGACAAGCAGATGGGCCTGGTGACGATGTGCTGCGGCGGCGGCTTGGGCACCGGAACGCTGATCGAGCGGTCTAGGCGGCTGGCCGACCTGCAGCCAGTAGTCTCACGGAGCGATGGACCTCAGCCTCTCACCCTCCGAGCGCGAGTTTCGCGACGAGGTGCGGACCTGGCTGGAGGAGCACAACCCCGGGCCCGAGCCGGAGGGCAGCCTCGACGAGGTGATCGCCTACCGGCGCGAGTGGCAGGCGAAGCTGCACGAGGCCGGCTGGGCCGGGATCTCCTGGCCGAAGGAGTACGGCGGCCGCGGCGCGACGCTGATCGAGCAGGCGATCTTCGTCGGCGAGGCGGCGCGCGCCGAAGCGCCGAGCCCGGCCAACGTGCTCGGCCTGGCGATGGGCGGCCCGGTGGTGATCGCCCACGGCAGCGAGGAGCAGAAGCAGCGCTACCTGGAGCCGATCCTGACCGCCGAGGAGATCTGGTGCCAGGGCTTCTCCGAGCCCGAGTCGGGCTCCGACCTCGCCTCGCTGAAGACGAAGGCGGTCAAGGACGGCGACGAATGGGTGGTCACCGGGCAGAAGGTCTGGACGACGCTCGCCCAGTTCGCCAAGTGGTGCATGCTCGTCGCCCGCACCGACCCCGACGCGCCCAAGCACAAGGGCCTCACCTACTTCCTGATGGACATGGAGCAGGAGGGGGTGGAGGCGAAGCCGCTGGTCCAGATCACCGGCGAGGGCGAGTTCAACGAGGTCTTCATGGAGGAAGCGCGGATCCCCGACGAGAACGTCGTCGGCGGCGTCGGCAACGGCTGGTCGGTGGCGATCACGACGCTGATGAACGAGCGCGCCGGGCTCGCCTTCGGCGCGATCGCGCAGATCTCCAACAGCCTCGGCCGGCTCGGCCGGCTGGCGAAGGAGACGCGGGTCAACGGCCACAGCGCGGCCGAAGACCCGGTGATCCGCCAGCGCATCGCGCAGCTGCAGATCGAGGCCGAGACGATGCGGCTGAACGCCTACCGCGGCCTGACCAAGACGATGCAGTCGGGCATCCCCGGGCCCGAGGGCTCGCTCGGCAAGTGGCAGTGGGCCGACCTCAACCAGCGGATCGCCGAGCTGGCGCTGGAGATCGAGGGCCCCTACGCGGCGCTCGACCGCGGCGCCGAGCACGCCGTCGCCAACGGCGCCTGGCAGTACAGCTTCCTGCGCTCGCGCGCCAACTCGATCGAGGGCGGCACCACCGACATCCTCAAGAACATCATCGCCGAGCGGGTGCTCGGCCTGCCGAGGCTTCGCTAGGTACGCCATGTACTTCGACCTCACCGACGAGCAGCAGGCGATCAAGTCGACCGCCAAGGAGTTCCTCGCCGTCCCGCTACAAATCGGAGCGGATCCGCGAGCTGGCCGAGAGCGAGCACGGCTTCGAGGACTCCGACTGGCGCGAGATGGCCGAGCTCGGCTGGCCCGGCCTGGCGCTGCCCGAGGAGTGGGGCGGCCAGGGCCTCGGCATCGTCGACCTCGCGGTCCTCTTCGAGGAGATGGGCTACGCGCTCGCCCCCTCGCCGCTGCTCTCGAACACGGTCGCCGGCCTGGTCCTGGCGACGGTCGGCGACGACGCGCAGCGCGAGCGCTGGCTGGCGCCGCTGGCGAGCGGCGAGAAGCGCGGCACGATCGCCCTCTTCGAGGCCGGCGGCAGCGCGACGATCGGCGATTTCGGCATGGAGGCCGAGGGAGGACGGCGACGGCGTCGTCCTCGACGGCGAGAAGGTGCTGGTGATGGACGCGGCGAGCGCCGACTTCCTCGTCGTCGCCACCGCCGACGGCCGCCGCCACCTGGTCGAGCGCGACGCCGAGGGCGTCACCGTCACCGCCCGAGAAGTCGATCGACCTCACCCGCCGCCTCTACTCGGTGCGCTTCGACGGCGTCCGCGTGGCGCCCGAGGCGACGCTCGCCGGCGGCCAGGCGGATTACCTGCCGGTGCTCTGGCGCGCCTGCACGGCGATCGCCGCCGAGTCGACCGGGGTCGCCCAGCGGACGATGGAGATGGCGGTCGAGTACGCCAAGGACCGCCAGCAGTTCGGCCGCCCGATCGGCGCCTACCAGGCGGTCTCGCACCGCTGCGCGCAGATGCTGCTGGAGACCGAGAACTCGCGCTCGGCCGTCTACGGCGCCGCCTGGGCGGCCGACGCCGAGCCCGAGTCGCTGCCGCTGGCCGCCTCGATGGCCAAGGCCTACGCCTCCGACGCCGGCTGGCGCGTGCCCGACGCCTCGATCCAGGTGCACGGCGGGATCGGCTTCACCTGGGAGCACGACCTGCACTTCTTCCTCAAGCGCGGCAAGGCCAACGCGGCGACCTTCGGCGACCGCGAGCTGGCACCGCGAGCGGGTCGCCGACCTCGTCCTCGCCGAGGCAGCCGGCCGCGGCGCCGGCCTGAGCTTGGCCGCGCTCGACCGCATCTCGGTCGCCGCGATCGGCACCACCGTCGCCGACCTCGAGGCGGAGGCGAAGCGCGCCGAGCGGCCGGCGTCGAGTGCGTCTGGGCGCCGGAGCTGTTCCGCTCCTCGGTCACCCAGGCCGCCTACCTGGCCGGGCGCACCGAGAAGATCGGGATCGCCACCGGGATCGCCTGGGCCTTCACCCGCAGCCCCTTCATCCTCGCCGTCTCGGCGCTCGACATCGACGAGATGTCGGGCGGCCGCTTCCGGCTCGGGCTCGGCTCGGGAGTCAAGCGGCTGAACGAAACCTGGCACAACGCCGAGTACGGCAAGCCGGCGCCGCACCTGCGCGAGGCGATCGAGGCGACGCGGCTGATCATGCAGCAGGCCGGGGCGGGCGAGCCGATCCGCTTCGAGGGCTCCTACTACGACATCGACATCAAGGGCTGGGTGCGCCCGCACCCGGCGCCGCGCGAGTCGGTGCCGATCTACACGGCCGGCGTGCAGGGGGGCATGTGCCGGATGGCCGGCGACGTCGCCGACGGGCTGATCGGCCACCCGATCCAGAGCCTGCGCTGGATCGACGAGGTCGTCGTCTCCTCCTTCGAGGAGGGGCTGAAGCGCTCCGGCCGCGAGCGCGCGAGCTTCGACTACCTGCCGACCGTCTGCTGCGCGATCGACGACGACGAGGCGCGGGCGATCGAGATGGCCCGCCGCACGATCTCCTTCTACGCCACGGTCAAGACCTACATGCCGCTCTGGGAGCTGCACGGCTTCGCCGACAACGCCGTCGCCGCCGGCGAGGCCTTCCGCCGCGGCGACCTCGCCGCCGTCCCGGCTGCGATCAGCGACGAGATGGTCGACGCCTACTGCGCCGCCGGCCCGCTCGACAAGGTCCGCGCCCGGGTCGAGGCGACCGCCGAGCGCGCCGACGGCCTCTTCCTCACCCCGCCGACCTACTTCATCTCCCCCGAGGAGCTGAGCGAGTACCAGAACCGCCTGATCGACGCCTTCGGCCCCGCGGCTTGATCGGCGCCGCGCGGCTACTCGTCGCGCGGGGTGATGCGGAAGATCGACACGACCTCGGCCTGGTGGGCCTCGGGGTGGGCGACGTAGGCGCTGGGCCCGCCGCCGAACCAGCCGGAGGCTTCGTTGTTGCCGACGAAGATCCCGGGGTGGTGCCTGCCGTCGCCGTCCTCGACCCAGACCTTGTCGCCCTCCTTGAAGCCGTGCTCGATCGCTTCGTCGGACATCGCGTCGATTCTACGCGGGCAGGGCGGCGACGAAGCGCTCGAACGCGGCGATGTCGGTCATCGCCGGGCCGTGGCCGGGCAGGATCAGCGATGGATTGAGGTCGGCGAGCTTGCGGATCGAGCGGCGGTTCTCGGCCGGGTCGTAGGTGAAGATCTCGGGCGGCTCGGCGAGCATCGGCCGGTAGGTCGCGTAGCTGAGGTTGCGGATCACGTCGCCGCAGATCGCCACCCGGTCGGACTCGCGGAAGAAGATCACCTCGCCGCGGGCGTGGCCGGGGGCGTGGATCGACGCGGAAGCCGGCGACCTCGTCGCCCTCGTTCAGCACGCGGTCGACCTTGTGGGGCGGCCCCTCCCAGATGGCTGCGGATCATCGCGGTTGACCAGGTGGCCGCGGTGCCGCCTCCTGCAGTGGCCGGCGCCCCTCCATCGCGTCGACGTCATCGGCGTGGCAGGCGAGCGGGATGCCCCGCGCTTCGCAGACGTCCTTGGCGACGCCCTGGTGGTCGGGGTGGGCGTGGGTCAGGGCGAGCAGCGAGATCTCGCGACCCTCGATCTCGGCGAAGACGCGGCGTCGGTCCCAGGTGCGGCCGGCGTCGATCAGCACGTCCTCGGCCAGGTAGATGTTGATCGTCGGCAGCGGCCGTTCCTTCAGCCGCCAGACTCCCGGCGCCATCTGCTTCATCAGTGGCGCCCGATGCCCATCGTGCCGCGCGGGTCGCCGCTGTGCTCGGCGAGCTGCTTCGAGCTGGGCGATCTTGCGCTCGCCTTCCGCCCGCGCCGGGTGGTCGGCCGGCAGCGGCTCGATCAGGCGCTGGATGCGGTTGCGCACCTGCAGGGCGAAGTGGGGGGTGGACGGCCCCGCGAGGGCGCGGACGTCCTCGACGGTGACCTCGTGCCCGCCGCCCAACAGGTCCGGGCTCTCCGCCTCGCTCACCGTTCTCCGCCGATCTGCGTCAGCGCCGCCAACTCGTCGATTTCGGCTTGCTGGTTCACGTTGATGGCCTCCTGGTCTCCGATCACCCAAACGTGGTTGTAGAAGGCGCGCGTCGGGTTGGTGGTGTAGCCCGGCTTGACGTCGAGCAGGTATCCGCGCAGCGCATCCGGGAGCGTATCCGCAGCGTCGCTCAGCAGCAGCGGCCCCCATGTCCCGTTGGCCGAAAGCGCCGCCGCCGCGGCCGCGTCGAGCGGCTCGGTGGCGCGGGAGACGACGAAGCCGTGGCCGGGGTCGTTGATGTCCCAGCCGAAGCCGCCGTCGGAATAGCGGGCGAATTCGATCGCGTTGCCGACCGCGTCCTCGCCCGAGACGCGGCGCACCCGGCCGCCGGCCTTGCCGATTTCACGCACGACCCCCGAGGAGATCGCCGACGACGGCCCGAGCACGTAGACCGGAGTGTCGGGATGCGCCTTCAGCGCCTTCGCGGTCGGCTTGCTGAGCTTGGCCGGCCCGGTGAACAGAACCGGGTCGCCCGAGCGGGCCGCCCAGGCCGCGGCGGGCATCGCCAGGGCCGGGTTTGCGCTTGCGGCGACGACGAAGTGCTTCGGCGGCGCGCCGGTGAGCCTTTCGCGCAGCGCGGCGATCTTCGCGGCGCCGGAGGTGGCCCCGGCGCCGACCCGCCTCGTCCGCATATCCGCCGGGGCGTCGGCCGCGCCGAGGACGAATGCCTGCGCGCCGCCGGTCGCCTTGCCTCCCTGCGGGTCGAGAGCGTCGAGGGCTTCCGAGGTCGGCTCGGGGATCCCATCCGCCGCGGAGATCAGCACCGGCGCGCCGACGGGCGCCGCGGTCAGGACAGCGGCGGCGACCGCCGTGCGCCAGTCGTCGGCGTCGGCGACGACCACCGCCGCGGGTCGTTGCGAGGGCTTCGCGGACGGGTAGGCGGCGAGTGCGACGGCGGCGGCGGTCGAGGCAGGGTCGGCGCCACCGACCCTGGTCGTGTTCGCCGTCGCGAATGCCGGGTAGCCGAGCTGCTCCGGCGTCTGGGCGGCGGGCGCCTCGGCAGGGGTGCTGGGCGCTGCGCTGACCGGCGCCGGGCTTTCAGCCGTGTCGTTGCCACCTCCGCCCCCGCCGCCGCCGAGGATCGCCGCGAGGATGAAGACGACGGCGAGCAAGAAGAGCGCGGCGATCGCCTTCAGCGCCGCCGGTATCGGCTTGCGCTTCCGCTTCGGGGGCGCCGGCGGTCGCTTCTTCTTCCCGCCTGTCGACGGGCGGTCTCCCGCCCCCGCCGGCGGCAGGTCCGCGTTGATCGGCCGCTCCTTGAGTGCCACGGCGGCAGGCTAGACGGTTCCCGATCCCGCCGGGCTGGCTGGTCGGTCAGCTAAACTCCGGATGCCGGGTTGACTGACCAGTCAATCAACCGAAAAAGTGAGTGCTTCGACGAGGGGGACGGATGGATTTCGCACTGAACGACGAGCAGCAGGAGTACAAAGATCGCGCCCGGGCCTTCGCGCGCGATGTGATCCGTCCCGCCGCCCGCAAGCACGACGAAGACGAGAGCACGCCGTGGGGGGTCATCAAGGAGGCTCGCAAACAGGGCTTCCAGGGCCTCGAGGCGATCCAGCGCTCCGCCTCGGACGCCGACGGCCAGATGCAGGTGATTTCGGCCGAGGAGTTCCACTGGGGCTGCGCCGGGATCGCTCTGGCGATCTCCGGCTCGGGGCTCGCCGCCGCCGGCATCGCCTCCTCGGGCACCCCGGAGCAGATCGCGCGCTGGGTGCCGGAGTGCTTCGGCGCCGGCGACGAGGTCAAGCTCGGCGCCTACGCGGTCACCGAGCCGCAGGCCGGCTCCGACGTCAAGAGCCTCAAGACGACCGCCAAGCGCGACGGTGACGAGTGGGTCCTCGACGGCACCAAGGTCTTCATCACCAACGGCGGCATCGCCGACGTCCATGTCGTCGTCGCCACCGTCGACCCCAGCCTCGGCACGCGCGGCCAGGCTTCCTTCGTGATCGGCAAGGACACGCCCGGCCTCAGCCAGGGCAAGAAGGAGTCCAAGCTCGGCATCCGCGCATCGCACACCGCGGAGATCGTCCTCGAGGACTGCCGCATCCCGGCCGAGAACCTGCTCGGCGGGGAAGAGAAGCTGGAGAAGAAGCTGCAGCGCGGGCGCGAAGGAAAGAAGTCGCGCGGCGCCGACGCGCTGGCGACCTTCGAGATCACCCGGCCGCTGGTCGGCGCCTCGGCGCTCGGCATCGCCCAGGCCGCCTACGAGGCGACGCTCGAGCACCTCGACGGGCAGTCGGAGGGCGGCACGCCGCTGCTGCAGACGCAGCGCATCCAGCAGACGCTCGCCGATGTCGCCACCGAGATCGAAGCCGCCCGCCTGCTGGTCCAGCGCGCCGCCTGGATGGGCCGCAACGGCATCCCGATGCGCGGTGGCCAGGGCTCGATGTCCAAGCTCAAGGCCGGTGACGTGACGATGTGGGCGACGACGACCCTGATGGATCTCGTCGGCCCCGATGCCTGGTCACCCGAGCTGCCGCTGGAGAAGTTCTTCCGCGACGCCAAGATCTACCAGCTGTTCGAGGGCACGGCCGAGATCCAGCGCATGGTCATCTCCCGCATGCAGGCACGCGAATACGGCGAGCGCCTCGGCTACGCGGCCGAAGTCGTCGCCGAGGCCGAGAAGGCCGCGGCGAAGGAGCCCGTAGCTGCGTAAGCGCCCCGCAAGCGCGATTGCACGACGAAGAGGTAAGTCTCGCTAGCTTTCCAGCGATGCTGAAGATTTTCTCGGCCGCGGCTACTGCTGCGGCTTTTTTGGTGCTGCTGATCCCCGCGGTCGCGCCTGCCAAAGATCTCGAATCGAAGCTCGGCGCCAAGGAAGCGAAGCTTTCGAAGGTTCGCGAGCGCAAGGGCGTCCTGACGACGACGATCTCGCGCTACCGCAAGCGGATCGAGCGGCTGACCACCGAGGTCGCCGCGCTGCGCTCGCAGGAGGCCGAAGTGCGCGCGCGGCTCGACGCCAAGCAGGCCGAGCTCGACGACGCGGTCGCCGAGCTCGATGTGGCCAAGAAGCACCTCGCGATCGTCCGCGCCCACCTGAGGCGGGCGCTGGTCGCATTGCGCGACCGCCTCGTCGCGATCTACGAGGCGGGCACCCCGGACATCCTCAACGTTCTGGTCGAAGCCGGCGGCTACGACGAGCTGGTCAACCGCACCGAGTACCTGAACCGGATCAACGGGCTCGACGAAGCGGTCGTCTCGCGGGTCCGCGAGCTGCGCGACCAGGTGAAGAGCACCGTCGCCCGGCTGCGCTCGGCCAAGGACCGGATCGAATCGGCCCGCGACGCGATCGCCGCCGAAGAGCAGGCGCTGGCGAGCGCCCGCTCTGCCGTACAGCGGCACCAGACCCAGCTGGTCGCGGCGCGCCGCGACCGTGAGCAGGCGCTGGGCAAAGTCAACAGCGTCGAGAGCGACCTCGAGGGCTCCGTCGCCGAGATCCAGGCCGAGCTCGCCGCCCAGCTCAGCGCCAGCGCCTCGGCGCCGCTCCCGGCCGGCCCGATCCGCCAGGGCTCGGGGCAGTTCATCTGGCCGGTCGACGGCCCGGTCGTCTCGGGCTTCGGCATGCGCTGGGGGCGGATGCACGAGGGCATCGACATCGCCGTTCCGGCGGGCACGCCGATCCGCGCCGCCGCCTCCGGCTCGGTCGTGCTGCAGCAGGGCGAAGCCGAAAGCGGCGGCTACGGAAACTTCACCTGCCTCGACCACGGCGGTGGGCTGCAGACCTGTTACGCCCACCAGTCCTCCTTCGCCGTGGGCGCCGGGCAGAGCGTCTCCCAGGGCGACGTGATCGGCTACGTCGGCTGCACCGGCCACTGTTTCGGCGATCACCTCCATTTCGAGGTGCGGATCGCCGGTGCGCCGACCGATCCACTGGGCTATCTCTAGCCCTCACTACCTAAAATTATTAAGAATTGAATTAGTCGAAGCAGGATGCGAATCTATGGGTAGGAGGTAGCCGATGATTCGCCAGGCTCACACTTACCTCGTTGGTGCGGTTTCCGCAACTGGCTTGATCGCTGCGGCGGTAGTCGCCTTTGTTGTGCTCGTGTCCCTTCAGGCATTGCAAGACTGGCCGTTGGTTGCGCTCGGTGGCGGTTCCGGCACGGATTCGAGCTCGGTCGCTCCGGCTCGTCCGATCGCACCAGGCCTAACGCCCGGCGGATCCGGTCGGGGCGCCTCGGCTTCCGGTGCCCCCGGCGAAGGCGCCCGGCACAGCTCCGGCGTCCGCGGCGGCGGCTCGGGCTCGCCCCGCGTCGGCGCGGCCCCCGGCGGCGCGCCGGTTGCCGCGGCGCCCGGCGGGGAAGCGGCCTTGCCGGGTGGCGGTGGGGGCACGGCGGGGTCGCCTACCCCGTCCCCGGGCTCCGGCAGCTCGGGCGGTTCGGCATCGAGCGGCGGCGGCTCGGGCGGCGGCACCGCCAAAGCCAAACCCTCCGGCGGCGGCAACGTCACATCCTCGCCCTCGCATACCGCGACGAGCACGGTCGACGACGCGGTCTCCGGGATCGACCAAGCAACCGGGGGGGCGCTCGGCGACACCGGCGTCACCAAGGCCACCGAAGAAGTCGTCGACGGGGTCGCGGGCTCCGAATCGACCGTCGGCAAGACGGTCGACAAAACTGTCGAAAAAGCCCAGGAAACGGTGGGCGGGCTGCGCGGCGGCGGTCACTAGCCGAGCGCGCGCCTTCTACCGGCCCCTACCGTCACAATGCCGTCCGATGCCCGAGCGCGGACAGGCAGGTGCGGTTGCGGACCCGATCGCGGGCTCGCCGGTCTACCCGGACGGCAGCCGCGTCAACGAGCGCGGCCACCTCGAGATCGCCGGCTGTGACGTCGTCGACCTGGCGGCCGAGTTCGGGACCCCGGCCTACATCTACGCCGAAGACGAGATGCGCTCGCGGGCACGCGCCTACAAGCAGGCCTTCGAGCGGCGCGGGCGCGACTTCGAAGTCCTCTTCGCCAGCAAGGCCTTCCCCTGCACCGCGGCCTACCGGCTCTTCGCCGAGGAGGGGCTCTCGGTCGATGTCGCTTCCGGCGGCGAGTTGCACATGGCGCTGCGCGCCGGGTTCGATCCGGCCCGCATCCACATGCACGGCAACAACAAGAGCGACGAGGAGATCCGCTTCGCCGCTCGCGCCGGCGTCGGCCACCTGATCGTCGACTCCTTCGACGAGATCGAGCGCTGCGAGCGGTTGCTCGACGAACCGCAGGACGTGCTGATCCGGGTCACGCCCGGGATCAAGCCCTCGACCCACGATTACATCACCACCGGCCAGCTCGATTCCAAGTTCGGCTTCGGGATCGAGGACGGCCTGGCGGCGCGCGCGATCGAGCGCGCGCTGGCCTCCGACGCGCTCAATCTCGTCGGCCTGCACGCCCACATCGGCTCGCAGATCTTCGAGCTCGAGCCCTACACGCTGGCGATCCGCGCGCTCGGCGAGCTGGCCGGGGACTGGTGCCGGGTGGTCAACGTCGGCGGCGGGCTCGGCATCGCCTACACGGCGGAGGACGAGCCGCCCTCGGTCGACTCCTACGTCGAGGTCAAGGCCGCCGGGGTCGCCGAGGTCTTCGGCGAGGACGTGCGGATCCTGATCGAGCCAGGGCGTTCGCTGGTCGGCAACGCCGGCCTCACCGCCTATCGCCTCGGCACGGTCAAGGAGATCCCCGGCGTGCGCACCTACGTCGCCGTCGACGGCGGCATGTCCGACAACCTTCGCCCGATGCTCTACGGCTCCCGGTATGAGGCGCTGATCGCGGACCGGGCCGGCGCCGTCCCCGACACGACGGCGACGATCGCGGGGATGCACTGCGAGTCCGGCGACGTGATCGTCCGCGATGCGACGCTCGCCGCCCCGGCGGTCGGCGACGTTCTCGTCACCCCGGCCACCGGCGCCTACGGCCACGCGATGGCGAGCAACTACAACGGCGTCACCCGCCCACCTGTCGTCTTCTGCCGCGACGGCGACGCGCGCCTGGTCGTGCGCCGCGAGTCCTACGACGATCTGACCGCGCGCGACGCCGATGGCTGACCCGATCCGCATCGGGCTGCTCGGCCGGGGCACGGTCGGCAGCGCCTTCGCCGAGCTGCTCGCCGAGCGGGCCGGCGCGGTGGAGGCCGCGACGGGGCGCAAGCCCGAGCTGGCCGGGACGCTGACCCGCGGCGAGGGCGATTTCAGCGAGATCCTCGAGCGCTCCGACCTCGTCGTCGAGCTGATCGGCGGCACCGACCCCGCCCGCACCTACGTGCTCGACGCGCTGCGCGCCGGGCGGCCGGTGGTGACCGCCAACAAGCAGTTGCTCGCCCAGCACGGCGAGGAGCTCTTCGGCGTCGCCCGCGAGGCCGGCGTCCAGTTGCGCTTCGAGGCCGCGGTCGCGGGAGTGATCCCGATCGTGCGCACGATCCAGGAGAGCTTCGGCGTGACCGAGATCGACAAGGTCTTCGGCATCGTCAACGGCACGACCAACTTCATCCTCAGCGAGATGGCCGCCAGCGGCGCGGCCTACGAGCAGGTGCTGGCGCGGGCGCAGGAGCTCGGCTACGCGGAGGCGGACCCGAGCGATGACGTCGACGGCGCCGACGCGGCGGCGAAGATGGCGATCCTCGCCCGGCTCGCATTCCACACCCCGGTCACGCTCGACCAGGTCCCCTACGAGGGGATCGAGGCGATCCAGCCCGATGACCTCGCCTACGCCAAGGAGCTCGATCTCTCGCTGAAGCTGCTCGGCGTCGCCGAGCGGCGCGACGGGGGCATCAGCATCCGCGTGTTTCCCTGCTTCCTCTACGGGGGCCACCCGCTGGCGCCGATCGGCGGGCCCTTCAACGCTGTGATGGTCGAGGCGCCGGCGATCACCGAGGTGACCATGTCGGGCCCCGGCGCCGGCGGGGTCGAGACCGCCTCGGCGGTGCTCGGCGACGTCGTCTCGATCCTCTCCGGCGACGCGCCGGTTCACGAGGCGCGGGCCGAGCTGCCACTGGTGACCGACGTCAGCTCGTCCTTCTACCTGCACCTCGAGGTTGCCGACGAACCCGGGGTGCTGGCCCGGATCGCCCAGGTGCTGGGTGAGCAGGAGATCTCGGTGAAGAGCTTCGTCCAGCGCGGCATCGGCGACGACGCGCGCCTGGTGATGGTCGTCCACGAGTGCCTCGAGTCGCGCTTCGCCGCGGCGGTCGAGGAGATCGGCGGGCTCGACGAGATCCGCTCCCAGCCGCGCTTCATCCGCGTGATCGAGGAGGAGTTCGTTTGAGGCCGCTGATCGAGCGGTACCGCGATCGGCTGCCGCTGGAGGATGGCGACCCGATCGTCTCCCTCAACGAGGGGTCGACGCCGCTGATCGAGGCGCCGCGCCTATCCGAGCGGATCGGCGCCACGGCCTATCTCAAGTTCGAAGGCGCCAACCCGACCGGGTCGTTCAAGGACCGGGGGATGACGGTGGCCGTCTCGCGCGCCAAGGGGCGCGGGGCGGAGGCGGTTATCTGCGCCTCGACCGGCAACACCGCGGCCAGCGCCGCCGCCTACGCGGCGCGGGCGGGGATGCGCGGCGCGGTGATCGTGCCCGAGGGCAAGATCGCGATCGGCAAGCTGGCGCAGGCGCTGATGCACGGCGCCCGCGTGGTCGCCCTGCAGGGGAACTTCGACGAGGCGCTGCAGATCGTCCGCAAGCTCGCCGAGAAGCACCCGATCGAGCTGGTCAACTCGGTCAACCCCTTCCGCATCGAGGGGCAGAAGACGGCCGCCTTCGAGGTCGTCGAGGAGCTGGGCGAGGCCCCGGGCGCGCTCTCGATCCCGGTCGGCAACGCCGGCAACGTGACCGCCTGGTGGCGCGGCTTCGAGCAGGCCGGGGCAGCGCCGGTCGTCTACGGCTTCCAGGCCGAGGGGGCGGCGCCGCTGGTCGGCGGCGCGCCGGTCGCCGAGCCGGAGACGGTCGCCTCGGCGATCCGGATCGGCAACCCGGCGCGCTGGGAGGAGGCGATGAGCGCATTCACCGGCTCGCGCGGCCGCGTCGCCGCGGTCTCCGACCAGCAGATCCTCGACGCCTACCACTGGCTCGCCGCCAGCGAGGGGGTCTTCTGCGAGCCGGCCTCGGCCGCCTCGGTCGCCGGCCTGCTCGCCCACGGTCTGCCGGTGACCGAGGACGCGGCACCGCCCGAGTCGGTCGTCTGCGTGCTCACCGGGCACGGGCTCAAGGACCCCGACACGGCGCTCTCCGAAGCGCCGCCGGTGATCAACTGCGAGAACGATCTGAGCGCGGTCGAGCGGGCGGTATTCGATTGACGGCGCGCCGCCGGCTCGTCCGCGTCCCCGCCTCCTCGGCCAACCTCGGCCCGGGCTACGACGTGATGGCGGCGGCGCTCGACCTCTTCCTCGAGCTGGAGGTCGAGGAGACCGGCGAGTTCTCCCTCGACCCGGGCGGCCTCGATGTGCCGACCGGGCGCGACAACCTGATCGTGCGCGCCTTCGAGACCCTGCACTCCGCCGACGGGATCGCCTTTCGCCTCAAGCAGACGATCCCGCTCGGACGCGGCCTCGGCTCCAGCGCCGCGGCGATCGTCGCCGGCCTCAGCGCCGCCGACCATCTGTACGAGCTGGCGCTCGGCGAGGAGGAGATGCTGGCCAGGGCGACCGAGCTGGAGGGGCATCCCGACAACGTCGCGGCGGCGATCTACGGCGGTTTCGTCGTCTGCGACCGCGACGCCGGCGGTGCCCCGCGGGCCGCTCGCTTCGATCCCCCCGGCGGGCTCGAGGGCATCGTCGTCATGCCCGGCGAGGAGGTCTCGACCGAGCGGGCGCGCGCGGCGATCCCGGCGGAGGTGCCGCTCGCCGATGCGATCGACAACGTGGCCGCGGCCTCGCGCCTTGTCCTCGGCCTGCAGCGCGCCGACCTCGACCTGCTCGCGAGCGGGCTGGTGGACCGCATCCACCAGCCTCGCCGCCGCGACCTCTACCCCCGCTCGATGGAGCTGGTCGACTCCGCCCGTGAGCTCGGCGCCCTCGGCGCGACGATCTCCGGCGCCGGCCCGACCGTGCTCGTCTGGACCACCTGGCAGGACGCCGGCAAGGTCAGCGGCGAGCTCGAGCGCCGCTGCGAGGGTTGGGCGGAGGTCCGCCGCATCCCCTTCACCCCGCACGGCGCCGACGTGCCCGAGCTGTAGGCGAAAGTCCGACTCGACTCGACCTGGGCCGCTTTCCGCACTACGATCGTTTCGTGCCGAAGCTGAGGCTTCCAGCCTTCATCGCGCTCCTCGTGGCGTTTCTCGTGCTTCCGGGGGTCGCCCACGCGACACTGGTCTTCGTGCGCAAGCCGCTGAAGCCACAGGTCTGGGTCGCCGAAAACAGCGGCAGGCACGCGCAGCGGTTGGCCGCCGGCTCGAATCCGCACATCTCACCGGACGGCCGTCTGGTCGCCTACGCCCCGCTGAAGAACGGGGAATTCAGCTCCGAACTGGTTGTGGCGCCGACTGACGGCAGTGCGCCGGCGAAGGCCCTGTTCGGCAACTGGCGCGAACCGTACGCCTTCGCCTGGTCTTCGGACTCGAGCACGATCGCGGCGCTGCGCGGGACGGAAGCGGGTGCCCGCGAACTCGTTCTGATCGACGTCGCCTGCGAAACCGGCGAAACGCTCTGTCTCCAGGTTGGGAAGCGCGTGGTCGCCAAGGGCTATTTCAACGGCGTCAGCTTCGACCCCGGAAGCGGCCGGCTCGTCTATGCGCGCTCCGGCAGCGAAAGGTACCCGCCGCGCAGCGACATCTACCGAGTCGCGGCCGGCGCCGGCAAGCCGGTCCGGCTGACCGGCGACCAGCGCTCGCTCAGCCCGGTCTGGGGGCCGAATGGCACGATCGTCTTCGTCAAGCTGCTCGGCGCGAAGAAGCGCAAGTACGTCCCCAAGAACGAGCTCTACCTGATGAACTCTGCGGGCAGGCAGGTACGGCGGCTCACCCACACCAGGGTCAGCCCGCTCGCCCAGGGTCTGACGCCGACCGCCTGGTCGCCCAGCGGCAACCGGCTGCTCGCCCAGTTCGGCGGCCAGGACCTCGACCTACGCGGTTGCGGTCAACCCGCGCAACGGCAGGCAGCGGCCGCTGGTCGAAGCGACCGAGCAGGGGTTCGTCGGCTCTGGCTTCAGCGCTGACGGAAAGCGCGTGCTCGGCACCGACGGCGGCTTTGCGGGCGTCGGGCAGACGAACGTTGCGACGGTGCCCTTCCCGCACGGAAAGCCGAAGGTCCTCGCCAAGCACGCCTTCGAACCGAGCCGGGGCGGATAGCCCCTATAATCCGGCAACCTGTCAACCCGTCGCGTGCCCGCTCGGAGAAGGCGCGGAAACCGGGAGGTAGAGATGTCCCACACCCAGTCCCGTGAGCTTCACGGCGAGGGCGGCGTCCTCCGCTACTCGCCAGAGCGTGCCTACCGTCCCCTCGTTTCGCCCCCGAGCGTCGAGGACAAGGACGCATGTGCCATCTACGCCTCGGTCCGCAAGGACGCGACGCCGAGCCACGAACCGGTGCAGCGCGCGATCCCGGCGCTGCAGAAGATGCTCCACCGCGCCGGCAACGTCGACGGCGAGGGCGACGGCTGCGGCCTGCTGGTCGACATCCCGCGCAAGATCTGGGCCGAGGAGGTCCGCTCCGGCGGTCACAACCCCTCGCTGACCCTCGACGACGCCTTCGCCGTCGCGCACGTCTTCATCGACCGCTCCCAGGACCTCGAGCGCGTCCAGCACGACGCCCGCGAGCTGCTCGGCCAGGGCGGCTTCCGCATCCTCGCCGAGCGCCTCGGGGTGGTCGACTCGCCCGCGCTCGGCCCGACCGCGCGCGAGGAGGAGCCCCACTTCTGGCAGATCGGCGGCCTCGTCGCCGAGGCCACCCATCGCGATCGCGTCCTCTTCGACCTGCTGATCGACCTCGAGCGCGACCTCGACGTCCACATCCCCTCGTTCTCGGCGACGATCTGCGTCTACAAGGTGATGGGCGCGCCGAACATCCTCGGCGAGTACTACCCGGACCTGCGCGACGAGCGCTTCGAGACGATCGGCGCCTTCGGCCACAACCGCTACTCGACCAACACCTGGCCCTCCTTCAAGCGCGTCCAGCCCTTCTCGGTGCTCGGCCACAACGGCGAGATCAACACGATCGCCCAGCTGCGCCAGGAGGCGCGCATGCTCGGTGTGCCGATCCGGCCCGACTCCTCGGACTCGCAGGACCTCAACCGCACGATCGCGACGCTCGTCAACCGCGATGGGCTCAGCCTCGTCGAGGCGATGGAGATGGTCGTGCCGCCGATCGTCAACGAGATCCGCTCGCTGCCCGACGACCTGCACCCCTTCTACATGTACCTGCGCCAGGCGATGGGCCCGTTCGCCCAGGGCCCGGTCGCGCTGATCGCCCGCCACGGTGACGAGTGCGCCTTCTCCGCCGACGCGCTCGGCCTGCGGCCGCTCTGGCAGGTGGAGACCGGCGAGGATTTCGTCTTCAGCTCCGAGCCCGGCGTCGTCTCGGTCGGCGAGATGGTCTCCGAGCCCAAGCCGCTGGCTCCGGGCGAGAAGGCGATGGTCTCGATCGACCGCGATCGCAAGCGTTCGACCCTGCGCCCGCACCACGAGATGCTGCGCATCGTCCGCGACCGCTGGCTGGCCCGCAACGGAGCCGACGAGGTCGCCCCCTACGACCGCGCACTGGAGACCGGCGGCCCACTCGAGGGCGGCGACGTGCCCGGTTACTCCGAAGCCGGCCCAGAAGAGCCGGTCAAGGTCGAGGACCGCATCCTCGCCGGCTTCGGCTGGCAGCGCGACGACGTGAAACTGGTCCAGCAGATGGCCTCCAACGGGGCCGAGCCGGTCGGCTCTCTGGGCTATGACGGGCCGCTCGCGGCGCTCTCTCCCGAGCGCCAGAACCTGGCCGACTACTTCAAGGAGACGGTCGCCGTGGTCACCAACCCGGCGATCGACCGCGAGCGGGAGATGGAGCACTTCTCGACCCGCTCGATCTTCGGCCGCCGCCCCTCGATCGGCGCCGCCGGCGTCGACACGGGCACGGTCGAGACCTCCTTCCCGGTGATCCTCGGCGGCCATCACGGCATGGCGCCGCTCTCGGACAAGACCTACCGCGAGGTCGCCCGCGAGCGCCACACCTACCTGCTCGAGGACCTCTGGGAGGAGTTCCGCGGCCGTGCCGGCGCCGTCGACATCTCGTTGCTGGAGTCGGAGACGACGAAGGGCGCGATCGAACGGATCAAGCAGGAGGCCGTGAAGAAGGTCCGCGACGGCGCCGAGCTGCTCGTGCTCACCGACCGCACCGTCTATGACGCCGAGCGGCGCTTCCTCGACCCGCACCTGGCGACCTCGGCCGTCGACCAGGCCCTGAAGCAGTTCCGGGTCGAGCCCGGCGAGGAGAACCTGCGGCGACGCTGCGGCATCGTGCTGCGCTCGGCGGCGATCCGCAACGTCCACGACACGATGCTCGCGCTCGGCCTCGGCGCCAACGGGGTCTGCCCGTACACGATGGTCGAGGTGATCTGCGTCGAGGACTACCGCAAGGACATCGACAACCTCTGCGCGGCGTTGGAGAAAGGCATCGAGAAAGTGATCTCGACGATCGGGATCCACGAGGTGCGCGGCTACGCGCGCCAGTTCTCCTCGATCGGCGTGCGCCCCGAGCTGGCCGAGATCTTCCAGACGGAGGCCTTCGCCGCCTCCGAGAAGGGCGGAGTCGGCTTCACCGGGCTCGACGAGAGCAGCAACGAAAGGGCGCACATCCTGGGCGGCGACGAAGACGCCAAACCGGCGAAGACGTTCCGCTTCTACCCCAAGGTCTACAAGGCCGCGATCGCCACCGCGAACGGCTCCGGCGACTACGCCGAATACAGCGAGAAGGTGCGCGACCTCGAGGCCCAGAGCCCGATCTCGATGCGCCACATCATGGGCCTCAAGGGTGACCGCGAGCCGGTCGACCCGTCGACCGTCGACGCCGGAGTCGGCCACCACGACTACCCGGTCGTGATCAGCTCGATGAGCTTCGGCTCGCAGTCCGAGCCGGCCTTCCGCGCCTACGCCGAGGCGGCGAAGTCGATCAACGTCCTCTGCGTCAACGGCGAGGGTGGCGAGATCCGCGACATGTACGGGAAGTACCGCAAGTGGCGCGGCCAGCAGGTCGCCTCGGGCCGCTTCGGCGTCTCGGCGGAGATGATCAACTCCTCCTACGTCGCCGAGATCAAGATCGGCCAGGGCGCCAAGCCCGGAGAGGGCGGCCACCTGCCCGGCAAGAAGGTCTCCGAGAAGGTCGCCGCTGCGCGTAACGCCGCGCCCGGAACCGACCTGATCTCGCCCTCCAACAACCACGACCTCTACTCGATCGAGGACCTGGCCGAGTTGATCGACGAGCTGAAGACGGTCAACCCCGATGTGCGCGTCTCGGTCAAGGTGCCCGTGGTGCCGAACATCGGCACGATCGGGCTCGGGATCGCCAAGGCAGGCGCCGACATCATCACCCTCTCGGGCTTCGAGGGCGGCACCGGCGCCGCGCGCCAGCACGCCCTGCGCCACGTCGGCCTGCCCTCCGATGTCGGCACCCGCGCCGTGCACCGGGCGCTGATGGAGGCCGGGCTGCGCAACCGGGTCGAGATCTGGGCCGACGGCGGCTACCGCACCGGCCACGACATCGTCAAGCTGCACTGCCTCGGCGCCAACCGGGTCGGCTTCGGCACCCTGGCGATGGTCAGCCTCGGCTGCACGATCTGCCGCGGCTGCCAGCTGGACACCTGCCACGTCGGCATCGCCACTCAGATCGAGACGGTCGAGCAGGCTCAGGACCACGGCCTGAAGAAGTTCACCCCGCAGGAGGTCGACGGCGCGGCGGAGAGCTGCGCGCGCTTCTTCGGCGCGATGGGCGAGGAGGTCAAGCAGGTCGTCGCCTCGCTCGGCTACGACCGCGCCCAGGACCTGGTCGGGCGCTACGACCTGCTCGAGCAGGTCTCCCACCATGACCAGATCGACCTGGCGCCGCTGATCACGCCGCTCGAGGAGTTCCTCGACCTCGAGCCGCTCGACCTTCCCGTCGCCGAGGAGATCGCCGAGGAGCGGGCCGAGGCCGGCCTCGTCGCCGCCCGGCCGATCCGCATGGAGGCCAAGCAGGCCTCTGCGCAGATCGGCGCCCTGGCCGGGGAAGTCTGCTCCGGCGGGGGCACCGTCACCAGCCGCTTTCCGCGCGCGACCGATGCCAACGACCGGGTGCTCGGCACCGAGCTCGCCGGGGCGATCGCCCGCGCCCGCATCTTCGACGGCGGGCCGGAGTCGAATGACGACGTGCTCGCCGACCTCGAGTTCAACGGCGGCTCGGTCGCCGGCCAGGGGCTCGGCGCCTTCAACTCCTACGGGGTCTCGATCCGGGTCGAGGGCGGCGCCCAGGACGGCGTCGGCAAGACGATGCTGGGCGGGACGGTCGCCGTGCTCAAGGGCAAGGGAGCGAAGGGCCACCGCGTCAACGGCTCAGTCGGCAAGTCCTTCGCCTACGGCGCCCAACGCGGCCGCCTCTTCGTCCAGGGCTCGGCCGACTCGCGCTTCTGCATCCGCCTCTCCGGGGCCGATGTCGTGCTCGGCGGCGAGCCCGAGGAGGACATCGACGACGGCCGCGGTTGCATCGTCGACCGCGCCAACGCCAAGGGCTTCGCCTTCGAGTACATGACCTCCGGCCGCGCGATCGTGCTCGGCGACCTCGGCCCCTGGGCCTGCGCCGGGATGACCGGCGGCCGGGTCTACGTCCGCCACAACGCATTCGGCATCGACCGCGAGTCGATCCAGGCGCGGCTCGGCGAGGGCGCCAAAGTCGAGCTCAAGGAGATCGACTCCGAGGGCCACCTCGATATCGAAGACCTGCTCTCCCACTACGCCGACGAACTGCGCGCCACCGGTCAGGACGGCGAGGCGGTGCGGATGGGCTCGCTGGCATCGAGTGCCGCCGAGAACTTCCTCATGGTCGTCCCGCACAAGGTGCAGGCCGACCCGTCGATCTCGACCGAGTAGGCGCTACCGCGTCGTGGTGAGGAGGTCCGCAATCGCGCGGACCTCCTTGAGCAGGCCGTCGAGCATCTGCTCGTTGTTGGTGTGGATGCGCCACTCGGCGTACTGGCGGTCCTGCTCGACCTGGTCGATTCGGCGCTCGAGCTTGCCGAGGCGCTTGTCGGTGCGCTTTTCGACCTTGCCGATCCGCTTCTTGACGTAGCTGCGGGTATCGCGGCGGACCTCGTCGCGGATCGCGTCGAGTTCGCGGCGCAGCTCGGCGTCGTCGCTGCCCTGCTCGGCGAGCATCTCCTCGACGCCGCCGCGCACGCGCTCGATCTCTTCGTGCAAGCGGCGACGGGCCTGCTCGGCGGCGACTGACGGGTCGGGCGGAGAGTCCACGGCGCCATCCTACGGGCGCCGTAGGCCGGAATTTGCGCGGAATGCCGCGCTCAGGCTTCGAGCAGGAAGAGGCGGTAGCGGCCGACGGTCAGCTCGTCGCCGGGTTCGAGCTTGTCCCACTCGGTCGGCTCGCCGTTGACGAAGACGCCGTTGAGGCTGCGGTCGTCGAGCACCCGCAGCGGTTTGCCGGCTTCGGAGACGACGATCGCGTGGCGGCGCGAGACACTGGGGTCGTCGAGCCGGATGTCGGCGTTGACGGAGCGGCCGATCCGGGTCCAACCGACGGAGATCTCGAAGTCGACCACCTCGCCGTCCTCCTCGCGGCAGAGCAGGTGCCGGCTGCCCGGCCCGAGCGCGGCGCGCCGCTCGTCGAGCCAGGTGGGCGCCGCGGCCTGACCCTGGGCCTCGAACTCTGCTGTCGTGGAGCCGTGCTCCTGCATCGACTCGAATATCGAGTCGAGCCGGAAGGCGGAAGAGCCGCAGCGCGAACAGGACGGCAGCCTGTCGTCCTCGTGGAGCGCCAGATGGGCGCCGCACTCGACGCAGAAGTAGGTGCCCGGCCCGGGGAAAGTGCCGGTCCTGTAGCCGTCGGAGGCGGGGGTGGGGGTGAGACTGGCGCTCATGGTGATCCTTCCCGACTTGGTTCGACCTGGCGATCCTAGCTCCGCGCGGCGGCTCGATCATCGGGGTTTTGCCGCAGCAATACGCGACAACGAGGGGCGTTTCGGGCTTGGCGCGCCGCAGAGACTAGAATCGCGCCCTCGCATGGGCCCGGTCAGCGCAGAGATCGAGATCGACGCTCCCCGCGAGCGAGTTTTCGGCACGATCGCCGACCTGGCGCGACGCCCCTCGTTCACCGACGGCTTCCAGCACGACTTCCACCTGACCCGGATCGAGTCGAGCGGCAAGGGCGCCGGCGCCCGCTTCCGCGGTGGGTCGCGACGGCGCTCGGTCTGGATGGACACCGCGATCGCCGAGCTCACGCCGCCGCACAAGCTCGTCGAGCGCGGCCGCGGCGGCCGCGGCAACCGGATCCCGGCGCAGACCGTCTGGGAGCTGACCGAGGGAACCGGCTCGCTGACCCGGGTTCGGGTATCGCACTGGACCGAGCCGGCCAACCCCGTCGACCGCGCCGTCGAGGCTCTCTCGGGTAGCGCCGGAGCTGCCAGGCGCGGCTGGCAGGAGGCGCTGCGGCGCCTGCGCGACCAGCTCGAGAGCGGCGAAGCGCCTGCCGCTCCGCTGGCCGTGGCCGGCGGCAACCGCCACGCCACCGGCATCCCGTAGGCGCGCTTTATAGACTCCTCGCCGCCGATGGCCCGCCACCGCAAAAACGCCCTGTCGCTGCTCGCCGTGCTGTTGGTCGCGCTGAGCGCGGTCGGTCTCGCGGCCTGCGGCTACTCGAGCGACTCAAAGGACGTGCCCGAGGGCGAACCGGTGAAGCTCGGCGGCCTGCGGTACAACGTCGTCTTCTCGCGCTTCCTCAACCCGCACGACAATGAGGATGCCGCTTACCTGACCGGCCAGCCGGAAGCGCCGTCGGACGCCGCGTACTTCGGCGTCTTCCTCGAAGTCCAGAACAAGGAAGAAGAGTCGCACTCGCTGCCCGACTCGCTGACGATCACCGATGCCGACAACCAGACCTTCAAGGCGATCGACAGCGCCAGCCTCTACGCCTTCCCGTTCGGCGACTCGGTCGAGTCCCAGGAACAGATCCCGCTCGTCGACTCGACGCCTCAGCAGGGCCCGATCGAGGGCTCGCTGGTGCTCTTCGAACTGCCCAACTCGGCGTCGGAGAGCCGGCCGCTGATCCTCTCGATACCCGGGCCCGGCGGCCCGGCCAAGGTCACGCTGGACCTTTAGACGGTTGATCTAGCCCGCGCGCCCGGTCAGAGCCCGGCCGACAGCACCTGGGCGGCGATCGGGGCGGCCACCTCGCCGCCCGCCGCTTCGGCTTCGACCAGCAGCACGCCGACCGCCAGCCGGGCCTTTTCGGCCGGGGCGAAGGCGGTGAACCAGGCGTCCTTGATCTGCTCCGGTTCTTCTTCATCTTCGGAGTCCGGGCGTGGGCCCAGCTCGGCGGTGCCGGTCTTCCCCGCGACCTGCGCCTCCGGGATCGCGGCGGCGAAGCCCGTGCCCCCGGTGACCACGCCGATCATCAGTTCCGTCAACTCGCCGGCGATGCGCTTTGACATCACCCGCACCGGCTTGGCGTCGGGGCGAAGCTCGCGGTTGGCGACGAGCGAGGTCGGCTCGCGCACCCCGTTGTTGCCGATCGTCTGCGCGACGCTCGCCATCTGCAGCGGAGTGGCCAGCACTTCGCCCTGGCCGATCGCGCTCACGCCGAGGTCCAGTTCGTCGCCGATCTCGGTCGGGATCGTCGACTCCGGTGGTTCGACCGCGGCGACGACCTCCGGCCCGTAGAGCGTCAGCGGCGCGTTGAACCCGAAGCGTTCGGCCGTCTCGACCATGCCGTCGTTGCCCACCTTCGGTCCCAGCGGGGCGAAGTCCGCGTTGCAGGACTCGGCGAACGCTTCGCGGAAGGTGCCGCCGCAGACCTCCCCGTTGGCGTTGCTGATGAAGCGGCCGCCGACGTTGACCCCGTCGGTCAGTTCGAATTCGTCGTCGAGCGAGACGACGCCCTTCTCCAGCGCCGCGGTGGTGGTGATCGTCTTGAAGGTCGAGCCGGGCGGCTGTGGGGCCGAGAACGCCTGGCCGGCGAGGGCGCGAACGTCGCCGCTGCGAGCGTCGAGCACGGCGACGCCCCCCGCCTGCCCGGCCAGGGCGGTGACCGCGGCGCTCTGTAGATCGGGGTCGATCGTCGTCTTCACGGGGGCTCCTGGCTGCGGTTCGGCCTGGGAGAGGATGCGCGCCGAGCCGCCTTTGTCAGCGACCGCGAGCAGCGAGCCGCCGGGCTTGCCCGCGAGCCGCCGGTTGAACGCCTGCTCGACGCCGCTGACCCCGACCGGGGTGCCGGCCGGGAAGCCCTGGCGGGCGAGCGCCGCCACGTCTTCCTCGCCGGCTTCGCCGATTTCTCCGGTGACGTCGATCGCGGCGCTGCCGAGTGGGTGTTCGCGTTCCGCGGCCGGGCCTTCGGCGAGCGGCGTGCCGTCGCGGGCCAGGATCGGCGCCCGCGGGGCGAGGTCGGTGCGGTTTTCGAGGTGCTCGCCCGGTTCCAAGCCGGGGAAGACCAGGCTGGAGTCCCAGGCGACGCCCCCTTCGGAATAGGGCACGCCGAGCTCGGCGACGACATTGCCGAAGGCGACCGTCCCGGCTTCGACCGGAAGCGGCACGACAGTGGCCCCGCCCGAGCTCCTCGCGCTCCCCGCCGACGTGGCGCGGATCGTGCGTAGCGTCGCCACCTCCGCCGCCTTGCGGTAGGCCTTCACGAAGTCGGGCTTGGCGACGGCGTTGCGCGAGGCGTCGTTGAGCTCCGCGTACATCGCGGCGAAGTCCTTGCGCGTCCACGCCGCGCCGAAGCGTTCGACGGCTTCCTTCTCGGGCTCGCCCGGGGAACCGGCCGAGGCGCCCAGCGCGAAGGCGATCACGGCGATCACCGTGAGTGGAAGGGCGCGGGTGATGAGTCGGCGACGCCGCTCCACCTCGATCGGCAGTTGATTCACTGTGGGGAAATTTCAGTCGGGAGGCGGGATGCTCAGCGCGGCGCGGCGTCGCCGTCAGTTGAGTGGCACTGCCGCGGGTGCCGGGCGAACACTCCTCAGCCGGTGCAGGTGCCGGTGCCGACCGGCCCACCGGCGTGGGCGAGGGCGGCGCGGACGATCTCGTTCGGCACGGCGAAGCCGCCCGGCGGCCCGGAGGTCGTCGCGGCGAAGACGGTCGCCATAACCCGGCCGCCGGAATCGACCAGCGGCCCGCCGGAGTTGCCGCTGCGCACGCTGCCGCGCAGGAAGGCGATCGAGCGCTCGATCGGCCCGTTCCCGTAGGCGTCCTCGCTGACCACATTGGTGATCTCGCCCATGCGCGCGGCGGAGGCCGCGAACGGGCCGTTTTCCGGGTAGCCGAGAACCGCGCCGGCCTCGCCACGCTGCGGGTCGCGGGCGATCCTCAGCGCCGGGATCGAGGCTTCGATGCGCAGCACGGCGAGGTCGTTGGCCGGGTCGTAGAGCACCGGGGTGGCGTCCAGGGAGCCGCCGTCGATCGTCGTCACGCTGGTGTCGTCCTCGCCGGCGACCACATGCGCGTTGGTGACGACGAGGCCCGGCCCGGCGACCCAGCCGGAGCCCTCGACGCCGAGGCCGCAGGCGGTGCCGAGCACGCGCACCACCGAGCGGCCGGCGCGGCGTACGCCGGGGTCGGCGGCGACCGCCGGGTCGGGCGGCGGGACCGGAGTCGTCGGGCCGTTTATCGAGGGCGCCGGGTCGACCCGGTCGAGCGCCTTGATCACGGGCCCGGAGGGCGGCAGCAGGTCGTTGAGGCGGCGCAGGATCAGCGAGCGCTGCACGTCGCCGCGCAGCTGCGCGGTCCCCGGCGCGTGCAGGGCGACGGCGCCGAAGACCCAGATCAGCCCGAGGGCGACGGCGGCGATCAGCGCGGCGCCACCGGCTCCGTCGGCGAGGTGCAGGGCGCGGCCGCGAATCAGGCGCCTGCGCAGGCCGAGCGCGAGGCTCTCGACGGTGACCGCGACCAGGGCGCCGAGCAGCAGCGCGCCGAGCGCCGCGAAGAGCGGCGCGTAGGGGGAGCTGGAGCCTTCGCTGAGCAGCAGCGGCCCGGCGCGGCTGCCCGCGACCGCCCCCGCGGCGAAGCCGATCAGGGTGAGGACGCCGACGATCAGCCCCTGCCGGTAGCCCCACATCGCGAAGGCGATGGTGAAGGCGACGATGGCCCAGTCGAGAACGGTCACAGGGGAATCCAAGCAGGCCGGCCCGGCGAGCCCGTCACTTACGTTCAGTAAGCTGATTTCACGGTGGAGGCCTCAACCGCGCAAGAGCAGTCCCTCGGTGTCTGCCCTCACTTCCACGACGCGATCGAGTTGATCGGCAAACGCTGGACCGGGGCGATCGTCTTCGCCATGACCGCAGGCCCGCTGCGCTTCGGCGAGCTGGCCAAGGCGGTGCCCGGCCTCTCCGACCGGCTGCTCTCACGGCGCCTGCGCGAGCTCGAGGAGGAGGGCCTGGTCGAACGCCGGGTCGAGTCCGGCTCGCCGGTGCGTGTCAGCTACTCGTTGACCGAGGCCGGCAGCGAGCTGCGACCGGCGATCGCGGAGCTGAAGTCCTGGGCCAAACGCTGGCGCGCCTGACGCGCGAGCACGTCAGGCAACCGGGATAGCCTGGTCTGGGTGGAGCTTCCAGGTCCATTTGCGGTCGGCCGTTACGCGAAGGCCCTTCGGGACGAGTTGCGGAAGCGCGCACGGGTGCAACTCATCGGTGAGGTCACGGGACTTCGCCAGACGCCGAAGCAGGCCTATTTCGAGTTGCGCGATGCGGATGGCGCCGTTCCTTGCACGATCTGGGCCAACGAGCTGGCCGCCCTCGAACTTCCCGCAGGAGCATTGCGGGACGGTGCGGAGTTCGTCGCCGCGGGCGGGCCTGACTACTTCGTCGGCAGCGCCGCTTCTTCGCCGGCCTTCTCCTTCCGCGTCACCCATCTCCGTCTTGCCGGGGAGGGGGACCTGCTGGCGCGCCTGGAGGCGCTGCGCAAGCAGTTGCGCAGCGAGGGGCTCTTCGAGCTGCAGCGGCAGTTGGCGCGGCCGCGCCTGCCGCGGACGATCGGGGTGGTGACTGCCGAGGGCGGCGCGGCGCGGCGCGACCTGCTCGCCGGGCTGAAGCGGCGCGGCTGGGCCGGGACCGTGGTCTGGGCCTTCGCCCCGGTGCAGGACCGGCGTGCGGCGCCCGCGATCGGCGCGGCGATCCAGGAGCTGGCGGCGACGCCGGCGGTCGAGGCGATCGTCGTCACCCGCGGCGGCGGCAGCCTCGCCGACCTCTGGGCCTTCTGCGACGAGACCCTCTGCCGCACCGTGGCGATGCTGCGCGTGCCGGTCGTCAGCGCGGTCGGCCACGAGCGCGACTCGACCCTGATCGACGATGTCGCGGCGGTTGCCTGCTCGACCCCCACCCACGCCGCTGAGGCGGTCGTGCCGCTGGACTGCAACGTCGCCCGCGCAGAGCTGGAGCGCGGCGCCGCGGCCCTGAGGCGGGCGGGGGAGGGGGCGGTCGGCAGCCGCACCCGGCACCTGGTCGCGCTCGCCCGCGGCCCGGCCCGGGCGCTGCGGCGCGAGCGGGTCGCGCTCAATCAGAAGACGCGGGAGATCCGCGCCTCCTCCGAACGCGGCCTGGCCGAGCGACGCTCCTTTCAGCGCCGCCTCGCCCTTGTCGTTCTAACCCGGGCCGCGCGCCGCGCCGCGGGGCCGGAAGCAAACGCCCGGCGCGAGGCGCTGCGCCGGGCCGAGGTCGCCTTCCGGGCGCACGAGCCCGAGCGCACGCTCGAACGCGGCTATGCCCTCGCCGAGACGCCGGAGGGTGAGCCGTTGACCAGCGCCGCCGCGGCGCGGGCCGTCGATGAGATTAGTCTGCGCTTTGCCGATGGCCGAATCGACGTCCGAGAAACCTGAGTCCTACGAGTCCGCCGTCGAGCGGCTCGAGCAGATCATCGACCGGCTCGACTCCGGCCAGGCGGGCCTGCGCGAAACGCTCGAGCTCTGTCGCGAGGGGCGCGAGCTGGTCACCTACTGCTCGGCTGAGCTCGACGCGGTCAGCGAGGGCCTCGAGGAGCTCAACCTGGACGAGCTCGCGGCACGACTGGAGGCGCCTGCCGCCGGGAGCTCCGACTGAGTCAATCCCCGGCACCCTCGGGGCCGGAGCAGAGGCGTCCCAATGCCGGGCAGCCGCGGCAGAGGTCCCAGTCGCGGCGCTCGACCGGGGCGACCGGGAACTCGGCGGCGCGGATGCGGCCGATGCTCTGCTCCAGTCGCTCGCGCCCTGCGGCGATTGCCGCCGCGTCGAGCAGCTCGACCACCGGCTCGTCGGGACGCTCGAGGAACACGTAGGCGACCTCGACAGCGCCGGCGCCGCGGGCCTCGGCGACGGCCAGGGCGTAGATCGCCCGCTGCGTCGCGTACTTGGCGGCGCGCTCGGTTGGGGTGGCGCCGCCGAGCCGGTCGGTCTTGTAGTCGATGACGAGGGGTGGGTCGCCGTCGCGCTCGACCAGCAGGTCGATCGAGCCGCGCAGGGTCGCCGCGGAGACGCCGAGCAGCAGCGGCACCTCGGCCCGTGAGGTCGCGCCGGGCGCCCGCACCCGCTCGCGCAGGAGGTCGGAGCCGAGCCAGGCGCGAACCGGGGCCAGCAGCTCCTCATCGGCCTCGCCCTCCGGCTCGCGCCACTCGTTCGCCTGGCTCCACTCGAGCAGCGAGTGCACGGCCGCGCCCCGCTCCGCCGCGCCGCGCCGTCCAGGCCTGCCGCCGCCACTCGCACCCCCGCTTGCCTTGACCGCGGTAGAGCTCTGTGGCGCTATCCGGCTCAAGTCCCTACCGCTGTCGCCGAGATCGAGGACGCGCTCCATGTAGAAGCGGTAGGCGCATTCCTCGTAGGCGGCGAGTGCGGTGTAGGAGAGCGGGCGGTTCGGGACCGCCGGCGGGCGGCCCGGCAGCGGCGGCGGGCCCGTCAGGGGCGGCCTCGCCGCCACCTGCTCGTTCCGCACCGCCGCCAACGTCGCCGCACGCTCGGGCGAGGCAAGGCTGACGCGAACGGCGATCCGCGATGGCTCGAAGCCGGCGTCGAGGCCCTCGCGCGCCTGCGGGGGTGGGACCTCGATCTCCGAGTCAGCCTCGCGGTCGACCTCGAACGCGGTCAGGATCCGCTCGACGACCGGTGTGCCGGGCTGCGCTCCCCGCGCCGGCTTTGGCGCTGCCACTCCGCTCAGGACCAGGCGCTCGCGCGCCCGCGTCGCGGCGACGTGGAAGAGCCGCAGCTCCTCGGCCGCTTCCCGCTCCTGCGTCTCGGCGCAGAGGCTCTCGTGGGCGTAGAGGTCGATCGTGGCGGCGCCGAGGCGACGCAGCTTCAAGCCGACGCGCGGCTCCTCGCGCTCATGGCCCAGGGTCAGCGCCGGCAGGCGGTTGGCCAGTAGCCGCCGCCCCAGGCCGGGCACCGCGACGACGCCGAACTCGAGCCCCTTGGCGCTGTGCACGGTCATGATCCGCACCCCGTCGTGCCCCTCGATCGCGCTCGCCGCTTCCGCGTCGGCGTCGGCTTCGGCGCGCGCGAAGAGGAAGTCGAGCAGGCCGCGCAGGTCGCGCCCCTCGCGCGTTTCGAACTCGCCGGCGAGGCGGATCAGCTTGCGCACGTTGGCGAGGCGCGCCTCGCCGGTGGGGCGCAGCAAGACCGCGAGGTCGTACCCGGTCGCGGCGAGAGCGTCCTCGATCAGCCCGGCCAGCGTCAGTCGCCCCGCCCGGCCGCGCAGCTCGGCGATCGTCGTCGCGAACCCGCGCAGCAAGTCCAACTCGCCGGCCGCGATCGCGTCGAGCCGCTCGGGCTCGGCCAGCTCCGCCTCGCCCAGGCCAGCCGCCCGCTCCAGCGCCGGCCAGACGTGGCGGCGGCGTCCGGCGGCCGCGCGCAGCAGCCACAGCGTGTCCGGCGCCGCGGCGCAGGCGGGGGACGCGAGCGCACCGAAGAGGGCCTGGTCGTCGAGCGGGTTGGCGATCGTCGCCAGCAAGGCGCAGACGTCGGCGACCTGCTGCTGGGACCAGTAGCCGCGCCCGCCGATCGTGTAGGGGCGCAGGCCGGCGCGTTCGAGCGAGTCCTCGTAGGCGTCGAGGTGGGTGAAGGCACGCAGCAGCACGACCATCTCGCCGCGCTCGACGCCGCCGTCGGCCAGCTCGCGCAGCCGTGCCGCGAGGAAGCGCGCCTCGGCCAGGTTCCTGGCGGGCGTGCCGGCGTCGGTCGCCGGGGCCAGGTCGATCCCCTCTTCGTCCCAGCCGTCGCGGCCGGTCAGCAGCAGCTCGACCGCGGGGCCCTCGTCCGTGAGCCGCGGCTCACTCGGGGGTGCGCCGACCCGCAGCGGGTGGAACGCATCGCCGATCAGCTCGGCGCCGATCGCGTTGACCGCGCCGATCAGCTCGGGCCGCGAGCGGAAGTTGCCGCTCAGCTCCATCGCCTCGGCGCCCGGGTCGGCCTCGACCGCGTCGCGCCGCTCACGGAAGACGTCGAGGTCGGCGTGGCGGAAGCCGTAGATCGATTGCAGCTCGTCGCCGACGACCATCAGCTCGGTGCGGGGCCCGCGCAGGGCTTCGACCAGACGCAGCTGCAGCCGGTTGGTGTCCTGGAACTCGTCGACCAGCAGGTGCGCGAACCGGGCCCGGTAGGCGTTGCCGATCTCCTCGCGTTCGAGCAGGCGCACGGCGCGCAGCTGTAGGTCCTCGAAGTCGAGGCCGCCGCGCCGCTCCTTCGCCGCCTCGTAGCGGCGAGCGAAGATCTCCAGCAGGTCGGCGATGTGGGCGTACGCCTCGCCTCCCTCGCCGGCCTCCGCCGTGCGGGTGAGGGCCTCCTCCGCCGCGGCGCGGTAGCCGTCCATCGCCTTCGCCTTGCTTTCGGTGCGCAGCGCGTCCAGCTCGTCTAGCCCGGGTGGCTCGGCTGCCCCACAGCGCGCCAGCGCCCGTTCGACCAGCTCGCGTTTCGAATCGGTCGGCTTCAGCTCCTCCAGCGTCTGCTTCGCGGCCACCGCGAGCCGGCGCACGGCCGCCGCCGGGTCGGCCGGGGGCGGCTCGGGCAGTCGCGGCGCCATCCCGCGGCTGCCCAGCTCGGCGTGGGCCGCGTTGACGATCGACTGCAGGCCGCCCAGCTCGAAGGCGGCCAGGGTGCGCTCGCGGGCCGGATCGTCGCCGGCGAGGAACTCGGCTAGGGCGTCGTCGAACGCCTCGCGCGCCGCCCGCTCCGCCTCGGGGGCGTCGAGGACACGGAAGCGCGGGTCGACTCCGGCGGCGACCGGGTGCCCGGCGAGGAGGCGGTTGCAGAAGCCGTGGATGGTCGTCACCCAGGCGCCCCCGATCGTCGCCAGCAGCGCCTGTGCCCGAGCGGATCCCGCGGCCGCGCGCTGCTCCAGCGTGGTGCGGATCCGCTGGCGCAGCTCGGTCGCGGCCTTGTCGGTGAAGGTGAAGGCGAGGACCGCGTCGGGCGAGGTCTCCAGGTCGCAGACCAGGCGGCAGTAGCGGTCGACCATCACCCCGGTCTTGCCCGTCCCGGCGCCGGCCTCGACCAGGATGTCGCGACCGTGCGCCTCGATCGCTCGCGCCTGCTCCGGGGTCGGTGCAGGCCGGCTCATCGCCCCTCCCATTCGCCGTCGTCCTCGGCCGGGGCGCGGTCGCGCCGGCAGATCGGCGCGAACTGGCAGAAGGTGGGGCAGACGTCGTGGTTGCGCAGGCCGCGCCTCGGCCCGGGATCGCGGCGGATCTCGCCGCGACGCATGCGGTCGACGATCTCCCCGGCGCGCCGGCGCGCATCGGCGAGCATCTGCTCGAAGTCCTCCGGGCCCGCGACGTCTCCGTTGACCAGCCGGTAGGAGGCGAGCCGCTCGGCGACGTCGTCGCGGACCGCCCCGCGGGGGCGCCGTTCCGAGGTGCCGCGCAGCGGGTGGTAGAGGCCGCCCGCCGCGTCGACGCCCCAATGCTCTGCGACTGCGATCAGGTAGAGCTGCAGCTGCAGTTTCTCCTGCTCCTCGAACTTGGCGAGCGGGGTGACCGCGCGGGAGAGCTTGTAGTCGAGGACGAGGGCACGGCCGGAGGCGTCGCGGTCGACCCGGTCGATCGCCCCGTGCAGGCCCCAGCCGTCGATCTCCAGCGCCGGCTTCTCGGCCTCGTCGCCGCCGCCGAAGCGCGCCTCCAGCAGCCAGGGCTCGAAGCCGCCCGTCTCGCGCCCCGCCTCGTCGGCGAGGAAGCGCACGAGCAGGCCCTCGACCCGGCGGGCCATCGCCCGCTCGGCCGGGTGGCCGCCGAGCTCGCGCTCGGCCGCGACCTGCGCCGTCAGCTCGTTCGCGCGGGCGGTCCAGGCGGCGAGCGAGCCGGGCCGGGGGAGCGGGTCGCCGCCGGGCCGCTCCCCGTACAGGCGCTCCAGCACCTCGTGCATCAGGCCGCCCTGGACGAGCGGGTCGGGGACGGGGTCGAGCGGCTGCGGGTCGAGCTCGTGCGAGACGAACCAGCGGTATGAGCAGACATCGAAGCCCTCGAGCGTCGTGCCGCCGTAGGCCGCGACGGCGGCGAGCGCGTCGAGCACGGCCGGGTTGGTAAGCGGTCCCGGGGCGCGGGCCGCCGCCTCCGCCCGCCGCGCCCGCTGCATCTCCTCATCGCCGGGAATCCGGCCCGGCGCCAGCTCGACATGGGCCAGGTCGCGTCCGATCGTCAGCCCGGCCTCGACCGGATCGGGTCCCTCGGCGGGCGGTGGCGGGTCGAGCAGGCGCCGCACGTCGTCGAGGAAGGGCGAGCGCGGCTCGGCGACCCCGTTCTCGTCGCTGTCGCGGTAGGAGAGGAAGAGCTGCTCGCTCGGCAGCGCCAGGCAGGCGTGGAAGAGGTAGCGCTCCTCCTCGTCCGGGTCGCGCCGCGGCTCCAGCCCGAGCGCCAGGCGCTGGGCCTCGGAGAGGAATGGGTCCTCGCCGCGGTCGCGGCGCGGGAACTCGCCGTCTTGCAGCGATGCGACGAAGACCCGCGCGAAGCGCGAGGCGCGCAGCCGGTAGGGGCTGGCGATCCGCACCCGTCCCTCGACCGGGCCGCTCCAGGCCGGGAAGCGCAGCTCGCGCAGGCTTGCCGCCAGGTCCTCGGGCGGCGGCGCCAGCCGGGGCAGCTCGGCGAGGTCGCCGAGCGCGGTGGAGATCGCCGCCGCGGCGCGCAGCTCCAGGCCGTCGCCGCGCCGCGGCTCCGGCCCGTCCTCCTCACTCCGCAGCGGGCGCGAGGCCATCGTCGCGGCGAGCCCGGCGATCGCGGCCGCCGCCGCCGCGGGCCCTTCGGCGATCGCCCTCCGCAGCCGCTCGACGTCGCCCGGCAGCCGCTCGTGGGTCTCCGCCCACAGCTCCAGCGCCGCGCCGGCGCTCTGCAGTCGCCGCCGGCGCACGGCGCGCTCGAACCAGTCGACCGTCCCTGGGGCGATCCCGGAGGGGCCGCGCAGGAAGCGCAGCAGGTCGGCCGCCCGACCGTCACCCAGCTCGGTCTCGAGCAGGGCGATGAGGGTCCCGCCGACCGAGGTCGTCGCGACCGGGATCTCCGCCTCCAGGGCGACGCCGATGCCGTAGGCCTCGAGCACCGAGGCGATCGCCGGCCCGCGCCGGGCCGGGTCGCGGACGGCGATCGCGATGCCGTCGGGCGCGGCGCCGTCCCCGACCAGCCGCGCGATCTGGGCGCCGATCGCTTCGGCCTCGCTCCGCGCTCCGGCCGATCGCAGCACCGTCAGCCCCTCGCCGGGCTCGATCCGAGCCGGCTCGGATCGGCCGAGCTCGCGCTGCAGGTGGGCGAGCAGCGGCTCGATGCCGAACGGCCGCGGACCGGGCGGGACGGCGAGGGCCTCGATCGACTCGGCCGTCGCGGCCAGCTCCCGGGAAAGCGCCGAGCGGGCGGCGAGGGCGGCGCCGCCCTCTTCGTGGGGCAGCACGATCGTCACCTCGGCGGCGTCGGCGAGCGCGTCGATCAGGTGGCGCTGGTTCGCGGTCAGCTCGCCCGGCTCGTAGAGGAATACCGGCCGGGCTCTCCAGGCGCCGGGGTCGGCGCGCAGCGCCGCGATCGCCGTCGTCGCGATTCCGTGCGCGTCGGGCAGGCCGATGCCGTCGCGCACCTCGGCGTAAGCGGCGAACAGCGTCGCCAGGTCGCCGAAGTAGGCCGAGGATTCGAGCGTCTGGGCGCCCGAGCCCAGAGCGCCCGGCTCGAGCCCGGCGCTCTGCAGCTCGTCGAGCAGCCGCTCGAAGGGGATCGCGAAGCCGGGTCGGGCGGCGGAGCGCCGCAGCGGGCCCAGGCCGTCCCGCGACGCGCGGATCGCGACCGAGACGGCGGCCAGGCGCTGCGCGGGGGTCAGCTCCTCGCCGGGCGGTGGGCCGACGGTGCCGGCGACCTCGCGGAAGAGGTCCGCGAAGGTGAGCAGCGAGCCGCCCAGCGTCGTCCCACCGGCGCAGAGCAGGCGCTCGAAGCGGTAGACATCGTCGCGCGTCGGCACGACCAGCACCGGGTCGCGGTCGAGCGCCTCCCGGAAGAGGGCCTGCACCCGGTCGGCGCGACCGGAGTTGGGAGGTCCTTGGATCAGCTTCAGCGGCATCGGCGGAACGAGCCAGCATAGGTCGGGCACCGGCGTGCTCTCGGGCGCCCAAGTCCTCACGGGAAGCCGCAATTGGCGCAATTCCGGTCCCAGCTTTGGCGTCTTCCGCCCTCTCTAGATTGAGCGCAGCAAATGTCACTCTGCTTCGTAGACCCAGCCGACGCGATCCGCGCGATCGCCGACTCGATAGGCCGTGAGGCCCGCCGCCAGCTACTCGGCGAGGCGGTGCGGGCCTGGGTCGACGAGATTCCCGACGACGAGCTCGAGGTCCACTACGCGAAAGCGCTCTCCGAGCTCGACGAGCACGACCTCTCGATGCTCGCCGCCTGGCACGGCTCGCTGGAGCTCGGCCAGCCGGTCCCCAACCGCGACTTCCTGATGGGCGCCTTCGGCTCGCTCGGCGAGAACCGTCGCGAGGCCTTGAAGCTCGCCGCCGGCTTCCGCGGCGAGGAGGCCGTCGACGCCGGCGTCACCGAAGACGACGCTCTGGAGCTCGTCCTCGAGCTGCTTTCCCAGCCCCGCTTGATGGAGCTCGCGGTCGAGGCCGTAGAGCTTTACGTCTGGGACCGCGCCGGCAGCGACAACTGACCAGGGCGCGCATCTCGGGGTCTTCAGTCGTCGTCCTGCACGCCCTGGTCAGTTGTCGAGTGCTTCGCGGACCTCTGCGATCGCCTGCTCGTTGTCCTGGAAGTGGACGGCACTCATGCCGGCCTTCTCGGCGCCTTCGCAATTGACCTTGACGTCGTCGACGAACAGACAGGACTCGGCGGGCAGGGCTACGCGGTCGAGCGTGATCGCGTAGATCTTCGATTCCGGCTTGCGGCAGCCGACGAAGCCGGAGTCGACGACGGTCTCGAAGATCTCGTCGACCGGCAGCATCGACCGCCACAGCGGCTCCCACTCCCGCACGTTGTTGGTCAGCATCGCCATCCGGTAGCCCGCCCGTTTCAGCTCGCGCATGAGGTCGATCATCGGCGGGTTCGGTTGTAGCGCCTCGAAGTAGATCTCTTTGAAGCGGTGCATCTCCGGCCGGTGGCCGAGCAGCGGCTCGAGGCTGTCGGTGAGAGCCTCCAGGAAGGCGACCTCGGTGATCTCGCCACGCTCCATTTCGTAGAGCGGGTTGTCGCCGTTCGCCTCGGTCGCGGCCTGCATCCCCTTGCCCAGCGCCTCAGTCGTTATCCCGGTCTGGTCCTGGAACGCCATGAACGACTCGACCAGGGGCGTCGTCAGCACGCCGCCGAAGTCGGAGATCACCGCCTCGATGCGACGACCCGGCTCAGGCACTCTCGCGGACCACCTCGTAGTGGCCGAGGCCCTCGCGCCCCTCGACCGACCAACGGAAGAAGGCGAGGTCTGAGTCCATTCCCGGTCGCTGTACCCGGGCGGAGCTGATCAGCGTCCCACCGCCGCGCAACGGCTGCCCGTCGTCCCCGTCGGTCCACAGCTCCAGCGTGGCCCGCCGCTGGACGCCGTCGGGCCCGTACTCGGTCGAGAGCAGGGTCTCGGAGACCTCGACGGGCGCCCCGTCCGGCCCGCAGAGCACGGCCGCGACCTGCTCCTCGCCATGCTCACTCGCCCCGGGCGCACGCACGGCGCTGAGCGCCAGCAAGCCGCCGTCGGAGAAGACGATCCCGATCGATCGCCGCAGTGCCTGACCTGGTTCCTCGCTCACGCCGCGCACCCTAATCGACGGCAGGGGAGGTCGCCGCCCTGCGTCGCTAGCCTGTAGGCATGCCTGAGAACCAAACCGAAGTTCTGACCGAAGAAGACGTGTTCGAGGCGCTCGAAGAGGTGATCGATCCCGAGCTGGGGCTCGACTTCGTCTCGCTCGGCCTCGTCTACGGCGTCGAGATCGAGAAAGAGGACGTCTACGTGACCTTCACGCTGACGACCCCGGCTTGCCCGATCGGCCCCCAGGTCTCCGAGCAGATGAAGGAGTTCGTCGGCGACCTGCCGGGCGTCAGCGCCGTCCACCCCAAGATGATCTTCGACCCGCCCTGGTCCCCGGAGATGATGACCGAGGACGCCAAGTTCGCCCTCGGCTTCTAGGCGGGGATTGCGGGGACAGAGGGGCTTTCAAGGCGTCGCAGTCGGCCGTGGGTGGCCGGCCGTAGATTCGGGTAGAGGGCTGAGGTGCGAACGAATCCGTCGCCAGCGCGGGGGCGCAGATGTCCATCGCAACCGTGAGCCCCGACCTCAGCGCCGGCCCCGTGCTGCTGGTCGGCGCCTTGGGCGCCGCGGCTTTGGGCGGGGCGGTGCTGACGCGCCGCTATCTCCCGATTTCCGAGGTGATCGTGTTCCTGGCCATCGGGCTTGCCCTCGGCCCCCAGGCGTGCGGCGCGATCGACGAGGATCGGCTCCAGGCCCTCCGTCCCGTCGCCAGCGTTGCGCTGGCGGCCATGGTCTTCCTGCTCGGGGACCGCCTTCGGCTGGCGGTCCTGCGCAGCGTGCGGCGCACCGTGATCCCGATGGCGGTCCTCGGCAGCCTCGCAAGCTTCGTCGCCGTTTTCGCCGTGGTCGTCGCGGTCGGAGGTCGGCCGACGGTGGCCTTCCTGCTGGCGGCGCTCTCCCCGGCGACCGCTCCGGTCACGGTCCGCGCCTTGGTGGCAGAGCAGCGTGCCGCGGGTCGGTTCACCGACGACCTGCTGGCCGCCACCGCCGTCAACAACGTCTGTGCGGCGCTGCTCTTCGGGATCGGTGCGCCGCTCGTGCTGGCCCGGATCGCCGATGAGTCCGCCACGGCGACCGCCGGCATGGCGCTCCTGCAGGTCCTCGGCGCGTCGTTGGCATGCGGTTACGTCGGCGGCCGGTTGCTCGCCGCGCTCGCGGCTCGCATCGAGTCGCGGGACCATCAGTTTCTGCTCGTCTGGGTTCTGCTGATACTCGCGGTCGGCGCGGCACGCTATCTGGAGGCGTCGGTTGTCATCGTGGCGCTGGTCATGGGTGCGGTGGCCGCGAACGATCGCCGCACGCCGCACGCGGTCTTCGAGCACGTCCGCCTTCTGGAGCCACCCATCTTCCTCGTTTTTTTCCTCGTGACCGGCGCCGATGCCCATCTCGGTCGCTTTGCCGAGCTCGGACTTCTGGGGGCGGCTTTCATCGCCTTTCGGGTGATCGGCCGGTTGGCCGGCGGGAGGCTGGGGCTCTTCCTCACGCGGGAGGGGCGCCAGGTCAGTCACGGCAGCTGGAGCGCCGCGGCGCAGCTGCCGCTGGCTGGGATGGCGGTGGGCCTCGCCTCCTTCGTGGTTAGCAGCACCGCGAGCGTCGGATCGGCCGAGGTGGGCGAGCAGGTCGCCGCCGTCGTGCTCGGCGCGGTGTTTGTCTTCGAGCTGCTCACGCCGCTTGTCGTGCAGCGGGCGCTCGTGGTTGCCGGCGAGCAGGGTGCCGCCGGCTGAGGGCCTTCAGCCCGGCAGCTGCGGGTCGTCGTCGGTGATCTCCTCGGCCGTGCCGTCGTAGTCGTAGGGTCGCTTTGCGGCGCCGGGCTCGTAGGGCCTCGGGCCGCCGCGGACGCCGCCCATGCCGACGACCATCAGGCGCCTGCCGGCGTAGGCCTGCAGGAGGCGGCGGGCGATTGCTCGGGTGGGGGGCAGGAGCAGCAGCAGGCCGACCGCGTCGGTGATGAAGCCGGGGGTCAGCAGGAGGACGCCGCCGACCGTGATCATCAGCCCGTCAGCGACCTCGCGGCCGGGGAAGCGGCCCTCGGCGAGGGCCTGGTTGAAGCGCTGCCAGGCGCCGCGCCCCTGGTGGCGCAGCAGGGTTGCGCCGAGCACCGACATGCCGAAGAGCAGCACGACGGTCGGCAGCACGCCGATCAAGCCACCCACCTTGATGATCACGTAGAGCTCGAGGATCGGGACGGCGATGAAGAGGGCTATGAGCATGAACACGCTCTCAGCCTAGCCATCGGCAGGACTGACCTCGGCGACCCGGGGGTGGGCCTCAGACTGCGGCAGCGGCGGCCGCGGCCTCTTTCAGCTCCTCCAGCGATTCGTCGATCCCGGCCGCGACGGTCTCGACGTCTTCCATCGAGTCGTAATCGGCGAGCAGCCCGAAGCAGACGCGGCCGTTGTAGCTCATGATCGCCACCGCCAGCGCGTGTTCCTCCGGCAGGAAGGCGACCGGGAAGACCTCTTCCAGCTCGCGCCCGAGCACGTAGAGGGGCATCTGCGGTCCCGGCACGTTGGTGACGATCAGGTTGAACAGCCGGGTGGAGAAGTTGATCCTCGCCGCCTGCGCGAGCAGGGTCGGTGGGGCGAAGTCGTTGAAGCGCGAGATCACTTCCGCGCCGAGCGCCTGCTTGGAGCGCTTCAGGCCCTCCATCTGCTCGCTGACGACGCGCAGCCGTCGCACCGGGTCCTCGACGTAGACGGGCAGCGGCCCGCGCATCGCCGCCAGTTTGTTGCCCGCCTGGCCGCGCTCGTCGGCGCTGCGGATCGAGACCGGCACCAGGGCGCGCAGTTCCAGGCCCTCGGTGCGGATGCTGCGCGAGTGCAGCCACTTGCGCAGCGCTCCGGTGACGACGGCGAGGACGACGTCGTTGACCGTGCCACCCAGCGAGTCCTTGATCTGTTTGAAGGCCGCCAGCTCCGAGCGCGTCCAGGTGAAGCGCCGGTGCGGCCCGATTTCCCGGTTGAGCGGGACGTCCGGCGCCGGGTCGGCGAAGGCCCCGGCGATCTCGCCGACGCCCCCCAACGCCTCGACCACGCGCCTGCTGGCCGACTCGGGATGGCGCACGGCCCGCGCGGCCCGCTCGGCCAGCTTCACGGGGGCTGCCGCCAGCTCGGTCGCGCCGCGGGCGAGCAGGTCGGTCGTGCTCGGTTGGGCCCGCGGCTGCCAGCCGTCGTCGACCGGAGCGGGCTCGGGGATCGGCTCGAGGTCGAAGAGCACAGTGCCGATGTCGACGCCCGCGATCCCGTCGACCGCGGCGTGGTGGGTCTTGGTCAGCAGGGCGAAGCGGTCGCGCTCCAGGCCCTGCACGAGCCACATCTCCCAGAGTGGCTTGGAGCGGTCGAGCTGCTGCGAGAAGACGCGAGCCGCGAGCCGCTTCAGCTGCGCCTCGCCGCCTGGATCGGGCAGCGCAGTGTGGCGGATGTGGTAGCTGAGGTTGAAGTTGATGTCGTCGGCCCACAGTGGCCGCCCGGCCTCCAGCGGTGGCACGACGAGCCGCTGGCGGAAGCGCGGGACCTGGTCCAGCTTGCCGCGCACGTGCTCGACCAGATCGACGTAGCGCGGCGGCGGCCCCTCGAAGATCAGGATGCCGCCGATGTGCATGTGGCTCGAGTAGCTCTCGTTCGTCAGAAACGAGGCATCGGTGGAGCTGAGCCGCTCCAGCTTGTCTCCGTTGGCACTCATCCCTTGCAAGGCTAGCTCCCCGTTACCCTGCGGGGTATGCCTGCAATCGAAACCGCAGCGCCCAAACGTGTCCTGCTGGCCGCCCCCCGCGGCTACTGCGCCGGGGTCGACCGCGCCGTGCAGACCGTCGAGCGCGCGCTCGAGCTCCACGGCGCCCCCGTCTACGTGCGCAAGGAGATCGTCCACAACAAGCACGTGGTCGAGGAGCTCTCCAAGCGCGGCGCGATCTTCGTCGAGCAGGAGACCGAGGTGCCGGAGGGTGAGATGGTCGTCTTCTCCGCGCACGGGGTCGCCCCGGCGGTGCACGACAACGCGGCGGAGCGCAAGCTGCGCACGATCGACGCCACCTGCCCGCTGGTCACCAAGGTCCACGTCGAGGCGCGCCGCTTCGCCGCCGACGGCTACACGATCGTGATGATCGGCCACGAGGGCCACGAGGAGGTCGAAGGGACGACCGGCGAGGCCCCCGACAGCATCGTGCTGGTGCAGACCGCCGCGGAGGTCGAGGATCTCGAGGTCGCCGACCCCGAGCGCGTCGCCTTCATCACCCAGACCACGCTCTCGGTCGACGAGACGGGGGAGATCATCGCCGCTCTGCGAGCCAAGTTCCCGGCGATCGTCAGCTCCAAGTCCGACGACATCTGTTACGCGACGACGAACCGTCAGATCGCCGTCAAGCAGCTCGCCCGCGAGTGCGAGCTGGTGCTCGTGATCGGCTCGACCAACTCCTCGAACTCCAACCGCCTGGTCGAGGTGGCGCGCGAACACGGCGCCGCCTCGCACCTGATCGACTTCCACCACCAGGTGCGCGAGGAGTGGCTGGAGGGCGTGGAGACTGTCGGCATCACCTCCGGAGCCAGCGCCCCGGAGGAGCTGGTCGAGAACCTCGTCGCCCTCTTCCGCGAGCGCGGCGCCGAGGACGTCTCGGAGCTGCGCACCGTCCACGAGGATGTGCGCTTCATGCTGCCGAAGGAGATTCGCGAGGCGGTTGCAGCAGGCGCTTAGGGTGCGCCCGCGGCGAAGCTGACCGACCAGATTCGGAGGCCGGAGCTGGGGCGGAGCGTCAGCTCGTGGCGCTCGTGGCGGGGGTGCTCCGCGAGCGTCTGCAGGGCCGGAGATTCGACGGCGATCGGCTGAAGCTCGGTGCCGTCGAGGGTGATGTGCAGCTGGCCCTTGCCCTCGACCGTCGCGTAGGCGCCGCCCGCTTCATAGGAGACCTCCAGCTCCTCGCCCTCCCAGGGCCGCTCCCATGACCCACCCGGGAAGAGCTCGGGGGTCGGGGGCATGACCTTGGCGCCCGGGGCGTCGCTGGGGCGCAGCGGGGCCATCGGCTGCGGCAGCGGCTGGAGGGCGTCCTGCTCGCGCAGCTCGGCCTGGATCGCTTCCTCGGTGGCGCGGTATTCGCCCTCGCCGAAGTGGAACCAGGCGAGCGCACCGCCGAGCTTCCAGAGGAAGAGGCTGGGCCAGCCCTCGCAGCCGTAGGCATGCCAGAGGCGGCGCTCGGCGTCGATCGCGACCGGGAACTCGACCCCGAGGCCCGTCAGCCCGGTCGCCACGAAGTCACGCTCGGCCCCGAACGGAAAGCGCGGCGCCTGCACGCCGATCGTCGTCAGCCCGGCGTCCGCGTAGCGCCGTGCCCACTCGCTCACGTAGGGCAGCGTGCGCACGCTGTTGAGCTGGGCGAAGTCGAAGAAGTGGACGAGCACCGGCCCGCCGGCCGTCGCCACCGGCATCGAGCTTCGGCGCCTCGCCGACCCACTCGATCCCCTCGGGCAGGTCGGGCGCCGCGATGTTGTCCCGCTCGGGTCGCATGGGGCGCGCAACTTATCCGGCCTTGAGATCTTGCGTTAGCTTCTCGCCATGGTCGATCGATCCGGCCGGCCGCCGCCTGGCCGTCTCCACCACGCACCGGTCCACACGAAACTCGTATCGAGAGGAGATGGCTTCATGTCCCATTCAAAGAGGATTCTTTCCCTGCTGTTCGCGTCGATCGCCGTCGTCGGCCTCGCGGCCTGCGGCAGCAGCGGCGACACCACGAGCACCGCGACCGGCGGTGGCGGCGCCAAGAGCGGCGAAGAGGCGAAGGGCGGCGCCATGCCGGCCGCCACCAAGATCGTCGTCAAGAACGGCGAACCGGTCGGCGGCGTGCAGGAGCTCGAATACAACTCCGGAGATGAGATCGCCTTCACGGTCGACTCCGACGTCGCCGATGAGATCCATGTCCACGGCTATGACCTGATGAAGGACGTGCCCGCCGGCGGCTCCGCCTCGTTCTCCTTCCCGGCTGAAATCGAAGGGATCTTCGAGGTCGAGCTGGAGGGGCGCAAGGAACAGATTGCGGAAATCCGAGTCAACCCGTGAGCTGGCTGCCGTTCGCGCACGCGCTGGTCGCGCGCCAGGACCTGCCGGTCCCGGCCTGGCTGTTCGCCTGGGGGGCGTCGATCGTCCTGATCGTCTCCTTCTTCGCGCTCTCGGTCGGCTGGCGCGTGCCCCGCTTCGAGCAGGGCCGCTGGCGCCCCCTCGGGGCGGGGCCTTCGCGGGCGCTGCTCTCGCTGCCCGCCCAGATCGCCTACGGCCTGGTCGGCGTCTTCCTGCTCGGGCTGGCGATCTACGCCGGCCTGCGTGGCACCGAGGCGCCCGACCGCAACTTCGCCCTCACCTTTCTCTACGTCACCGTCTGGCTGGGCTTCCCACTGTTCAGCGTCTTCCTCGGCGACGTTTTTCGGCCCTTCAATCCATGGCGCGCGGTCGGGCGCCTCACCGGCGGCGTCTTCACGGCGCTCGCCGGCCAGCGCCCCACACACCTGCGCTATCCGGAGAAGCTCGGCCGCTGGCCGGCCGCGATCGGCCTGATCGCCGTCGTCTGGCTGGAGATCGTCTACGGCGCCAGCGGTGGGGTCGCCGTCGGCCTCGACCCGCACGCGGCGGCGGTCGCCGCGATTGTCTACAGCGTCTACACGCTGGCGATGATGGCGCTCTTCGGGGTCGAGCAGTGGTGTCGCACGGGCGAGGTCTTCTCGGTCTACTTCGGCATGTTCGGCAGTCTCGGCTGCTTCGGCGTCGAGGAGGGCCGGCTCGGCCTGCGCCGCCCGTTCACGGCCGCGACGCGATGGGCGACGCTGCCCGGGTCGGTGGCGGTCGTGATCGCCTCGATCGCGACGACGAGCTTCGACGGCGCCCAGGAGGGCGCTTTCAAGGGGGCGATGGAAAGCACCTTCGAAAGCCTCGTCGACGCCGGTATCGGCCTCACCAGCGCGTTGCGCCTGACCGACACGATCTTCATCGGGCTCTGCTTCGCGGGGGTCGCGCTCGTCTACCTGATCGGCGTGCGGGGAATGGCGGGTGTGCCGGGTGCGCCCCCGTTTCGCAAGCTGCGCACGGGCTTCGCCCACACCTTGATCCCGATCGCGTTCGCGTACCTGGTCGCCCACTACTTCAGCCTCTTCGTCTTCCAGGAGCAGGCGCAGTTCACCTATCTGCTCTCCGACCCGCTGGGGAATGGGACGACCGACCTCTTCGGCACCGCCTCCTCGGGGATCGACTTCCAGCTGCTCAGCGCGACGGCGATCTGGTACGTGCAGGTCGGCGCACTCGTGATCGGCCACGTCGTCGGCCTCACCCTCGCTCACGACCGGGCGGTCGCCTACTGGGGCGATTACAGGCAGGCGACGCGCTCGCAGTACTGGATGCTGGCGGTGATGGTCGCCTTCACCTGCTTCGGCCTCTACCTGCTCTCGGTGGCGAACTCGTGAGCGGAAGGTGTGGGACAGCCCCGCCCTTTGCTCGGCTAACTACCGATGCCCGCCGTGGCCCCCGGTGGTTGACTGGGCCTCAGAAGGTCTTCCCAATCTCATTTTTCGATCCCTCCCTCCCATAAGGACAAGTAGTGCCGAGGCCACCGGATTATTCAGCCACTCCGGTGGCCTCGGTGTTCAGTGGGACGGTGTGAAGGGACGGGCCTAGAGGATCTCGGCGAGACGGCGCTCCAGCGCCGCCGAGATCTCCTCGCGCACCGGTCCCTCGGCGAGCCGTTCGACCAGCGACTCGAGGAAGCCCTCGATGATCAGCCGCTTGGCGTTCGCCGGGTCGAGCCCGCGCGAGGTGAGGTAGAAGAGCTGGTCACGGTCGATCTGCGCGATCGCCGCGGCGTGGGTGCAGCGCACGTCGTCGGCTTCGATCTCCAGGCCGGGGATCGCGTCGGCGTGGGCGTCGGGGGAGAGCAGCAGATTGCGGCTCTCCTGGAAGGCGTCGGTCTGCTGCGCTCCCGGGTCGACCCGGATCATGCCGCGCCAGACCGCGGTCGAGCCTGCGGCGAGCACGCCGCGGAAGGCGAGGTCGGAGAAGGTGTTCGGCGCCGAGTGCACCTGGGTCGTGTCGAAATCGAGGTGCTGGCCCGGGCCGCCGGCATAGCCGCCGGTCACGCGCGCCTCCGAGCCGGCTCCCGCGAGCCGGGTATCCATGCGGACCTTGCCGCGCCCCGAGCCGAAGCCCAGCGCGGTCCAGTCGAGCCGCCCGTCGCGCTCCACCTCGGCACGCTGGCTGGAGAAGATCCAGGCGCGCTCGGAGATGTCCTGGGTCGAGACGTAGCGCAGGGTCGCCGCCTGGCCGACGTGCAGCTCGACGACCGAGTTGAGCAGGGCGTCGGTCTCGTCGCCGGCCGAGAGGCTGTGCTCCCAGACCTCCGCCTCGGCACCCTCCTCGATCACGACGAGGGTGCGCCAGGCAACCGCGACGCCGTCCTCGTCGAGCGGCAGCTCGATCCGGATCGGCTCGGCGACCTTGACCCCGGCCGGCACGTGGATCAGGACGCCGTCGCGCCAGCCGGCCTCGTTGCGGGCGACGAACGGGTCGTCGCTCGGCGCCAGCGCGCCGAGCCGCCCTTCGACCAGCTCCCGGTGGGAGTCGAGCGCCTCGGCCAGAGGCAGCACGGTCGCCCCGTCGGCGGTGCCGATCGAGGGGTTGGCGGAACCGGCTTCGTAGGCGTCCAGATCGAGCTTCGAGAGATCGGTGAATTCCCACCCCTTCGTCTTCTGGTCGGGAAGGGGTGGGAGGGTGGCCAACTCAGCCAATTGAGCCCTCCATCTGCAGCTCGATCAGGCGGTTGAGCTCAACCGCGTACTCCATCGGCAGCTCCTTGGTGACCGGCTCGATGAAGCCGTTGACGATCATCTTCGAGGCCTCCTCCTCGTCGAGCCCGTGGCTCTGCAGGTAGAAGACCTGCTCGTCGCCGATCTTGGAGACGGTCGCCTCGTGGCCGACGTCGGCGTCGTTCTCGCCGATGCGGATCGTCGGGTAGGTATCCGAGCGCGAGTCCTCGTCGAGCAGCAGCGCGTCGCAGACGACCTTGGAGCGCGACTCGGTCGCCCCGTCGGCGATCTCGAGCAGGCCGCGGTAGGTGCTGCGCCCGCCGTCCTTGGAGATCGACTTGGAGAAGATCGATGACGAGGTGTGCGGTGCGGCGTGGATGATCTTGCCGCCGGCGTCCTGGTGCTGGCCCTCGCCGGCGAAAGCGATCGAGAGGATCTCGCCGTGGGCTTCGCGGCCCAGCAGGTAGATCGACGGGTACTTCATCGTCAGTTTCGACCCGAGGTTGCAGTCGACCCACTCCATCGTCGCCTTCTCCTCGGCGACGGCTCGCTTGGTGACCAGGTTGTAGACGTTCTGCGACCAGTTCTGAACCGTCGTGTAGCGCACGCGCGAGCTCGGTTTGGCGACGATCTCCACCACCGCGGAGTGCAGCGAGTCGGACGAGTAGACCGGCGCGGTGCAGCCCTCGATGTAGTGGACGTCGGAGCCCTCCTCGGCGATGATCAGCGTCCGCTCGAACTGGCCCATGTTCTCGGTGTTGATCCGGAAATAGGCCTGCAGCGGCATCTCGACCTTGACCCCGGCGGGGACGTAGACGAACGAGCCGCCCGACCAGACGGCCGAGTTGAGCGCGGCCAGTTTGTTGTCGTTGGGCGGGATCACGGTTGCCCAGTACTCGCGCAGCAGGTCCTCGTGCTCGCGCAGCGCGGTGTCCATGTCGGTGAAGATCACACCCTGGGCCTCGAGCTTCTCGTTGACCTGGTGGTAGACGACCTCGGACTCGTACTGGGCGCCGACGCCGGAGAGGAATTTGCGCTCGGCCTCGGGGATGCCGAGCCGGTCGAAGGTGTTTTTGATGTCGTCCGGGACCTCGCTCCAGTCGCGGCTGTTCTTGTCCGAGGCGCGGACGAAGTAGTGAATGTCTTCGAAATCGATCTGGCCGAGGTTGCCGCCCCAGTCAGGGGTTGGCCGGCTTTCGAAATGCTCGAGCGCCTTGAGCCGGAAGTCGCGCATCCACTGTGGCTCGTCCTTGTAGTCGGAGATCGATTCGACCACCTCGCGCGAGAGCCCCTTGGGCGCTTTGTACGCGTAGCCGGTCTCGGGATCGTGGAAGCCGAACTTCTCCTTGTAGTCGGCGTTGATCCCAGCCAGATCTTTTTTCTCTGCGACTGCCTCGGGCGTTGCCATGTTCGATCAGACCTCCAGAACGATGGTGTCGTCCACGACGGCCGTCGTGAACGTCCGCACCGGAGCATAGGCGGGGAGGGTCTTCGGCCTGCCGCTGGTCAGGTCGAAGAGCGAGCCGTGGCGGGGGCACTCGACGGTGCAGGTCGCGGTGTCGAACTCGCCCTCGGCGAGCGGCCCGTCGTCGTGCGAGCAGCGATCCTCGATCGCGTACAGCGTCCCGTCGCAGTTGAACACGCCGATCTTCGTCCCGTCGTGCTCGACCAGGCGCATCGCGCCGGGCGGCAGCTCGGAAAGCGCGCAGACGGAGATCTTGGTTCCAGCGGTTTCGCTCATTACGGGGTACCCTCTTGCCTTGCTTTAGTGCGGGTTGAGACTTAATCCTACTTCTCCAGTCGGATTTTAGAGGAAGGCGACGATGAGCGAGATCAGCAGCTACGCCCCCGGTACCCCGTGCTGGATCGACCTCGGCACCCCGGACCTCGACGGCTCGGTCGCCTTCTACGGCTCCCTCTTCGGCTGGGACGTGCCGGAGGCCGAGAACGCCGAGCAGGCCGGCGGCTACCGGCAGGCGATGCTGCGCGGCAAGCCGGTCGCCGGCGTGATGCCGCTGATGCAGCCCGAGCAGCCGGTCGCCTGGAGCTCCTACCTGACGGTCGCCGACGCCGATGTGGCGGCGGGCCACGTGCTCGATGCCGGCGGCACGGTCATCGCCGAGCCGATGGATGTCATGGACCTCGGCCGGATGGCGATCTTCACCGACCCGGGCGGCGCCGTCTTCGGCGTCTGGCAGCCGGGGACCTTCGTCGGGGCGGCGCTCGTCAATGAGCCGGGGACGCTCGCCTGGAACGAGCTCAACACCCGTGACGTCGGGGCCGCGGAAAGGTTCTACGGCGCCGTGTTCGGCTGGACCTTCGACACGCGGGATCTGGGCGAGGCCGGCAAGTACACGACGATAGAGCTTGGCGGCAGCCCGGTCGCCGGCATCCTCAACCAGCGCGAGCGCTGCGTGCCCGACGAGATTCCCGCCTACTGGGGCGTCTACTTCGCGGTCGAGGACACCGACGCGACGATCGAGCGCGCCAAGCAGCTCGGCGGCAGCGTCATGGTTGAGCCGATCGAGGTCCCGGTCGGTCGATTTGCGATCCTCAACGACCCCCACGGGGCGATGTTCGCGGTGATCGCGCTCAACGGCGACTCGAGCGCGGGCGCCGCCTGAGCAAGACGAGCGCACCTTTCGCTCAATTTCGCGGTTTTGCCTGTCGATGAATTTCGCCGTGCCGATGACGAGTGTTCCATCCAGCCTCAAGCGCGCCGTCGACGGCGGGCTTGTCCTGCTTGCGCTCTGCCTCGCGGCGTTGGCGTTCGCTCCGCGGTCGGCCGCGGCGGAAGCCCCCCGGCCCGTCCTCCTGTTGATCCACGGCGGCGGCTTCTTCCGCGGCGAACCGGCCTTCATGGACTACGCCGCGGAGATCGCGGCGCAGCAGGGGGAGTTCGACACCCTGCAGCCGAGATATCCGCTCGACAACCTGCCCGCCGCGTTCTTGCAGATGAAGGAGTTGGCGCTCGGCCTGCGCCGGGAAGGCCGCGAGGTCTTTGCCTACGGCGACTCGGCCGGCGGTGCGATCGCCGCTTGGCTCGCCTCACGCGGCTATGTCCGCGCCGCCGCGGCGAAGTCGCCGCCGACCGCCCTGCGCGCATGGGCTTCGCCCTACGCCCGCCATTACGCGAGCACGTCTGCGGGCGACCCGCACTCCTGGCGCCACCTGCATGCCTCGGAGGCGGAGTTGCGTGCTTTTTCGGCGGCCCGGCAGCCGAGCCTGCGCCCGCTGCTGATCTTCCAGAGCTGCGAAGACCGCATTGTGCCCTGCTCGATGAACATCGGCTTCGCCGAGCGCGACCCGCGTGTTTCGCTCGCTCGTGTCTGGGGGGCCCACGACGACGGCACCGCCAAGGACTACTCGGTTCGCCGCGGCCTGCAGTGGCTTAGCTCGCTCGCCTAGCGCGGGTCGCCGGTCGCTTCGGTCGGGTCGCCCCGCTCGCCCTCGTCCTCCCATTCGGCGGGCTGGCCGAGGCCGGCGCTCTTGACCACCTTCAGGCCGAGCATCGCGCACTTCATCCGCGTCGCCGAAATATCGATCCCGAGCAGGTCGAGGACGAACTCCTTTGGCAGCCGCAGCAGCTCCTCGCGCGATTTGCCGACCAGCTCGTCGGTCAGCAGCGAGGTCGCCGCGGTCGAGATCGCGCAGCCCTGGCCCTCGAATGCGACCTCGGCGACCCGGTCGTCCTCGTCGAGCCGGATCGTCACGTGCTGCTCGTCGCCGCAGAGCGGGTTGGTGTCCTCGAACTCGAGGTCGGGGCTCTCGACCCGGCCGAAGTTGTGCGGCCGCTTGTAGTGATCGAGAATCTGCTCTCGGTAGAGCTCGTCCATCAGAGGCCGAAGACCTTTCGCGCGTCTTCGAGGCCGGCGGCCAGGCGGTCGATCTCCTCGCGCGTCGTGTAGGCGCCGAAGCTGGCGCGGGCGGTGGCGGCCACCCCGAGGCGGTCCATCAGCGGCTGTGCGCAGTGGTGGCCGGCGCGCACGGCGACCCCGTGGCGGTCGAGGATCTCGGCGACGTCGTGGGCGTGGATGCCCTCGATCTCGAAGGAGACCGGGCCGAGCCGGTCGGGCCGGCGCGGCGGGCCGAAGACGCGCAGGCCTGGAACTTCGGCGAGCTGCCGCAGGGCATAGTCGGCGATCTCGCGCTCGTGCTCGCGCACGGCCTCCATGCCGACGCCGTCGAGCCAGCGCAGCGCCGATGCCATGCCGATCGCCTGGGCGATCGCCGGGGTACCCGCCTCGAAACGGGCCGGAGGGTCGGCGAAGCTGGTGCCGTCCACGGTCACCTTGCGGATCATCGAGCCGCCGCCGAGGAAGGGCGGCATCTCGCGCAGCAGGTCGAGCTTCGCCCAGAGCGCGCCGATCCCGGTCGGGGCGTAGAGCTTGTGCCCGGTCAGGGCGTAGAAGTCGACTCCCAGCTCGGTGAGATCGAGCGGTAGCTTCGGCGCTGCCTGCGCGCCGTCGGCGAGCACCAGCGCGCCCGCCGCGTGCGCGAGGCGGGCGATCTCGGCGAGCGGGTTCTCGGTGCCGAGCACGTTGGAGACGTGCGCGACGGCGACGAGCTTGGGCCCGCGCTCGAGCAGCGCCACGTAGGCGTCCATGTCGAGCAGGCCGTCCTCGCCGATCGGGACCCAGTCGATCTCCGCCCCGACCCGATCGGCCAGCTGCTGCCAGGGGACGATGTTCGAGTGGTGCTCCATCTCGGTCAGCACGAGGCGGTCTCCGGCGCCGACGTTGGCGTCGCCCCAGGCACGGGCGACCAGGTTGATCGCCTCGGTCGCGTTGCGGACGAAGACGACCTCGCGGCGGTCGGCGGCGCCCACGTGGTCGGCTACGGTCGCCCGTGCACCCTCGTAGGCCGCGGTCGCCTCGGCCGAGAGCGTGTGCGAGCCGCGGTGGACGTTGGAGTGATGGGCGCGCTCGTAGCGGTCGACCGCCTGGATCGAGGCCAGCACCCGCTGGGCGCTGGCGCCGCTGTCCAGGTAGGCGACCGGCTGCCCGTGGATCTCGCGCTCCAGGGCGGGGAACGCGGCACGGACCTTCTCGATCGGGAACGGTGAGGCCGCGACGGTCATCCGGTCGCGGCTACCTCCTCGCCGATCCAGCCGTAGCCCTTCTCCTCGAGCACGCCGACCAGCTCCGGGCCGCCTTCCTTGACGATCCGGCCCTCGAACATGACGTGAACCGAGTCGGGCTTGACCATGTGCAGGATGCGCTGGTAGTGGGTGATGATCAGCACGCCCATGTCGGGCCCGGCGAAGGTGTTGACGCCCTCGGCGACGACCCGCAGCGCGTCGATATCGAGCCCGGAGTCGGTCTCGTCGAGGACGGCGATCTCGGGCCTCAGCAGCGCCAGCTGGAGCAGCTCCATGCGCTTCTTCTCACCGCCCGAGAAACCGTCGTTGAGGTAACGGCTGGAGAAGTCTTTGGGGATGTTGGCGAGCTCCATCGCCTCCTGTGCGGTCTTGGCGAACTCTTTGATCTTGATCTCGCCTTCGCCGCGCGCCTCGCGGCGAGCGTTGAGGATCATTCGCAGGTACTTGCTGACCGAGACGCCGGGAATCGCTACGGGGTATTGGAAGGCCATGAACAGGCCGGCGCGGGAGCGCTCGTCGGGATCGGCCTCGGTCATGTCCTCGCCCTTGAAGACGATCGTGCCGTCGGTGACCTCCAGCGAGGGGTGGCCCATGATCGCGTTGGCCAGGGTCGACTTGCCCGACCCGTTCGGCCCCATCAGGGCGTGGACCTTGCCCTTCTCCACGTCGAGGTCGAGCCCGCGCAGGATCTGCTTGCCCTCGGCGCTCACGTGCAGGTTGCGTATCTCCAGCTCAGCCAATGTCACTCCGTTCGTGGTTGCGTGGGATTAAGCGGCGCTGCCGACGGGGGCCTGCTCGGCCCCGCCGGACGAATCGCCGGAAAACTCGACCAGCTCGGCCAGCGTGGTGCCGGCGAGCGCCTTGGTGACGCCGCTCTGGACGCGAGTCCAGAGCAGCTTCGTCGCGCAGGCACGGTCGCCGTCGCTCTCATGTGAGCAGAGCACCTTGCCCTCGGGAGTCTCATGGAAGCACTCCATCGGCGCGATCTGCCCTTCCAGCGCCTCGACCACCTGGTCGAGGGTGATCGCCTCGGCCGGCTGGGCGAGCCGGTAGCCGCCGTGGGCGCCGCGGGTCGAGCTGACCAGCCCGGCGTTGCGCAGTTTGGCGACCAGATGCTCCAGGTAGGAGAGCGGCAGCCGCTCCGCCTCGGCGACGGCGCTGAGCGAGACCGGGGTGGAGCCAGGCTGGCGGCCGAGCTCGACCATCAGGCGGACTCCGTACTCGGCTTTCGTCGAGAACAGCATGAGGAAATCCTACTGTAGCGGTCGGTTATGCGGAGGTGGGCTCGGTCGCTGCGTCGTCGGCAGGGCCGCCGGCGATGGCGTTGCCGAGCTCGACGTGGGCCTGGCTGTCGCTGCTGCGGATCAGGAGCAGGGTGAGGACGAAGCCAAGCGCCGCGAACGCCGCGCCGCCGAGGAAAGCGATCTGGAAGCCCTCGTTCAGACCCTCGGAGAGGCTCGTCCCGCCGCCGGAGAGGACGCTGTCGGTGCGCGATGTGGCGATCGTCGAGAGCACGGCGAGCCCCAACGCGCCGCCGATCTGCTGCGAGGTGTTGATCAAGCCGCTTGCCAGCCCGGCCTCGCCTTCCTCGACGCCGGAGACGGCGGCGATCGTGGTCGTCACGAAGGCGAAGCCCAGCCCCGCGGCGGCGAGCAGCGAGGGGCCGAGGATGTCGGTCGTGAAGCCGCCGCCGACCGAAACGCGGCTGAACCAGAGCAGCCCGGCGAGGATGAACAGCATTCCCGTCGCCAGCACAGGCTTGTAGCCGAGTTTGGTGACCAGCTGCGAGGCGACGCCGGCCGAGATCATGATCGTCAGTGCCAGCGGGAAGTAGGACAGGCCGGCGTGGATCGCGCTGTAGCCGAGCACCTGCTGCATGTACAGGGAGATGAAGAAGAACATCGAGAAGAGCGAGGCGCCGACCAGCAGGCCGACCACGTTGGCGCCGGTCAAGGTGCGGATGCGGAAGATCGAGAACGGCACCAACGGTTTGGCAGAGCGCAGCTCGATCGCGACGAAGGCGGCGAGCAGGGCGACCGAGAGCGCGATCAGGCCGATCGTCTTGGTCGACCCCCAGCCCGACTGGGTCGCGTCGACGACGGCGTAGACGAGGATCGAGAGCGCAGCGGTGACGGTGACGGCGCCGGCGACGTCGAAGGCGCGGGTCTCGTGTTCGGCGCGGCTCTCGGCGATCAGCCTGGGGGAGAAGGCGAAGGCGATCAGGCTGACCGGGACGTTCACCCATAGCACCCACTCCCAGCCGAGGCCCTCGGTCAGCACGCCGCCGAGCAGGACCCCGGCGGCGCCGCCGGAGCCTGCGACCGCGCCCCAGACCCCGAGAGCCTTGTTGCGCTCGGCCCCGTCCTTGAAGGTCGTGGTGACGATCGAGAGGGCCGCGGGGGAGATGATCGCCGCGCCGAGGCCCTGCGCCGCCCGCGCCGCGATCAGCTGCCCCTCGGTGGCGGCGAAGCCGGCGGCGAGCGAGGCGACGGCGACCAGCAGCAGGCCGCCCATGAAGACTCGGCGGCGGCCGAGCAGGTCGGCGGTGCGCCCGCCGAGCAGCAGGAAGCCGCCGAAGGTGAGCACGTAGGCGTTGACCACCCAGGGCAGGTTCTCCTGCGAGAAGTCGAGAGCCTTGCCGATCGAGGGCAGGGCAACGTTGACGATCGAGGCGTCGAGCACGACGACGAACTGCGCCGAGCAGAGCAGAACCAGGGCCAGCCAGCGTTTTTCGCGGAAGTCTTGGCGGCGGGACATCGAGACGGTCCTCAGTCAAGCAAACGGGGCCGCTCGGCTCAGGGCTCGATCAGGCCGCGCCTGATCGCGTAGCGGACCAACTCGACCCGGTCGCGCATTCCCAGCTTGCGCATCGCGTTTGCCCGGTGGTTCTCGACGGTCTTCTCGGAGAGGTGCAGGATCGCGGCGATCTCCTTCGTGGTGTTGGCCTCGGCAACGAGCTTGACCACCTCCTCCTCGCGTGGGGTCAGCGCGCCCGCGGCGCCGGGGGTCGGGAAGAACGGCTCGCCGCGGCGCACGGCGGCGATCGCCGCGAGCAGGTCGGTGTCCGCCTGGGCCTTGAGCACGTAGCCGGCGGCGCCGGCCTTGCGCGCCTCCTCGAGGTAGCGCTCGTCGTCGTGCATGGAGAGGATCAGGACCGCGGTCTCGGGTGCCTGGGCGCGGATCTCACGCGTCGCCTGCAGCCCGGTCAGCTTCGGCATCTTGACGTCGAGGATCGCCAGGTCGGGCCGCTCGCGGATCGCCAGTTCGCGCGCCTCGGCGCCGTCCGCCGCCTCGGCGATCACGTCGACGTCGGGCTGGCGTTCGAGCAGCAGTCGCAGGCCGGAACGGACGATGCCGTGGTCGTCGGCGATCAGGACCCTCATACGCTCAGCCTGACGGTCGTGCCGTGATCGGGGCGCGACTCGATCGTCAGCTCGGCGTCGATCAGCAGTGCACGCTCGCGCATGCCGCCGATGCCGAGCCCGCGCTCGGACTGCTCGAAGGCGAAGCCGCGCCCGTCGTCGGCGACTTCGAGCTCGACCCCGCCGTCGCGGCTGCGCAGGGTGACGTCGATCCGGCTCGCCTCGCTGTGGCGGGCAGCGTTGGTCAGCGCCTCCTGGGCGACTCGGTAGACGACCAGCTGCACGTCGTCGTCGAGGCCGGAGAAGTCACCCTCGACGCTCAGCCCCGCCGCCAGGCCGGAGCGCTCGAGCTGCTTCACCTGGCCGCCGATCGCGGCCGCGAGGCCGAGGTCGTCGAGGGCGGTCGGGCGCAACTGGCGCGCGAGCGAGAGCAGCTCCTGCATCGCCTGGTTGGCGAGCGCCCGGGTCTCGGCCAGCTCCGGCTCCAGCTCCGGAGGCGCCGCCTCGCGCGCCGCCTCGAGCCGCAGTAGCAGCCCGGTCAGCGACTGGTTGACCTCGTCGTGCAGTTCACGCGCGACCCGCGCCCGCTCCTCCTCCTGGGCGCGCAGCGCGGCGCTGCCGGCGCGGCGACGCTCGGCTTCGAGGCGCCGCAGCATGCGCAGGAAGGCGAGCTCGATCCGCTCCACCTCCTCGGTCTCGCCGACGCCGTCGATCGAGTCGGGCAGGGCGGAGGCGGGTCGGTTGAGGTCGACCTTCTCCATGTCCTCGATCAGCTGCTCGAGCGGGGCGAGGCGACGCCGCTGCACCGCGAGGCTTGCGGCGAGAACGATCACCGCCCCGGCGAGGATCGCGATCGCCACCGTCGTCATTTCGACCATCCGAATCGCACGTGTCCGAGCTTATGGGTCCTATGGCAACCAAAAAGTCGGAAGCGGCAAATAGGGGCTGGCACCTATGGCCGGATCGGGGGTCCGTCGCAATACTTCGAGGACGGTTCACCGACGACAGGAGCTAATGCGATGACCACGACCAAGCAGTCCACATTCGGCGCCACCCTGCGGACGACGATCCTGCTGGCGTCGCTCTCGGGCCTGCTGGTTGTCATCGGCGCCCTGATCGGCGGCCCGAGCACGGCCGCGATCTTCCTCGGCATCGCCCTGCTGATCAATCTCGGCTCCTACTTTTTCAGCGACAAACTGGCGCTGGGGATGGCGCGGGCCAAGCCGATCGAGGAGTCCGACAACCCGCGCCTGCACCAGATAGTCCGTGAACTGGCCACGCGGGCGGGACTGCCGATGCCGCGGCTCTACATGATCCCGCAGGAGCAGCCCAACGCCTTCGCCACCGGCCGCAACCCCAAGCACGCCGCTGTCGCGGTCACCGCGGGGATCACCAAACTGCTCTCCGAGGACGAGCTGCGCGGCGTGCTCGCCCACGAGCTTGCCCACGTCCAGCACCGCGACATCCTGATCCAGTCGGTCGCCTCGGCGATCGGCGCCGCGATCACCTACCTGGCCTACATGCTGATGTGGTTCGGCGGCGATGACAACAACTCGCCGGTCGGCCTCGTCGCCTCCCTGGCACTGGTCCTGCTGGCGCCGCTCGCGGCGACGATCATCCAGCTCTCGATCTCGCGCCAGCGCGAGTACGCCGCCGACGCCGGGGGCGCCCAGATTTGCGGCAACCCGGAGTCGCTCGCCAGTGCTCTGCTGCGGCTCGAGCAGGGGGCGGAAGCGATGCCGATGCAGGTCAACCAGGCGGCCGAGCCGCTCTACATCGTGCGCCCCTTCAAGGGCAAGGGCATCGCCGGCCTCTTCTCGACCCACCCGCCGATCGAGGAGCGGGTCAAGAGGCTGCGCCAGATGCGCCCCAGCCTCGGTTAGGGGCCGCGGAAAAGCGACTCGAAAGGCCGCCTCCGGGCGGCCTTTTCATTGTCGCTATACTTTTTGAAGTAAAGCCGGATCGGAATTAGGGTATTTCCCCCTGAGTCTTAGGAGAGGGCATGGCGACTACGCAGATGAAGCAGCAGGTCGAGGAGATCGAGCCGTTCGAGGCCGCGCAGGAGATCGAGGGCGGCGATGTCGTCTTGGTCGACACCCGTGAGCCGCACGAGTACCAGGAGGCCCATCTCGAGAACGGCAGGCTGGTCCCGCCGGGGCTGCTCGGCGACGAGATCGGTGCCGCGGCGTCCGACAAGTCGGCCCGCACGATCCTCTACTGCCGCAGCGGCAATCGCTCTTACATTGCCGCCCAGCAGCTCGAAGCGCTCGGCTACGAGGACGTCGCCTCAATGGCGGGCGGGATCCTCGCCTGGCAGGAGCAGGGGCTGCCGGTTGTCGCCGCCAGCGGCATGACTCCCGAGCAGCGCGACCGCTACTCGCGCCACACGCTGCTGCCCGAGGTCGGGGTCGACGGCCAGCTGAAGATGCTGAACGCCAAGGTGCTGCTCGTCGGCGCCGGCGGGCTCGGTGCGCCGACCGCGCTCTACCTCGCCGCCGCCGGGATCGGCACGATCGGGCTCGTCGACGACGACGTGGTCGACGCTTCCAACCTGCAGCGCCAGGTGATCCACAACACCGAACGGATCGGCACTCCCAAGACCGAGTCCGCCCGGCTGACGATCGAAGCGCTCAACCCCGACATCGACGTGGTCGAGCACAACACGCGGCTCAATTCCTCCAACATCGTCGAGCTGCTCGACGAGTACGACGTGATCGTCGACGGCGCCGACAATTTCCCCACCCGCTACCTGCTCAACGACGCCTCGGTGCGCCTGCGCAAGCCGGTCGTCTCGGCCTCGATTCTCAGCTTCGACGGACAGATCTCGACCTTCGTCCCGTTCGAGGGCCCCTGCTACCGCTGCCTCTACCCGACGCCGCCGCCGGCCGAGCTGGCGCCGAGCTGCTCGGCCAACGGGGTGCTCGGCGTGATGGCCGGCACGATGGGCCTGCTGCAGGCCAATGAGGTGCTCAAGCTGGTCCTCGGGATCGGCGAGCCGCTGATCGGCCGCCTGCTGCTCTTCGAGGCGCTCAGCACGAGGTTCACCGAGCTCAAGGTGCGTCGCGATCCCGAGTGCCCGATCTGCGGCGAGAACGCGCCGGAGATCGCCGACCAGGATCTGGGCAAGTTCCCCGACTACGAAGCATTTTGCGCCGGTTGAGCCCCGTTTCGCTCGCTCTCAATTAGGATCGCATTCCCGATGGCGACGATTCGCATCCCACCAGTGCTGCGCGCTCAGACGGGCGGCCAGACCGAGGTCGAGGCCGGCGGCTCCAATGTCGGTGAGGTGCTGCGCGCGCTGACGGCCGAGCATCCGGCGACCGAGGCGCAGCTTTTCGGCCCCGAGGGCGACCTCAACCGCTACGTCAACGTCTACCTGAACGACGAGGACGTGAGGGTGCTCAACGGGCTCGACACCGCGGTCACCGATGGCGACACCGTCGTCATCCTGCCGGCGATGGCCGGCGGCGCCTCCTAGCGCTCCAGCACCAGGCCGAGGAGCTGCGCAAGGGCGGGCTCGCGCTGACAACCGGCGCTATACTTTTTGAAGTAACGGGAGACCGAGATGGCGAGCCACCAGCTTCTCAACAGACCCTGCGGGGGACGCTTCGGCGACATCGTCGAGTCGATCGGCAATACGCCGCTGGTCGAGCTGCCGCGTTTCTCGCCCAAGCCAGGCGTTCGCATCTACGCCAAGCTCGAGGGCCGCAACCCGACCGGCTCGGTCAAGGACCGCGTCGCCAAATCGATGATCGAGGCGGCCGAGGCCGAGGGCGCGATCGAGCCCGGCCAGACGATCCTCGAGCCGACCTCCGGCAACACCGGCATCTCGCTGGCGATGATCTGCCGCCGCAAGGGCTACGAGCTTAAGGTCGTGATGCCCGACAACGTGACCAAAGAGCGCACTCAGCTGCTGGAGATGTACGGGGCGCAGATCGTCTACTCGGAGGGCGCCAAGGGCTCCAACGGGGCGGTTGAGGTGGCGCTGGAGATGGCCGAGGACCCGCAGTACCACATGCCGTATCAGTACGGCAACGAGGCCAACCCGAACGCCCACTACAACGGCACCGCGATCGAGATCCTCGAAGAGCTGGACGACGTCGCCGCCTTCGTGGGCGGCCTCGGAACCGGCGGCACGCTGATGGGCAACGGCCGGCGCCTCAAGGAGCACGACCCCGACACGCTGCTGGTCGCAGCCGAGCCGATGCAGGGGGAGATGGTGCACGGCCTGCGCTCGCTCGACGACGGCTTCATCCCGCCGATCATCGATATCACCCTGCTCGACCGCAAGATCATGGTCTCGAACCGCGACGCGATCGTCTGGACGCGCAAACTGCTCGACGAGGAGGGTGTCTTCGCCGGCGTCTCCTCCGGGGCTATCGCCCGCATCGCTGTCCGGATCGGCGAGGAGCTCGAGGGCGGCAACGTCGTCTTCCTGATTCCCGACGATGGCTGGAAGTACCTTTCCTCAGGCGTCTACACCAAACCGATCGACGAGATTGAGAATCTCGACTCCACGGTCTGGTGGTGAGGGCGTGCGCCCTCACAGCGCTCGGATGAGAATTTCTCAAGAGCTGGTCGACGAGATGGTCGCCCACGCGCGGGAGGATCTGCCGAACGAGTGTTGTGGGATGGTCGGCGGCTCTGGCGGGGTGGCCAACCGGGTGGTGCCGGTCGTCAACGCGGCCGCCAGCCCGCTGCGCTTCGAGATGGATCCGCAGGGCCAGTTCGACGCCTTGAAAGCGATCGAAGGCAGCGGGGAGGAGCTGCTGGCGATCTACCACTCGCACACCAAGAGCGCCGCTTACCCGTCGCAGACCGACGTCAACCAGGCGGTCAACTGGCCCGACGCGATCTACCTGATCGTCTCGCTGGCCGATCCCGAGGCGGCCGACGTCAAGGGCTACTGGCTCAAAGACCTGAAGATCGTCGAGGTCGACCTTGTCGTCGAGTAAGGGCAAGCTGGTCAAGGTCGGCTACGGCCAGAACCAGGCCGAGGCGGAAATGATCCAGGGCCTGCTCTCCGAGCACGGCATTCCCAGCATGCTGAAGCGGGCCGCGGGGTTCGATGTCCCCGACTTTCTCGCGGCCGGCCCACGCCAAGTGCTCGTCGCCGAGGAGCTTGCGGAGCGGGCGCGCGAGGCCCTCGAGGGAATCCCGGGCGCCGGTTAGGCGACTAGGAAGGGGCGGCGGGGCGGACGATCGCCCGCAGGTAGTCGCGCCAGGCGGCCTCGATTTCGGCCAGGCGGGCATCGAAGGCCGCTTCCAGGGTTGGGCCGGCGCCGCCGGGCACGAGGTGCAGCGCGAGGTGCTCGCAGGCCTCTGGGCCGCGCTCGGCCTCGAGCAGGTCGAAGAGCGTGCCGCCGAGCAGCACGGCGTCGCGGCGCGAGGGCGGGAACGAGGGCCGCGAGTTCTCGCGCAGGCGCCGGATGACCGCCGCGCGGTAGAGGCCGACCTGGCGGGCGAAGTACTGGGCGGCGCCCTCGACCAGCCAGGCCCAGCCGAGGTAGCGGACGAAGCGGCGCGGCGTCCAGGAGGGGGGGAGGTCGGGGTTGTTGGCGGCGATCACGAGCTGGGCGTAGAGGCGCTCGGCGGTCCCGCGCAGCGCCTCGCGCGAGTCCTCGCCGGCGGCACGCCGCTCCATATGAGGGTCGTTGAGCACGTGCAGCTCGGTCGCCATCGCCCAGCCGGCCAGGTAGCGGCGCCCCGCCGGTGCCGCGGACCAGCGTGCCGCGGGTAGAAAGGGGTGGGCGAGGGCGAGCAGCGCCGGATTGGTGTGGACGACGACGGTGACTTCGCCGGGAACCGACTGGAAGCGGTCCTCGAGCCGCAGCCGCAGTTCCTCCATGCGGTCCAGCGTCCGCTCGGCGAAGGCGGCGTCGCCGCTGTCGTGGCGGGCCGTGAAGCTCAGCGAATGCGTCTCGACCCACGGCATCTAAGGCCGCCTGGCCAGCGCATCTCTGCGCCCTCGGTCACTCGTGTGCAGAAGCACACCACGCTCCCTGCGTCCTTGATCTGCTTGGCCAGTCGACCTTAGACAAGTACTGGCTCGGAAGCCGTGCATGCCGAGTGGATCTCGGCGCGCGCGCGGTCGAACTCCTCGTCGGCCATGACCGGGGTGCCCTCGAAGGGCAGTTCGCGGTCGATTTCGACCCAGGAGCGGCAGCCGTGGTACTCGTCGCGGACGCGGACGGTGACCGGCCGCGGGATGCGGTGGACCCGCAGCAGCAGGATGTGCAGCGGGTGGCGCCGCTTCCAGTTGAGCCGCTTCTCGGCGTAGTCCGGAGTCCAGACGTAGTAGGGCGAGAGTTCATCGACGATGCGGGGGTTGGTGACCGTCAGGTGGTCGGTCACCTCGGCCCAGCAGCGCAGCCGCACGCGGTCGGGCTGGGCGATGCCGCCGTCCTGGATCAGCGCGCCGGGCGGCGGCTCCTCGTCGGGCCAGACACCCTCCTCCAGCGCCCGGCGCAGCTCCGGGTGATGGGACTCGCGGACCAGGTTGTTCCGCTGGTGGTCGAAGGTCGGGTAGAGGAAGAAGCGCTCGTGCTCGAGCTCGAAGTGCTTGTTGTCCTCGCGAATGCCGCCCTTGCGCAGGGTCAGCAGTTGCTCGCCCTCGGCGAGAGCGCGCACTGTTACAGCCCATTCCTTTAAAGCGATCGGCATTTGAAATCTAACCTCAAGAAGGTCGGTGATTCACTGACTGGGACGTTGGCGCCTATGGACCCCTGTCCAGGCGAGAGCCCCGCCCAAGGCCGCGCATTCTAGACCAGCAGCCCCGAATCGCCAAATTAACGGTCTATTTGTCCGTCTCCGCCGCCTCCAGGCGTCTCGATTCGCAGCCTGTCGCCGGGTTGCAGGCTTCCCTCGGCCTTGCCCGGCAGCGGCTCTTTGTTAAGGAAGTCGGCGCCGGTGGCGCCGTCCCCGCCGCCGTCGCGGCCTCGCGGAGGGTGGCGGCGGCGCTCGCCGATCAGGCTGAAGCGCATCGGCGCCAGCGCTTCGATCTCGCGCACGATCCCATCGCCGCCCTCGTGGCGCCCTGCTCCGCCGCTGCCGTTACGCAGAGCCAGCTTGCGCACCCGCAGCGGGAACTCGGTCTCCAGCGCCTCGACGGGGGTGTTGAGCGTGTTCGACATTGCCACGTGGATCGCGCTCGGGCCCCCGGCGTCGGCGCACGCTCCCTGGCCGCCGCCGAGCGTCTCGTAGTACGTGAATCCCTCGCCCGAGAGGGTCAGGTTGTTCATCGTCCCCTGTCCCTGCGCGGGGGCCGGGCGCGCGCCGCCGAGCGCGGCGATCGTCAGGTCGGCGACGCGGCTCGAGGTCTCGACGTTGCCGGCGGCGACCGCGGCGGGGAAGCGGGCGTTGAGCAGGGAGCCGGCCGGGGCGATGACATCGATCGGTCGGTACGCGCCGGCACAGGGGGGCGCGTCGGGGTCGGTCAGCACACGCACCGCGAAAAAAGCGGCCGACTTGGTCACCGAGAGCGGGCAGTTGAGGTTGCCCTCGATCTGCGCGTCGGTGCCGCTGAAGTCGAGCACGAGGCGCTCCCCCTCGATTCGCGCCTCGAGTCGAAGGGCGACGTCGCGCGGCTCCCCGCCGGCGTCGTCCTCGAGCACGTCCTCGGCCGCGTAGGCGCCGTCGGGCAGCTCGGCGAGCGCGGCGCGCGTGCGGCGCTCGGCGTAGGCGAGGATCTCCTCGATCGCCTCGCGCAGCGCTGCGGCACCCTCGCGCTCGGCCAGCTCTCCCAGCCGCAGGGCGCCGATCCGGTTGGCGGCGGCCTGCGCGCGCAGATCCGCCAGGCGCTGCCGCGGCGAGCGCATCCGGGCCGCAAGCCGCTCCAGCTCGCCATCGCCGACCCGGGTGGGCGGAATAACCACGCCCTCTTCCTCCAGCGTGCGCGAGCGGGCCGGCATCCCGGCCGGGCTGGGCCCGCCGATGTCGGCGTGATGGGCGCGGCAGGCGGCGAAGCCGAGCAGCTCGGCCGCGACGAACACGGGCGAGATCAGGGTCACGTCGGGCAGGTGGGTGCCGCCGCGATAGGGGTCGTTGAGGATCCAGGCCCCGCCCGGCCGTTGCTCCTCGCCGAGCACCGCGGCGACCGCGTCGGGCATCGAGCCGAGGTGGACGGGGATGTGCTCGGCCTGCATCACCAGCTCGCCGCGGGAGTCGAAGAGGGCGGTCGAGCAGTCGTGGCGCTCCTTGATGTTGGCCGAGTAGGCGGAGCGGATCAGCGTCGCGCCCATCTCGTCGCAGGCGGCGTGCAGGGCGCCGATCGTCACCTGAAGCCCGACCGGGTCGAGTCTCATCGCGCGTCCGCCCGGATCGTGCCGGCCTCGTCGACCGCAGCGCCCCACCCCGGCGGCACGACGAAGGTCGCCTCCGGCAACTCGAAGACGACCGGGCCCTCAGCTGCCAGCCCGGCCGGCGGCTCGCCGCGCAGGACCGGAGCTTCCACCCACTCGCCGGAGAAGCGGATCTGCCTGGCGCTCTCGTGCAGGCCGCCCGCCGGAGCCGCCGCGGGGCGCGGCCGCGGGCCTGCCTCCACCAGGGCGAGGCGGATGTGGACGAGAACGACCTCGCCCTCGGGGTCGCGATGGCCGTAGCGCTCCTCGTGGGCCCGCTCGAAGCGCGCCGCCAGGTCCTCGGGGTCCGGACGGGTGTCGCCCGGCACCGGAAGCTCGAATGCCTGGCCCGCGTAGCGCAGCTCGTAGACCACCTCGGGCTCGGCGCCGTCGAGGCCGCCCCCCAGCCGGGCGACAAGCTCGCCGACCTCGGCGGCGATTCGCTCGGCGTTGAACTCGGCGCCGCTGAGCATCACCGTGCGGGTCGTGTCGCGACGGCGGTCCGATGCGCAGAGGCCAAGCGCGGAGAGGACCCCGCCGGCGCGTGGGCAGAGGATCCGCTCGATGTCCAGCGCGGCGGCGATCGCCGCCGCGTGCATCGGCCCGGCCCCGCCGAACGGCATCAGGGCAAAACCGCGCGGATCGATGCCGCGCTCGACTGTGACCACCCGCAACGCCCGCACCATCTCCTGGTCGGCTACCCGCACGATCCCCTCGGCCGCCTCGGTCGTATCGATGCCCAGCGATTCGGCCAGCGCTCCGACCGCCTCACGGGCGGCCTCGCGGTCCAGCGCGACATCGCCGGCCAGGGTCGACCCGGCGGCGAGCCTGCCGAGCAGCAGGTTGGCGTCGGTCACCGTCGGCTCGGCGCCGCCGCGCCCGTAACAGGCCGGCCCTGGCTCCGCGCCGGCCGAGCGGGGGCCGACGCGCAGCGCGCCGCCGGGGTCGCGCCAGCCGACCGAGCCGCCGCCGGCCCCGACGGTGTGCACGTCGACCATCGGCAACTGGATCGCGCGCCCGTCGATCTGGCGCGAGTCGGTTCGCCGCACAGCGCCGTCCTCGACCACGCAGACGTCGCAGGAGGTGCCGCCCATGTCGAGCCCGAGCGCGTTGCCGTCGCCGCTGACCCGGGCGAGCAGGCCGGCCCCCACCGCGCCGCCCGCCGGGCCGGAGAGGACGCTCCAGGCTCCGGCCCGTGCGGCCTCCTCGGCCGCGGCGACTCCGCCAGAGGACTGCATCACCACGGGTGCGGGCAGCCCCGCCGCCACGGCGGCCTCTTCGAGCCGGCCCAGGTAGCGGCCGAGAAGGGGGGAGAGGTAGGCGTCGATCGCCGTGGTCGAGCAGCGCTCGTACTCGCGGAAGCGGGGCAGGACCTCGTGCGAGGCCGAGACGTGGACCCCCGGCAGCTCGCGGCGCAGCGCCTCGGCGAGGCTGCGCTCGTGGGCGGGGTCGAGGTAGGAGAAGAGCAGGCAGATCGCGACCGACTCGGCGCCGCTTTCGCCGAGCAGGCTCGCCAGCCGCTGCGGCTCGTCCTCGCCGAGCGGCTCGATCTCGCCGTCAGGCCCCATCCGCCCGCCCGCCTCGAAGCGCAGCTCCGGGTCGACCAGCGGCGTCGGCTTCGGGCTGCACAGCCGGTACAGGTCGGGCCGGTCCTGGCGGCCGATCTCAAGCAGGTCGGCGAAGCCCTCGGTTGCGATCAGCGCGGTGCGGGCGCCGCGTTCCTCCAGCAGGGCATTGGTGCCGACGGTCATCCCGTGGGCGAAGGACTCGATCGCCTCGGCCCCGGCTCCGGCGCGGCTCAGGACCTCCTCGACCGCGGCGATCACTCCGCGCGACTGGTCTTGCGGGGTGGTCGGCAGCTTCGCCGTGTGGACGGCGTCGCCGTCGAAGAGGACGGCGTCGGTGAAGGTCCCGCCTACGTCGACACCGAGCAGCATCGAACCGACGCTAGCGGCTAGCTCCACCGCTCGCGCCGGGTCCCGCCGTCCGGCCCCAGCACGATGTGGATGCCGTCGAGCTCGGGGTCGAGCTCGGGGCAGTCGGCGCGCAGATGGCCGCCGCGGGACTCCGTCCGCTCCAGCGCGCAGGTGGCGATCGCGGCGGCAAGCGGGTAGGGGTCGTCGCGGAGCTCGACCAGCTGACGAGGGCGGCGCATCGGTCCGGCCAGGCGCCAGACGGCGTCGCGGGTCTCCTCGGTGGGCGGCCGGAAGCGCCACCCGCCTGGCGCGGGCCGGGTGGGGGCCGGCTTCTCGCCGAGTGCAGCCGTCGCCGCGCGCCCGCCGAAGACGAAGCACTCGCTGAGTGAGTTCGACGCCAGCCGGTTGGCGCCGTGCAGCCCGGTGCAGGAGCACTCGCCGACAGCGAAGAGGCCGGGCAGGGTGGAGCGCCCGTCGAGGTCGACCGCGACTCCACCCATCGTGTAATGGGCGGCGGGGGCGACCGGCACCGGCTCGGCGGCGGGGTCGAGCCCGGCGTTGCGCAGCGAGTCGAAGACGTTCGGGAAGCGAGCCGGGTCGACGCCGCGCAGGTCGAGGCGGACGAATGGCTCGCCGTCGGCCTCGATCCGGTCGAGGATCGCCGCCGTGACGGCGTCGCGGGGGGCGAGCTCGTCGGTGAAGCGCCGCCCGCCGGCGTCGAGCAGGGTGGCACCCTCGCCGCGCACCGCCTCGGTGATCAGCAGCCCATCGAAGCGGCTGCCGGGGAGCGCCAGCGCGGTCGGGTGGAACTGGCAGAACTCGAGGTCGGCCAGCTCGGCTCCGGCGGCCGCGGCCATCGTCGCCCCGGCCCCGATCGCCCCGCGCGGGTTGCTGGTGCGCCGCCACAGCGCCGCCGCCCCGCCGGTCGCCAGCACCGTCGCTGAGGCGGCGAGCGGCTCGCCGTCGGTGAGTAGGCCGTGGCAGCGCTCCCCGTCGCTCCATAGGGAAACCGCCGAGGTTCGCTCGCGGACGGCTATGCGCTCCTGCGCGGCGACCATCGCCGCCAGCTTCGAGGTGATCTCGTGCCCGGTCTGGCTGCCGCCGGCGTGGACGATCCGCCGCCGCGTGTGACCGCCCTCAAGGCCGAGCGCCAGCTCGCCGTCCCGCTCGAGGTCGAACTCGACGCCGCGCTCGCGCAGTTCGCGGACCGCTGCCGGCGCCTCGTCGACCAGGGTCTGCACCGCCGAGGGGCGACAGAGGCCGCGCCCGGCGGCGATCGTGTCGGCGGCGTGGCGGGCCGGGGAGTCGCCGGGCTCGAGTGCGGCGGCGAGCCCGCCCTGGGCCCAGAAGCTGGCGCTCTGGGTAAGCGGGGTGCGCGAGATCACGCATACGGCGGCGCCCTGCTCCGCTGCCCGCAGCGCCGTCCACAGCCCAGCCGCACCGCCGCCTATGACGGCGACGTCGCACTCGCCGTTTTGCGCTATCGCCCTGCCGCCTCTCGCCTGATCGCCTCGACCTGACCTCGCAGCCAGGCGGCCGCGGATTCGCGCGCGCGGGTCTCGTTCTCCACGCTCCTGCCCGCGGTCGTCGCGGCCTTGCTGCGAGCCTCCTCAACCCGCTTCTCGGCCGCTTCGGCCTGTGCCTCGATCTCCGCCAGGCGGCTCTCCGCCGCGGCGATCGCCTTCTCCTTGGCATCGCGCTCTTCGCTCAGCTCCTTGGCGTGCTCGCGACGCAGCTGCTCCAGGACTTCGGCACCCGCCTGCTTCTCGCGCTCCAAGTCGGCTTCGAGGGCGCGGATCTCCGCCGTCGCCCGCTCTTCGGCCGCGCTCGCCGCGCTCGCCGCCTCGCGCAGCCGTTGCTCGGCGGCCTCGACCTGCGCGCCGAGCTCGTCGCTGCCGGGATCGCGACTTTCCTCACTCATTCCGGCTCAATCTATTACCTGCGGGAGGGAAGCTGTTCGAGCAGGTCGCGGTAGGCGGCGATAGTTCGCTCCGCCATCCGGGTCGCCGATAGCGACGAGGCGCGCCCGGCGCCATCGATTCGGGGGTCGGGGTCATCCAGATGCGGGCCCAGGGCGATGCTCCAGGCGGTTGCGTCGAAGCGGGCGCAGAGCGTCCCGGCGACGCCGCCGAGGGCGAACGGCGCGATCCCGACCGGGGTCGAGAGCACCGGGACGTCGCAGGCGAGCGCCTCGACGCAGGTCATCCCGAAGCCCTCGTAGTCGGAGGTGACCAGCACCGCGTTGGCCGCGTTCATCCAGAGCGGCATCGCCTCGGGCTCGATCGAGCCCCCGGTGAGCAGCTCCGCCCCGGCGGCCTCTGCCACCTCGGCGGCGCGGTCGGCGCGCTTCTCGGGCCGGCTCGGGTCTGCCGGGAAGAGCAGGTAGCGGCCGTCGGGGTCGAGGCCGAGCTCTCGTCGCGCCTCGGCTCGGGGCAGTGGCCGGAAGCGGCCGAGGTCGGGACCGCAGGGCAGAACGGCGGCTCCGGGGACGGAGGGCAGCCCCGGCCGGCCGTGCTCGGGCCCGTAGAGAGCTCGTGAGACCGCCGCGACGAGGTCGGCCCGCCAGGCGATCCGTCGCGACAGCGGGCCGACGACCGGATGGCGCACGTCGGTGCCGTGGAAGCTGATGACCAACGGCCGCGCCCCGGCGAGCAGCGCCGACCATGCGGTCAGGCCGTAGTGGACGTGGACAAGGTCGAAGGCCTCGCGCCGCAACAGCCGTCGCAGCCGCAGCGCCGCCGGCAGGTAGTGGCGCGAACCGCGCGGGAAGGTGAACAGCTCGACCTCGACGCCGAGCCTGCGGATCTCCCCGACCTGGTCGAAAACCCAACGGCCACGCTGCGGCGTGGACGCGTCGGGGAGGAAGTTGGTGACGACGAGGACCCGCATCCGGCGCCGAGCGTACCCGCCGCCGGGGCCGGACTCCGCCTGTCACAGAGATTTGACATTGCGCCAGCAGAGTTGGCCCATTTGCGTCTGGATCCGTGACGCGAGGCCTTGCAGCATCGAGGCAAATCCAGAAGGAGGCTTCGAATGATCTATTCGCTGTTGGGATACGCACAGGCCGCGATCGAGTCGCGGGTGAGGGCGATCCGTGCCCTCGCCGGCGAGCGCGGCCAGGGCACGGTCGAGTACGTCGGCCTGATCCTGCTCGTCTCGTTGCTGATGGTCGGCATGGTTGCCGCGATGAAGGGGTTCAACGGCAAACAGGGGACCGAGCTCGCCGGGGTGATCGTCGACAAGATCAAGGAGGCGGTCGACAAAGTGGCGTTCAAATGAGAGCGGCGGACGAGCGACCGGTGGCACCGGTCGCTCGTCCATTTGTGTGGCATCCCCGGGCTTGTCTGTCGAGCCCTACTCCAGCAGCCGCGCGGTGAGCGCCACGCGCGAGCTGACGCCGGTGTGCCTGTAGACGTCCTCCAGGTGGCGCTTCACCGTGCTGGGGGAGACACGCAGCCGCTCGGCGATCTCGCGGTTGGAGAGGCCGCGGGCGGTCAGCTCGGCCACCTCCGCCTGGCGCGCGGTCAGGCCCAGGGTGGCGATTCGGGCCTCCAGCGGCGATTCGGCCCCCCCGACCGGCCCCAGGTCGGCCTCGGCCCGCGCCTTCCACAGCGGCGCCCGAATCGCCGCGTAGGAGTCGATCGCGGTCTGCAGCGAGCGTCGCCCGGCATCTTCCTTGCCCAGTAGGAGCTCGAGCCGACCGAGGGCGTGGTCGACAACTCCCCAGACGGCGACCGTGGTCGTCGCCAACCGGCCCCGGTAGGGGTCGAGGATCCCGTGCAGAAGGGTTGCCGCCTCGCGATCTTCGAGCCGGGCGACCGCGTAGGCGTAGTCGACGACGGTGGCGATCCAGAACGGGTCGCGTGGCAGCGCCTCGAACCGTGTCGCCACATCGGTGTCCAGCACCTCGCGGGCGAAGTCGAGCTCGCCGGCTTCGGCGTTGGCGAGGGCCACCAGGGAGCGGAAGCCCGGGATCCCGGGGTACTGGCGCAGCGCCTGCGCCAGCAGCGAAGCCAGCTCGCCGAGCCGCCCTTCCTGCCAGCGGATGCTGCAGAGCTGGCTGATGTACGGGGGCAGGGCGTCGGGCTGGGCGCTGTGCCTGGCGCGCTCGACCGCCCGCTGAGCACGGGCCTCGGCCTCGTCAAGCTTCCCGTGCAGCGACAGATGCAGCGACTCCGCCCATTCGCACAGCCAGCGGGCAGTGGTGTCGCCGGTCCGGCCGGCGATCCGATCCTGCTCGCGCAGCGAGCGCGCCGCGGCCTCGACCTCGCAGATCTCCAGTTGCGCTGCCGCCTGCCAGTGGAGGGCGTGGAACAGCTCGAGGGGCTCATCCAACTCCGCCCCGATCTCGATGCTCTCGGCCGCCATCGCAATCCGCTCGGCGGCGTTGTCGGGGTCCCAGCGGGCGATCAGGCCGCGGACCAGCACCTGAGCGAGGACGCGGCGGTCACCTGACTTGCGCGCTGCGACGAGAGCGCTCTCCGCCAGCCAGCGACGGCGGTCGACCTGATCGGTGAAGGTCAGCTCCAGCGCGAGCTGGGCGAGCACCAAGGCCGACTTTGGACCGCTTCCGTCGAGCCGTTCTCCAGCCCGTCGCAGCATCGCGGCGCGCTCGCGGTCGAAGCCGCCCACCTGGGAGACGAAGCCGCGGTTGTTTGCGAGCGCCGCCGCGACCAGCCGATCGACCTCCCCGAGGCGGTCGGACAGGCGCGCCGCCCTGAGCAGGCATTCGCGCGAGCGCTCCTGGTTCGTGTAGCGGAGCGCGACGCCGAGGCCGGTCAGCAGGTCGCAGAGCTCGACGTCCTCGCGGTCCTCGCCGCGCCGCTCCAGCGCCCGCTCGAACCAACTCGCCGCCAGCTCGTGGTCGTTGCCGCGCAGTGCGGCTTCGCCGGCCGCGGCGCAGTAGCGGGTGGCCCGCTCGCGATCGCCCGGCTCGGCGCGCCACCAGTGGTGGGCGAGCTGGGTCGATCGGCCCTCGCCGGCGAGCAGCTCGGGCTCTGCCTCGAGCTGCTCGCCGAAGCGCCGGTGCAGCTTCCCCCGCGCCGCGGGCTCGATCTCCTCGTAGAGGCAGTGAGCGACGATCGCGTGGCTGAAGGCGCAGCGGCCGCCACTCTCGGCTGCGACCAGGCCGGCACGCTCCGCCGCTCGCAGCGAATCCTCGACCGCTTCGGGGTCGATTCCCATGCCCGCCGCGAGATCGGCCGGGGTGAAGGCGCGGCCGAGAGCGGCCGCGGCGGACAGGCAGCTGAAGGCCGGCTCGCCGAGGGCGTACGCGCGGGCGGCGATCAGCATCCGCAGCGAGTGGGAGGCGGGCGGACCCGGAGGAGAGGACGTCCCGACATCGCCCATTGCCCGCAGCAGCTCGCAGGCGAAGAGGGCGTTGCCGCCGCTTTCGCGGGCAACGATTGCCGCGGCGCCGTCGAGCGCGGCGTCGTCGGCGTCCGGGTTGAGCGCGGAAGCGATGTCACGCAGGGCCGGCGGCCCGAGGGGGCCGAGCTGCAAGTGCCTGGAGCCGGCCTCCGAGCTGAGCTCCGCGATCGCCTCAGCCGCCTCACCGCTCGGGTCGACGTCGGTGGGGCGGTAGGTGGCCAGGAGCAGGAACGGAGCCCCGCCCCCCGCCCGGGCCAGGTGTCGGATCAGGGCGAGGGTCGAGGGGCCGCAGCCGTGCAGGTCGTCGATCGCCAGCAGCAGCGGCCCGTGGCGGGTTATGCCCTCGAGCAACGACAACGCCGCCGCGAAAAGTTTGGCCCGATCGTCGCTCAGGCCCCACAGTGCCTCACCGCCGGACTCGGCGATCAGCGCGCCGAGTCCGGAGCGCTGCAGCTCCTCGCGCAGCGGCTCCGTCCCGTGGCGGTCGAGGTCGCCGAAAGCCGCGACGAACGGCGCGTAGGGCGTCCCGGCGATGTCTTCACCACTGCCGTAGAGGACCAGCCCCCCTTCGGCGTGGGCGGCCCCGGCCGCCTCCGCGACCAGGCGGCTCTTGCCGGCGCCGGGCTCCCCTGCCACCAGCACCGTCTCCCTGTCGCCCTCCACGACCCGTGCCCAGGCGGCGGCGATCTCCGCCAGCTCGGCGTCGCGGCCGGCGATCGGCCAAGGGCGCGCTCGGGCGCTGCGCAAAGGGCCGGGCAGCGGCACCGGCTGGCGCGACGCGGTGTGGGCGGAACGGGACACGAATGGCTCGTGGGGGCTGCCGGGCCCCAGCCTAGATGAGTACGTGACGGAGCGAGCCGTCGCCCCGGGTGACCGGCTGGGCCGATCGGCCCAGCTTGCGCCTTCCGAGGTTGCGGAACTTGGGTGCGAACGCTCAAATCGCTCTGGTGCTCGGTAGGGGAAAATCCAAAGGAGGATGGATGCGTCGTCTCGCAGTCGTTGCCTGTGCATTTGGCCTGTTGCTCGCGCTGCCGGTCTCGGCCAATGCGGCGAAAGTCATCGACGTGCCGGCGACGGCGGTGTTCCGAGCGGGCAACACGGGCGCTGAGAACTGCCAAGCGTTCGTGTTCATCCAGTGGCCCGAACAGGCGAACGCGCAAGGGTGGAAACTCGACTACGAATACCTCAGAGGAACCGCCGACATATTGACCCACGCGGAACCGACCCTGACCCCGCCTTTTGACGACGGGCTCCAGGCCCCTAGATTCGTTCCCGCGGTTGGCACCCATTGGTATTTCCACTCCTACCGCGCCAAAAGCGATCCCGGCGGTTCGGTCGAGTGCGCGAGCCTGCAGGCCGAAATGCTCGGGCGAATCATCGCGGCCACCGTCCACATAACGGTCCCCGATGCTTCGGAAGAAGTACAAGAGGAGAAAGAAAAAGAAGAAGAAGAAAAGAGAATCGAGGAAGAAAAGAAGACCCCCTCAAGCCCTCCGGACGAGCCCGAAGGCCCGCCTGCGAAGACGGGGAAGGCGACCTGCCGCGGTAAGGCCCCGACGATCTTCGCCCGGCCCGGTCCCCCGACCAACGGCACGGCCCGTCGCGACGTGATCATGGGGACGCCGAAGCGCGACGTGATCCGGGCGCGTGGGGGCAACGACCTGGTCTGCGGGCTCGGCGGCAACGACATCATCCTTGGCGGCGGCGGCAAGGATGTCCTGCTGGGTCAGGGAGGCGGGGACACCCTCCACGGCCAGGCGGGCAGGGACACCGTGCTCGGCGGCGGCGGCGCCGACCACATCTTCGGCCAGGCCGCAGCCGACCGGCTGTTCGGCCAGGCCGGCGCCGACGCCCTGAACGGTGGCGCGGGTCGGCCCGACGTGTGCAATGGCGGCGCAGGCCGAGACCAGCGGCGCAGCCCGGGCTGCGAGCGCCGGCTGCGGATCCCCTGAGCCCCGACGCGGCCCCGACGCGAGCCGCCGCGAGGGGCGTGCGCGTGACAGACTCGCGGCATGCCAGCTTCGCGTAGCTACGACAGGGCGCCGGCCGACATCCGGCCGGTCGCGATCGACCCCGGCTTCGTCGCCAGCGCCGACGGCTCGGCGCTGATCTCGATCGGCAAGACGCGGGTGATCTGTACCGCCTCAGTCCAGGAGTCGGTGCCGAAATGGATGCAGGGCAAGGGCAAAGGCTGGGTCACCGCCGAGTACTCGATGCTGCCCGCCTCGACCGGCAGTCGCAAGGCGCGCGACGTCTCGCGCGGCAAGCAGGACGGGCGCGGGGTGGAGATCCAGCGCCTGATCGGGCGCTCGCTGCGGGTCGTCGTCGACTTCAAGGCGCTCGGCGAACGCAGCGTCTACGTCGACTGCGATGTGCTCGAAGCCGACGGCGGCACGCGCTGCGCCGCGATCACCGGCGGCTACGTCGCCCTGCGGCTGGCCCTGCAGAAGCTGCTCGACGCGAAGAAGATCGAGGCGATGCCGCTGAACGGCTCGATTGCGGCGGTCAGCGTCGGCATGGTCAACGGGCGGGCGCTCTGCGACCTCGACTACGGCGAGGACTCCAACGCTGACGTCGACGCCAACGTGGTGATGACCGGCGATGGAGGCCTGGTCGAGGTGCAGGCGACGGCCGAGCGCACGCCGCTCTCGCGCGCCTCGCTCGACGAGCTGCTCGGGCTCGCCGAGATGGGCATCTCGCGGCTGCGCGGGGTGCAGGAGCGGGTAACGGGAACCGCAGAGCCGATTGATCTTCGCGACGGGCAATAAGCACAAGCTGCGCGAGATGCGCGAACTCCTGCCGGGGATCGCGCTGGATGGACTGCCGGATGGATTGGAGCTGCCGCCCGAGGACGGCGAGAGCTTTGCCGCGATCGCGCTCGACAAGGCGCGGGCCGCCCACCGGGCGACCGGCGAGGCGACGATCGCCGACGACTCGGGGATCGGCGCGGTCGGGCTCGGCGGCCGGCCGGGCATCCACTCGGCCCGCTACGGCGGCGAGGGGGCGAGCGACGAGGAGAACCTGGCGAAGCTGCTGCGCGAGGTAGCCGCGGCGGGCGACGAGCGCCGCGCCTTTTACGTCTGTGCCCTGGCGCTGATCGAAGCCGACGGGTCCGAGCACGTCTTCGAGGAGCGCTGCGACGGATACCTGATCGAGCGGCCACGCGGTGGCGGTGGCTTCGGCTACGACCCGGCGTTCGTCCCCGAGGCCACGGGGCCCGAGGACACCCGCACCTACTCGGAGATCAGCCAGGCAGAGAAGAACGAGATCAGCCACCGGGGCCGTGCCGCCCGGTTGCTGGCGCGGCACATCGGTGCCGGCGGAGCGGCGCCGGCGCAACGATGATCCGCACGAAAAGCGGGGCGGCCGGCCTCTCGATCGCTTCCAACGCGGTATTGATCGCGATCAAGCTCGCCGCCGGCGCGATCACCGGCTCGATCGCGATCGTCACCGAGGCGGTTCACTCGCTGATCGACCTGGTCGCATCGGTCGTCGCCTTCGTCTCGGTGCGCAAGGCCGACGAGCCGGCCGACGCCGACCATCCCTACGGCCACGAGAAGGTCGAGAGCCTGGCGGCGACGATCGAGGGGATGCTGATCCTGATCGGCGCCGGGATCATCGTCTACGAGGCAACCCACCGGCTGGTCGCCGGCTCGCAAGTCGAGACGCTCGGCGTCGGCATGGCCGTGATGGGCTTCTCGGTGCTGGCCAACCTGCTCGTCTCCTCGGTCCTCTCGCGACAGGCGCGCGAGCACGAATCGCCGGCACTGGAAGGCGACGCCGCCCACCTGCGCACCGACGCTCTCACCTCGGCCGGCGTGCTCGCCGGACTGGCGCTGGTGCAGATCACCGGCGTCGTCGCCTTCGACTCGATCACCGCCCTGATCGTCGCAGCGGCGATCGTCACCGCCGGCCTGCGGATCATCCGCCGCTCATCCGGCGTGCTCGTCGACGAAGTGCTGCCTGACGCGGAGATGGACCGGATCGAGGCCGCGATCGCCGCGGCTCGCACGCCGGAGGTGGCCGGCTACCACAGGCTGCGCGCCCGCCGGGCCGGCAGCCGCCGCTACATCGACTTCCACGTCCAGTACCGGTCGGGCACGAGCCTCGAGCGCGCCCACGAGCTCGCCCACGAGATGCGCGACCAGATCGAGGCCGGCATCCGCCGCGCCGAGGTGCTGATCCACGTCGAGCCGGAAACCTCGTTGCGAGGCGATGACCCGGGCCCATTTCGCGCTGGTTAGGGCGACCGATGAGCGAACGTCGCGATTTGATTCTTCGTGAGCGGCGCCGATTTGGTGCGTAGACGCCACCCCCGGACGCGAAGCGGGGGAGGTGGCGTTTTGTTCAGGGGCTCGGCAAAAGATTCACCGCGGCGGCGAGGCCGACGGCGGTCACGGTGATGGTGTAGCCGGTGTAGCCGCTGATCGCGAAGAGGATCGCCGCGATGGCGCAGACGGCGACTACGGTTATCCATGAAGCTCGGGCCAGGGACACGGGACGGTATTTTCACCAAGATGCCAGACGGGCAAGCGAACGGGGCGATTTCGGGCGATGCGGCGACGGGGGCGCTCGCCTACCTGACCGAGATGTCTCCCGACCTGCGTGGCGCCGCGATCTTCGCCGCCGACGGCGCCGTGCTGGCCGGGACCGGTGAGGCCGGGCACTGGGCGGAGGACGCCGCGGCGCTCTTCGGAGTTGCCGACCGGGCCGGCGGGGAGCCGGTCGAGCAGATCCACATCGGCACCGAGCAGGGCGAGGTCTTCGCGCTGCGCCACGCCGGGCTCGCCGCGGTCGCCGTGACCGAGCGCTTCGCGCTCGCCTCGCTGACCTTCTTCGACATGCGCTCGCTGCTGCGCGACCTCGCCGCGGGCGGCGACGGGCGCGCGGGGGAGGCACGGCCCGGATGACCCCTCCCAAGCCCCATCGCGTCCTGCTCGACCGCGTCTCCGGCTATGCCGACGAGGCCGCCGCCTACATGCGCCGTCGCCGCGCCTTCCGCAAGCCCTTTGCCCGCCTCTACTACGCGGAGGGGCGGGCCGAGGACCACGCCACCGATTCCGACGCGGCGGGCGAGCTGTTCGTCGCCGCGGGTCGACTGATCGAGGTCGCGGGGAAGCAGGCGAAGTCGTGAGCGGGGGAGAGGCGCTGCTCGACCCCGCCGTCGCCGAGCGTGTCGTCGCGAGAGCGCTGGCCAACGGCGGCGAGTTCGCCGAGGTCTTCGCCGAACGGCGCAGCGGCCTGACCCTGGCGATCGACGAGTCGCGGATCGAGTCGGTCCAGTCCGGCGCCGAAGCGGGCGCGGGTGTGCGTGTGTTGAGCGGCGGGACGACCTACTTCGCCCACGTCGACGGGCTCGCCGCCACCGACCTCGAACGGGCCGCCGAGGAGGCAGCCGGGGCGCTGCGCGGCGCGCGCGCCGAGGCCCGGCCGCTGCGCGCCGAGTCCCCCGCGCCGCAGCCGATCGAGCAACCGCCCGGCGACGTCCCCGCGGCGCGCAAGGCCGAGCTGCTGCGCGAGCTGGACGAGCGGGCGCGGGCCGCGGGCGCCGACGTAGCCCAGGCGATGGCGTCCTACGGCGAGGCGCGGCGCGAGGTCGCGATCGCCAACTCCGACGGCCTGTTCAGCGGCGACGACCGCACCCGGGTGCGGATCGGCGCCCAGGCGGTGGCGCGCCGCGCCGACCGAGTCGAGACCGGTGCCGAGACGCTGGGTGGGCATCGCGGCTTCGAGCTCTTCGACGGCGACCCGGCGGCGATCGCCGCGAGCGCGGCGGGCAAGGCGCTGACGCTGCTCGACGCCGGCCCGGCGCCGACCGGCTCGATGCCGGTCGTGGTCGGCGGTGGCTTCGGCGGCGTCCTCTTTCACGAGATGACCGGCCACGGGCTCGAGGCCGACCACGTCCAGAAGGGCGCCAGCGTCTATGCCGGCAAGCTCGGCGAGACGGTGGCCCAGCCGCTGCTCACCGCCTACGACGACGGCCGCATGCCGGGCGAGTGGGGCAGCGACGCGATCGACGACGAGGGCGCGCCGACCCAGCGGACGCGCGTGATCGAGGAGGGGAGGCTGGTCGGCTTCCTCCACGACCGCCGCAGCGCCGAGCGCGAAGGCGCCGCCCAGACCGGCAACGGTCGGCGTGAGAGCTTCCGTCACCTGCCGATCCCGCGGATGACCAACACCTACATCGCACCCGGCGACGCGGCGCCCGAGGAGATCATCGGCGAGGTCGAGAAGGGCTTCTACGCGGTCTCCTTCGCCGGCGGCCAGGTCGACCCGGCAACCGGCGACTTCGTCTTCGGCGTCAACGAGGGCTATCTGATCGAGGGCGGCGAGGTGACCCGCCCCTGCCGCGGCGCGACCCTGGTCGGCAACTGCCTGCAGGCGCTGGCCGCGATCGACGCCGTCGGCGACGACTTCTGGATGAAGACCGGGATTTGCGGCAAGGGCGGCCAGAAAGTCCCGGTCGGCACCGGTCAGGGACACGTGCGGATCGCGGCGATGACCGTCGGGGGGACCGAGGGATGAGCGACCTCGCCGCTCTCGCCCGGGGCGCCGTCGAGCAGGCGGTCGCCGCAGGCGCCGGCGACGCCGAGGCCTACGTGAGCGAAGACGAGACCCGCGAGGTCCGCGTCCACGGCGGTGAGGTCGAAAGCCTTACCGCGGCGACCGAGCGCGGTCTCGGGCTGCGGATCTGGATCGGCGGCCGGGTCGGCTACGGCTTCGGCACCGACCTCTCGCCCGCCGGGGTGGAGGCGCTCGCGGCGCGGGCCGTCGAGGCGGCGCGGGTGGCCGACGAGGACGAGTTCGCCGGGCCGCCGCGCGGCGATAGCGAGCCGCCGCGGCTGCCGGGGCTCAGCGACGCCTCGCGCGGGGCCTTCTCGCCCGCCGGGATCGCCGAGCTGGCGCTCGCCGTCGAGCGCACGGCGCTGCAGGCCGACGAGCGGATCGCCTCGGTCGAGCAGGCCGTCTACTTCGACAGCGCCGAGCGCGTCGCGATCGCCGCCTCGGCGGCGGCGGACGGCGAGTACGAGTCGACCAGTTGCTATGCCTACCTGCAGGCGTTGGCCGAGGGTGAGGACGGCCGCGAGACAGGGCTCGGCTTCGGCCTCGCCCGCGGTCCCGCCGGGCTGGACCCGGAGGGGATCGGCCGCGAGGGCGCCGAGCGGGCAACCGAGATGATCGGCTCCACGAAGCCGCCGTCGCGCAGTTGCCCGGTGGTCCTCGACCCGACCGTCGCGGCCAGCTTCGTCGGCCTGCTCGGCAATGCCGCCGGCGCGGGCGCGGTGCAGCGCGGCCGCTCGCCGCTGGCGGACCGGCTCGGCGAGGAGGTCGCCGCCGAGGCCTTCGTGCTGCACGACGACGGTCTCGTGCCCGAGGGCTTCGCGACGACGCCGATCGACGCCGAGGGCACGCCGCGGCGTCGCACTCCCCTGATCGACGGCGGCCGCCTGCGCACCTACCTCTACGACTCCTACACCGCCAACCGCGGCGCGGCGGCCTCGACCGGCAACGCCGGGCGCTCCGGGTACCGCACACCCCCCGGCGTCTCGGCCTCGAACCTGGTCGTCGCCGCTGGCGAGGCAAGCCTCGCGCAGCTCCTCGCCGAGGCGGGGGAGGGGGTCTACGTCAACGACGTCGCGGGGCTGCATTCCGGCGTCAACCCGGTCACCGGGATCTTCTCGGTCGGCGCCTCGGGGCGCGCGATCCGCGGTGGCGAGAAAGCCGAGCCGCTGCGCGAGTTCACGATCGCCAGCGACCTGATCTCGATGCTGCGCGCGGTCCGCGCCGCCGGATCCGCGCCCCGCTGGGTGCCGTTCGGCGGCTCGGTCAGCACGCCGCCCCTGCTGATCGCCGAGATGACAGTCAGCGGCTCGTAGCGCCCTGCGGCGCCCCAGGCGCGCTGTTACGCCGAGTCCGCTGTTAGATTGCCGCCGATCTCAACGACAGACCGGAGGAGCTTCGACGTGACCAAGGCTGAGTTTTTGGACCAACTGGCATCCGATGAGCGAGTGGGCAGCAAGAAAGCCGCAAGCGACGCGCTCGACGCGGTGCTCGACGCGATCACCGACACCTTGAGCGGCGGGGGTGAGGTCAGCTTCACCGGCTTCGGCAAGTTCCACGTCGCCGAGCGCGGCCCGCGCCAGGGCGTCAATCCCCGCACCGGCGAGCGGATCACGATCCCGGGCGGCAAGGTACCCCGCTTCTCCGCGGGCTCGGCGCTGAAGGCCAAGGTCAAGGGCTGAGCTCCAGAGCACCCGCCAGAGCCCTCGCCGCCGCCGCTGTCCTCTGCGGCTTCGTCGTCGTGATCGTCGTGGTCGCGTCGACGCTCGGTGGCGGCGGGGGGGACGGCAGTAGCCCGGACGGCGGCTCGTCGCCGTCCACCAAGGCCACGCACCAGCAGGGCATGGCCAAGCGCAACACGCCCAAGGTCTACGTAGTGCAGAACGGCGACACGCTGACTTCGATTGCCCACGACAACGGCGTCTCCGTCGCCAAGATCCTTCGCCTGAACCCCGGGGTCGATCCCCAGATCCTGGTCTCGGGCGAAAAGCTGAAACTGCGGTGAGGCGCCTCCTCGCCGCGCTGCTCGCGGGAGCGCTGCTCGCGGCTGCCCCGGCCGCCGCCAAGCCCCCCGAGCTCGCCGCTCGCTCCTGGGCGCTGATCGACGCCCGCTCTGGCGCCGTTCTCGCCTCGCACGCCGGCTCGCGCCGCCTGCCGATCGCCAGTACGACGAAGCTGATGACCGCATACGTGGCGCTGCACGAGCTGCCGCTGGACCGGATGGTGCGGGCGGCCCCCTATTCGCCGATCTACGGCGAGTCGCTGCTCGAGCTGCGGCCCGGCCAGCGGGTCAGCGTCCACGACCTGCTCTACGGGCTGATCCTGCGCAGCGGCAACGACGCCGCCTACGACCTGGCCCTCGCCTCAGCCGGCTCGGAGCCGGCCTTCGTGCGCCAGATGAACGAGCGGGCGGCGGCTCTCGGCCTCAGTGACACCCACTACGCCAACCCGATCGGGCTCGACCAGGCCGGCAACTACTCCAGCGCCCTCGACCTGACCGCGCTGGCGCGCCGCCTGCTGCGCGAGCCCACCTTCGCCCGCATCGCAGATTCGCGCAGCGCCCTGCTGAGCAGTCTGCGGCCGCCGCGGCGGATCGAGACGATCAACGACTTCCTGCTCGACGTTCCCTGGGCGACCGGGGTGAAGACCGGGCACACCTTTGACGCCGACTACGTCCTGGTCGGCGCCGGGCGGCGCAAGGGGGTCGAGCTGATCTCCGCCGTGCTCGGCACCTGGACCGAGAGCGAGCGCGACCAGGAGACCGCCGAGCTACTCGAATACGGCTTCTCCAGGTACCGCAGGCGGGTGCCGTTCCACGCCGGGCAGGCGCTCGCCCGGCCCTCGATCCGCTACAGCGGCGGCGAGCTGCCGCTGCGGGCGGGGCGCACCGTCGCGGTCGGGGTGCGTCGCGGCCAGCGCCTGCAGGTGGCTGTGCGTGCCCCTGACCGGGTCGAGGGGCCGATACGTCGCGGCGCCAGGCTGGGTCGGGCGATAGTCCGGGTCGATGGCCGGCGGGCGGCCTCGGTGCCGCTGCGCGCGGGCAGCGCCGTGCCCGAGGCGAGTAGCTTCGAGCGGGTGCGCAGCACGCTCGCCGACAACGCGCTATGGATCGTCCTGGCGCTGTCGGCGATACTGGTGGCAGCAGCCTTCTGGAGGCGCCACAGGCGATGATCCTCACCGTAACCCTCAACGCCGCGATCGACCGCACCGTCGCGGTCCCGAATTTCCGCCTCGGCCACCGCCACCGGGCGGTCGAGAGCCGCACGGTCGCCGGCGGCAAGGGCATCAACGTCGCCCGGGCGCTGCGCTTGCTCGGACGCCCCGTGATCGCCGCCGGCTTCGCCGGCGGGCCGACCGGGAACCGCGTGCTCGAGCAGCTGCGCAGGGAGGCGATCCTCACCGACTTCACCTGGATCGCGGGCGAGACGCGGATCAACATGGCCGTCGTCGACCCGACCTCGGGCGAGCAGACCGAGATCAACGAGCGCGGCCCCGCGGTCAGCCCGGAGGAGGTCGAGCGCTTCGTCGAGCGCCTGCGCTACCTCGCCGACGGGGCGAAGCTCTGCGTGCTTGCGGGAACGCTGCCGCCGGGGGCGGGGGACGAGCTCTACGCGCGGCTGATCGAGGACCTGCGCGAGTGCGGCGTCAGGTCGATCCTCGACGCCGAGGGCGACCCGATGTTGGCCGGGCTGCGGGCCGGCGCTTCGGTCGTCACTCCCAATGAGCGCGAGGCGGAGGAGCTGGTCGGCCAGGAGTTCGCCGATCGCGACGATTTCGTCCACGGCCTCTCCGAGCTGGTCCGCCTCGGCGCCGGGGAGGCGGCGATCACCCGCCCCGACGGCTGTGTGGCCGTCGTCGGCGAGGGGGCCGCGCGGCGCGTGCTCGAGGTGCGCACCAAGGCGCTGGAACCGGTCTCCACGGTGGGTTCCGGCGACGCCTTCCTGGCCGGCTACGTCGCCGGCCTCTATGACGGCCGCGAGCCCGCCGAGTGCCTCGCCTACGGGGTCGCCTGCGGCGCCGAGTCGACCCAGCACTTCGGCGCCGGCACGGTCGACCGCCGCCGGGTCGAGCGGCTGCTCGACGAGGTCGAGGTGCGCGACCTGGAGGTCCACGCGGAAGTGTAGGCTGGCTGTTCAACGCCACCACTTCCCTGGAGGATCGATTTGGAGATCGATATCGGTCGAGGCAAGAAGGGGCGGCGCGCCTACGGATTCGATGACATCGCGATCGTTCCGTCGCGCCGCACCCGCGATCCCGACGACATAGACATCAGCTGGACCCTCGGCCCGTACCGGTTCGAGCTGCCCCTCGTCGCCTCGGCGATGGACGGGGTCGTCAGCCCGGACACCGCCGTCCTGGTCAACCGGCTCGGCGGCCTCGGGGTGCTCAACCTGGAGGGGATCTGGGCCCGCTTCGAGAACGCCGAGGAGCAACTGGAGAAGGTCGCGGCGGCGCCCAAGCACGAGGCGACCCGGCTGATGCAGGAGATCTACACCGAGCCGGTCAAGCCGGAGCTGATCGGCAAGCGGATCGCCGAGATCAAGGAGCAGGGGGCCGTGGCCTGCGGCTCGCTGACCCCGCAGAAGGTGCGCGAGCACTACGAGGTCGCGGTCGAGGCCGGGATCGACATCCTCGTCATCCAGGGCACCGTTATCTCCGCCGAACACGTCTCGACCACGGTCGAGCCGCTCAACCTGAAGGAGTTCATCTCCGAAGTGCCGGTCCCGACCGTCGTCGGCGGCTGCGCCTCCTACTCGACCGGGCTGCACCTGATGCGGACCGGCGCGGTCGGAGTGCTTGTCGGGGTCGGCCCCGGCGCCGCCTGCACGACCCGCGGCGTGCTTGGCATCGGCGTGCCGCAGGCGACGGCGATCGCCGACGTCGCCGCGGCTCGCTCGCAGCACATGCTGGAGACCGGCGAGTACGTGAACGTGATCGCCGACGGCGGCATGCGCACCGGCGGCGACGTCTCCAAGGCGATCGCGGTCGGCGCCGATTCGGTCATGGTGGGATCGCCGCTGGCTCGGGCCAAAGAGGCGCCCGGCCGTGGCTTCCACTGGGGGATGGCGACCTTTCATCCCTCGCTGCCGCGCGGCACCCGTGTCTCGACCAAGCAGGACGGGACGATGGAGGAGATCCTGCTCGGCCCCGCCCAGGAGAACGACGGCACCTTCAACCTGATGGGGGCGCTGAAAACCTCGATGGCCACGACTGGCTACGAGGACATCCGCTCCTTCCAGCGGGCCGAGGTGATGGTCGCCCCGGCATTGATGAGCGAGGGTAAGAAGCTGCAGACCGAGCAGGCGGTCGGGATGGGCTCGAACGGGCGCGCCGCGGTGTCGGCGGGTGTTGGAGTCGCCGACGACTGAGGCCGGCGCCATGGCGGTGCCGGCCCAGGCCTCCGAGGAGGTGCTTGTCCTCGACTTCGGGGGCCAGTACTCGCAGCTGATCGCGCGGCGCATCCGCGAATGCGGAGTCTTCGCCGAGCTGCTCCCCGCGACTGCCTCTCCGGAGGCGATCCGGGAGCGGGCGCCGAAGGGCCTGATCCTCTCCGGCGGCCCCGCCTCGGTCTACGAGCCGGGCGCGCCGCCGTTTCCCACCGATCTGCTCGAGCTCGGCATTCCGATTCTGGGCATCTGTTACGGGATGCAGGCGATGGTTCAGTCGCTCGGCGGCAAGGTCGAAGCGGCCGAGTCGGGGGAGTTCGGGCGGGCCGAGCTGACGTTGCGCAATAGCGGTGGGCGCCTGCTGGGCGGGCTGCCCGACGAGCAGACCTGCTGGATGAGCCACCGCGACGCCGTTTTCGAGCCGCCGCCGGGCTTCGAGGCGCTGGCCTCGACCCCCGCTTCTCCGGTCGCCGCCTGCGAGTCGCCCGGGCGCGGCCTCTACGGGATCCAGTTCCACCCCGAGGTCGTCCACACGCCTTACGGGACCGAGGTCCTGACCCGCTTCCTGCGTGACATCGCCGGTTGCGAGGAGCAGTGGTCGGCTGAGTCGGTGATCGCCGAACAGGTGATCGCGATCCGCGCCCAGGTCGGCGACGGCAGGGTGATCTGCGGCCTCTCCGGCGGAGTCGACTCCTCGGTCGCGGCCCTGCTCGTCCACAAGGCGATCGGCGCGCAGCTGACCTGCGTCTTCGTCGACCACGGCTTGATGCGCCTGAACGAGGCCGAGCAGGTGGTCGCCGCCTTCGAGCAGTTCGGCATCCCGCTGGTCCACGTCGAGGCCGAGGAGCGCTTCCTCGCCAAGCTCGCCGGGGTCGACGAGCCCGAGCGCAAGCGCAAGATCATCGGCGGCGAGTTCATCCGCGTCTTCGAGGAGGAGGCGGCGAAGCTCGAGGACGCCGCGTTCCTGGTCCAGGGCACCCTCTACTCCGATGTGATCGAGTCCGGCGGCAGCGACGCGGCCGACACGATCAAGTCCCACCACAACGTCGGCGGCCTGCCCGACGACCTCGAGTTCGAGCTGGTCGAGCCGCTGCGGATGCTGTTCAAGGACGAGGTCCGCGCGGTCGGGGCCGAGCTCGGGCTGCCCGAGCGGATGGTCTGGCGCCAGCCGTTCCCCGGGCCCGGCCTGGGAATCCGCATCGTCGGCGGCGAGGTCAACAAGGAGCGTCTGGACATCCTGCGCGCCGCCGACGCGATCCTCCAGGAGGAGATCCGCGCCGCCGAGCTCTACCGGCAGCTCTGGCAGTCCTTCTGCGTGCTCCCCGTGGTCCGCTCGGTCGGGGTGCAGGGTGACGGGCGCACCTATGCCTACCCGATCGTGATCCGCGCCGTGACCTCCGACGACGCGATGACGGCCGACTGGGCCCGCCTGCCCTACGACCTGCTGGAGCGCGTCTCCAATCGGATCATCAACGAGATCAAGGACGTGAACCGGGTCGCGCTCGACATCTCCTCCAAGCCCCCGGCGACGATCGAGTGGGAGTGATGACGGGCCAGGTAGTCGCCTGGCGGTGTCCTCGGCAATTCTCCTTGGTCACGTAGGAACGTCTACGCTCCCGGCGGCGAATTGCCTGCGTCCTACCCAGGCAACTCCCTGACCGCGTCATCAACCTTGAATGTCTTTTGCGGTTTCCATTTCGATATTGAGCCTGGTTCAGGCGGCGCTCGTCGCCCTGCCGCGGGCGCGGCGCTTCGCCTGGCTGGACGCCTTCCGCAGCCCCTGGTGGGCGCTCGTCCCGGCGCTCTCGATCGTCGTGGTGATCGCACTGGTCGCCTGGGAGGGGGAATCTGCGACCGCGCTCTCCTGGCTGGCGCTGATCGGGGTGCCCCCGTTCGCCGCCTTCGCGCTCGGCTGGCTGGTGCGCGGCTCGCGCCCCGAGTGGGCCGCGGCGGTCGCGCCGCTGTTCGTGCTCGCCTGGGCCTCGCAGGGCTCGCTGATCGGCGAGACGGCGGCGACAGCGCTGACCGCGTTCGGCTGCATCGGGCTCGGTTGGCTGCTCGCCTCGGTGGCGCCGGCGCGCTGGCTCAAGCTGGGGATCTACGCGATGGCCGCGGTCGACACCTGGTTCGTCGCCGCCGACCTATTGCAGGGCCCCAACGAGACTCTCACCGCCGCCTCTCCCAGTGGCCTCCCCAGCCTGCAGGCGGTCCACTTCGGGCACGCCGCAATGGGTTTCGGCGACCTATTCGTCGCCGCCACCCTCGGCTGCCTCCTCGCGGGGAGGGGGTCGCGACAGCTGCAAACGGCGGCCCTGGTCGCGATCCTCGCTCTGCTCTCCGATCTCCTCTTCTTCGCTGTCGACACGTTGCCGGCGACGGTGCCGGTGGCGCTGGCGCTGGCGCTCGTCGAGCTCTGGGAATGGCGCCGGCGCTCAAACCCCGGCTATGCGCGTCACCGCGAAGATCAGCGCGAAGCCCGACGCGGTTAGGCCGACTTTGCGCCATGAGGCGTGGGCGTGGGCCTCGGGCAGCAGGTCGGTCGCGCCCATGTAGATGAAGAATCCGCTGTAGAGGCAGAGGATGTAGCCGAGCGTCTGGTCCGGGACGCTGGCCAGCGAGCCGACGATCGCGCCGAGCAGAGGGGCGATCGCGTCGATCCGCAGCCATTTCGCGGCCTGCCTGCGGTCGCCGGATTGGCTGAGCACGAAGCTGACCGTGTTGAGGCCATCGGCGAAGTCGTGGCTGATCACGGCGATGAAGACGAGGAAGCCGGTGGCGGAATCGAGGCCGAACGCGAGCCCGATCCCGAGGCCGTCGATGAAGCTGTGCACGGAGAGGCCGAGCGCGCCGAGCACGCCGACGTGGTGGTGCGCACGGGCCTCGTCGGGACTGTCGCGATGGTGGAGCACCAGGGCTCGCTCGGCGAAGAAGAAGGCGAGGAAGCCGACCGCCACAAGCGCGGTCGCCCTCTGCGTGTCGCCAACCTGGTCGATGCCCTCCGGGAGCACGTCGAACAGGGCGACGGCGACCACCACGCCGCCCGTCAGCGCGATCACCGTGGGCAGCGTGTGTGAGAGGCGCAGGGCGATCCGCCCGCCGATCAGGGTCGCGAGCACGGTCAGCCCGGCGAGGGGGATGGCGACCGCGGGCATCGTGCCCCTAGGCCTCCGTCTTGCAGTCCGGGCAGTGGCCGCGCAGGACGACGTCGTGAGCGGCGACCTCGAACTCGGCCGCGCGGCTGACCGCCTCGATCGCCTCCTCCAGCGAGCGATCCGAGAAGGGGGACAACCGGCCGCACTCATCGCAGACCAGGTGGTGATGGTGCAGGTCGGGATCGACGCGCTCGTAGCCGGCGGCGTCGCCACCGATCTCGACCCGCTGCGCGAGGTGTAGCCGGTCGAGCTGGTCGAGCGTGCGGTAAACGCTCGCCCGGCCGACCGAGTCGAGCCGTCGGTCGATCTCCAGGGCGGTCAGCGCGCAGGGCTCCTCCGCGAGCAGCTCGATCACCTCGCGCCGCGCCGCGCCGCTGCGATACCCGGCCTCGTCGAGCCGCCGCATCGCTGTCTCGGCCCAGTTCACGGCCGGGACAGTATCAGGGAATGAGACTCGTTCTCAGGAGTAGGAGTCCCACCGCTTGAGCAAGGGCAGCGGGTCGATCGGGCTGCCGCCCACGTACCAGCCGGGCGCGGTCCAGATCTCGAAGTGCAGGTGGCAGGCCGTGGCGTCGCCGGTCCGGCCGATGATGCCGATCGGCTCCCCGGTGCGGACGGTCTGGCCCTCATGCAGCGGCGAGGGTTCGAGCAGGTGCATGTAGGCGGTGTCGTAGCCGGTGCCCTTGCCGTCGATGACGAGGTAGTTGCCCGCCGCACCCTGGTAGCCCGCGTACCGCACGCGCCCGCCGCGCGCGGCGACCAGCGGCGTGCCGCACCTGGCCATCACGTCCTGGCCCTCGTGGGTGTGCCCGGCCCGCCCGGCGCCGAAGCGGCCGGCGGAGCCGCCGAATTCGTGCGGGCCGAGGATCGGGAAGGCCCACCCGTAGAGCTCGAAGCCGAGGCGGATCGGCGCTCCGGTCGTCGAGGAGGAAGCGCGACGGGCGATCCGGCCGCCCGACTGGGGGACGATGCGGAACGAGTAGTGGCCGTTGCGGGCCGGCCTTCCGCCGCCCGTGGTCCCGTCCCAGCGGACGCTGTCGGGCGATCGTGGGGCGACGTCGTTGCGGTAGAAGCTCTTCATCACTTCGCCGTTGGCGGCGACGACGTCGACGCGCAGGTCATTGGCCGGCAGGTCGCTGTCGATTTCGTAGCGCAGCCGCGGCGTGCGGGCGCCGTAGAAGAATGACTTGCGCGGCCAGGTCTTCGCCGCGGCCAGGCTCAGCGTGCCCGCGGTCGGGGCGGCATCGGGGGAGCCGCTGCGGCTGGGGGGCGGCGGGGCGCTGCCACTCGGCGTCGGCGCGCCGCCGGTCAGGGCGAGCGCGGGCGTCGCGATGCAGGCCAGGAAGGCGATCGCCACGGTCACCGATATCGATCCGCCAAGCCAAGGCCCGGCGCCAGCTCTGCTGCGTGCCATGTGCCCTCTCTCGTTCGCCTGCGGAGTTAGCTGTCGGGCTCGCGCTGAAAGAGATGCGCTACGGAACGATGTTCGTCCGATTCGCCCCCGGGACCTGCAAGAGTCCCTGCGGTTCCTCCGCTCCCGCCCGCTTTGAGCGACCGGGATTCGGCTACTGCTGGGGCAGCAGTATAGGGCGCCCCCCGGCCTCACGGGCCGATGCGCGCGGACTCGGCTTGGCGGCTATCATCCCGGAGCCGCTGGGGCCTTCCCCGCGGCTTTTCTCTGATGAAGACCTACGTTGCCAAACCGACCGACCGCCAGCGAGACTGGCTGATCGTCGATGCCGAGGGGCAGACCCTGGGTCGTTTGGCGACCCGTATCGCGGATGCTCTGCGCGGCAAGCGCAAGCCCGAGTACACCCCGCACGTCGACACCGGTGACTTCGTCGTCGTCGTCAACGCCGAGAAGATCCAGGTGACCGGAAACAAGCTGGAGCAGAAGCGCTACTGGCGCCACACCGGCTACCCGGGTGGGATCAAGTCCCGTAGCCTCGCCGAGATGCTCGACCGCCGTCCCGAGGAAGTGATCCGCAAGGCGGTGAAGGGGATGCTTCCCCGCAACCGCCTTGCCCGCAAGCAGCTGACCAAGCTCAAGGTCTACGCCGGCCCGGATCACCCGCACGCGGCGCAGAAACCGAAACAGATGGAGATCGCCTGATGGCCGAGGACGAGCACAAAGACGTCGAGAGTTCAGAGGAGGAGCCCCAGGCTGCGGATTCTGTCGCGGATGAGGCGCCTGCGGCCGAGGTTGAGGAGCAGTCGGCCGAGGAGGCCTCCGAGGCAGACGAGGCTCCCGAGGTCGAGGAGGCTCCCGAGTCAGACAAGACTCCCGAGGTCGAGGAGGCTCCCGAGGCAGACAAGACTCCCGAGGTCGAGGAGGCGCCCGAGGTCGTAGAGGAGCCCAAGGCTGAGAGGAAGAAAGACGTGATTCCCGGCGCCGACCTGGAGCCGATCGCGGTCGAGCCCGAGGAGCGGCCGCTGAGCGCCGAGGAGCGAGCCCGCAAGGAAGCCGAGGAGGAAGAGCGGGCGAAGCGCGAGGCGGCGCTGTCCGGCGACTCCGACGAGGAGGACCAGCCCGCCAGTCGTGCCCCGGCCAAGATCGAGGGCGACTCGCGCTATCTGGCGACCGGCAAACGCAAGCATTCGATCGCCCGCGTCATCCTGCTTCCCGGCAGCGGCTCGTTCACGATCAACGGCCGCCCGATCGAGGAGTTCTTCCCGCGTCCCCTGCATCAGACGACGGCGCGCCAGCCGCTGGTCACCACCGGCTACGAGGGCAGCGTCGATGTCCGGGTCAGGGTCAGCGGCGGCGGCATCAGCGGCCAGGCAGGCGCGGTGCGCCACGGCATCGCCAGGGCGCTGACCGAGGTCGATCCGGAGCTGCGCGGCGAGCTCAAGCGGCGCGGCTTCCTGACCCGCGACGCGCGCGCCAAGGAGCGTCGCAAGGCAGGGCTCAAGAAGGCCCGCAAGCGGCCGCAGTTCTCGAAGCGCTGAGGCGGCCGATGTGACGGCGGAGCGCAAGCTCTTCGGAACCGATGGGGTCCGAGGGGAGGCTGGGACGTTCCTCACGGCGGAGCTGGCCCTCGCGCTGGGCCGGGCCGCGACCGAATCGCTGGACGCGCCGCGGCCGCAGGTGCTGATCGTGCGCGATACGCGCGAGTCGGGGCCGATGCTCGAATCCGCGCTCGCCGCCGGCGTGGCCGAGGCCGGGGGGGAAGCGCTGCTCGGCGGAGTCCTGCCGACCCCCGCCGCCGCGGTGCTCGTTCGCAAGCTCGGCCTCGACCTCGCCGCCGTCGTCTCGGCTTCGCACAACCCCTACAAGGACAACGGCATCAAGTTCTTCGGCGCCGGCGGGACCAAGCTCGACGACGAGACCGAGGCTGGGGTCGAGGCCCTGCTCGACGAGCGCGGTGGCGATTTGGGTCGGATGCCGCCACAAAGCTCTACGGCGGTGGGTGGGTTTGGCCGCGTGCGCGAGCTGAGCGGCGGCGAAGAGGACTACCTACGGGCGCTCCAGGCGGCTTTCCCACTCGACCTCACCGGGGTCAGAGTGGCGCTCGACTGCGCCAACGGCGCCACCCATCGCGTCGCGCCCGCGATCTTCGAACGGCTCGGGGCAGAGGTCGAGGCGATCGCCACCGAGCCCGACGGGCGCAACATCAACGCGGGCTGCGGCTCGACCCACCTCGAGAGCCTGGCCGCGCACATGGCCGGCTCGGCGGCGACGGCCGGCTTCGCCTTCGACGGCGACGGCGACCGTGTGCTGGCGGTCGACGGCGAGGGCCGCACTCACGACGGCGACGAGCTGATCGCCCTGCACGCCCGCGGCCAGTCCGCCCGCGGCGAGCTCGGCGGCGGCGTCGTGGTGACTGTGATGAGCAACTACGGCTTCCACCAGGCGATGGAGAGCGAGGGGATCGAGGTCGCGGTGGCCAAGGTCGGCGATCGCTATGTGCTCGACGAGCTGCGCGGGCGGGATTGGGCGCTGGGCGGCGAGCAGTCCGGCCACATCATCGACATGCGCTTCGCGGCGACCGGCGACGGCATCGCCGCCGCCCTGATGACGATGCGCGAGCTCGGCGGCCGCGACCTCGCCTCGGTCGAGGCGATGGAGAAGCTGCCGCAGAAGCTGGTCAACGTCGAGGTCGCCGAGCGCGAGGCGATCGCCGGCGCGACGGCGGTCTGGGACGCGGTCGAGCGCGAGGGCGCCGATCTGGAGGGGCGGGGACGCGTCCTCCTGCGCCCCTCCGGCACCGAGCCCCTGGTGCGCGTGATGGCGGAGGCGCCGAGCGCCGAGGAGGCGGAGGCGGTCTGCAACCGCCTTGCCGGCCTGGTTCGCGACGAGCTGGGCTAAGCCCCTGCACCGTCTACCCTTGACGGCCTTCTATGTGCGGAATCGTCGGATATGTCGGGTCGCGCCCCTGCCGTGACATCCTCGTCGCCGGCCTCGAGAAGCTCGAGTACCGGGGCTATGACTCGGCCGGCGTCTCGGTGATCGAGGACGGCCGCGTCGACAGCGTGCGCGCGGTCGGCAACCTCGCCAACCTGCGCGCCGCGATCGAGGCGCGCGACGAGGCCGGGGGAGGGGTGGCGGTCGCGAGCTCGCCGGCGACCACCGGCATCGCCCACACCCGCTGGGCGACTCACGGCCGGGTCACCGAGGAGAACGCCCACCCGCACAGCGACACCTCCGACCGGGTCCACATCGTCCTCAACGGCATCGTCGAGAACCACGCCAAGCTGCGCGAGCGGCTCGAGTCCGAAGGGCACGCATTCAGCTCGGAAACCGACGCCGAGGTGGTCGCCCATCTGATCTCCAGCCACTACGACGGTGACCTGACCGCCGCAGTGCGCGCCGCCTTCGGCGAGCTGCGGGGCCACTACTCGTTCGTCGCCATGCACGCCGACCGTCCCGACGTGCTCGTCGGTGCGCGCAACGAGTGCCCGCTCGTCGCCGGGTTGGGCGAGGGCGAGAGCTTCCTCGCCTCGGCGATCCCGGCCTTCCTCGCCGAGACCCGCGACGCCGTCGCGATCGAAAACGACGAGGTGGTGACGATCTACAGCTCCGGAGTCTCGATCGTCGACGCCGCCGGAAACGCGGTCGAGCGCGGCCCCGAACGGATCGAGTGGGACGAGGCCGAGGCCGAGAAGGGCGGCTTTGAGACCTTCATGCTGAAGGAGATCCACGAACAACCCGACGCCGTCGCCGAAACGATCGCCGACCGGCTGCCGGGCGACGAGGGCGTCGATCTCTCCGAGTTGGATCTCGACGACGAGTTCCTGCGCGGCCTGCGGCGGATCGTGATCGTCGCCTGCGGCACCTCCTACCACGCCGGCCTGGTCGGTCGCTACGCGATCGAAGAGTGGGCCAGGGTGCCCGTCGACATGGACATCGCCTCCGAGTACCGCTACCGCAACCCGGTGGTCGGGGAGGGCGACCTCGTGATCGGCATCACCCAGTCCGGCGAGACCGCCGACACGCTGGCGGCGATGCGTCTGGCGCGCGAGCGCGGGGCCACCGTCCTTGCCGTCACCAACGTGCTCGGCAGCCAGGCGACGCGCGACGCCGACGCCGTTCTCTACACGCGCAGCGGCATGGAGATCAGCGTCGCCGCGACCAAGACCTTCGTCGCCCAGGTGGCCGCGATGTACCTGCTCGGGCTGCGCCTGGCCGAGCTGCGCGAGACGCTGCCGCCAGAGCACCTGTCCGGGCTGATCGCGGAGATGAAGTCGCTGCCGTCGAAGATCGAAGCGACCCTGGAGAGCTGTGAGGAGCGCGTGCGCGAGGTCTCCGCGGACCATGCCGAGCAGCAGTTCTTCCTCTACCTCGGCCGCCACATCGGCCTGCCGGTCTGCCTCGAGGGTGCGCTGAAGCTGAAGGAGATCTCCTACATCCCGACCGACGCCTACGCGGCGGGGGAGATGAAGCACGGCCCGATCGCCCTGCTCGACGAGTCCACGCCGGTGGTCTGCGTCGCGACCGACAGCCCTGTGCTCGGCAAGGTCCTCTCCAACATCGAAGAGGTGCGGGCGCGGGGCGCTCACACGATCGCGATCGTCACCGCCGGGGACGAGCGGGCCGTGAAGGTCGCCGAGCAGGCGATCGAGGTGCCGGTCGCGGACTGGCTCCTGCAGCCGATCCTCGCAATCCTGCCGCTGCAACTGCTCGCCTACGACATCGCCCGCTCGCGCGGCCTCAACGTCGACCAGCCGCGCAACCTGGCGAAGACCGTCACGGTCGAGTAGCGAACGCCCGCGGAGCGAGTAGGATGCCCGCTCCGTGGAGCCTCGTCCCTTCTTCGCAGCACTGGCCGCTGCCGCCCTGATTGCGATTCCCGCCGGTTGCGGCGGCGACTCCTCGGGCTCCAAGGTTGCCGAGCTGGCACCCGCCGGTACGCCTGTCTTCGTCGAAGGCGCCCTGCGCCCGAGCGGCGAGCTCAAGTCGAATGCGGACGCGGTCGCGATGCGGGTCGCCGGGATCGACAACCTCGGCGACTACGTCGTCGAAAAACTCGAAAGCTCGGCCCGCGACGACGGCGAGCCGTTCGACTACGCCAAGGAAGTGGAGCCATGGCTGGGGGAGCGAGCGGGCGTCTTCTTCGAAAATCTGGAAGGAAGTGACCTCACCGACTATGCGGCGATCGTCGAAACCACCGACGGCGCCGCAGCTCGCTCGTTTGTTGACGCCCGGGCAAAGGCCAGCAAGGAAGCCCACAAGACCGGCGCCTATAAAGGCAACGAGTACACGACCGATACCCAGGACTACACCCCGGTCGTCGGAGTCGTCGGCGATTTCCTGGTCATCGCGGAAGACGTCGACGCGTTCGAGAGCGCGGTCGACGCCTCACAGGGCGACTCCCTGGTCGACGAAGACACCTTCTCCAACGCGATCTCCGCCGCTTCGGACGGCAGCCTCGCTGACGTCTATGTCGACGTCGGCAAGCTGATCGAGCAGGGCGGAGGCCAGATCGATCCGACCGCTCGCCAGGCTCTGCGCAATGCCGGCATCGACCCCAGCGAAGCGACCGCGGTGGCCAGCGTCGTGCCGGGCGCCGAACAGGTCGCAGTCGAATTCAGCAGCGACCTGGCGGGCCAGGAAGCGCCGACCGGCGATGCGTCCTCGCTGCTCGGCGAACTGCCCGGCGATTCGTTCGCCGGGGTCGCCGTATCCGGCTTCGGGAAACAGTTGCAGGAAGGGCTCGACAGCCTCGACCAAGCGGGCATCCCAGACACCGTCCCGCCGGGACAGCTGAAGAAGGGCCTCAAGCAGCTCGGCGTCGATCTTGAAGGGATCGCCGGCTCGCTGCGCGAAGCGGCCGTCTTCGCCAGCGGAAACAACAAGAACAGCCTCGGCGGCGCCCTCGTGCTCAGCACCGAGGGCTCAGCCGCGACGGAATCGGTCGCCAACATCGGCCTGCTGCTGCGCAAAGTCCACGTCGCCGGGGTGACTGCGCTGAACGGCAAATACAGCGGCTTCTCGGTGCGCAGCGACGAACTCGGCGACAAGCCGCTCGTCGTCGCCGCCAAGCAGGGGCGGGTCGCGATCGGCTACGGGCTGGCCCCGACGCTGAACGGCCTGGTCAGCGAAGCGGGCAAGGCCAAGACGCTCTCCGAAGATCCCGCCTACGAAGACGCGGTCGCCGCGCTCGGCGACACCCCGATCGGCGGCTTCGCCGACGGCCCCGCCGCGCTCAGCCTCGCCGACGCGCTGATCCCGGCCTCCGACGAAGGCTTCGAAGAAGCGAAGAAGTACCTGAAGAGCATTCGCTTCCTCGCCCTTGGCAGCGCCACCCAGGGCGAGCTGGCGACGGCGAAGCTGATCGTCGGCCTGAAGTAGCTGTAGCTACTCAGGTCAGGCTCAGCTGGCGTTGCTCGCTGGCGATCCGGAAGGGGTCGTCAGCCTCGCGCGGGGGGCGCTTGGCGCGTATCGCCTCGCGCAGTGCTTCCGGCTCGTTGCCGGCCAGGTAGTAGCGGGCGCGCCGCTCGCCGACGCTTCGCAGCAGGCCGAGGTCGACCATCCGCTTGAGGTCGCGCGACGCGCTCTGGTCGCTGATCTCCTCTCCCGCCATCGCCAGGCCGGCGCTCTGGTAGCTGCCGCGCCTGATTCGCAGTCCGTAGGCGGTGTCGACGAGTGCCGCCGCGCAGCGCTCGGGCAGCCCGACGCCCTCGGTCAGCTCGACGCAACCGTTCCAGAGCTCCTCGGCCTCGGCCCGGCGTCGCAGCAGGGTGCGGATCTGGATGAAATGGGCGTGCAGGCAGAAGCGAATCCACGGGCGCGCGTCGCGGTCCGGGCGCCATGAGCCCGCCCCGACCTCCCCGAGCACGTCGTAGTACGCCTGCGTGTTGTGGCCGAGGAACTCCTCGATGCTCGAGAAGGCTGGCGCCAGGACCCGATCCCGGGCGAGGACCAGTGTCTGCAGGCAGCGCGCCATGCGGCCGTTCCCGTCGCTGTAGGGGTGGATCAGGGTCAGGTTGAGGTGCGCCATCGCGGCCTTGACGAGCACCGGGCACTCGTCGTGGCGTAGCTCGTCCAGTAGCTCGGCGATCAGCGACGGCACGTCGTCGCTCGGCGGCCCCTCGTAGACCGTCTGCCCTTCGTGGTCGACGACGTAGACGTCGCCCGGGCGCCACCGCCCGGGGTTCTTGCGCAGATCGTGCTTGATCATCATGAAGTGCAGGCTCTTCAGTAGGCCCTCGTCGATCTCGAGCCGCTCGTCACTGGCGATCTGCAGGACGTAGGTCATCGCGTCGCGGTAGCCGGCCAGCGCGAGCTGGGTCTCCTCGTCGGCACCTAGGGTCGGCTCGCCCTCGACCGCGGCGACCACGTCGTCGAGCGAGGCGTTGTACCCCTCGATGCCGTTGGACCCCTGAACCGCACGGGCAAAGGCCATCTTTCGCAGCGAGCCGAGCCAGCGGCGTGGCTCCGCGACCCGGTTCTCGAGCTCGTGGCGGAGCTCCGCGATCAGGTCGAGGACGTCACGCTCGTCCTCACGTAGCTCCGGCGGTTGGAAGACCATGATGTTTGCAAAGTATCAAAGGATGACATTTTGTAAATATCATTGACTCATCCGGGGCCAGGGTGATTGTGTGCTCGCCTGCCGGGGCGCGTAGGCTCTCGCCAGATGGAGCCCTGGCTCGACCCGCTCTACGACGCCGATGGGATGCGTGCCATCGACTCGTGGGCGATCGAGGATCGGGGGGTGCCCTCGCTGCGGCTGATGGAGGCCGCCGGGCGAGCGGTCGCGGAGGCGGTCGGCGAGCTCGCGCCCGACGGCCCGGTGAGGGTCGTCTGCGGCAAGGGCAACAACGCGGGCGACGGCCTCGTCGCCGCCCGTTGCCTGGCCGAGGCCGGCTTCGCGGTCGAGGCGTTACTGCTCTGGCCGGCCGGCGAGCTGAGCGGGGATGCCGCCGCCAACCTGGAGCGCTTCGGTGCCGATCACGTCGAGGGCGACTTGCGAGCGCGGCTGGCCGGCTCCGGGGTCGTCGTCGACGCGATCTTCGGCACCGGCTTCTCCGGTGCCCCGCGCGAGCCGGCCCTGGCGGCGATCGAGGCGATCGGCGACTGCGGCGCCCCTGTGGTCGCCTGCGATATCGCCTCGGGCGTCGACGCCGCCAGCGGCGAGGTCGCCGACGCCGCGGTCGAGGCAACGGCCACCGTCAGCTTTCACGCCGCCAAGATCGGCCACCGGGTCGCACCGGGCAAATGGCATGCCGGGGAGCTGCTGGTCGCCCCGATCGGCATCCCCGACGGGGCGCCGGGGGAGCCCGCCGCGGGCACGATCGGCACGGGCGTGCTGGAGCTGGCCCCGCGCCGCGGCGCCCGCTCGACCAAGTTCAGCTCCGGCCAGGTGACGATCGCGGGCGCCTCGCGCGGGCTGACCGGGGCGGTGCAGATGTCCTCGCGGGCGGCGATCCGCGCCGGGGCGGGCTACGCGACCGTGGTCGTGCCGGCCGACCTCGAGCCGGTCTTCGAGGGCGGCCAGCCGGAGGTGATGTCGGTCGGGTGCCCGGGTGGCGACGGCTGTCTGGCGCCGGCCGGGGCAAAGGCGCTGCTGCGCGCCTTCGAGCGCGCCGCGGCAGGTGTCCTCGGTCCCGGCATGGGGCGCGATCCCGGAACGATCGAGCTCGCCCGCGAGGTCCTCGCCCGAATCGAGGCCCCGCTCGTGGTCGACGCCGATGGCCTCAACGCCTTCGCCGGGGAGCTGGAGCGCTTTGCGGCCCGCGCCGCGCCGACGTTGCTCACCCCGCACGCCGGCGAGCTGGGGCGGCTGCTCGGCCGCACCCCCGAGGAAGTGTCCGCGCGGCGGGTCGCCGCGGCGCGCGAGGCGGCCCGCGCCGCGGAGGCGGTTGTAGTGCTCAAGGGCGACGACACGATCGTCACCGACGGGGAGCGGCTCGCCGTCAACGCGCTCGCCGCGCCGGGGCTGGCCACCGCGGGCAGCGGCGACGTCCTCTCCGGCATCGCCGCGGCGATGCTTGCCCGTGGCCTCGAGCCCTTCGCCGCGGCCTGTGCCGCGGTGCTTGCCCACGCCCGCGCCGGTCGCGACGCGGCGGCCCGAATCGGCGCCGCGGAGTCGGTGATCGCCACCGACGTGATCGATTCGATCGCGGTGGGGATGTCTCCCGGCCGCCGGGTCGAATAATCTCGCCAACGTGAGTACCGCCGCCGACATCATGGACAGCTCAGTGCCCTCCGTCTCACCGGACGCCGACGCCCGCAACGCGATCGAGCTGTTGGCCAAGACCGACAAGGGCGCGATACCAGTGGTTGACGACGATCGCCGTGTGGTCGGGATCGTCAGCGAGTCAGATCTCGTGCTCAGCGAGGAGGAATCCGACCTCCACCTGCCGCACTACCTGAACATCATGGGTGGCATCGTCTTCGTCGGCTCGATGAAGGGCTTCGAGAAGCGCCTCGACAAGGCGTTCGCGACCAAGGTCTCGGAGCTGATGACCGCCGACCCGGTGGTCGTCAACGACTACTCCAGCGCCGAGACCGTGGCCCGGCGGATCGCCGACGAGCATCACAATCACCTTCCCGTGGTCGACGACGAGGGCCGCCTCGCCGGAATGGTCACGCGGGCCGACGCGCTGGCCGCGCTCGTCGAGGAGTAGCGGGATGCGGGCGGTTGCCCGGATCGAGCGCGGCGCCGTGCGCGACAACTGCGCGCGGCTCAAGGCCGAGCTGGGCGAGGCGGAGCTCTGCGCGGTGGTCAAGGCGGACGGCTACGGGCACGGCGACCTGGTTTGCGCCGAGGCGGCGCTGGCCGGCGGAGCGACCCGGCTGGCGGTGGCGACCGCCGGTGAGGCCGAGCGGATCGGCCGCCGCCTCGCCCACGTTCCCCTGCTGACGATGGGCGCTCTTGCCCCGGAGGAGCTCGACACGGCGCTAGAGGCGGGCTCCGAGGTGGTGGCCTGGGGGCGCGGCTTCCTCGATCTGGTCGCGGCGCGCGCCGGTGCCCACGGCAGGCCCGCCCGCGTCCACATCAAGTACGACAGCGGCATGGGCCGGCTCGGAACCCGCGACCCAGAGGAGGCTCTGGCCCTGCTGCGCGCCTGCGCCGAGAGCCCCGGTCTCGAGCCCGCCGGGCTGTGGACCCACTTTGCGACTGCCGACGAACCGGAGTCCCGCTTCTTCGAGCAGCAGCTCGACGGCTTCGCCGCCCTCGCCGAAGCGGCGCGGGCCGAGCACCCCGCCATCCTCGTCCACGCCGCCAACAGCGCCGCCGTCTTCCGCGAGCCGCGCGCCCACTTCGACATGGCCCGCTGCGGGGTCGCCGTCTACGGCCTCGACCCCTTCCAGGGGGACCCGGCGCGGCGCGGCCTGCGTCCGGCGCTCTCGCTGCACTCCTACGTGGCCGACGTCAAGGCGTTTGAGGCCGGCGACAGCGCCGGCTACGGGCAGACCTGGCGCGCGGAGCGCGACACCTGTGTCGGCGTGCTGCCGTTGGGCTACGGCGACGGCGTGCGGCGCGGACTCTCCAACAACGCCGAGGTTCTGATCGGGGGGCGGCGCTACCCGCTGGTCGGCACGGTCTCGATGGACAACGTGACCGTCGACCTCGGCCCTGCGACCGAAGTCGAGCCCGGCGCCGAGGCGGTCCTGATCGGCTCGCAGGGGGAGGATGCGATCCTCGCCGAGAACCTGGCGGGAAGACTCGGGACGATCAATTACGAGATCACCTGCGGCATCTCGGCCCGCGTGCCGAGGGTCGAGGCTTGAGCCTCGTCGAGCGCCTCGACGCCTCGCCCCTCGTGGCGCTGGCGAGGCGCGCGCTCGCCGCGCACGACGATGAGGCCTGGATCGTCGGCGGCGCGGTGCGCGACGCGGCGCTCGGCCAGGAGGTGATCGACCTCGACCTCGCCGTCGGCGGCGACCCGGCCGCGGTCGTTGGGCGGATCGCGCGGGAGGGAGACGGGCACGCCTTCGAGCTCTCCGCCGAGTTCGCGACCTGGCGCGCCGTCGCCCGCGATCGGACCTGGCAGGTCGATGCGACGGCGCTGCGCGGCGAGGCGATCGAGGCCGATCTGGGCGCCAGGGACTTCACTCTCGGAGCGATCGCCGTGCCGCTCGCCGGGGGCGACCCGATCGACCCGTTCGGGGGCCTCGGCGACCTCGACCGCGGGATCTTGCGCGCCGTGGGCGAGGACAGCTTCGGCGCCGACCCGCTGCGACTGCTGCGCGCCGCCCGCCTCGCCGCGGGCCTGGGCCTGCAGGTCGACCCCGGCACGGCGTCCCTCGCCCGTGCTGCCGCTCCGCGTGCCGCCGACCCCGCGGGCGAGCGGCAGCTGGCGGAGCTGCGCCGTCTGCTCGGCGGGCCCGATCCGCTGCGCGGCCTGGAGCTGCTCGACGATCTGGGTATCGCCGCGGTCGTCCTGCCTGAGCTGGAGGCTCTGCGCGGGGTCGAACAGGGCCCCAACCACCACCTCGACGTGCACGGCCACACGCTTGCCGTGCTCGAACGCACGCTCGAAGTCGAGTCGGACCTGGAGCGATTCGCGGGCGAGCGCGCAGCGGAGACCAGGGCCCTGCTCGACGAGCCGCTCGCCGATGAGATGAGCCGGGGCGACGCCCTGCGTTTCGGCGCGCTCGTGCACGACATCGGCAAGCCGGCGACCCGCGGTGAGCGCGATGGCTACGTCACCTTCATCGGCCATGACGGCGTGGGCGCGGAGATCGTCGGCGGGCTCTGCCGGCGGCTGCGGGCGAGTGGGCGGCTGACCCGCCACCTGCAGGCGCTCACCGCGCACCACCTGCGGCTCGGCTTCATGGTCCACGAGGCGCCGCTGCCGCCGCGCCGGATCCACGACTATCTGCGGGCGACCGAGCCGGTCGCGGCCGACGTCACCCTGCTCACCGTCGCCGACCGGCTCTCGGCCAGGGGCAGCGGGCCGTTCGCGACCGAGGAGGCGATCGAGGCGCATCTGGCCCTGGCCCGTCAGATGCTGGCCGCCGCGCTCGATTGGCATCGCGACGGGCCACCCGCGCCCTTGCTGCGCGGCGACGAGCTGGCGCGCGAGCTCGGCATCGCCCATGGCCCCGAGCTGGGCGACCTACTGGCCGAGATCGAGGCCGCGCAGTACGCCGGCGAGGTCGGCAGCCGCGAGGAGGCCGTCGTCCTTGCCCGCCGCTTGCGCGGCTGAGCGGGGCTTTTCGGATACGCTCCCGGCCTGATGGCCAAAGAGGAGAAGATCGAGATGGAGGGCGAGATCACCGAGGCCCTCCCCAACACGATGTTCCGCGTCAAGCTGGACAACGATCACGAGGTCCTCGGCCACATCTCGGGCAAGATGCGCCGCCACTACATCCGCATCCTGCCCGGCGACCGGGTCAAGATCGAGCTTTCCCCCTATGACTTGGATAGGGGCCGCATCACCTACCGCTACAAATAACTCCGCGCCCCCGCCGGGTCCGGCTCAGCCAGCTCGGTTATCAGCGCCGACCAGGCGAAGTCCCTGGCTCCCATCCCCTTCCCGGTTCTGGGGTCGTAGTACTCGCGCAGGCCTTCCCGCTCGACGGCGCCGATCAGGCCGGCGGCCATCCGGTTCGCCTCCTGGTGGTAGCCGAGCCGGCGCAGGCCCAGCCAACACAGCCAGGCGGTGTTGACCCAGGTCGGTCCGCGCCAGTAGCGGCGCAGCGGGCCGCGGCCGCCGTCCGGCCGGTAGCTGGGCTCGCAGACGGCGACCGAGGGCGGCGCGACCGGGGTGAGGAACTCGCTCTCGTTCAGCAGGTGCTCCTCGACGAGACGGCGGCCGATCTGCTCGGGCAGGTCCGGCAGGGCGAGGGGGGCGAGCGCGGCGCAGGTCAGCACCGCGGGCCGGGCGCCGCCCGGTTGCGCCTCGTCGAGGAACAGGCCGCGGCGCTCGTCCCAGAGGCGCTCGACCAGCGCCGGGGTCGCCGAAGGGCGGCCGAGGGACTGCAGCGAAAGCGACCAGAGGGTGTTGACGAGGACCTCGCAGAGGACCGGCCCGCCGCGGTCGCGCACGCGACGGGCGTCGAAGCCGAGCTTGCGGCTGGCGCGTACAAGGAGCGGGAAGCCGAGGCGCCCGTCGGCGCGCCGGCCCCAGACGGGGTCGAACTTGGGCGATGCGTCGAGCCCCGACTCGTCCGGCTGCACGATCCAGAGCAGTCCGTCGTCGTCGAGGTCGCGTTCGCCGGCGAGCCAGTCGATCTGCGCGCCGATCCGCGGCTCCGCGGCCGGGTCGCCTACGGCGATCCGCCAGGCCCAGGCGAGCAGCGGCGGCTGGATCGTGCCGGTCTGCAGGGCGTCGCGTGAGGCGACGTTGTAGAAGGGCAGGCGGCCGATCGATACCGGGCGGTTCCAGAAGATCGTGTGGCCGATGAACCCGTCCTCGCGCTGTGCCGCAAGCAGGCTCTCCAGCTCGAGCCGCGCCCGCTCGCGCTCGAAGCGCCGCCAGACGATCGCGGCGAAGCAGGAGTCCCAGTACCACTGCCAGGGGTAGCGCCCGGTGCTGGGCCGCGTGTAGGCGAAGTGGGTCCCATTGCGCGAGCCCTCGAGCCAGTTGCCCCGCAGCACGCGCTCCGCGAGGCCGGCGACCGTCATGCGCCGGTGCGGCGCATTTCGCGCAGGGCGAGGGCGCCGAGGACGGCCAGCAGTCCGGCCAGGGCGAGGATCCCCGGCCAGGTGCCCGCCCAGCTGACGCCGCCGACGAAGCCCTGGCGGGCCGCTTCGACCACCTGGGTGACGGGGTTGACGCGGGCGATCTTCTCCAGCCAGCCCTGCAGCAGCGCCAGCGGCGCGTAGGCCGTCGTGGTCAGGATCAGCGCCATCATCCCCGCCTGCATCAGCGGCGCCGCCGACTGGCTCTTGAAGCGCAGTGCCAGCATCGAGCCCCAGCAGGCGGCGACGGCCGCCATCGAGGCGACCATCAGGTAGGTGACGATCAGCCCGTCGACGCCGGGCCAGCCGGCCCCGAGCGGCAGCGCGATCGCCAGCACGAAGGTTGCCGGGATCAGCGCCCGGGCGCTGGCCGCGAGCACGGTGCCGGCGAGCAGGACCCAGCGCGGGGCGGGGGAGACGAGCAGCCGGTCGAGCCAGCCCTGCTCGATGTCGCGGGCGAGGTTGACCCCGGCGGCGGCGCCGGTGAAGCCGGCTCCCTGCAGCATGCTGACCGGGACGATGAAGCTCTCATATGCCCCGGTTTCGAAGCCCTTGAGCTGGGTCAGGGCGCCGAAGACGCCGTTGAGGCCGAGGAAGAAGATCGTCGGCGCCAGCACGCCCGGTATCGCCGCGCCCGGCACGCGCAGGAGCTCGTTCTTCGCCCGGGACATCAGCGCCCCGATCGTCGCCACGTTGGCGCGCCAGGCAGGTATCGCCGCGGCCTCCATCAACCCACCCGCAGGCGGTGGCGCAGCGCCCGCGCGCTGAGCACCAGGCCGGCGGCGACGATGCCGGCGATCGCCAGCAGCGCCTCGGCGGTATCCGAGGCGTCGACGCCGGAGACGATCGGCTCGCGCACGCCTTCGACTACGAAGCTGAGCGGGTTGTATTCGGCGATCGTCTGGGCGGGCTCGATCATCAGGTTGACGGGGAAGAAGGCCGAGGAGAGGAAGAGGACGACGAGGACCAGCGGGAAGAGGCCCTGGACGACGCTGGCGCTGCCGGTGCGCAGGGCGATCGCCGCGCCGATCCCTCCGACCGCCATCGCGGTGGCGGTGACCAGGGCTATGGCCAGCAGGGCACCCGGCACGCCGCCCTCGATGTGGGCGCCGAAGATCAGCCCGATCGCGAGGAACCAGAGGGCGGAGAAGAGGCCCAGCGCGGCTGTGCCCGCGAGCCGGCCGAGGACGATCGTGAAGCGCGAGATCGGCGCCGCGAAGAGCCGATCGGTGAAGCCCATCTCGATGTCGACGGCGAGCGCGATGCCGCCGCTGTTGCCGGCCAGCATCAGCGACTGCATCATCGCCCCGGCGAGCATGAACTGCAGGAAGCTCTGCACCGGCGGGAAGCCCGGCAGGTTGACCGCTTCCCCGGCGCCGCCCGTCTGGATCGCGAGCAGGATGGTGGGAAAGACGACGATCGGCGAGATCAACTGCGGACGGCGGAACGTCTGGCGGATCGAGCGCATGCCCAACGCCCCGACCACCCGGAGGTTGGTCGCCAGGCGGTTCATTGCGCGACCGGCTCCTCGTCGCTCTCGCTGTCGGATTCGAGGTGGTAGCCGGTCCTGGCGACGAAGACATCGTCGAGGCTGGGGTGGACCAGCTCCAGCGAGCCGACCTCGATTCCGGCCTCGTCGAGGGCGCGCACCACGCGGGGTATGTCGCCGGCCCCGTGCTCGACCTCGACCAGCAGCGTGCGGCCGTCGATCGGGGGGAGCAGCGGGCCGATCCGGGCGCAGATCTCCTCTGCCTCGGCGATCGACCCCTCCTCGAGCTGCAGGCGGATGTGCGGGTGGCCGAGCTCGGCTTTGAGCGCCGCCGGGGTGCCCTCGGCGACGATCCGCCCGCTGTCGATGATCCCGACGTTGTCGGCCAGCTGGTCGGCCTCCTCCAGGTACTGGGTGGTGAGGAAGACGGTGGTCCCGGCCTCGTTGAGGGCGCGCACCTCCTCCCAGATGGTTTTGCGGCTGACCGGGTCGAGGCCGGTGGTCGGCTCGTCGAGGAAAAGCACGCGCGGCTCGTGGACGAGCGCCGCGGCGAGATCGAGGCGGCGCTGCATCCCGCCCGAGTAGGTGCCGACGCGCCGGTCGGCGGCGGCGGCGAGGTCGACCCGCTCGAGCAGGTCGTCGGCGCGGCGCCTGCCCTCGGCGCCCGGTAGCCCCTGCAGCGTCGCCTGCAGGCGGATCAGCTCGCGGCCGGTCATCAGCGGGTCGAGAGCGGCCTCCTGCAGGGCGACCCCGATCGACGAGCGCACCTGCCGCGCTTCGCCGACCACATCGTGGCCGGCCACCGTTGCGCGGCCGCCGGTCGGCAGCAGCAGCGTGGTCAGCATCCGCACCGTCGTCGTCTTGCCGGCTCCGTTGGGGCCGAGGAAGCCATAGATCTCACCCTCGCCGACCTCCAGGTCGACGCCCTGGACCGCCAGGACATCGTCGAAAGCGCGCTCCAGCCGCTCGACCGCGATTGCCGCAACCGCTGCCAAGCCGCCCTAGGCCTCCGTCGGCGAGGCCTCGGCCAGGGGAGGCAGAGCCTCGACCCAGCGGCGCCCGTTGGCCCGCTCCAGCGCCTCGGCGGCGTCGAGGAGCAACTCGTCGGCGCCCCAGGCGCCCTGCAGCTGTAGGGCGATCGGCAGGCCCTCGCCGCTCGAGCCGACCGGCACGCTGATCGCCGGGATCCCCGTCAGGTTGGCGAGGGCGCCGCCGCGGACGTTGGCCTGGTCGGCGGTCTGGGTGCCCGAGGGAAGCGCCACGAGCGGCGCCTCCAGCGGCGGCGCCGGGGCGGGGACGGTCGGCCAGGCGATCACGTCGACGCCGGCGAAGAGCGCCGCCAACCGCCGCCGCATCAGGGTTCGAACGCGGCCCGCCTGGACGGTTGCCGCGGCCGGCAGCAGCATCCGGTACTTGAGTGTGCCGCGCGCGATCGGGCTCAGCTCCGGGTCGAGCCGGTTGAGCTGCTCGGGCGTGACTCCGCCCATGCTCTCCGAGTTGATGATCAGCACCCCGGCCAGGGCCGACGCTTCCAGGTCGGGCAGCTCGATCTCCAGCAACTCGCCGTTCGTCTCGGCGCGCAGGTCCGCGATCGCCGCCTCGCAGGCCTCGCGGACCTCGGGATCGACGTCTTCGGAGACGGCGTCGCGGACGACCCCGATACGCAGCCCCGCCGCATCCCCCGCGGTGAGCTCCTCGCCACAGAGGACGGAGCCGAGCAGGCGGCAGTCGGCGGCATCCGCGCAGAGCGGTCCGGAGACGATCAGGCTGGTGAAGGGCGCCATGTGGTGCCCCTCCATCGCCGAGCGCCCGAAGGTCGGCTTGAGCCCGGTCAGGCCGCAGTAGGCGGCGGGAAAGCGAACCGAACCGAGGCCGTCCGCGCCGACCGCGCCGGCGACCAGGCGCCCCGCAACCGAGGCGGCGGGCCCACTGGAAGAGCCGCCCGGGCAGCGCTCGGCATTCCACGGATTGCGCGCCGGGCCGTAGTAGGACGTGTTGCCGGTGCTGCCCGCTCCCAGCTCGTGCATGTTGCCGACGCCGACGACGGTTGCGCCCGCGTCGCGCAGCGCCCGGTAGGGCCCGGACTCGCCCGGCGCGGTCGGGGTCGTCAGTTCGGCGGCCCCGAATCGCTGGGCGCGCCACGGCAGCGGCCACTCGTCCTTGACCACGATCGGGACGCCGTGCAGCGGCCCGGATGGCGCGGCGGCGAGCATCTCGCGGGAGCGCTCGGGGAAGGTCTCGACGACGGCGTTGAGCTGCGGGTTCCGCTGCTCGACCCGGGCCAGGGTGGCGTCGAGCAGCTCACCCGGATCGACGTCGCCCGAGGCGATCGCCGCCGCCTGGCCGCGCAAGCCGAGGTCGAGGCCGTCCGAGTTCACCGGGGGGCCCTCGACATGTCCGCGTCGGGCTCTGGCTCCACGCCACGGGTGTCGAGCGCGAGCAGCTCGAGGATCGGCGGCCAGAGCAGCCCGTGCACCGCCGCCATCACGGCCAGGTCCACGTCGTCGGCCTCGATCCCCAGCGCGGCGAGGCCGGCCGGGATGAACTCGTCTGCTGGCGCCGCGCCCTCAGTCACGGCTGGCACCCTACCTGGCTGTGTTCGTGCACTTGGCCCGGAGGACCGCGGCGCGGCGCGGCGAACGACAGAATCCCGTGCCGCAACCCTGGCCTTGGACCCGGGTTTTCCTGGAGACTGTGATGAGAACTGCCGAAAACCGACAGAGCCGCAACCGTCTACTGGCAGCGCTGGGCTTCGCCTGCGCGCTGCTGCTGCTCGTGGCCGCGACCTGGCCGGGCGACGCCGACTCGGCTCCGGCGCGCGTCGTCGTGCTGGGCAAGACGGATTCCACCCCGCCACCGTCCTGTCCGGGCAAGATCGTCAACAACGTCGAGGTCGTCCCCTGTCGGGTCGAGGGCCACGTGACCGGCTTCCAGGCGATCGCGGGCGGCGTCCCGAGGCCCTACGAGGCGCCCTTCGACGGCAAGATCGTCGCTTGGTCGATCACCCTCGCCCGCCCGTCGCGCACCGACAGCGCCAAGATGACGGACGAGGTCGGCTTCTTCAACGAATTCCTCGGCAAGCCGTCGAAGGCCCGGATCGGCGTGCTGCGCCCGATCGAAGGCTCGAAGCCGCCCCGGTACAAGCTTGTGCGCCAGAGCCCTCTGCAGGTGCTCAACTCCTACTTCGGCAGCACCGTCGTCTTCGCCCTCGAGCATCCGCTGACCGTCCTACAGGGCCAGATGGTCGCGCTGACGATCCCGACCTGGGCGCCGATGTTCGCCTTCAACGTCGCCGAAGACAACACCTGGCGCGGCAGCCGCCCGCCCAAGCACTGCTCCTCAAAGCAGGACATCCAGGGCGGCCACCCGCAGCAGGGTGTCGGCAAGATCAAGACCTACGGCTGCTACTACAGCAACGCTCGCCTGCTCTACACGGCGACGGTCGTTAAAAAGCCCTGATCAGACCGACCGAGGACGCCGAAATGCGCTGCGCTGGTCAGAGCGCCGTCTGGCGTAGGCCGCAGTACTCGCAGTCGGAGACGTCGAGGCCGATCAGCTGGTCGCAGCGGCGGCAGGCGCGCAGGTTCTCCGGGGTGCGTGGGAGCGAAGACGCGGAGGGGGCGAGCGGCAGCACCATCGCCACCGGGGCCATCTCCTCTTCGGTCTCGCGGTCGACGTAGACCGCGCCCGGCTCGGCGTGGGCGAGGGCCTCGCGGCCCGAGGCCGGCGCGCGCATCCGGTAGAGCTGCTTCTGGTTCACGGCCGCAAGACTATCGTTCCGTCCCTCTGAAAGTCCTCTTATTCCACGGCTACATGCTGCGCGGCACCGGCAGCAACATCTACACCGCCAGCCTGGCGCGGGCGCTGGCGCAGCTCGGCCATGAGGTCCATCTGCTCTGCCAGGACCGTCGGGTCCGGATCGAGGGCGTCGAGATCCACAACCCGGATATCCACGGTCTGCTGCCGGTCTACGTCAAAGACCCCTACGAGGGCTTCGAGGTCAAGGCCTTCGAGGAGCTGACCGACGAGGAGCTCGGTCGCTATGTCGACGCCAACGTCGCTGCCGTCCGGGAGCTGGCGGCTTCGATCGGGGGCTTCGACGCGGCTCTCGCCGGGCATCTGGTCATGGGCCCGGCGATCCTCGCCCGCGCCGACATCGGCAGCTTCGCCGCCAAGGTCCACGGCTCGGCCCTGGAGTACACCGTCAAACCGCATCCCCGTTTCCTTCCCTATGCGGAAGAGGGAATGGCGGCAGCCTCGACCGTCCTCGTCGGATCCCGGCATACGGCCGAGTCGCTTTGGGCGGCTTTGCCTGGCGTTGCCGGATTGGATGAGAAGACTCGGCTGGGTCCTCCCGGAGTAGATACGGAGCGCTTTCGGCCGCGGGTCCTGTCGCGGCAGGAGGGGGGGTTAGCGGCCTCACCCGGCCGAACCCCCCTCCCACCGCGCCACCCACGGGTGCGGGGTCTGGCGTTGTCTTCGTTGGGAAGTTGATCGTCTCTAAGGGAGTGGATCTGCTGATCGCTGCTTGGCCGCTGGTTCGAGCAGACACCCGGAGGCCCGGCTTGCATATGCTGGGTACGGGGACTTTGAGTCCGGGCTCAGGCGGTTGCTGGAGGCTCTGGATAGCGGGGAGCTGGACATTGCGCAGGAGATCGCGGAGCTGGGCAGGGGGCTCGAGGGCGGTTCGGCCGAGCCGTTGCGATTCTGGGGAGCTTCCTGGCCGATCCCCCGGCTGGCTATCTGGAAGCTGCGCGGGGGATGGCCGGATCAGTCGAGTTCATCGGCCGGTTGGAGCACGACGAGGTGGCTGAGCTGCTTGCGGGGGCGGAGGCGCTGGTGATGCCGAGCACTTTTCCGGAGGCGTTCGGGATGGTTGCGGCCGAGGCGGCGGCGTCTGGGGTGCTGCCGGTATCGGCGGGCCACTCGGGCATGAAAGAGGTGTCCAAGGAGCTTGCCGCGAGCCTGCCGGAGGGGGTGGCCGAGCTGGTTTCGTTCCCGGTCGAAGCGGGGGCCGTCGAGGCGATCGCGGCGCGATTGAACGGTTGGCTGGCGCTGGAGGAGAGCAATCGGGCCGTTGCCCGCGAGGCGCTGGTCGGGACCGCTGGTCGGCTCTGGAGCTGGAAGGGAGTGGCTCGCGGGGTGCTGACGGCGTCGGCTCCGGGGGGAGCGGAAAACCTCCCGCCGCCGCTTCAATAGAATGCCCGCCGCCCATGAGTCCGGAGCGAGCGCCGCGTGCATATCTGATTCTTCGCAAGCGAGCGGAGGACGATTCCTGATGTCTTACGGCCGCCTGCCGATAGCGAAGATGCTTGCCGCCACCGTCGCCCTGACCGCGGCGATCTCCGTGGTGATGGTGTCGATCAATTGGGATGGCCAGGCCGCCTCGACCGCGGCACCCAAGATCGACGAGCTGCTCAACGTGATGATTGTCCTCTCGTCCTTCGTCTTCTCGCTGGTCATGGTGATGCTCTTCTACGCGCTGTGGAAATTCAAAGCCAAGCCGGGCGACGAGTCCGACGGCGAGCCGATCCACGGCAACACGCGGCTCGAGGTCGCCTGGACGCTGATTCCGACGATCATCGTCCTCTTCGCCGCGGGCTACAGCTGGTCGGTGCTCAACGACATCGAAAAGAGCACCGACAACCCGCTCACCGTCGACGTCTTCTCCCAGCAATACGCCTGGAGCTTTGGCTACCCGGGCAAGGGGAACGCCTACTCGCAGGGCGAGATGCACGTGCCGCTGGGCCGCCAGGTCCACTTCAAAATGCACTCGATGGACGTGATCCACTCCTTCTGGGTGCCCGAGTGGAGGATCAAGAAAGACAACGTGCCCGGGATCGTCACGACCGCGATCGTCACTCCCGACAAGCCAGGCGCCTACCAGTTGATCTGCACCGAGCTCTGCGGCTTCGGCCACGCCTCGATGCGGGCCAAGGTGGTCGTCGAACCCCCGGCCGACTTCCGCAAATGGGTAGCCGGCCTGAAGGAAAAAGTGCCGGATCCCTACCTGGAAACGATCCGCCAGGACACCGAGACCGACCCCGAACCGCTCAGCGCGGGCGGGGCATAATGGAGGTGCAGATCCGATGACCGCCGCGATCAGGCAACCGGGATGGATTCGAGGCGTGCTCGGCGCGCTGCTGGCCGCTGCCTTCGGCCTTGGTCTCGTCGTCGTCCTGCGCGACATCTCCGGCCTGCCGATCTGGCAGACCGAGCAGACCGGCTACCCGCACGTGATCGTGCCACTGATCACCGGCCCGCTCGGCTTCCTCGCGGGGTTCGGCTGCTTCGACTACTGGCTGCGCTGGGCCGCGGGCATGCCGACCATCCCCGACGACCACTCCCAGCACGGCGCCAAGAGCTGGCGCGACTACTTCCACTTCAACACCGATCACAAGGTGATCGGCATCCAGTACATCTGCACGACCTTCTTCTTCTTCTTCGTGGGCGGCCTGATGGCGATGCTGATCCGGGCCGAGCTGGCTCAGCCGGGCACGCAGATCGTCGACGCGGCCACCTACAACAGCCTCTTCTCCACCCACGCGGTGCTGATGATCTTCGTATTCGTCATCCCGGTCTTCGCCGGGATCGCCAACTACGTCCTGCCGCTGATGATCGGCGCTCCGGACATGGCGTTCCCGCGCCTCAACGCGCTCAGCTTCTGGATGCTGCCGCTGGCGGGGCTGCTGTTCATCGGCAGCTTCCTGGCGCCCGGCGGCGCCTTCGACGCGGGTTGGACCGGCTACGCCCCGCTCTCCACGGGCGCTCCCCTGGGCCAATCGTTCTTCAACCTGGGAGTGCAGTTCGCCGGCGCCTCGTCGATCGCGACGGCGCTCAACTTCCTTGTCACGATCATCACCATGCGTGCGCCCGGGATGACCTTCTGGCGGATGCCGCTGCTCGTCTGGGCGAACCTCTCGACCTCGCTGCTGGTCGTCGCCGCGACGCCGTTCATCGCCGGCGCCCAGTTCATGGTCCTCTTCGACCGCCTGCTCGGCACCCAGTTCTTCCAGTTCGCCGGCGGCGGCGATGTCATCAGCTACCAGCACATCTTCTGGTTCTACTCGCATCCGGCCGTCTACATCATGATGCTGCCCGGGTTCGGGATCATCTCCGAGGTCATCTCGACCCACGCCCGTAAACCGATCTTCGGATACCGGCTGATGGCGCTGGCGCTGATCGGGATCGTCGTGCTCAGCTACTCGGTCTGGGCGCACCACATGTTCGTCGCCGGGATGTTCAGCTGGCTGCGCGTGCCGATGATGATCACCACGCTGCTGATCGCCGTGCCGACCGGGATCAAGATCTTTTCCTGGCTGGGCACGCTCTACTTCGGCAAGATCCATACCTACTCGACCGCGATGCTGTTCTCGCTCGCGTTCATAGTCACCTTCACGATCGGCGGCATCAGCGGGGTCATGCTCGGCATGGTGCCGATCGACATCCACGTCTCCGACACGTACTTCATCGTCGCCCACATCCACTTCGTGCTCTTCGGCGGCTCGGTCTTCACGATCTTCGCCGGGATCTACCACTGGTTCCCGAAGATGACCGGGCGGATGTACGACGAGAAGCTCGGCCGCGTCCACTTCTGGGGAACCGTTGTCGGCACCTGGGGCACCTTCATCCCGATGCACTGGGTCGGCATGGACGGGATGCCGCGTCGTGTCGCCGACTATGCGGCCCAGTTCGGCAACTGGAACCTGCTGATCAGCGTCTTCGCGTTCATGCTCGGCGCCGTCCAGCTCGTCTTCCTCTACAACATGATCGTCAGCTGGCGCTTCGGGCCGCGCGCCGGGTCCAACCCGTGGCGGGCCAACTCGATTGAGTGGCAGGTCACGTCGCCGCCGCCCATCTTCAACTTCGACGAGATCCCGCGCGTCGTCGGCGGGCCCTACGAGTTCGGCGTGCCGGGCGCACGACACGCGATCATGGCCGGCGAAGGCGCCGACGTCGCCGAGCCGGAGCCGAGCGTGGTGGGACAGGCGTGAGCCCGGAGGCAACCGAGACCGAGGCCAAGCCGCTGCTGGTCTTCCTCAACGAGGTGGCCGGCGGCCGCAAGCTGCTGCAGGCGGTGCGCGAGCGCGTCGACGAGGTGCCCTTCGTCGCCGTCGCGGCGCCGCAGAACCAGCCCGCGGTCGGCCAGTTGATCGACAGCGGTGAGCTGCGCGACGCTGCCCGCGCGCGGATCGAGGTGACGATGTCGATCCTCTCCGAGTACGGCATCGAGTCGGTCGGCGAGGTCATGGACCGCGACCCGACGCTCGCCCTCGACGACGCCGTGCGCGCCCACGAACCGGGCGAGGTGCTGCTCTCCTGCCTCTACGAGTCGCGCTTCGGCCTCGCCCGCAAGGACCTGGTCGAGTGGGCTCGAAGCCGCTTCGAGCCCGAGGTCAAGCTGACCCACATCCCGGTGCGGATCGAAGACGATGCGGTGCGCTGGGACCTGATCCACACCCTGGTCGTCGCCACGCAGACCGTTGCCACGCCGGACCTGGTCAAACGGCTGAAGGAAAGGGCGGGCGGGCAGCCGCACCGCTACACGATCGTCTGCCCGCGCGCCGACGGCTGCTCCGAGGAGGAAATCGTCCGCGACCTCGCCTCGACCCTGGCCGAGCTCTACAAAGCCGACATCGACGCGACCGGGCAGCCGATGAGCCCGGATCCGTTCCACGCCGTGCAGAATGCGATCGAGCACTACCGGGTCGACGAGGTGCTGATCTCGACCTTCGCCGGGGAGGACTCGCGCTGGCTCGACGAGGACCTGATCGGCCGCACCCGTGAGATAACCGACAAGCAGGTCGAGCACCTTGAGGTCGGCCGGCCCGCCTCGGCGGTCGCGGCCGCCGTGGCGGAGGGAGAGGAGTCCTGATGGAGAGCGCGACCGTAAGCGTCGGCCACACGCACGAGGAGCACCACGGCCCGCCCGAGGCCAACCAGAGCTCGCGCATCGACCGCCAGACGCTGGGCATCCTGCTCTTCATCGTCTCCGAGGTGATGCTCTTCGGCGCCTTCTTCGCCTCCTACTTCTTCCTCCGGGTCGTCGTCAGCCCGTCGACCTGGCCGCCGGAACCGTACGAGCTGCCGGTCGCCGTCGCGGGCGTCAACACCGCGATCCTGGTCTCTTCCAGCTTCACGATCCATTACGCGCTGGAGTCGATCCGCCGCGGCAACAAGAAGGGCCTCAAACTCGGCCTGGTGCTGACCTGGCTGCTCGGCGCGACCTTCCTCTTCATCCAGATCAACGAGTACGCCCACATCGGCTTCAGCGCCCGCGACCTCGCCTTCGGCTCGATCTTCTACGGCCTCACCGGCCTGCACGGCGCCCACGTCTTCGTCGGCCTGATGCTGCTCAGCTTCGCGACGATCCGCGCCTTCCGCGGCCACTTCGGCCCCAAGGCGGAGGACCACCTCGGGGTCGAGGTGCCGGGCATCTACTGGCACTTTGTAGACGTCATGTGGCTCATCGTCTATACGGCGGTCTACATCCTCTGAGGCGGCTGCGAATCAGCGTCTTTCACCGCCTCGGGACGTCATGAAGATTTCTGAGGAGGCAGTCTTTCGCTGGGTTGTAATCGTCGCGCTTGCCGCTGCGTCGATTGCGGCTGTGACGCTGTTGACTACGGCGCTGGTTGGGGCGCTCTGGGCGCTGGTCCTGGTTCTTGCCGGGGCGCTTCACGCGTATCGGTGGTGGCGTGGCCGTTCCGCGGCTCCAGGCGACCCGCGGTAGCGACGGCCCAGAGCATCGCCAGCCAGGTCACGGTGGCAAGGGCGACGTGGAGCCAGACGAGCTCGCCGGGGAGCTTCAACCCCCACTGGACGCCGCCCACGAGGCCCTGTAGGGCCAGTAGGGCGATTACGGCGGTGAGGGGTCCTTGGGCACGTCTGTCGCCCCCAGGGCGGCGCAGGAGCAGCCAGACGGCAATTGCGGCGATGCCGAAGACCGTGGCGATCGCCGCGTGGCGCTGGACGATCCATTCCAGGGTGCCGGTCCCCTCGAAGGTGAAGCGGTGGACCAGCTGCCCTTCGTGGGCGCCCGCGTGAGGGCCCGAGGCGGTGGCGATCGTTCCGGCCAGGATCGTCAGCTGGCCGAGCGGGATCAGCGCCCGCACCGCCCAGACGCCGAGGCGGTCGGTCGAGCGGCGGCGCTCCCAGGGTTCGTAGCGCGAGCACCAGGCGAGCGCGAAGGACGCGTCGAGGAGCAGCATCGAGAGGATGAAGTGGCTCATCACCAAGCCGGGGGCGAGGTGGTACTTGACGACGAGGGCGCCGAGGATCGCCTGGCCGACGACGCCCAGCGGCAACAGGGCGCCGAAGAAGGCGAGATGCGAGCGGAACGGGCGGCGAAACCAGGCGAGCACGCTGGCGGCGATCACGGCGAGCCCGACGAAGCCGGTCAGCACGCGGTTGCCGTACTCGATCACCGCGTGGGTGTCCAGCGGCGGCACCGTGCCTCCGTAGCACTTGGGCCAGTCCGGACAGCCCAGCCCGGAGCCGGTGAGGCGCACGCCGGCCCCGGTGAGCACGATCAAGGCGAGCGCGCCGAGGGCGACGAGGGTGACCTTGGCGTAGAGGTCCGGAGAGACCTCGAAGCGGTCTGTTAGAGGGAGACGCACCGTTGCGACATCATCGCAAGCGACGGTGCCGCCGCCGTCAGTTGCTCGGTCCGCCTACGTCGTTTTCCTCGCCGCCGGGCCCCTCGGGCTTGGCGGCTTCGCCACCGGCTGGCGTGTTTTCGATCAGGTACCGAATCAGGTCTTTGAGTTCTTTCGGCGTCAGCGTTTCGCCGTAGTTCTGCGGCATCACGTTCGCCGGGTAGCCTTCGGCGAGTTCGGCGTTGGGATTGACGATCATTTCTTCGATCCCCGCGAAATTGTCGTCGGGCGCCAGGAATTCGTTCAGGTTGGGACCGGTGACGCCACCCGAGTTCGCGGCAGCGAGCGTGTGGCAGCCGCCGCAGCCGTTGTTGGCGAAGACCTGGGCGCCGGGCCCGCCGGGCACCTTGGGCGGCGCCGCGCCGGGCACACCGGCGTACATGCCGACGTAGGCCGCGACATCCTGGAGGTCCTGGCCGCTGACGATGTCGGCCGGCATCGAGGCGGCCGGGTTGGCGTTGCTGGGGCGCGGATACTCAACCTGCGCTTCGACGATGCCTTCGATCGTCCCGCCGCCCTCGCCGGCCGCGCGGGCGGCGCCGAAGGCGTCATCGAGGTTGGGCCCGATCTGGGCGGTCGTGCCGGCCTGCGCCAAGGTGTGGCAGACGCCGCACTTCTGCACGAAGAGCACGCGTCCCCGCTGCGGATCGGCGGTGGTCGTGCCGCAGCCCGAGGAGGCGACGGCGAGCGCCGCCAGGGCGGCGAGGGCGAGCAGGGCGCGGATCGTGTTCGGTGTCTTGAGCGTCTTCATACGGCGCGGAGCGGGCCGGAGTCTATACGTCGAGGCGGCTCTCGACGCGGCTTCTCATGCCTGAAACGTCGGGTAGGCTTGAGGCGATTCTCACTAACCCCCGAGCTGCGAAGGAGAGCGAAGAGAATGCAAGTACGGGACGGGATGTCGGAGGTCGTTCTCACCGTCGGCCCATCGCACACGCTGCGCGAGGCGGCGTCGATGATGGTCGAGAAGGGCATCGGCGCCGCGCTGGTCGCCGACGACGAGCAGCCGGTGCCGTGCATCGTCACCGAGCGCGACATCCTCAACTCGCTCGGCCGCGGCGAGGACCCCGACAGCGAGCGCGTCGCCGAGCACATGAGCGAGGGTGTGGTCGCCGCCGCGCCCGACTGGAGCCTCGAGCACGCCGCCTCGGAGATGTCCACGCGCGGCATCCGCCATCTGGTCGTCTTCGACGACGGGGAGTTGGTCGGCGTGCTCTCGATCCGCGACATAGTCCGCTGCTGGACCGCCACCGGAGCAACTTCCGGGATGAGCCCGGATTGATCTAGCCCTGCGGAGGGGGGATCGTTTCGACCGGGAGCGCCGCGCCGCGGGTGTGCTGCTTGCGCGGCAGGCGGAAATATGCCCCGGTGGCGCCGCGGATCATGCTGCGCAGGGCGAAGAGCAGGACGACGACGCCGAGGATCGAGTAGATCCAGCCGCGGACCATGAACCCCTCGGCGAAGATCCCGCAGACCGCCAGGGCGGCGGCGAAGGCGAAGACCGCGGGAGCCCATGACGGGCGCGCCGGGTAGACCATCTCACCGGGCTCGGCGATCTCGCGATGCTCGCCTGGCCGCTCCGCGCTCATGAGGCGATGTAGAGGGTCGCGGCGATGAAGCAGAGGGCGAAGATCGCCGTTGCGATCCCACCGGCCAGCAGGCCGGCCGCGATGTCGCGTCTGGAGGTCTCACGGTCCATTGCCCGGATTTCTACTAGACCAGCCGGTCGAGCGGCATCGCCAGGAAGAGCAGGGCCAGGTAGGCGAGCGAGAAGAGGTAGGTGCGCAGCGCCCAGGCGCGGTCGGCGTTTCGCAGTAGGCGCACCGCGCAGTAGATGAAGCCGGCCCCGAGGGTCATCGAGACGACCAGGTACTCGATGCCGAATCCGCCGGCGCAGAAGGGCAGTTGGGTAACGGCGTAGAGCAGGATCGTGTAGAGCAGGATCTGGCGCCGGGTCTCGTCCTCGCCGCGGACCACCGGCATCATCGGCACGCCGGCCTTGGCGTACTCGTCCTTCATCAGCAGCGAGAGCGCCCAGAAATGCGGCGGCGTCCAGAAGAAGACGATCGCGAAGAGGTAGAACGCGGTGCCGCTGAGCCCGCCGGTGACGGCCGCCCAGGCGACCAGCGGCGGGACCGCGCCCGCCGCTCCGCCGATGACGATGTTCTGCGGCGTGCTGCGCTTGAGCCAGAGCGTGTAGACGAAGACGTAGCCGAACAGGCCCGAGAGCGACAGGGTCGCCGCCAGCGGGTTGACCGTGAGCGCCAGCAGGGCGAACGAGGAGGCGCCGAGCAGCACCCCGAAGGCGATCGCGGCGGTGGGTGAGATCCGCCCGCTCGCCACCGGGCGGTCGGCTGTGCGCGCCATCGTGCGGTCGATGTCGCGGTCGACGGCATGGTTGATCGCACCCGCGCCGCCGGCCGAGAGGGCGCCGCCGACGCAGGTGAGAAGGACAAGCCCGATCGATGGGTCGCCGGCCACGTACATCGTTGTGACCGTGGTCAAGAGCAGCAGCGACTGCACCTTCGGCTTGGTGAGCGTGAGCAGGTCGCGCAGCAGCGCAGGGATGGCCTCGCGCTGCCCGATCGCAGCCGTTTGGGCGCCGCTCATGCCGGTCAGGCTACCGGCTGGCGCTCGCGGGCAGGCCGCTCCGCGCGGGTGCTGCGGTGCGCGATGGCCGTGCGGATGTCGCGCAGTGGCCGGGCCGAGCGCACGTCCGGCAACACATCGAAATTGTGCGGCTCCGGTGGGGAGAGCGCGAACCACTCGAGCGAGTCGCCGCCCCAGGCGTCGTGCCCGGCGGGGGCGCCGCCCTCGCGGCTGAGCATCGCGTTGATCAGCGTCATCAGGATGCCCGCGGCGAGCACGAAGGAGCCGATCGTGGCGATCAGGTTGTCGGTGCTGACCTCGCCGCTGCCGAAGTACTTGTAGGCGTCGATCACCTGGCCGTCGTAGGTCCCGGAGAGCGCCAGCGGCACGAAGGCGAGGGCGAGGCCCAGCGCCATCGTCCAGAAGGAGAAGCGGGCGAGGGTCTCGCCCATCCTGCGCCCGGTCATCTTCGGGAACCACCAGTGCAGGGCGGCGAAGCCGCCGAAGACCGCGCCGCCGATCAAGGTGAAGTGGGTGGCCGCGGTGCTGTCGGTCGTGTGCTGCAGGCGCCAGCCGACGGCGACCATCGAGTGCTCGATCTCACCGGCAAGGCCGAGGGCGATCGCGACGACCGCCCCGGCGGCGAAGAGCAGCGGCGCGCGCATCTGCACGGTTCCACCGGCGAGTGTCGCGATCAGGTTGAAGAAGATCAGCCCGAAGGGCACGATCAGCGCCAGCGACATCGTCATCGCGAAGTACATCCAACCGATCCCGATTGGCGCGGTGAGCATGTTCTGCATCCAGGCGAGGGTGCCGATGACGGCGATCGCGATCAGCGAGCCGATCACGGCGCCGCGGTTGAACAGCGGCTTGCGCGCGAGCGCGGGGAAGATTTCCCCGATCGCGCCGAGCGCGAAGATCAGGATCAGCATGTAGGCGCCGGTGTAGAAGATCCAGCTGAGGTGCTGCCAGAGCAGCGGCGAGCCGCCCGCGTCCCCGGCGAAGAAGATGCCGTCGAAGTTGCGGTCGATCAGCAGCATCGTGATCGCCGCGAGCATCACCGGCCCGATCGCCAGCAGCAGCCAGGAGGAGACGGCCGCGGCCCAGGAGAAGACGGGAAGGCGTCGCCAGGCCATGCCGGGCGCGCGCAGGCGGCGCAGCGTCGCAACCAGGTCGACCGCGATCAGGACGAAGCCGAGCGTCGCCAGGCCTGTCGCCGCCGCCCAGGCGTCGACGCCGTTGTTGGGCAGGAAGGCGATCCCGGAGAGGGGAGGCAGCGGGTTCACGCCGGCCTCGGTCGGCGTGAACAGGAAGCAGGTGTAGAGCACCGTCGCGCCGGCGATGAACAGCCAGGTGCCGAGCTGGCCGAGCCTCGGCAGCGCCGTGCTGCGGGCGCCGATCTGCAGCGGGGCGACGTAGTAGAAGAAGCCGAGCGCGAGCGGGATGGCGAAGAGGAAGATCGCGGTCGCGCCGTAGAGCGAGAGCATCCGGTTGAAGGCGACCGGGGTGAGGAAGGAGTTCTCGGGGACCGCCAGCTGCAGCCGCATCAGCAGCAGCTCGACCAGGCCGATGAAGAGGAAGCCGAGCGCCCCGGTGATCAGGATGCGGCCGAGGTCCTTGTGGTCGGCGCTGGTCGCCAGCTCCACCCAACGGGCGCGGCGCGGCGGGAAGCCGTCGACGACGAGCTCCGGGTTCTTTGCCGGTGGGCTCATGGTGTTTCTCCGTTTTCGATCAGGCCGACGACGCGATCCTGGGCGGATTGGATGTCCTTCTTCTGGCCTTCGACGAAGGCTTCGTAGCGCTCCGGCGAGACGACTTCCACCTCGGTGCGCATCGCCGCGTAGGCCTGGCCGGAGAGAGTCGCCGCCTGGCCGAAGTAGGTGCCCTCTTCGTCGGCGCGGAAGACGATGTGGTTGGTCTTACCGGGCACGGCATCCCGCTTGGGGGCCAGATTGGGCACGTCCCAGGTGTGGACGACGTCGGTCGAGACGAGGTTCAGTTCGACCGCGGTGTCGACCGGGACGACGAGCTTGTAATAGGAGAAGGCTTCGTTGGGGTAGTCGTAGCGCCACAGCCACTGCTGGCCGGTGGTCGCGATCTGCAGCGGCTCGGAGTTGGAGACCCGCAGGCCGGCATCGCCGCTGGCGGGGGTCTGACGCGCTTTGTCGGTGTAGACGATGCTGACGACGAGGATCAGCGCGGCGAAGACGCCGAGTGCGGCGCCGACGCGGACCTGGATCCCGCGGCCGCCGGTCAGCTGGCGCGGCTCGGCGCCGCGCTCGGCCCGGTAGCGCCGCAGCGCGTAAAGCAGGCCGCCGGCGACAGCGACGACGAGGATCGCCGCGGCGACGAAGCCAATCCAAAGCAGAGTGTCGATCTGGTCGGTGCCAGGAGAGTGCGGGGCCAAAGCGCGGCCATTCTAATCACGCAAGGCGGCGACCCGCAGCGCGCACGTCGCCCGGCGACGGCGGGGGTCGTCCTATACTCGCCGACCTCATGCGGAGGCGATCTGGCCCATCTCCGGCGTTGCGCAGGGCGGTGCGCGCCGGGGCGGTGGCGACCATCGGCGCTGCGATCGCGACGCCGCTGCTGCGCCGCCGGGCCCGCGTCCCCGCCGCGGTGACGATTGCCGCCTGCGCCTCCGGCCCGCTCGGGCTGGCCGTCCTGCGGCCGCGCTCGCGCAAGCGCGACGTCGCCATGTACGCCCTGCAGATGTGGGCCTTCACGATGGTCCACGAGCTTCCTTACGACGATCCGCAGGGGCTGCGCGCCCGGCTGAAGATCCACTACCCGATCGTCGCCGACCGGGCGATCGGCTTCGGCCAGTTGCCGAACCTGCGCCTGCAGCGCGGACTCGCCCGGCTGCCGCGGGTGGCGACGCTCAACCGCTTCCTCACCTGGGCTCACTGGCTCTGGTTCCTGGAGCCCTATGTAGCGCTTGCCTTCATCCTCCTCCGCCACCCGGAGCGCTTCCCCAGCGCCGCGCGCCGTCTCGCCGCCGTCTTCGACAGCGGCTGCGCCGTCTACTTCCTGGCACCGACCGCGCCGCCCTGGTGGGCCGCCGAGCAGGGCTACATCGGCAATGAAGAGGTGCGTCGGATCATGGTCGAGGTCGGCGAGGAAACCTGGAAATCGGCCTGGCCGGCCATGTATGGGGCGCTCGGCGGCAACCCCTGGGCGGCGATGCCCTCGCTGCACTTCGCCACCTCGCTCAGCGCCGCGATCTCGCTCGCCGAGACCGGCCGTGGGCCCGGTGCCGCGGGTTGGGCCTACGCGCTGACGCTCGGCTTCGCCCTCGTCTATCTCGGCGAGCACTACGTCACAGATCTGCTTGCCGGGGCCGGCCTCGTCACCGCGGTCCAGCACGGCGAGCGGATCGCCGAGCCCGCCGTGCTGGCGGTCAATCGACGCCTGCAGGGACTCGAGCGCCTGGCGAACGGGTAGCGTCTCCCGCGTGCCTCCCGAGCAGCCGGCGAACGAAAACGGCGGCTTCGAACTTCCGCTGTTCACGCCCAGACGAGTGGTGCAGACGCTGCTCATCGTCCTCGTGCTGCTCGTCGGCATCTACTTCCTCTTCCCGAAGCTGGTCGGCCTGGGCAACGCGCTGGGCAAGCTGGGTGATGCGGACGCCGCCTGGATCGCCGTGGCGATCGGCTTCAACGTCATCGCGATCGGGACCTACATCGCTCTCTTCAAGGCCGTCGTCGGCGGCAACGTGCTGCGCCTCACCTGGGGCGAGACCTACGAGATCAACATGGCCGGAGTCGCCGCGACGCTGCTCTTCTCGGCGGCGGGGGCCGGAGGAATCGCGCTCACCTACTGGGCGCTGCGCAAGGCGGGCATGCGTCGCCGCGACGTCGGCAAACGGATGGTCGCCTTCCTCGCCCTGCATTACGTCTTCTACCCGCTGGCCCTGATTGTCTTCGGTGTGCTGCTGCGCACCGGCGTCCTGCCCGGCAAGCACTCGGTCGAGCTGACCGTGATCCCGGCGGCGGTCGCCGGCGCCCTGCTCGTGCTCGGGTTGCTCCTCGCGCTGATCCCTTCCGACCTCAGCCGCCGCGTCGCCGCACACGCTCCCGGCGAGAAGGCACAGGCGATCGCGGCGAACGCCGCCAAGGTTCCGGCGATCGCCGCCGAGGGCTTCCGGTTCGCGATCAGCCTCTTCGCCCACCCCTCGCGCGGCGGGCTCGCCGTGATCGGCGCGGCCGGCTTCTGGGCAGCCAACATCGGCATCCTCTGGGCTTCGTTCCAGGCCTTCGGCGTCGAAGTCCCAATTGCCGTCGTCGTCCAGGGCTTCTTCCTCGGCATGGTCGCGAACCTCTTCCCGCTGGCCCCGGCGGGCGTCGGCGCCGTCGACGCCGGCATGATCGGGGCCTTCGTCCTCTTCGGCATCCCCGAGGAGACGGTCTTCCCGGCAATCCTGATCTACCGCCTGGTTGCCTTCTGGCTGCCCATCCCTCCCGGTGTCGTCGCCTTCTTCCAGTTGCGCAAGCGGGTCGTGCGCTGGGAAGAGGAGGGCCTGCCGGCGGACAGAGGCGTTACTATACAAAGTGAAGTAATGGATACCACCGCTGCCTGATTAGACTGGCCAGAGGCTATGAGCGAGACCGGAAAAGTCGAGAACGTGATCATCGTCGGCGGTGGGCCGGCCGGTTATACGGCGGCCCTCTACACGGCGCGCGCCAACCTTGAGCCGCTCGTCTTCGAGGGTTTCCAGTGGGGTGGCCAGCTGCAGAACACGACCGACGTCGAGAACTACCCCGGCTACCCCGACGGGATCATGGGGCCGGAGATGATGAACCAGTTCCGCGCCCAGGCGGAGCGCTTCGGCACCCGCTTCGTCACCGACGACGTCGATCGGGTCGAGCTTTCCGATGGCGGCGTGCAGAAGGTCTTCCTCGGCGACGAGGAGCACCTTGCGAAAACCGTGATCCTCGCGATGGGCGCCGAGCCGCGACGGCTCGGCGTGCCGGGCGAGCTGGAGCTGAGCGGCTGTGGCGTCTCCACCTGCGGCGTCTGCGACGGCGCCTTCTTCAAAGGCAAAAAAGTGATCGTGATCGGCGGCGGCGACTCGGCCATGGAGGACGCGATCTTCGTCTCCAAGTTCGCCAGCGACCTGACGATCGTCAACCGCCGCGACGAGTTCCGCGCCTCGCAGATCATGCTGGAGCGGGCGCGAGAGCAGGAGAACATCGAGCTCAAGACCCCGTTCGTCCCCGAGGAGTTTGTCGCCGGCGAGGCCGGCAATCTCGGCCGCGTCCGGCTGCGTAACGCGGACACGGGGGATACCGAGGACTTCGACACAGAAGGCGCCTTCGTCGCGATCGGCCACATCCCCAAATCGGAGATCGTCGCCGAGCAGGTCGAGACCGACGAGGACGGCTACATCCGCACCCAGCCGGGCTCGACCAAGACCAATCTGGGGGGCGTCTTCGCGGTCGGCGACGTCGTCGACCGGACCTATCGCCAGGCGGTCACCGCCGCCGGAACCGGCTGCATGGGCGCCCTCGACGCGGAGTGGTACCTGCGTGACACGCCGCCCAGCCCCGAGGCGCACTGGCAGCCGGGAGGCGAGCCTACTGAGGTCGCCCCAAAGCCCGTTTAGGGGACCAGTTTTTGGACTACAAAGGTCTTGTTGCCGCGCGGGGTCTCGACCTTGACCGGCTTGCCGGGCTCGGCATCCAGCAGGGCACGGCCGATCGGCGACTCGGCGGATAGCTTGCCGGAGGCGAGGTCGGCCTCGGTCGACCCGACCAGGGTCCAGGTGTTGACCGCGCCTTTCTCCTCGTCGAGGACTTCCGCCGTGCGACCGAAGGCGAAGCGGTCGGCGTCTTGGTCCGCCTCGACGACGACCGCGGTGCGCAGACGCTCGCGCAGGCGCTTGATCTTGGTCTCCAGGTGGGCCTGATCCTCTTTGGCGATGTGGTACTCGGCGTTCTCCTTGAGGTCACCCTCTTCGCGGGCGAACTTGATCCGCGCCGCCATCTCGACGCGGGCCGGGCCCTCCAGTTGCTCGATTTCCTCGCGCAGCGCGCCGATCCCCTCCTCGGTGATCGGCTCCCCGTTGCCATCGGTGCCGTTCATCGTGCGCACAATTGCAGATGGGCCGGGTTGGACGGCGCCTGTTCGGCCCTGCCCCATGGCCACCATGCTCTAGGGTCGGGTGACGGCTTCCGAATGCACCCACATCGACTCCGTCCAGCACTTCGACCTGCCGGCGAACGTGGAGGGCTGCGAGGAGTGCCTGAAGCTCGGCATGCAGTGGGTCCACCTGCGCATGTGCCAGGGCTGCGGCCACATCGGCTGCTGCGACAACTCCGAAGGCAAGCACGCGACGGCGCACTTCCGCGAGAGCGAGCACCCGATCATCCGCTCGGCCGAGCCGGGCGAGGACTGGAGCTGGTGCTACGTCGACGAGATGGCGTTCCGCCTCAGCCGCGGCTGAGGGCTAAGCTCGCGGCGTGACGATCGGGAAGCCCGGATCTGGCTCGTCGAGCAGGCCGAGCAGCTCGCCCAGCTTCTCGCCGTCGCCCTCGACCTGAAGGCGGCCTCCCTGCGCCAGCTCCGCGATGTCGGCGGTTTTGAGCAGCAGCTGGTCGAGCGCTTCACGGTCGACGCGCAGGACCGCGTCCGCGGCCGGATCGTGCCGGCCGGGGCGGCGATGCAGGACGCCGTTGCGCACGGTCAGGGCGTGCGCCTCGTCGGGGTCGGCGACGACCCAATCGATTCGCAGGCTTGTGCGCGCCGCGCGTGGGCCGTCGAGCCGGATCGCCATCGCGTCGAGCAGCTGCTCGACCGAGAGGTTGGCGACGACGTCGGGTGGGGCGGGCGAGGTCGGCGTGGCGCCGATCCCCTCGCGCAGCTCCCTGGCGCCCGTAAGGAAGAAGTTGCGCCAGGTGGCGTTTTCGGCCCCATGACCGAGCCGCTCGAGCGCCTCAGCCTGTAGCTCGCGCGCGGCCTCGTTCTCGGGCTCGGCGTAGACGACGTGGTTGACGACCTCGGCGACCCAGCGGAGGTCGCCTTGCGCAAGCGAGCCCCGCGCTTTCTCCAGCACCGCGTCGGCGCCGCCCATGAACTCGACGTAGCGGCGTGCCCGCTCCCGCGGTGGGTGCTCCCAAAGGTGCGCGGGGTTGCCGTCGAACCAGCCCATGTAGCGCTGGTAGATCGCCTTCGTGTTGTGGCTGATCGAGCCGTAGAACTCGCGGCAATGCCACTCCTCGGCGAGGCTCGGCGGCAGTTCGATCGACTCGGCGATCTCGGGCCCGGTGTAGCCCTTGTTGAGCAGGCGCAGGGTCTGGTCGTGCAGGTAGGCGTAGAGGTCGCGCTGCTTTTCCAGCAGGTCGGCGATCCGCTCGCTTCCCCAGCAGGGCCAGTGGTGGCCGCTGAAGAGGACCTCTGAGTCCTTGCCGAAGAGCTCGATTGCCTCGTCGAGGTAGCGCGCCCAGATGCGCGGATCGCGGACCAGGGCGCCCCGCGGGGTAAGGATGTTGTGCATCGAGCGGGCGACGTTGTCGGCAACGCAGAGCGCCTGCGCCCGGGGGAAGTGGATGTTCATCTCGGCCGGGGCCTCGGTGCCGGGGGTGAGCTGGAAGGACATGCGCACGCCGTCGACCGTCTCCGTCTGGCCCGTCGCGGCGATCTCGACCGTCGGCGGGATCAGCGTGACCGTCCCCAGCGAGGTCGTCTGTCCGAGCCCGGAGCCGACCTGGCCGGTGGCGCCGCGTTCGAGCAGCGCCCCGTACATGTAGCCGGCGCGGCGGGCCATCGCGGTGCCGGCGAAGACGTTCTCGCTGACCGCGTGATGGAGGAAGCCGGCTGGGGCAAGGACCGGGACCTCGCCCGATTCGACCGCCGTGGCCGAGACGACGCCGCGGGCGCCGCCGAAGTGGTCGACATGGCTGTGCGTGTAAATCAGTCCGGTCACGGGCCGCTCGCCGCGCTGCTTGCGGTAGAGGGCGAGGGCCGCGGCCGCGGTCTCGGCCGAGATCAGCGGGTCGATTACGACGATTCCGCGTTCGCCCTCGATCACGTGCATGTTCGAGAGGTCGAAGCCGCGCAGTTGGTAGAAGCCCGGCGCCATCTCGAAGAGCCCGGCGATCCGGTTCAGGCGGCCCTGCTGCCAGAGGTTCGGGTCGACGCTCGCGGGCTGCTCGCCGTCGAGGAAGTCATAGGGGCGCAGGTCCCAAACGGTCCGACCGCGCTCGTCCTTGACCACTGGTGGGTCGAACGAGGCGACGAGGCCGCGACGCGCCTGCTCGAAGTCCCGCTCGCTCATCGGCCTGCGGCGGTGGCCGCGAGCCGGGGTGCCGGCCGGTAGGCGTCGCCGTGCGCCCCCTGAAGCTCCGCCAGCAGCTCGGCGGCCCGGGCGGGGCCGATCATCTCGGTCAGCTCCAGCGGGCCGAGCGGCCAGTTGAAGCCAAGTCGCATCGCCGTGTCCATGTCGGCGGGCGAGCCGATCTCCTCGTCGAGCGCGAAGGCCGCCTCGTTGGCGATCTGGGCCAGCAGGCGGGAGAGGATCGCCTCCGCGGCGGGGTCGATCTTCGCCAGCGCCGCCGGGTCGAGCGTCGGCGCTTCGATGCCCGGCTCGGGGTCGGCTTCGCGGTGCGGCCCGTCGCCGTACTCATAGAAGCCGCGGCCGCTCTTGCGGCCGAGCAGCCCCTCGGCGACCATCCGTTCCTGGATCGGGCTGGGGCGCCAGCGCTCCGGCTCGCCGCCCTGGTTGAAGAAGGACCGGGCGACGCTGAGGTTGACGTCGAGGCCGATCAGGTCGATCAGCTCGAATGGCCCCATCCGAAAGCCGCCGCCGATCCGCGCGACGCGGTCGATCGTCGCCGCGTCGGCGATGCCGTCGGCGAGCATCCGCAGCGACTCGAGGCTGAACGGGCGGGCGAGCCGGTTGGCGATGAAGCCGGGGCTGTCCTTGGCGCGGATCGGCGTGCGGCCCATGCGACGACCGACCTCCTCGGTGGCCTCGAGAGCTGCCTCGTCGGAGTGTTTGGTGGAGACGACCTCGACGAGCTTCATCAGGGCCGGTGGATTGAAGAAGTGCATCCCGACGACCCGCTCGGGATGCGGCGCCTCGGCCGCGATCGCCGTCACCGGTAGCGAGGAGGTGTTGCTGGCGAGGATCGCCTCCGGTCCGCAGGCCTCGGCCAGCGCCGCGAACAGCTCGCGCTTCAGCTCCAGGTCCTCCGGCGCCGCCTCGACAACCAGGTCGCATTCGGCGAGGTCGGCGAGGCTCGCCGCGGCCCCGGTCCTGGCGCTCGCCGCCTCGGCATCGTCCTCGCCCCAGCGGCCCTTCTGGGCGCCTTTCGTCAGTGCGGCGTGGAGGCGCTCGATCCCGTCTTCCAGCGCGGCCGGAACGGGATCGTGCAGGCGCGTCTCGTAGCCGCCGAGGGCGGCGATCTGGGCGATCCCGGCGCCCATCGTGCCGGCCCCGACGACCCCGACCCGGCCGACCGCGGTCATTTCCCCTCGAAGTTGGGCTCTCGCTTTTCGAGGAAGGCCTGCATGCCCTCGACCCTGTCCTCAGTCGCCATCGCGATCTCGTAGAGCCGCCGCTCGTTCTCCAGCCCGGCCGAGATCGCCGTCTCCTCGGCGGAGAGGACGGCCTGCTTGCCGAGGCGCGCGGCGATCGGCGGCCGCTCGGCGACGGTGTGGGCGAGCGCCATTGCCTCCTCGAGCCAGCTGCGCTTCTTCGCGACCTTGTTGATCAGGCCCATCTCCAGCGCCATGTCGGCGTCGAACTGGCGGCCGGTGAGGACGTACTCCATCGCCCGCTGCTTGCCCACCACCCGCGCGAGGCGCTGCGTGCCGCCGCCGCCGGGAATGATCCCGAGGGTGATCTCCGGCTGGCCGAAGCGGGCCGTGGCGGAGGCGACGATCATGTCGCAGGCGAGCGCCAGCTCGCAGCCGCCGCCGAGCGCGAACCCCGAGACGGCCGCGATCAGCGGCGTCTTGATCGCGGCGATGCGACGCCAGAAGGAGGCCGCCGGGTGGCTCAGCGCGTCGGCGAAGCTGCGTTCGCTGAGCGCCTTGATGTCCGCCCCGGCGGCGAAGACCCTCTCCGAGCCGGCGATCACGATGCAGCGGGTGTCAGGGTCGGGGTCGAGCCGCTCCAGCTCCGCCGCGAGCTGTTCCATCATCTCCGGCGAGAGGGCGTTGCGCACCTCGGGCCGGTTCAGCCGCAGCAGCGCAACGTGGCCGTCGCGCGAGCTCTCGACCAGATTCTCCACGGCCTCTATTTGGCCTCGAGGGGTGTCATCGCGTTGATCCCGGTCGCGGCGCGGCCGATGATCAGTTTCTGAATCTGCGAAGTCCCCTCGTACAGCGTGGTCACACGGGCGTCGCGCAGGTAGCGCTCGACCGGGTAGTCGTCGACGTAGCCGGCGCCGCCGTGCACCTGGATCGCCAGGTTGGCGCACTCGACCGCGGCCTCGGTCGCGTGCAGCTTGGCCACCGAGGTCTCGGTCGTGTTCGGCAGCCCTTCGTCCTTGAGCAGGCCGGCGCGGTAGACCAGCATCCGCGAGGCGTCGCGCTTGACGATCATGTCGGCGATCATCTCCTGCACGAGCTGGAAGCGGGCGAGCGGGACGCCGAACTGTTCGCGCTCGGTGGCGTAGGCGACCGAGGCGTCGACGCAGCCGTCGCAGATGCCGACGCAGCCGGCGGCGACGCTGTAGCGGCCGTTGTCGAGGGCGCTCATCGCGACCTTGAAGCCATCTCCGATCTCACCCAGCATCGCGTCCTCGCCGACCTCGACGCTGTCGAGCGCGAGCTCCGCCGTGTCGGAGGAGCGCAGGCCGAGCTTGCCGTGGATCTCCTGCGTTGTGAATCCCTCGCTCTCGGTGGGGACGAGGAAGCAGGCGAGCCCGCGGTGCTTCTTCTCGGGGTCGGTCTGGGCGAAGATCAGCGCCACCTCGGAGAAGTTGCCGAGCGAGATCCACATCTTCTGGCCGCTGATCGACCAGCCGGAATCGGTCTTGGTCGCGCGGGTGCGCAGGTTGGCGGCGTCGGAGCCGGTGTCGGGCTCGGTAAGGCCGAAGCAGCCGAGCGCCTCGCCCGAACAGAGGCGCGGCAACCACTTCTGCTTCTGCTCCTCGGTTCCCCACTTCTCGATCGAGCCGGCGACGAGCGAGGTCTGCACGGAGACGACCGTGCGCGCCGAGGAGTCGGCGCGGCCGACCTGCTCGACGATCAGGCCGTAGCCGAGGTAGTCGAGCCCGCGGCCGCCGTACTCTTCGGCGACCGGCGCGCCGAGGTAGCCGACCTCGCCGAGCTTGCTCGCCAGCTCGCGGTCGAAGCGGGCGGCGCGGTCGTTGTCGCGCACGCGCGGCAGGATCTCGCGGTCGGCGAATTCCCGCGCCGCCTCGGAGATCAGGCGCTGCTCGTCGCTCAACTGAAAGTCCATCTCATTCCCTCTCGTCGGTAGTCGTTCGAAGCTCTCGGCCCAGGGTCTCCGCGAAGGCCTGTTGGGCCTCGCGGGTGCGCGGCCCCGGCGCCTGGGACAGCTCACGGCCGTCGATTGCCGCGACGGCCTGGATCTCACGCGTGGTCGAGGCGAGGAAGGCCTCCTCGGCGGCCCGCAGATCGGCGACCGGCCAGGCGCCCTCCTCCACCTGCAGAATCTTGACCAAGCGGTCGCGGGTGATCGATTCGAGCACCCCGACATCGAGGGCCGGGGTCCGCAGCCTGCCCTGTGGGGAGACCCAGAAGATCGCCGAGGTCGGCGGCTCGAGCACGGTTCCATCGGGGGTGACCAGCACGGCCTCGTCCGCGCCCTGGGCCTTGGCCAGGCGGGTCGCCTGCATGTTGGCGGCGTAGGAGAGCGACTTGACGCCGTTGAGGATCAGGGTGGGGGAGTAGGTGATCGTGGCGACCGAGAGGGTCTCCCCGTGGGCCGGGATCGGCTCGATGGCGGCGATCCGGCGGCCGCCCCGGGTGACGATCAGGCGCAGCTGCCCGTCGGGGCCGCCGGCCTCGGCGAGCAGCGCCTCGATCTCACGCTCGAGCGCCGCGCGGTCGAAGGAGAGCTCGATCGCCGCCCCCGAGCGCTCGAGTCGGTCGAGGTGGTCTGCGAGGGCGAACGGACGGCCCTCGTAGAGCCGGATCACCTCAAAGGCGCCATCGCCGCGGTAGAGCCCATCGTCCTTCATCGGCACGGTTGCCTCGGCGGTCGGCGCGATCTTCCCGTCGACGCTCGCCAACTCTGTAAGCCGCTCAGTCATCGCCGCGCGAGGCTACATGAATGGTTGTCGCCGCCATAGAGGGCGCGACGCTTCAATTTGCCGCTTCGAAGACCGTCGCCAGGCCCTGGCCGACGCCTACGCACATCGTCGCGATCCCGTATCTGCCGTCGCGTCGGCGCAGCTCGCGGACCAGTGTCGTGGCGAGGCGGGCGCCCGAGCAACCGAGCGGATGGCCGAGCGCGATCGCGCCGCCGTTGACGTTGAGACTCTCCTCTTCGATGCCGAGCGCGCCGGCGCAGGCGAGGACCTGCGAGGCGAACGCCTCGTTGAGCTCGATCAGGTCGATCCGGGCGAGCTCGAGCCCCGCTGCGGCGAGGGCGCGGGGGACGGCGACGGCCGGGCCGATTCCCATGTAGGCGGGGTCGACGCCCGCGACGCCGCTGGCGAGGACGCGGGCGAGCGGCTCGACGCCGAGCCTCTCGACGCCCGCCTCGGAGGCGACGAGCAGGCAGGCGGCGCCGTCGTTGAGCGTCGAGGCGTTGCCGGCGGTGACCGTGCCGCCCTCGCGGAAGACCGGCCGCAGAGCCGCCATCTTCTCCAGCGAGGCGTCTGGCCGTGGGCCCTCGTCGGCCTCGACCAGCGCGGTCTCGCCGCGTCCCTTCGGCGCCTCGACCGGGACGATCTCCTCGGCGAAGAGCCCCGCTTCGGCTGCGGCGACGGCCCGTTGGTGACTGCGCAGCGCGAAGGCGTCCTGGTCCTCGCGGCCGATCCCGTAGCGCTCGGCGACGTTCTCGCCGGTCTCGCCCATCGACTCGGTGGAGACGCCGAGCTCGGCCATGCGTGGGTTGACGAAGCGCCAGCCGAGCGTCGTGTCGTGCATCGTCTGCTCGCCGCGCGGCAGGCCGCGCTCGGGCTTGCCGACGACCCACGGCGCGCGGCTCATCGACTCGACCCCACCGGCGAGGTAGAAGTCCCCTTCGCCGAGCTTGACCGCGCGGGCGGCGCAATTGATCGCCTCCAGGCCGGAGGCGCAGAGTCGGTTGACCGTCGCGCCGGGAACGCTGTCGGGCAGGCCCGCGAGCAGCACCGCCATCCGTGCCACGTCGCGGTTGTCCTCGCCGGACTGGTTTGCGGCGCCGAAGTAGGCGTCGGATATGTCGGCCGGGTCGACCCCGGTGCGCTCGACCACCGCGCGGACGACGTGGGCGGCGAGGTCGTCCGGACGCACTCCCGAGAGCGCGCCGCGGTAGGCGCCCATCGGCGTGCGCACGGCGTCGACAACGTAGGCGTCAGCCATGGTCGCCATTAAAGGCGAAGCGCCCCCGCGCCCGTATCCTGGGGCGCATGGGTTTCGTCCTGCTCACCATCGGCATGCTGGCGTTGATCATCGGCGTCCTCTTCCTGATCGGTCACTTCTACCAGGGCAGCAGCGCCGACCTGATCGACTGGAAGCCGACCCGCAGCCCCGAAGTCGAGGCGCAGAACGAGATCGACGACGTGCAGCAGATGCTCGACGCTCAGAACGAGATGCGCCGCCGTCGCGGCGCCCCGGAAGTGGACGAGGGCGCGCTGCGCGCCGAGGTCGAAGAGGAGGAGATGGAGCGACTGCGGCGGGGCGACCCGTTCGCCGGATGAGGGGCCGGACGTGGCCCGGGCCCTGATTGTCGGCTGCGGCTGTCGTGGCCGCCAGCTCGGCAAGCGCCTGCTCGCCCGCGATTGGCAGGTGCGCGGGACGAGCCGTCGCGAGCAGGGCCTGGCCGAGATCGAGGCAGCCGGGATCGAGCCGGCGCTCGCCGATCCCTCCCGGCCCGACACGGTCCTCGACCTGGTCGGCGACGTCACCGTGGTCTACTGGCTGCTCGGCTCGGCGCAGGGAGACGACGAGGAGCTGGCCGCGGTTCACGGCCCCCGCCTCGACCGGGTCCTGGAGCGGTTGGTCGAAACTCCCGTGCGGGGCTTCGTCTACGAGGCGGCGGGAGGCGTCGACCCGATCCTGCTGGCCCGCGGCAAGGAGTCGGTCGAGGCCGCCTCGGAGACCTGGAAGATGCCGGCCGCCTTCATCCTGGTCGATCCCGCCGACGAGGAGACCTGGCCGGATCCGGTAGCGATCTGGGTCGATGCCGCCGCCGCGTCGGTGGTCGAACTCTTCGACTGACCCGGCCAAGGCATATGTCTAAACTCCGATAGGAATTAAGGTGAATACGCCCAACGCAGTATTTCGAGAGGAGTGGGTCAGATGGCGGTCAAGCTTGGCGATGTAGCACCCGATTTCGAGGCGGACACGACCGAGGGGCGGATCAGTTTTCACGACTGGATCGGCGATTCCTGGGCCGTTCTCTTCTCGCACCCGAAAGACTTCACTCCCGTCTGCACGACGGAGCTGGGCTACATGGCGAGCATCGAGCCGGAGTTCGCGAAGCGGGGCGTGAAGATCATCGGCCTCTCCGTCGATCCGCTCGACAGGCACGAGGAGTGGGCAAAGGACATCGCCGAGACCCAGGGCACGGCGCCGAACTACCCGATCATCAGCGACGCCGACTTCAACGTCTCCAAGCTCTTCGGGATGTTGCCGGCGGAGGTTTCAGGCGACCCCGGCGATCGCACGCCGGTCGACAACCAGACCGTGCGCAACGTGTTCGTCATCGGCCCCGACAAGAAGATCAAACTGATCCTCGTCTACCCGATGACGACCGGGCGCAACTTCGACGAGGTGCTGCGCGTCGTCGACTCGCTGCAACTCACCGCCAAACACAAAGTCGCGACTCCGGCTCAGTGGGAGCAGGGCGACGACGTGATCATCGGTGGCTCGGTCTCCAATGACGAAGCGAAGGAGATCTACCCCGACGGATGGGAGGAGCCCCGCCCCTACATCCGCATCGTCCCTGATCCAAGCAAGTCCTGAGACGGCACTCAGGTCCGCTCTAGGAAATCTCCGAGGATCCGCGCGGTCGCTCCCCAGATGAGATGCCCCTCGGTCTCGTAGGTCGGGGTGTGGATGGGGACGCCGCGCCGGATCAGGCGCCGCATCGCATAGCTCTCGCGCAGGACCTCCAATGAGAGCGTGAGGACCGTCTCGACCTCGTCCGGGTTGGCCTCGAGGGCGAGCTCCCCGGGGTGGGGGATGCGGCCGACGAAGGGGTGGATGCGGTAGCCGGTTACGAAGGTGCCGGTGGTCGGCAGTTCCTCGCCGAGCTCGACCACGCCCGGGTCGAGGGCGATCTCCTCCTGCGCCTCGCGCAGCGCGGTCGCCGCGAGGTCGGCGTCGTCTTCGTCGCGGCGCCCGCCGGGGAAGGAGATCTCACCGGCGTGGCGGCGCATGTCGGCCCGCCGCTCGGTGAAGACGAGGCCCGGCTCGTCAGGCCAGCCGTAGAGCGGCAGCAGCACCGCGGCGTCGGTCAAATGATGACCTGAACGGTGCCGCCATCGACCGACCATGCGGCCCCGGCCACGTAGGAGGCGCGCTCGGAGCAGAGGAAGATGATCGCGGCGGCGATCTCGCCGACCTCGGCGAGGCGGCCTATCGGGCGCTTGGAGCCGGCTTCGTCGAGAGCCTCCTCGCGGCTGTCCGCGCCCGACATTTCGTGCGACTGGTCGAGCAGGCCGCCCGATTGCATCCACATCTCCGATTCGACCGGGCCGGGGCAGATCGCGTTGACGAGAACGCCGCGCCCGGCGTAGCGGTCGGCGAAGAGGCGCGAGAGCGAGAGCTCGGCCGCCTTCGCGACCGAGTACTCCGCCATCGCCGCCGAGGGCCGCTTGCCGGCGGTCGAGCAGACGTTTACGACGCGCCCCCAGCTGCGCTCGGCCATCGCCGGCGCGGCGGCGCGCATGGCCCGCAGCGGCGCCATCACGTTGAGCTCGTACTGCGCGTACCAGTCCTCGTCGGGCACGTCCTCGAGATCGCGCCAGCGGGCGGACCCGGCGTTGTTGACGAGCACGTCCATCGACCCGAAGCGCTCGGTCGCGGCGGCCAGCATCCGCTCGCCCGCATCCTCGCCGGTGACGTCGAGAGTGAGATGTTGGGCGCCCCCTCCGGCCGCTGTCCCCGCGGCGACCGCTTCGCCCTGAGCGGTGACGAGCCGGTCTTCGTTGCGGCCAACCAGCAGCACGTTCGCGCCCTCGGCGCAGAGCAGCCGCGCGGTCTCGCGTCCGATGCCGCTGCTGGCGCCGGTGACGACGCAGGCGCGGCCTTTCAGGCCGAGGTCCATCAGAGCGCTTCGACCCGGTCGAAGACCTTCACCTGGGTCTCGCCGGCGAGCACCTTGTGGACCGGGCATTTGCGGGCGACGACGGCGAGGCGCTGCTTCTGCTCCTCGCTCAGCTCGCCGGACAGGCGCAGCGTCACCTCGAAGGCGCTCGGCGCGTAGCCCTCGTAGGTGACGTCGACCTCGACCTCGGCCGCGCCGACGTCCCAGCCTTTGCGCTCCGCGTACAGCTCGACCGTGACCGCGACGCAGCCGGCAAGGCTGGCCGCGACCAGCCGGGTGGGGGCGGGCCCGGCGTCGGTGCCGCCCTCGACGGTCGCGGGCTCGTCGATGACGATCGTGTGGCCGCCTTCGATCTCGACATCGTGGACGTACCCGTCGCGACGGCGGGCGACGGCCTTCATCTCAGCTCCTGCGGCGGCCCTCGAACAGGGCCGGGTTGTCGACGTCGGCGAAGCGGGCCAGCGCGTAGGCGAGGTCGGAGGCGCGGTTGACGAAGTGGATCACGGTCTCGCCGGACAGCTCGCCGGCGGCCTTCAGTTCGCTGATCCGGCGCTCGGCCCGGCGGATCGTCGTGCGCGCGACGTCGAGCTGGGCGGAGAGCTGGTTGCCGCCGGGAATGACGAACTGCGGCGGCAGCTCGACCCGCTCCATGTCCCCACGCTACGACGACGCACGATCACGACAACTGGCCGAAGCCCGACGCCGCGAGGGCATCAGGACTCATCGACCGGATGCTGCAGGTCGACCGGGCGCAGGTGTTGGAGCTCGAGAAGGAGGTCTGCGAGTGCCGGCCGGAACGACCCTCGTAGCCCCGCCGGCGAACGGCCGCCGCGTGTGCAAGCTCCCCCGCCCGATCGTCAAGGAGATCAACGCCGCGATCTGGGACAACGAGGTCCGCAACCCTGCCTACCGTCAGCGCGGTGTCGACGTGGCAAAGGCCAACGGCCTCCGGCTGGGCGTGGCAAGCGTCACCAGGCACGCCGGCCATACCGAGGCAACGTGGCGCCACACGGACAACCCGAACTCCCTCGCGGGGCGTGAACGGCCGCTGTTCCCGCTCGACTACGAAAGCGTCACAGACCGCGCCACAGGACTCGGAATGGCCGCGATGGAGACTTTGCCGAGCGCCTGCCGCTGATGGCCGACCGTGAGTTGGTGGGCGTGGCGAAGATGGGCATCGCGGCCACGATTGAGCGCCGCAAGGCCGAGGATCGCTCGAAGAAGCCGCAACTCCAGGTGACGGCAATCTTCGGCCTCATCTCCGGCCACCTCCAGCAGCCCGAGGGTGAGGTGCGCAACATCTCGCCGCTGGCCGACCTGACCGACGAGCTCGACCGTGAACGGCGGCTGCTCGTCGCCAACGCGGGCTACCAAGAGGACGACCTCGATCTCGACGAGGCGCTCGCGTAGGTGGGTGACCTGATCCCTCTGTCGGCCGCCCGTCGCATTCCGCACCGCTACGTCTGCATCGAGTGTGGCGAGTCGTTCCTCGTCCGAATGGACCTCGACAAGCATTGGATGAAAAGACCACGGCCCGAGTCAGGTCCAGGTCGACGCGATGGCCCGAGCAAGGGCGTCGATCGGCGACGAGGTTGCGTGGCGCGATGACGACGACTGAACGGACGCTCCTCGACGCGCTCGCTGACCTGCCGGCGCAGCACCGGACGTGGTTGAGCCTCGACCCTGAGCAGGACAGGCGAGCCTTCGAGTTGTGGTGCTTCTACGGCTGGGGGGTCGTCGTCAACGACGCCCAACTCCAGCTCGCCGACGACGTGTTCCGCGCCTGGCCGGGCGGCACCATCCACGTCGAGCGCTGGGCGAACCGATCCGGCAAGACCGTGGGCGACATCCTCATCCAGATGTTCGCCATCTGGCGCAAGTGGCGCTACCAGAACGCCTCGTTCGACGACTGGCTGGCGTACTCGTACAAGACCCTCCAGTCGGCGCCCGAGAACCGCCTCATGGGCAAGGCGTGGCAGACCGCCGACTCGTTGATCCGAGGTGTCGGCGACCCGCAGAAATCGCCCTTCACCAACCGCCAGCGCAACGGCGTTCTGCGGGGCTTCTTCGAGGCCGGCAAGAGTCAGGCGATGGATGGCTCGGACGAGCTCTGGGTGCGCTGTCGCAACAACGGCAAGATCGACTTTCTCTCGACGCACGACGGCGCCGGACGCATGGAGTCAGACTCGTGGTGGCTGCTGATCTGGGACGAGTGGGTGCGCCAGAAGCCGGTCAGCGCCATCCCGCTGCTCATCGACCAGACCTTCCTGCCGCGCTCGGCCGACTACCTCGCGCCGATCGTCCTGACCTCGACGATCACCGAGGAGGCGGAGCCGATCATCGGCGAGATCGAGGACATGGCCGAGGAGAACCGCAGGGCCGGCCACAAGGACTGGAACTTTGTCACCTACGGCCGCGAGGTCAACTTCTCGCAGACCCGCGACTCGATCGAGCGCCAGCTCCGCGTGTCGCTTGACAAGGAGGCCGCCGGGCGGTCGGTTCACGGACTGTCAGGCCAGGCGGGCTACGGACTGTTCCCCGACTTCATCCTCTCCAACGCCTTCACCGACGGCCTGCCGGAGCGCCTGCCGCCCGACAAGGTGCCCGAGGGCTACGCGCTGTTCGCGGCTTTCTACGACGCCTCGACCGGCGACGAGAACGTGTTGACAACATTTGCCGTGCCGTGGCCGCCGCAGCAGGCCAACCTGCTGCTCACGCCGATCACCGGCGTCGAGGAGGCCGTCCTGCGCTCGAGCCGCTCGCTGACGCCCGAGGAGCAGGTGCGCTTCGCCATCGAGCACGTCCGCGTCTACGAACCGCGGGTGCTGTGGATCGACTCGACCGCCGAGGGCGGCCAGCTCGTCTACAAGATGCTGCGCGCGGCCACCTACGTCGACGCTGAGGGCAGGACCAAGCGCGTGCCTGGGTCGAGTGCAACTTCACCGCCCGCCAGTTCGGCGCGAAGGCGGGCAACAAGGAGATCGCCCTCCAGCGGCTCCAGGCGTTGATGGGCTACGGCCTCGATCCGGTTATCGGCGAGGCGGGCTGGGTCGAGGCATGGCCCGAGCGGGCGAAGGCGCACAACTTCGGCGGCCTGAGATTGCCCTCAGCGTGGCGGCGCACCCGCCGACAGGCTGCGACCTACAAGCGCTACGATGCGAAGCTGACGCAGGATCGCCTGATTGTGCTGGCGATGCTCGCGTGGGGTTTGTGGCCGATGTACGATGTGGCCGCGCGATCAAAGCCACAGGGGTTCATCGTCGTTGCCCGGAGACGCTGGGCGCTTGCCGAGGGGGCAAATCACGAACGTACCAAATCAGTCGGTCATTCTGCTGGCAGGCGAACGCAGGACCGCCTCGACCGACAGCGATGACCAGTTCAACCAGTTCTTCCGGGGCGTCGAGGTACCGTCGACGCCACCGCGCTCCAGAAGTCGAACGAAATCCAGACGATCACGGTCGACGCCACTGGCGGGACGTTCACCGTCACCTTCGACACCGAGGAGAACTGGCGCTCTCGCTTTCGACATCGACCTGGCCGATCTCCAGGCAGCCTTGGAGGCGCTGGCGACGATCGGCGCTGGCAACGTCTCGGTGGCCGGCGGCCCCGGCGACAACGGCGGCAGCAACCCCTACAGCGTCGAGTTCATCGGCGACCTCGCGGAAGCCAACCAGGACGCGATCACCACCGTACCGGGAACCTGACCGGCGGCGCCCGCACCGCGGTAGTCGCAACCGACACCGCGGGCGGCGCGGACCTGATGCCCTCGATCGTCGTCACGATCCAGAGCAAGGACCAGGTTTCAGGCGAGTACCACGACCTGCTGGGAACGCCGCCATCGAGGCCGTTGGAAGGCCCGCCTCGTTGTCTACCCCGGCGTGGCGGTCGCGTCGAACGCAGCCGCCTGATCTGCTCGGTACATCTGGCGTGTCAGCGTTGCCCATGATGACTCGGACGGCATCACCTACCGGTCGGGGCGGCTCTGCTTAGATAGGCTAGGAGCGGGGGGACAAACATGGCACCGCTCCGCCGAACGCAGCGGCGATCGACGTTGACCCGGGCGATCCGAGGCTGCATGGCCGGATCGACGACGTGCGGCTGGCGATGGAAGCCGAGATGGGCTTTGTCCAGCAGCGCTGCCGGACGTACCTGAACCGGTACAGCCCGCGCACAACCTCAACCTCGGCACGCACTACGCCTGGCAGGAGAACGGCGCCACCGAACCACTGCGAGCTAGGATGTCGGGCTGACCGGCGGCAACTTCCCCATCGCGCGTGCCTCCGTCTACACCTGGACCTCGCCGAGGCCGCGGCCCACCTACGGCACGAGCGGAACCCGAACGACTCCAGCCGCCTCGCCGGTGTTCGACCAGAACCAGGAGATGCGCCTGCGGATGGCCTACGAGGCGTTCAGAAGGTCGAGTCGATGAGCCGACGCTTGATCGGCCGAGATATGCCGCCGGTATCGCCTCGATAGTTCCCCTCAAGAACTACCTCGTGTGCGCAGGAAGACCTGTACGGCTTCTCGTGGGTCAAGGTGGTGGCCAACCTGCTCCAGCGCCGGCCTGCCAGCCGCGTGGCGGGTACCCGACCGTCGTCTACCCGATCTGGTCAGACCGTGAACCGGACGAGATCGAGATGCTGCCGTGGCCTACAAGCAGGACGCCCGCCTCGTCAACGCCAAGACGGCCTCGGGCAGGATTTCAAGGGCGGCCAGGATTGTCCTTGGCGCCGACTCCGGCTACTACCGCGAGGTCAACGACCGCTACGACAACACCGAGCGCATGATGCTGTGGGTCGAGGAGTTCTGGCCTATCCACCGCGAGTTCGACAAGGACCAGCACCAGACCTCATCGATCGTCAACTGCATCCTCCGCGTCGGTGGAAGGATCGTCGACCAGCGCTCCGACCAGGGTTGGCAGCACATCCCTTAGTGCCGTACCTCAACACCGACGAGCGCGACTCGTTCGGCTGGAGCCAATGGCCTCAGTCATCGACACAACGACGAGTTCAACCGCCGCCTCAGCCAGCAGGGCGACATCATCGGGATGCACTCCGCGCCGCGCTTCCAGCTCCTCAACAGCGTCCACGGCCGTGACGTTTACCTGCCCGGCGCCTTCGAGTTGGTGGCCCGAGAGGACCAGGAGTGGATCGAGCAAATCCTTACCCGTATCGACGTGTTCCCCGCGCAGGCGCACTTCACCATCCTGACCGACTGCTGCATCGGGTCACCGGAATGGCCGCCGATCGTGCGGGGCCTGATCGCCAACGCGCAGACCTCCGGGCGCGCCCTCACCGCATCATGGAAGGCGACCGAGGGCGTGCTGGTCGCCGAAGCTGATGGCGAATGAGCAGGCGCTCCGGCGGTGGCTGAACATCAGCCTCGACTACGCCCACAAGATGGCTGGCTGGCACGCAAGGGCAACCATCTGTTCAACGACCGCGACGGAAGGCCGTTTTCCGACTTCCGCCGGAAGTCCCGCCGATGGAGCCGCGTGATTTCCAAGAGGTCACGATGAACGAGACGACCAAGCGCGACGCGGGCCTGAAGAGCACCATCAAGGCCATGCGCGCCAGCGGCGACGATGTGGCCGAGGACACGATGGAGGAAGTGCTGGCCGAGCGGCAAGACCCGATGCAGCATCCCGACCGGGCACAGGCCCTGCTGTTCGACCAGCGCGCCACGCTCGAGATCGCTCAGTCGCCATGCAATCAGCAGCAGGGCGCCCAGCAGCCGCCAACCTGCCGCGCGATGGATCAGCAGGAACAGGTCGTGGCCGGACAGCCGACCGCCGCGCCGGGCCAGGCGCCGCAGGGTGGGCTGCCGCCGGCGCAGCCCGGCCAGCAGCAGCCGGTCGAGCCCGCCGGCCAGCCGCCGGTCCAGACAGGCACGCTGGTCCGCCAGGGCAACGTCAGCAATCAGTTCTCGGCGAAGGGCAAGCTCTAAATGGCAACCGCGAACGACAAGGAATACCTAGCCAGCCAGCGCGAGGTCTGCGCCAGCAGGTCATGGGCGCCTGCTCTGCCGAGGTCAACGAGTCAGCAAGGGCTTTTCCGGCAGCCGAGTCCTGCGCGCGGCCGGCGGGGGTTGTCCAGCGATTACGGCGCGGCGCCGTTCGCTGACGACACGACAACGACGACCCCGCCGACGACCTCGCCGTCGACCCCGCCGTCGACCCCCCTCGACCCCGCCGTCGACCCGCCAAAGCCGAAGCGGCCGAAGAAACCCAGGCGCCCCCGAGGTCACCGGCGGCCAAGCCGAAGGTAACCAGGCGGCTGAAGCCGAAGTAACGGCGCCGCAAGCCGAAGAACGTGCCGGCCGAAGCCGAAGAAAAACGAGTGGTCGTGGGTTATCAAGCGCTTCGTGGAGCGGGGACCTACGGTTGTACACGCTGAGTGGGCGACGGGCGATCGAAGAGCTTGAGCTGTCGGTGACGAGGTGTTCGTCGTCGACGGTGACGCCCTCTAGCCGTGTCGGAGGACGTGTGGTCGAGCATCTTGTGACCTTGAGAGTTGATGAGCAGAAGATGAATCTTGACGCTTAAGGATGGCGGCGAGGTGACTGCGACGAGAAGGCATGCGACGACGCTGAGCGGCGAGATCAGCCCGCTGTGTGAGATCGCGGTGGGCGACGAGAAGATCGTCGTCGAGTTGCAGCCTTGTGCCACGGGCCGGCCCGTTCCTGTCCGGGTGCCCTGGTTGAGCATCGCGACGGAGCGGCGCGAAACGGGCCGGCAACCTGACTCTGCGAGTGGTATGACAACTGACTCGTCATGGGTCTACTTGTCTCTCAGATCAAGCCGACGTCCTCGACGAAGCTGTGCAAGACGTAGTTGACGGCGAGATGACCGCCTGGAGGTTGGGCTGTCAAGACGAAGGGCATGGGCTCGATGAACAGGGCCAGCTCGGCGGAGGGTTTGCTAAGCAGATACGCAGATGAAGAAGCTTGTAGAAGAAGTAGTGGTGCCAGCTTGTGGTTGTCTCTGGCTCGGCAGCATAGGCGGCCTGACCCTCAACCGCTTCGGTCCGGTGGTGGCAGCCTCGGCCGTACGGCTTCGGTGAACATGATCTCTTCGATCGAAGCCGGACCAAGCGCTACGCCACGGCTGTCTCTTGGCCGGCAGAATCGGCACCGTGACCGACGAGGAGTACCTCGCCTCGTCGAAGCGCGCGATCGGTCCCGCCTCCGAGGGCACCAAGGATCGCGTCAGCGCGCAGAACGCCTACGACGACGCGGTCTACACGATCGTCGGTACAGTCCCCCGCGCCATCAACAACGCCGCCACCGACAACGAGCGCATCAGCGCGGATCAGGCACTTGATCGGCTACGACCAGAAGAAGCTCTCCACCATGAAGGTCTACGACAACGAGCAGTGCCGCTAGGCGGTCGACGGGATCAACGGATCGAAGGCCGACATCCGCTCGACGCGCTGGAGCCAGCTCGTCCGCAGGTACAACGAGAACAAGACCGGCACCGCCGAACTCCTCGACTTCTGCGAGAAGCGCGCCCTCAAGGACGCCACGGGCGCGGCCGACGAGCAGACGGGGCCGATCGGGTCGTACGAGCTCTCGCAGCGCATCGCCGACGAGCACCTCTCGGAACTCCAGCAGGACTACGAGCACGACGACATCGACGGCTCGAAGGCGCTCGTGGACGTCGAATAGACGCCTCTCGGGCACCAGCTCAGACTCGCCGCGCGGCACCCGCCGAGCGCACGCGCTACGCCGAGGGACTTTGCGAAGTCGTGGCACACCGACGAGGCGGCCAAGCTCGATCCGCAGAAGTACGACGCCTACCAGGAAGGTCGCATCTCGGACGATCAGTGGCTCTCACCACCTCTTCCACCAGCGTGTGGAGGACACCCTGAGTGGCTTCAGCGAGCGCAAGTCAGCCGAGCACGATCTGGTCATGGAGACGTTCCGCGTGACCGAGGAACCAGCTCCTCTCAGACCACGTGCAGGTCAACGGCGCCGATCCAAAGACGCTGGACCGCTTCTACGATACCTCTGCTCGCCTCGATGTATCAGAACAGCGCTCGAGCACTCGACATCCAGGCACCAAAATCCAGAACCTCCAGCTCGGCAACCTCGACCCGATCAACCTCGGCGGCTCGACGACGACCGGCCCATCCTTTGGCCATTCGGTCCGCGGCAACGTGGCGCCGCCGACAGGTCGCGGCGGCGTAGCGCGGCCCAGTTTCCGCAGCAGCAGCCTCCTGACCTGGGGATGAACCACCGCTGGACAGGGCGAGTACGCCCGATCGACTGCTCAGGGCCGTTCCACGCGGCCTTCAATCACGCCTGCCTCGGCTCGATTCATCGATGGCGAGGCCGTGATCGGCGCAGGGCTACATCGACGACTTCTTCGACGGCCAGTTCACCGACTACTGGAGCCAGGCGCAGCGCGGCTGATCTGGTGATCGACGCCGACAACAAGCGCGTCACCCACATCGGCATCATCCTCTGCAGGGTCATGTCGGCGCTGACGACGACCGGCGTGACGATCACCCGCGTCAACGGCCTCGACACCCGTCCTCGACGCTTACATCCTCACTAGATCAGCAAGGCGCCGGCGAACGACAACCTGCTCTATGTACTCGCGCAAGCCAGTCAGGGCGCAGAGCCCGAACAGGGCTCGCGTGGCGGCGCTCGACAGCACGCCAGGTGCACCCGCCAAATCGACAGGCAAGCCGATCCCGCAGATCGACCTGGGGCTGGTCAACGTCACACTCCGGCGATCAACGTCCAGCAGGAGCCGTCGCGCGACAAGCCGAAGGCCCAGCCGGGCGTATCGTATGGCTCTGCAAGCTGTGCTCTCTCACAGCGTCCCGAGCCGCAGCAGCGAGCAGGACCAACTCGGCAACATCCCTGGCGCGCTGCGGGGCATGGCGGAGCGCCTGGTCAGCAAGCTCGGCGGCAATCCGCTCGGACCACGCATCGGTCAGGCCCGCCTCCACGTGATCGCTGCGGAGAACGGACCAGAACGTCCAGAGCAACAACCCCTTCAACCTCGTCACGCAGGGCATGAACGTACCTGCCCGGCTATGTCATGCGCACCCCGCAGGGGACTCGTGGTGTTCAGCACTCCAGAGGCGGGCCTCGACGCTGCCGCAGCGGAGATCAAGGGCCGACTACCCGAAGATCGCCACGGCCATCCGCAGGGGCGACGCCGAGACGGTGCTGCCCGCACAAGTCCAGAGCTCGAACTGGCGCGCGGACGGCTGCAACGTGACGCGCCCTTGTTCCGGCCTGACAACTCGTCCGGGCCGAAGACGAAGATCGTCAGCGGCAAGGGGTGTTCAGCACCCGCAGTCGCTCCAGCTCGCCGCCGCGATCGACCTGGAGGTTCGCGGTCGACCTGTTCAACGTCAACGTGGCCGATCCCGCGCTGATGGGCGTGGGTCGACGAGATGCTGCACCAGCTCCAGCGCGCCTACGCCAACTACGACCCGACACAAGCAGTGCTGTCGGGATCGTGGACGTCCGTCGGCCTCGACGGGGAAGCCCAGTTGATGTCCTTCGGCGCCGAGACGTAATCTCCGGCCCTCCAGACGAAGGCCCGATCATCAGTCGATGGCAGGCGACCTGATCGCCGCCTCGTCTGATGCTCACGACGCTGCACACCACACGCAGGCCATGCTCGACGATCGACCAGCTCAAGTACGCCAAGCAGGTCAACGACGATGCCGTTGCGCAGGCGCTCGGGCGTGGCAACCTGCCTCCGCTGCGGCGCTGGGCGAACCCAAAAACTGAAGCGTGGTGCGGCAGTTGCCCCGCTCCAGCCCGGGCAGGAGATCATGATCCGCCGCATATCGGGGTACGAAATCTTATGTGCTGATCTCGACAAGAGCCAGACGCTCCTCTACAAGACGCCGCCCGCGACGCAGGACTAACCCCGTGGGGAACCCCCTCCTCTCGGGACTGATGGGACGCGACGCGGAACAACCCTATGGGCGACGCTGCGGTCGGCTTCGACGAGAACGGCGTTCCGACCCCGACGCATCGGGCGGGCGACTACACCCAAACCCTGACCGACGGGCAAGCTGGCCCCCGTCACCTACCTCACCAATCCGTCTGAGTTCGAGCCGACCGCTTCGATGGCCCTCAACCTCCTGAGCGGTCGCACTCCTACGAAAATGCCTCCTGCTGACCTCAACAACAAGATCAAGACCGTCATCAACGGCATCGAGATTAGCCCGTAGCTGATGCTCGACTCGAAGCCCGACGCGGCGCCGGTGTCGATCATCGACAGCAGCGCCTGCCAGCCGGTCCCTTCCTCATCTGTCCTTCTGCACAGGTGGTGGGCGACAACAAGCCCGCCCCCTGCCGGGGGAGGCTTCGGGACGCGAGCGAACAACAGTTTCTTGCTCCGTCTATGTGGCAGATACGGTTGGCTCGAACCCGCTGCTCACCGTTAACTCGCCGCTCGACGATCGCTGTGCGCGGTCGATGAAGCGCCGTGGTCGATGTTCAGTCGATGAGACCTTCTTCGACCTGCGCACCCGCGAACTGTTCAAGGCGTACACCTACGATGGAGCATCCTCGCCGACGAGCAAGCTCCATCATCGCCCCTCCCAACCACACGATCCCTCCGCCGCAGGTGGTCCTCAACGCAGATATGGTCGGCAAGGTCGTTCCCGGCCCGAACAATCGGCTCCAGGTGGTCGGTGCCGATGGCACGAAGTCGACCCTCACCCCGGCCAACGTGACGCAGTATTTCCACTGGTACGGCACGCGGGCCGAGGACGGCGTGTGGGACTCCAACACGAACACGCCGACAGCGGTCGGCGCGCGCAACCAGTACATGCCGATACGCAACCTGACGGCTGGCACGATCAACCTCGGGCTGTCGATCACCGATCGCGCGAGCCTCTCCACCGGCTACTCGCCGCAGGCGCTCGAGGTGAAGGTTCCGCAACTTGGCCTGGGACTCGTCAAGATGGGCCTCGTCGATCCGATCATCCGCCCCGGCGACCTGCCGCTTCACGCAGGTTCATCGGAGTCGATCACCGCCCACACCGCGTCCGAGCGCGCCGACCAGTTGGCAGCCGACAGGGCGATCACCATCAGCGCGCAGACAGGCTTCGCTCTGAGCGGTCCCTACTCGCGCATCAGCGCGTCGACGACCGCCTCGGAGGCGCGCTTCCTCGCAGCCTCCACCGCCCAGCGCATCGCCTCCGCCGCGCAGGCGCTCGTTGCGCAGGAGGTCGCCGACGCCAAGCGCGCCGCCGCGCTGTCGAAGGCCAACATCCCGGTCCCGACGCCAACTGCCCCGACGGCCTACGTCGCCCCGAAGCCGAAGGTGCAGCCGAAGGTGACGCCCACGGCACCGCTCGCGGCCCCGGCGCCCAGGCCTGCGACCACGTACAAGGCGCCCCATCAGGCCGCGCCGGAGCCCGTCTACGTCGCCCCGAAGCCGAAGGTGCCGCACCAGGCCATTGAGCCGTGACCGATCCCCTCCAGCAACTCGGCCCGAACTACAAGCCGTCCTACGCAGCGCAGCTCGGCCAGCGCATCCTCGATCACGAGATGCCGCAGAACTACAAGCCGTGGTGGTACGAGCAGACGCCAACCTACCGGATGCCGTCACTGACCAGCTCGTCGGTCGCCCTGCGCCCCTCGTCGAGCCAGTTGGGAGCCGCCACCGGCACGGCCGATCAGGGCTACCAGCAGCCCGGCTTCCCGCTGCGCGTGGGCGTGCAGATGCCGTGGTCGGGCGACAACCCCGTCGACTCGACGTTCAACCAGTACCTCAGCCCGGGCTCACCGCTGGCCGCCGGTCTGGGCATGGGCGGCGACCCGTCACAACGCGGCGGCACCGTTCCCGGCACGGCGATCGCCAACACGCCGCTCACGCTCTCGAACTTCTCCGCCTGGGGCCGCGAGCGCGCGCTGGCGCTGGTCACCCTCGCCCTCGGCGGCAACTACCAGACCCCCGCCGGCGCGGGCTTCGGGCAGGACAACACGGGGCCGGTGAACAAGGGTCCGGTCGACACGCTGATCGACCTCATCAAGACGCCCTTCAACGTCGTCGCCAACGTCTTTGACGGCGCGAACCAGTGGTGGAACGACTCCAACGCCCAGAACCGCGCCTCATCCGTCCGTCAACTCGCCGCAGAGGGCCACGTAACCCCCTTCCTGCTCGACGGGATCACCTCGATGGTGACCGGCGCCTCGGGCAAGTTCGACAGCGCCGCAATCGCGCAGATGGCCGCCACGCGCGGCATCAACTACGTCGACATGGTGGCCGAGCTGTACGACCTCGACCCGCAGATCGTGGGTGAGATATTCGCCGACCCGGCGATGACCGACCAGACCCTCAGCGAGCTCTCGAAGGGTCAGCCCCTCTCGCGCAACCCGGCAGTCAACATGGCGCTCGAGTTCAGCAAGCAGATGGCGATGTTCGCCCTCCCGATCGCCGGTGAAGCGCGACTGGCAGGAGCTTGTGGGCAAGGGCGCAGAGGCACTCGACGTGGGCGCCGGCTTTGCCCGCGGCCTGACGGTCGGGGAGCGTGCGGCACAGGAGGCCACGACCGCCCAGCGCGCCCTCCAGTACGCGGGCTGGGGCACTCGCCAGGCGCTCAGGATCAACTCGATCAACACGGCCGCCGGATGGTCGATCGGCGGCCTGGAGTGGGGCATCAAGCAGGCGGCGGTGCTGGCCGGCAACCAGCAGGTCATCGACCTCATGGACAAGGCGATGTGGGAGATGCCGCTGTCGATGAACCCGGGCGTCAACATCATGACCGCCTTCTCGGCGCACCCGCTCCAGGCGCTCGGCGTGCGCGTCGGGCTGCGCTCCCTGCCGGGGATTGCGGAGACGGGACTGCTCAAGGGCAAGGCGCTCGTCGGCACTCCCGGATCACTGGGCTACGTCGGCGCCGTCGACCTCGGCCGCGTTGTTCGCGGCGACCTGCGCCACGCCCTCGTCGACCGCCCGGTCATCAACATGGTCGGCGCCTCGGCCAAGAACAGCGTCCTCGCCGTCGGCGATCGGCTCGTGCGGCTCAACGACCAGGGCGAGGAGGTGCTGCACTACATCCACGACAAGGTGAAGTCCATCGACGACGTTCAGCCGTTGGCTGACCAACTCGGCTGGAACCGCGACTGGATGCAAACGGCCTTCGGCGAGGGCAACGTCAACAACCTGACCCTCGATGATGTCAAGGAAGCGCTGCTTTACACGGCCCTCTCGGCGGTGCGCTCGAGCAAGGGCGACATCGGCATCATGGCCGGGATGCACCTGCCCGACATGACGGCGCGCGCGGTCGACTTCATGCAGCGCAACATCGGTGGCGCCCAGAGGGTGCTAAAGGACTCGATCGAGGGCAACTCGACGGCGCTGGTCGACGAGTTCAAGGGCCAGTGGTGGCGCTTCGCCGACCTCAACGACACCCGTCAGAACTTGCTCAAGGCGCGGCTGACCTCAGAGTACGACCCCGGCCTCGCGTTCAAGGACTTCCTCTCGTGGGTCAAGGCATCCAAGACGCTCCGCGACGCCTACTCACAGGGCATGGTCGGACAGGATGCCGCTCTCACGCTGCGCCAGTCGGTCAACGTCGACTGGCTACGCCAGGACAAGGAGTCGATCATCCGCCGCTTCGGTCCCGACGACATCATGCCGACGACCGAGCTCGATCTGATAAAGCGCTTCGGCGGGGCGGTGGAGAACCGTGGTCTGGGCAAGCGCTTGATCCGCAAGGGCTACAAGCCGCAGACACGGACGCAGGTCGAGCACATCATCGACTCGATCATCGAGGACGAGGCCAGGGCTCAGGCGGCAGCCGCCACGCCGCGCACGGAGGCAGCCGCCTTCTCGAAGGGCGTCGATCCGGCCTCGCTGCCGGAGCAGACGCGGATGCTGCGCATCAGTGGGCGCTCGCTCGAAACCATCCGCCAGGCAGAGGCGTTGCCGCCGGAGCAACTGTCGAGCATCGCCATCCCGCGCGACGTGCTGACAGAGGTGGCGAGGTGGTCAAACACCACCGCCGACGCGCTGATGGCCGACCCGCAGGCGGGCTGGGGCAAGGTGTTCGAGTGGCTGGCGGCCAAGACCGACGAGGCCACCCGCACCGCCGGCCAGCGCGATGCCGTTGACGCCTTCGGCCAGCTCGTCGCTGAACGTCGCGCGGTAGACCCGCAGCGCTACGGCGCCGCGTCCGAGGCGGCCGCGTTCACCCGCGACTACATCCTCAACCCGATCGACCGCGCCTACCTGACATCGGGCGAGCCGCGCTACCGCCGCCTGGTCGAGACGCAGCAGGCACTCACCGACATCGAAGGCCCGATGAAGGAGCTGGCCGCTGACCCGATCCGCAAGGTGCGCATCGAGGAGCACGGCGAGCAAGGCCGCTTCGCGTGGCCCGAGGCTCTGCCGCGCGAGTTCGCGGGCGAGCTGCTCGACTTGATCGACGCCGCCAAGTCGAAGGCGTCCGAGGGCGATCTCGCAGTCCTCAACGACCCGGCGCTCAACCCGCTGCTCAAGATCGACGCCCTCCAGCGCACAGCCCTGACCGACGCTCAGGCCAAGCTGCTCGGTCGCATCCGCGCCAGCCGACCCGAACGCGGCGCTGACCAACCTCGTCCACGACGTGCTCGGCCCGGAGGCGGAGATGAACGCCGAGGCGGCGGCCACCCTCGTCAACCGCTGGGACTCATGGGACGCGAAGGTCGCCGACACCGCGGGCCAGCTCACGGCGATCGGCAATCACTTCCGCATGGTCGAGGCCGGCGGCTCGCACACCCCCGAGGTGCTCACCGTCCTGACCCGCCTCGACGACTACCAGGCGCGCGCGCAGCGACCGTGGCGCACCGAGCCGGTCCATGAGCCACCGCCCGCCATCCCTGACGAGGTGCGATGCCCAGCGCGAGACGGCAACCGCCGACGTGGAGCGAGCGAAGGCCGAGCTGCAACAGGCCGAGGTGGCCGCCGAGCAGCTCCGCCTGCGCAGCGATCGAGTCGACGATGAAGGCGGGCAAGACCGCCGAGAGCCAAGCCCTCAACGTCGACGTGGGCGTAGCGCGCGGCGGAACGCCGGAGTCAGGCGGCGCCGTGCTGCGAGCTACGCAGGCTGATGTAGAGGCGGCAAAAGCGCGCGTGTTGGAGATTGAGCGGCGGGCGGGTCAGAGGCCGAGATAGGAGCGGCCGTCGACAAATGGATCGCCGTCCAGAAGGAAGCAGGGCCGAGCGCCACGAGCCTGCGCGAAACTCTCGGCAACGTCGAGGCGCGGATTAGGGCCAACGAGCAGGAATACGCTCAAAATCAGTTCTCCAATAGCAACCTCGGCAAGACTGACCGGGCAACCGCCCCGGCAACATCAAGAGCCTCAAGGCGCGAGCTGAGGAGTTGCGGAGCGAGATCGCAGCCGCCGACGCGCGCGAGGCCGCACAAGCCCCACGGCAGCCGTAGAGCCACGCGGCGAGGTGGCCGGCCGGGCGCCCGAGGTGCCGTCTGACGCGCTGCTCGATCGGCGGCTGGCGTCGTCCAGCAACGTGCCATGGCACGGCCCGATGAGCCGGCGTTCACGATCAAGGCCACGCCGAAAGAACCGATCCGAATGATGATCGACGGCGTGGTGAAGCGCCTCACGGGGCGCGCGCTGGCGCGGCTCCAGGGCGTGCCCGACTCGTACCCGCTACCCGAGAACGAGGCGCTGGCAAGGACGATCATCGGCAACGGCGTTCCGCCCCCACTGATGAAGGCCGTCGTCGACCCGCTGCTGGCGTCGATGGGTAAAGAACCGCACGGGATAACGATGTTCTCGGGCGGCGGTTTGGTCGAGGTTGGCCTCAAGGATCAAATCAAGTTCATGCGCGCCGTCGAATACGACCCGAAGATCGCTGCGCACTACGTCCTCGCCCACGGCGAGCACATGACGGTAGGCGACGTGCGCGAGGTGCCCCTGAGCCAGTACCAGGGCGTCGATTACCTGCACGCCAGCCCTCCGTGCAAGAACTTCTCACCCGCCAAGTCCGTCGCGCTGCGGGCGACCGACATCGCCCACGATCTCGACCTGTCGCTGGCCGATGCCACCGCGAAGGCGATCGAAAAGACAGGCCCGAAGGTGGTCACGATCGAGAACGTCGCCCGCTATCGCGGCACCGCAGCCCTCAAGATCATTACCGACCAGCTCGACGCGATGGGCTACAAGTACGACATCAACGTGTTCGACGCGGCCGACTACGGCGTGCCACAGCATCGGCAGCGAATGATCCTACGCGCGGTCAAGGAAGGCGACCTGCCGCCGCTGCCCGAGAAGCAGCCGCAGGTCGGCTGGCACCAGGCGATTGCTGACCTCATTCCGACGCTGCCCGACGACCCGAAAGGGCTGGCGCCGTGGCAGAAGGAGCGCCTCGCCAGGCAGGGCGTTGACCTGACCGCCACAGAAGCCCCACAGCCGCCCGTAACACCCGAAGTGGCACCTCCAGCCGCTTCCGCGCCGCAAGCGGCTCCAGAGGCCGTCTACGGGGCTGAGACGAGCTTCCCCATCCCCGCGCAACGAGACGACGACGCCTGATCACCGACCCGCTTCCGGCTTGGCTGGACGCGAGCGACCTCGTCAACTCAGTGGCGACACGGGACGCTACCGACCAGGCGACTCCAGCCGCGCAACCGTGGACGCGGGCCGTCGAGAGCGACCTCCAGGTTGCGAAAGTCGCCAGACTCCACCCGAACCGCGCGCCTGCGCAACAGCGAGATCGGGCAGCCGACGGCACGGCCGGTCGTCGGCCCCGCACGGGCCATGGTCCTCGCCGCCAACCGCCGCAGTCGCTGGCGGCTGCGGCGGGCTGAGCGGCACGCCAAGCTGCGTCGGCGTACAAAGACGCATGCTCGCCGCGCGTGCCTCGCGAGTTCGGCTTCGACGCCCGAGCAGGTCAGCGGCGATGGACCGGCCGGTGCTCGGTGCGCGAGGTGCCGGCCGAAGCACGCGACGCACTGAGCTCGCGGCGCGCGCTCAACCAGCCGACAGGCGCGAATGGGCGACGGCCGAGCTGGCCCGCGCGATCGCGCGACGACATCAGCGCCCGAGGACTTGGCGCAGCTCGACCTGGGCGAAAAGACGACCCTCGACACGGCGCTCAACGCGAGCAAGAACCAGAAGTTCATCCAGCGCCTCCTCGATCGCATCCCCTCGACGAAGGCCGACGAAATGCGCGATGCAGGGGGCATGCTCATACGCCGACGGCAAGCGCCTGATCCAGCACGGCCATTCTCCGAAGGTGCTGCGCGACCCGAACGGCTCGCTCGTCGAGACGCCGATCGACAGCTCGGACTTCCTCAAGCTGCGCAACGGCCTCGAGGACGCCGCCGGCCAGTTGGCGCAGGTGGAGGGCGCGGTCGCCCGAGGCGAGTTGGGCGAGTCGATCGCTGATCCGCTGCGCGGCGCCATCCTCGAGTACCGCTCGTTCGCCGAGCAGGGATTGAACCCCAACCAGTTCCGGCCCATGACGCTCGGCGTCGGTGACGAGCTGGCATCCGACCTCGGCTGGGCGCTGTACCAGATGACCTCGCGCCAGGAGGTCGGTCGGTTCTTCCGCGAGTACGCGAAGGCCGCACTCGATAAGCGCATCGACGTGTCCACGCAGGGCATGTTCGGCGACACGCCACTGTCGCCCGATCTCGTCCGGCGCTCCACCCGCGAGGCGATCGACGCAATCAACGCCGCGCGACGCGAGCAAAGGCTGGCGGCATGCTGTCGCCCGATGAAGGTCAACGAGATCGCCCAGCATCGCGCGACCCCAACGGGCACCATACCGGCGCGCTTTCGAGAGCAGCACCGGCACCGCGCCAGATCGCCCGCGACGTGCCGGTCATCGAGTCCCCCGCAGCCGCCATCGAGGCTCGCGCGCCGGTCATGGACAGCCCGCACCTCGTCGGCGACCCGCTCGACCCGGCCATCTACGCCGCCGCACGAAAGGCGACCGGCGAGATCACCGTGCGCGCGCCCAGCGAGCAGTACCGCGTCGCGCTCCAGTCGCTCTACGACGATCCCATCCTGGCGCGCGACATCTACAACTCGAATGTCAACCGCCCGCATGAGGTGTTCCTCGGTGGCTCGATCGACCGCTTCAATGCCGGTGAGGCGAACGGCGGCGACCTGCTGATGCTGCGCGCCTACTCGCGCGACGGCTTCATTCGCGTCAACGATCGCGGCGAGTTCAACAGCAGCATCGACTACAACGCCAAGATGGGCAAGCTGCCGAAGCTGCCGGAGGGCAAGCTGCGCGCCGTGCTCGAGCGCGAGCTGACCGCCGACGACACGGCGATCCTCGACTCCTCGGTCAAGGACACGGGGCCGTTCGACGCCGGATCAGGCGTGACGCCCGACCTGTCATCCGAGAGGCTGACGGCGCAGAGCGCGATCGACGCGGGCGCCCACACCTTCATCCTGCGTGGCGGGCCGCTGGACGATGCGGCGCGCGACATAACCGGCGCCAGCCGCGGCAACCCCGCCGAGTCGGTGCTCGAGGTCAACCCACCCGACGAGGCGACGCAGGTGCGCTTGGCGCAGGAGCGCGTCGATGCCGCGCAGCAACGCCTGGTCGAAGCGCAGTCCAACGTCGATGCGCTCGGCCCCGACAACTCACCTCCACTTCCCGACAGGGCGCCACCGATGCCCGACGACATCTACCAGCTCATGCTCGACTACATGAACGATCCCTCGACGGTTCAGGCGGACCCCGTGGTGCGCGGCAACTTCATCGAGGCGCCGGCCAATCTCGGCCAGGTGCTCGACGTGATTACGTCGCTCGACGCTGGCGTACCCGCACTCGGCCGGCCGATGAACCCCGAGGATTTGGCGACGCTGCGGAACGGGCTGCTCGAGTGGCTCAACGGCAGGCTCGACGCACAGCCGAACCTGCCCACCCGAAGTCAGGTCAAGGCCGCCGCGCAGGCCAGTTCAGAGCGCGCCGGGCAGACGCTCTACGACTCACCCGCAGAGTGGCAGGATGGCGCGGTCAAGGCATGGCGCGAGCTGGAGAACATCGTCAAGCCCGACCCTGACGGCCCGATCACCGGCTACGAGGGCACGCAGTATGACCTCGGCTACCTGCCCAAGAACGCCGCCGACGGCAAGCCGCTGCCGCCGCGCGTGCTGCCCACCATGTCGCTGCTCAAGATGCTCGAGAAGGTCGCCCCCGATCTGCCGGACGAGTTGGCGATGGGCCGCAAGCAGACCTTCCCCGCCCGCGTCGAGTCGGCACGCATGGCATCGCTGGTCGGCCGCGCCCCCGACTGGCTCAAGCGCCCCGCCCGCTGGCTGGCACGCCAGGCCGCGAGCAACCCGGAGCGCGACGTGCGCCTCGGCGTTGTGGGCCGCTTCATCGACGATCTGGTCGGCAACCCGCAGGACTACGGCAACGTGGCCGAGTGGGAGGCCGCGCGGGCTGACGCGGCAAGCATCCTCGGCGGGCTGCACAAGTTCATGACGCTCAAGGAGAACACGATCCTCGGGCGCTTCCGCACCTTCCGCAAGGAGTACACCCTCGGCGCGGATCGCTTCGAGCGCATCGCCCGCGAAACTCTCGCCGGAGACACCAAGTACAAGAGCGTCGAGGACTTGCCCGCTTGGGCACAGAGCTTCATCAACTCGTCGGACTCGCAGACGCCCATCTTCGACGCCTGGACGAAGGCCGACAACCGCATCCGAACGTGGTTCAGCGAGCAGCCCAACGGCGCCGCCAGGTACGTCGAGTCGCTGTACGGCTCAGGTGCCGGCCGCAGCGCGTCGCGCTCGATGGCGGGGATCACGATGCAGTACCACACCTTCCGCTTCCTGCTCGACGCGCGCTGGATGGCGCTCGAGATGGTCGAGGCGCCCACGCTGACGTTGTTCCAAGAGGGACCGATGGCGCTGCTGGATGCCATCGGCATCAAGTTCAAGGGGCTCAAGCCGGTCAAGACGGGCGATGTCGCGCGGACGATGTTCGAGTCGCCGCAGCTCGCCGAGATGCGCGCCAAGTGGGCGTGGTGGACGGCCGCCGACCAGTTCGGCACCGGCATCCGCGGGCGCTACCGCGAGAACTACATCTTCGCCGTCGTCAAGCACCGCCAGCAGGGGGACTTCCCCGGAGCTCTGCTCGACATGGCCCGCCGTGACCCGGACATCGCGCAGGCCATCAAGCAGCTCGGCACCACACCGAGAGAGTGGCTCCAGTCGCTCGACGACTCGTGGAAGCTCTACTCGGCGCTGTCGCGCAAGATCACGCCCGAGGAGGCAAAGGCCGTCTACGGCCCGCGCCTGGAGAGGGGCATCATCAACCAGACCGAGTTCGACGATCTGGTCAAGGCGGCAGGTGAGCAGGGCTATCACTACGTCAAGGTGCCGGCGCTCGAGGCCGAAGTCGCCCGCGCCGCCGGCAACCCGGTGCTGGAGCCGGTCATGGAGCGGATGCAGTTCCTCACCGAGCAGGCGTGGAACGACGCCGCGCAGCTCATCTACGGCCAGGTCGACCGCTCGAATATCCAGCGCCTCCTCAACCACCCGCTGCTGTACTGGCCGCTGTCGTACCAGATCAAGGCGACGAAGTGGCTGGCGGGACTGATGTTCGATCGCTTCTTCGGCGTCGACACCGGCTCTCTCGGAGCATTGACCCTCGACCGCATCCACCAGGCGCATCAGCAGGCGATGGCCGACGATCCGGGCTACCGCCAGTTCTTCGACGACAACAAGACGCTGCTGTTCGTGGCCTCGATGTTCTTCCCGATCACGCCGTGGGACATCGGCGTCGGCATGTCGCCCTTCACGCGCCTGGCAATCGGCGCCGCTACCGGCGCCTTCGGGCTGCCCGAGGACTCGCCGTATCGCCGCAACCTGCTCTCGTTCGGTCCCGGCTACACCTTCGGCAACCTCCTGCCGCGCCTCGGCTACGAGCTGGGCAAGTCGCACTACGGTCCCGCGCAGTTCGTGGGCGAGCAACTCAGCCGCAACTTCCCGTACCAGATCACCGTCGGGCCACGCTCGTCGAGCCAGCAGACTCAGGCTGGCAATGCCGAGTGGGGCCAACTGCCACCGCCCGAGATAAAGCCGTTCGAGCCGCCGCCGACCCGTCTGGGACCGTAGGCAGGTTGCGCAATCGCCTTGCAAGCCACGCTGACACGCTGTACAGTCGCGCCCAATGGACGACCTGAACCCGCAGGCTAACGAGCCGAGCGACCCAGACCAGGGACAACCAGCGGAGACTCCGGCACAGCCGCAGCAACCCGCTCCCCCGGCTGCGGCAACGCAGGCCAACGCACTAGCAGGCAGGCAGGCAGCGTTCGACGCGAAGGCCGCTACCCAATCGTGGCAGGGGCTCTCCGCAGTCAGGCAGGAGCTCGGGCTGGCAAAGAACGCCAGTGTCGACGACATCAAGGCGGCCATCGCATCGTTGCGCCAGCCGACCTATGTCGACGACGAGAACCTGGACGACCTCGATCCGGTGCTCGCCGGCCGACTGCGCCAGTCGCAGGACGCCCTCTGGCGAGCGAACGAGCAGATATACGGCGACCTCTTGGTCGGTGAGGCCAAGACGCTCTACGACGCAGCACGACGCGGTGACGCAGCGAGCTTTGTCGAGGCGGCCGCTCAGTTCGTGATAGCCGTGACCGATGTTCCCGGCGGCCCCGATGAGGGGGCGCCTCAATCTGAAACACCACCTCCGGCGCTCGGCGGCGAGGAGCCGTCAGTCGGAGCCCAACCCGCGCGACAGGGGGGACAGCCCGACTCTGGCGACATGCTCGGCTTCATCCGCAATCAGGCGGCGAAGCTCGGACTCGGCTAGTTCGGACTGCGGCTTCGGCCGCGCGCAACCTTCATAGGGGGACCAATGGCTACCGTAACGGGCCAGCGGTACACGTACACCGACACTGCCAACGAGGCGATCGACATGTCGAGCGCCCTTGACATCCTGCGGCCTACGGACGTACCGCTTCTCAAGCTGGTCGGCAAGGACTCGACTCGTGACCCGGTGATGAACACCAAGCACGAGTGGCTCGAGGACTCGCTGCGCGGACAGACCACGCACGCAGTCACCACCGGCCTGAGCAACACCACCGATCCGGTGACGACTTCGATCACCACCGGCGATCACGTCAAGTTCCGCGCCTACGACATCGTTCGCGTCGGCGACGAGCTGATGCTCGTCACGTCGGCACCGACCGACCAGCTCGTGCTGGCGCGCGGCTATGGCGGCACGACTCCTGCCTCGCAGGCATCGGCCGCGCTCATCACCCTGATCGCCCCGGCGATCGTCCAGGGCATCACCAGCCCGCTCGAGGCTCGCACCACGACCAAGACGGGCAAGTACAACTACACCCAAATCTTCGAGGAGACGGTGAAGGCTTCGGCCACCAACCAGTCGACCCGCAAGTACACCAAGCAGAACGACGTTCAGTACCAGTTGGCGAACCAGATGGAGATCATCGGCACCAACATGGAGAAGGTGCTGATCTTCGGCCACAAGGTCGCCCCGGCGGCCAGCACGGCCGGAGCGATGGACGGCATCCGCGCCGTCGTGTCGACCAACGTCTACGCCAAGTCCAGCGCGACGCTGACGATGAAGATGCTCGAGGATGCGATGGCGGACATCTGGGCCGCCGGCGGCAAGCCCACGCACATCTTCACCAACTCGGTCCAGAAGCGCTGGATCAATACGTTCTTCGATGGCTTCCGCCAGGCGGACTACCACGACGAGCGGCTGGGCAACTCGGTCAAGCTCTACGAGACTGACTACGGCGACGTGGCGATCGTTCTCGACCGCTTCATGCCGACCGACGAGGTGTTCATCATCGACCAGAGCAAGCTCGGCTTCGGCCCCTTGCAGGGTCGGGCTCTGTCGGCGGTTCACCTGCCGCAGACCTCGAAGGAGTCGGACGTGTGGGAGATCAGCGGTGAGTACACCGCCGAGATTCGCCAGGAGGAAGCCCACGCGATGATCCAGGGACTCAACACCACGGCTCCCTGACGGGGACCGATAGATAGCGCCACCGGGGCGGGCAACCGCCCCGGCAGCCCCTAGCACAAGAAAGGGACCGCGCTCATGCCCAAGCAGGCACGCTTCGGCTTCACCCGGGGCGAGTTCGTAACCCGTGTCCCGATCGCATCGGGCGACAGGTGCCCAGGAATGGCTGACTGATGCCGTTCCGGGCTTCGGCTTCGAGGTCGAGAAGGTCTACGCCGTCGTCAAGGTGGCATCGACCGGATCGAGCGAGACGCGCCTGTTCCGCGTCCTCAAGGGCGCCTCGACGGTCGTGGCATCCAAGACGATCGCTCACGCCGACGCGCAGACGATCGGCGCCGTGATCGACCTGACCATGACATCCACCGCCGGCGACAACGTGTTTGACGCCGACACAAACACCCTGACGGTCGATTCTCCGGCCGCCGACTCGGTATCCTTCACCGCAGGCGAGCTGGAAATCCACATCGTCTACATGCAGGAACCGCAGCAGCGCGATTAGCGCGCGGAAGGAGAGGGAATGGCCGGCAGTATCAAGGTCGACGAGGGGCTGTCGGTCGACGAGGCGCTGGAGGCACACAAAGCTGCCTCCAGTTCCGCGTCCGCGAAGGCGCCGACGAAAGGCGACCAGATCAAGCTCTACGACCCGCGCCACCTGTCGCTGACTTTTGGCGACCGGGACAGCGGCGAGGTGATCCAGTTCGGCCAGAAGGGCGGCTTTGAGCCGAACGTCTGGATTGGACCCAGCGACCACCCGCTGCTCGAGGAGTTGCTGAACAGGTATCCGGCGATCTTTGAGATCGAGGAGAAGCAGCGCGTCTACATCTGTGGCGAGTGTGGCCGCGAGTTCAACGTCAAGGTCGCGCTGACGAACCACCAGCGGAGCCACAAGGCCGACTAGCGGCAGAGGGGGGCTGAATGGCTTATACCGCTCTGTCGAGCCTGCGGGCGGCGCTGAATACCGATCTCGGCCTCGCGTCCGACGCCGCGACGGTCCCGTGGGGTACGACCTCCAACCGCAACGACTACTTGATCGAGGGCTTCCGTAGGCTCTGGCCGCGCATGGCGCGACTCATAACCGAGACGGTCACGCCGGTCGATGGGCAGGACGAGTACGCCCTCGACGACATCCGCGATGTCGTCAAGATCGAGGTGCTCGACTCGGATGGCGTGCGCACCGGCGAGATCACCACCTGGCAGGTGTTCGTCGACGAGACGGACGACCCGGTGGTCATCAACCTGCGCCTGCCGCTGGCGTTCCTCGACACCTCGACCACGCTGCGCGTGATCGGCTACACGCCCTACGCGGTGCCGGCCAACAGTGACTCAGCCACCTCGGACATCCCGACGCGGCTTGAGCACGTCCCGCTGACCGGCGCTCGCATGGCGGCCTACCGAGCGCGGCTCAACTCCTACGTCGATTACGAGCAGGCTGCCACCTCCAACCCGGCCACGCGCACGACGCCCTCGGAGTTGCTCCAGCTCCACCTCGCCGCTAAGGCCGAGTACGAGCAGCTCATCTTCGAGAACCAGCGCGACCTATCAGCGCCGAGGCGGGCGACACAGAGGCTCCGGTGACGACCGGGCTCGCCAATCCCAAAGGCGTCGTCGACTTTCCCCACGGCTTCCGAGGACTGACGCTCAACGAGCGACCTGTCGGTCGCAGGCGCGATCGACAACACGAAGGTCAAGGACACCTACCGGATTGAGAAGTTCGACTTCTCCCGGCTGGAGTTCCGCGACCAGCGCGACGGGCTGCACCTGCTGTATGGCGGCGACCTGGGCGTCGTGTCGTCGGAGTTCCGCTTCATCAGCATCGTCGGCACCATCCTCGGCTCGACGCCCGCAGCGATGGAGGACCGCATCGCAAAGCTGCTGGCTGCCTTCCACCCCGAGAACGCGGTCGCCGCAAGCCCCTCGACACGCGGCGTGACGGCCTACGACTTCTACACCCCGACCGGCGAGGCTCCATCGGGCTACACCTCGCCCGTCCACGAGCTGTTCTACGGTCGCTCGACAGGGCTGCCGCAGGTGTATGCCCGCGTCGCGTCCGGGCTCTCGACGGTGTTCGCGGCGCAGATCATCTGCCCCGACACGCGGCGCTACATGTACACGGCAGAGTCGAAGGCGTGCAATAGCGGCAACTCGTACTCCATCGCGGTGCCCAACTGGAGCACGTCGCAGGGCGCCGACGTGGCCCCGACGATCACCCTTGCCCTGACGGGAGCGGGCTCGTCCGCCTGCAAGCTGCGCTACGTTGACACCGCGCTCGCCACGACGACGGACCTCATCCTCGACCTGTCGGGCATCGGCTCCGGCTCGCACACCGTCGTCGTCGACATGGCGAACATGCTGATAACCCTCGACGGCTCCCACGCTGCCAACCTGCGCACCAGCGACGTGCTGACGTTCTGGCGCATCGGTCCCGGCGGAGGGACGTTCTCGGTCCCCTCGGGCACGACCAACCTGACGAGCGCTACGGCCGCGTATCGCCAAGCGAGGGCGTGAACACCGATGCGGGGGGAAACGGCCCTTAGCAGCCGTTCTGGGCGCTCTGGGGCGATGCTGTGCTGACGCCGCAGATGTTCCTCGAATACTTCGCGGGCGACGCATCGACTTTCGGGCCGGCCGCCTGCAAAGGCGTCATCCACGACGCCCTGAGTGTCGGCTGTGCCAGGTACTCGCGCTTCCCCGCGCAGCTTTTCTTCACGCTGCGGCAGGACTCGATCCACAACGCCCGCCTCGTGCCGGGCATCGACCACGTTCGGGCGTGGTTCGTCGACCCGACGACCGGCTACGGCCCGGTGCTGCTGTTCCAGGGCCGCGTGTCCGACCCCAACGAGTCGGGCGAGGACGTGATCTGGACGGCCTGGGATTACGTGGCCGACCTGTCGCTGTCGCTGGCCGGCTTCCGGCGGTTGTACCCGACAAAGAAGCTGGGCACCGAGATCGCGCGGCCGGAGTGGGACGGCGATGCGGGCGATTGGCTCAAGTACGGTGCGAAGGTCAAGCCGTCGTCGCTGCTCAAGCACATCGCCACGGGCACCTTCCAAGACCCGCTCGAGGCCGACGGGGTGACCGAGATCACCACCGACGCCCGCTTCGGCGTCATCAAGCAGCCGCGCCTGCTGCTGTTCTTCGACCTCTCGGAGATCGGCCGCGCCAACACCGACAACAACGTGACCTACGAGATCAGCCGCTCGACGACGCCGACCTTCAACTTCTGGAAGAACAAGGGCTCGGCCTACACCGCCCAGCGGTTGACCTTCCCCGGCAACGTGGCCGACTTCGAGTACGTGCGCGGCATCCGCGACGTGCGCAACAAGCTCTCCACGATCGGCACCTCGGACACGGGCCAGGCAACCGAGATTTCCGACTCGGTGACCGCCGGCGACTACGGCTCCGATGCCTTCGGGCTGCGCGAGGACGTGTTCACCATCCGCACCCTCGCGGGCATCAAGGCGAATACCGAGTTCAAGGCGCAGACCAAGATCACCCAACGCGCCGTTCTTGAGGCGTCACAACCGACGCGCGCCGTGCGTCTGGAGGTCCGGCCGCGCTACTTCCTGCCCTATGATGGCTGGGAGATCGAGGACACGATTCCCGTCGAGTTGCACAGGGGGGCCACCGACATCGACGGCACGTATCGCATCATCGGGGTTCGCTCAATGATGAACGCACAAGGCTATTCGCAGGCGATCTTCGTTCAGTTGCCGGTGGCGACGTGACCGACGAGCTCAACGCGATCCGCCAGGAGATCGCCGCGCTGCGCACCGATGTCGAGGGGCTGTCGGGCGCCCTTGTCCGCTCCGTCCGTAGAGCGCAGTACCGTGAGCACATCCGCTCGCTGGCCGCCGCCGAGTCCCGGCTGCAACCCGGCCGGCTGGCACGCTTCTCGACGCGCCATGACTCTCCCGAGGTGCCCAGCTCTCTCTCGACGCCGCTGCTGTCGCGGCTGGCACAGAGCGACGACCAGGGCGGCTACATCCCCTACGACGGGCGGGTCATGGTCATCGACAGCACCGGCGACGCTGGCCTGCTGCTCGAAACGGGCGACTCGATGCTGACCGAGGACGGTGACCTGCTGCTGCTCGACGGCTCCGCCGCTGCGTTGCCGGTGCTGCCCGACGATATGTACCCGGTCGGCACGGTGATCTACTTCGCCACCGACGGCAAGCTGTACCGCAACGTCGCCGAGGCGTGGGTCAAGTGGCTCGACGGCGGCGACATCCTGCCGGGCACGGTCGACGCGGCCGCCTTCGCTGCCACCCTTCGCCCGCCGGCTCTCGTCACCAGCCTGCCCTCGTTGCCCGACTCGGACTACCCGCAGGGCGCGCTCGTGTTCCTGACGACCGACGAGAAGCTGTACCGCAACACCGACGGCTCGACGTGGAGCGTGGCCGTCGACGGCGGCGACGTGATCGCCAACACCATCGTCGCCGGGGCGCTGTCGGTGTCAGCGCTGTCGGCCATCGCTGCCAACGTGGGCCTGCTGACGGCAGGGGTGATCCAGTCCACCGACGGCAACGTCGTGTTCGACCTCGACAACGGGATTTTGTACATCTACAACGGCAAGATCACCCTCGAGGATGAGTACGGCGGGTCTGCCCTGACTGCCGCAGGTTTCAGTGGCTCATGGGCCGACTTCGTGCGCTTGGGGCTTTACAACGCACGCTTCCAGAGCGTCACGGTGGGGACGTTGACAAACGACGCCACGTCTGATCTGCCGTACTGGGATATGTCGGCTACCGATGGAGTCTGGACAGGACTCTCGGGCGGGGGAGTCAAGGCGACGTTCTCGGCGCTGAATGACTCCAACTATCTTGACTCGGCTATGGTCCCTGTTCGTCCGGGTGCGTGGATGGAGGGAGGCTTTGCGTTTCTCGCCAACCGAGTGGCCGGGTCGATGGACTTTTCGGCGTTTGTCTTTTGGTTCGACGCAGACGGCTCATATATCAGCGCCTACCCGATCACCGACGACTCGGTTACGTCCTCGGTGACATCGCTGACTTGGTATCGCACCGCGATGCGCGTACCTGACAATGCTGTAAGTGCCTATCTCGAAGTAGGTATCACGGAGACGAGCAGCCACAACGCTTCGAACTCAGTCTCGATCTATGCGACATCGCTCGTGGACGTGACGGTTTCGATCCCTGGCGGTTGGAAGATCGGTGACGCCTCTGCTGTGGGCGGCATCACGATCTCTGGCACGAAGGACGACTACGACCCCGGCAGTATTGATGTCGCCTCGCTCTATGAGATTGGGCTGTCGGCGTGCCCTGACCCTGCGCGGGCTTATCGCCCCGACCAACGATAAGCGGATCATCTACCTCCAGAACATATCGACCGCCTACACGATCACCCTCAAGCACGACAACTCCAACTCGGCTGCGGCCAACCGCTTCTACCTGCCGAACAGCTCAGATGTCACGGTGCAGCCACACGGAACGGCTGTCCTGTATTACCGTCAGGGGACTAGCCGCTGGTATCTGTTGAGCAAGAACTGATGCGTGACCTCGCTCTCGCTGTCGCCTTCCTCACCCTCGTGGTCCTGGTGGCCCAATGCGTCGGGCAGGTGTACCCGCTGTGAGGCCCATGCACGAGCAGGACCGCGAGTTCGCGTACTTCATGCGGCGCTGGCGCCCGCGTCGACAAACGCACGTCGGGCCGGTGGTCGCCATCATCGTGCTCGCGGTGCTGGTGCTGATCCAATGCGCCCGCTGTGACTTATCCTGAGCGCGTAGGGGGAACCGATGGCTGACTCCAAAATCACCGACCTGAACGAGATGACCACGCCGGTCAGTACCGACGTGCTGCCCATCGTCGACGACCCGGGCGGCACGCCCGAGACGCAGAAGATCACCCTCGCCAATCTCTTGCAGGACTACCTCACGTCCGCCGCTGCCGCCGCTGCCTATCAGAAGCTCGGCTCGTTCTTCATCCCCGCCGGCGCCTTGACCCTGCCGACGACCAGCCCCGCGAAGGGCTACGCCCAGGTCGAGTCCTCGACCAACAAGCAGAACCAAATCCTGTGCGACTTCGTGGACGGCTCGACCACCTACGGATCGGCGGTGGTCGTCATGCCCTCTGACTACAACGGCGGCACGTTCACGGCGACGTTCTACTGGCGCTGCGGCTCGGCCGTCTCGAGCGTCGTGCGTTGGCAGGTCGAAGCCCGCTCCTATGGCGACCTCGAGACGATCGACCAGGCGTTCGGCACAGCCGTAGCGGTCGACGACACCTACGGCGGTACGGCCTCGCAGCTCGCCATCAGCGCCGCGACCGCCGCCGTCACGCCGTCGGGGACTCCCGCCGGCAACGAGCTGATGCACCTGCGCTTCGCCCGCCTCGGCGGCCACGCCAACGACACGATGACGCAGGACGCCCGGCTGGTCGGCGTGCGGATCGACTACACCCGGACATGAGCCTGCCGCTCGTCGTCGCTCGCAACCTGCTGGCTGCCGATGCAACCGGCAGCGGCTCGTCCTTCAACACGGCATCGACAACCTACAAGGCCGGGCGGCTGTACCTGCTCGCCGTCGTCCAGATCACGACCGACTCCGGCGCGACGGCCAACGTCCCGACCGTCACCGGAGCGAGCCAGACATGGGCGGCGGTGGCGAATATCCTCGGCGCCAACACCCGCCGGCGATTGTGCGTCTTTCGCTGTATGCCGAGCGCAAATGCCAGCGGGGCGCTGACGATCGACTACTCCGGCCAGGATCAGGTCACGGCGCAGTGGCTCGCTGACGAGTTCGACAACTGCGTCCTCGGCGCGAATGGCGCCAACGCGCTGCCGCAGGGCGTCGGGGCCGAGAACACAAGCGCCACGCTCGCAGCGTTCCGTCGGCCGGGCAACGCAACGTGGGCCGCCTTCCGCTCCGCGCCGGGCGCCACCACGATGACGCAGGAGGCGGGCTACACCGAGCTCTCCGATACGGCCGGCTCCAACCATCGCCTCGCGTCAGAGTTCAAGGCCAGCTCGGACACGTCGCCCTCGTACACCACCGACGGCAGCCCGACTCTGATCGTGGGGGTCGAGATCGCCGTCGCCCAACTCATGCGCACCATGCGCCAAGACCTCGGCATGGCGGTTGGGTGAGGCGCCGATAAGCCACGATGCGTATTGACGGCGAGCAGCGCCACGCTGAGACGGTGTATCGTGCCTCGGGCAGGCAAAGAGGGGAGAAAGGTGGTTGAACGAACGGAATGGTCCAAAGAGGAATCTCGATGACGAGCGCCTGCGGACGATCATCGCCATCGTCGCGGTCGTCTGGACGTTCGGATTGCTCACGCTCATGGTCGTCGGCTACCTGTTCGACCACTCCATCGACCTCAACCCGACCACCATCGGCCTGCTCATCGCCGGCGGCCTGGCATGGGGCGGCATCAAGGTCATACCGGGCATCTTCGGCAAATGACTGACCACCTGTGGGAAACTGTCGCCATCGCGGTTGCGGTGCTGGCCGGCATCGCCTGGATGGGTGCCTTCTGGCGGTCGCGCAACTACCTGCGGCTGGCCTTTGCAATGCGCTCGACGCGCACGATCACGATGCTGCTGATGGTCCTTGTCATCATCGCAGCGTCTTTCGTCCGTCCCCTCGCCGGCGCTGACGCCGCGGCTGCGCTTGAGATCACCTGGGCCATCGTTCGCGGCGTGACCTTCATCGTCGGCGTGAGCTATTGGATCGCCGGACCTCCCGCCGGCGTGCCGCCGCTGTGAGCGAGACGATCGGGCCAATCACCATCGTCGGCACCGCCGACGAGATCGCCTCGGTGCGTCCGTTCGTAATGAAGGCCGTACCAATCCTCGGGAACCGCATCAAGCCGGTCACCGTCGTCTTTCGCCCGGCCGACAGGATGCCGCCGCGGGGCGATGGCGGGCCGTCGTTCGGCCGCTCGAAGCTGGCGGCGCGCAAGATTTTGCTGCTCGACGAGATCGAGGATTATCCGGTCGCCAAAGACCTCGGCCACGAGCTCTGCCACTTTCTCGATGAGGACTGGCTGACCAAAGCCCAGCGTGTCGATCTGATGGCGTTCATGGAGCCCAAGCCGAAGGGCTGGGGCGACGACCGGATAGGCAAGTACGTCAGCCTTCCATCCGAGTGCTTCGCAGCGTGGGGCAGCGCGGCCATCTTCGGCTTCAACAAACCCGCCTGGGCTCGCTTCTACCGAGTGCGCCGCATCCCGCAGGCCGCCTGGGAGCATGTAGCCGAGATCGCTCTGGCCGACAGGGGGCCGGCAGAACCCGAGGCGCCGGAGCCCGGCCCGCCGCCCGACCCGCTCCAGCTACGCATCGACGAGCTCGAGACTGCGCTGCGTAGCGCGGGTGCGGCGGTCGCATCAGCGTCGACGGAGGTCGCTAAGATCGTCGAGGGGGTACATACAGAGGGAGACGGAAATGCTTGATCTTGGCAATATCACCTTCGCTGTCCTGCTGACCGGCGCTGGCGTGCTGATCGCGGCCGGCATCGTGTCGCTCGTCGTCGACGTGCTCAAGGCTGGAGTGCCTGCCCTCGCCAACGTCAACGGCATGACGATGGCGTTCGTCATCTCGGCGGTGCTGTACGTCCTCGCCGGGATTGCCGTCGGCGTCGGCTCTCTCGACGGCGGCTTGTCCGTGTTCCTCGCCTGGCTGTCGTGCGCCGCGGCATCCCTGGGGCTGCACAAGACCATCCTCGGCTCGGTGTCGAACAAGATCACCGGCACTTGACGACACCTACCACGTAGGTCCACAATCGCCTCGGGACGGCCTAGCTAAGAAATAAAGCTGGGGAGGCCGTCCCAACTACACCGTCACAGGAGAGCACCGTGACCGATGAACTGGACCTCGACGCCGCATTGACCGGCAACTCGATCGTGCGCATGACCGACACGCTCGGGCCACCCATCGAACGCCTGTTGAGGACGCTGCGCGGCAGCCTGTTCAACATCGACCTCGCCCGTGCGACACCCGAGGAGCGCGAGCAGGTCAATCGCCTGCGGGCGATGCTCGTCGCCGTCAACACGCCCATTCGCGCTCGCCTCAACGCCCTCGACCAGCACGTCCTGATCGCCCTCGACAGCCTCGGCGCCGACCAGCTCCCGCTGCCCGACGGCAGGGTGCTCCAAGGCCACCACGCCCGCCGCGGGCTACACCGTCGACACCCAGGCGCTCCGGCGCGATCTGCTCGAGCTCGCCGAAGCGGGCGTCGTCACGAAGGACGAGGTGGACGAGGCGCTCAAGACCGTCGTCACCTACTCGGCCAACAACACCAAGCTGAACTATCTGCGCAAGCATCGCGGCTCAAAGGTGGCGGCTGCCATCGACAAGCACCGCACGCCCAACGAGCCCGACCCGCACCGCCGGCGCGTGGAGTGGCCGGGAGGATCGAGCCGAGTCCCGTCAGTGCTGCTCCGCCTCCTGCGTCAGCGACCGGAAGGCGTCACGCCGCTCGAGGCTCCTCGACGTGATCGCGCTCGTTCCGCCTCGCAGCGAGGGTCAAGGAGTTGCGCGACCAGGGCCACGACATCGAGACGGAGACGATCACCACGCAGAACGGCAAGCGCATCGCGCGCTACGTCCTGCACGAGCAGCCCGAACAGACGAGGATGATGCTGTGACCACCGAAGAAGCCGTCGTCGACGGCGAGATTGTCGAGGAGGATGAGCCAGTGACGGCACTCGTCACGCTGACCGACGAGGAGCGTCGGCTGGCTGCTGTCGGCGGCGCCGATGTCGCTGGCACCCTCGCCCTGGCGGTCCTGACCGATGAGCAGTTCGACGCCCGCCTCAAGGCGATGCAGGTTGGCCGTGAGCGCATCCGGCGCATCCAGCGCTCGCTTATGCGGCTCGACGTGGACTACGGCGTCATCCCGGGGACCAAGAAGCCGACACTGCTCAAGCCCGGCGCTGAAACTCTGGCCGACGTGTACCAGCTCCGCGCCGAGTTCCAGACCACGCGCGAGGTCGGTGACGGCCAGGCCACCCCTTCGCTGCGCTACCTCACCCGCTGTGACCTGCACCTCGGCTCGCTGGACGGGCCGATCGTCGGGCAAGGCCACGGCGCGGCCAACAGCCACGAACGGCGCTACCGCTGGCGCTCGGGCTCGCTCAAGTGCCCCAACTGCGGCTCCGACGCGCTGCTCAAGAGCAAGCACGAGCCCGAGTATTTCTGCTGGACGAAGAAGGGCGGCTGCGGCGAGAAGTTCCCGCTCGACGACGCGCGGATCACCGGCCAGTCCCTCGGCGATGTCGAGAACACCGATCCGCACGACCTCGAGAACACGCTGCTCAAGATGAGCGAGAAGCGCGCCCACGTCGACGCTGTGATCCGCACTCTCGCCATCGGCGGACTGTTCACGCAGGACATAGAGGACGGCTCACAACATGCGGCTCCGGTAGCGTCTGGGAACTCCGCCGACGAGCCGCCGCACCCGGCCGGATCAGCCGCCCCCCTCGCGGCTGCGAAGGCCGGGCCGGTGCCGGAGGGGGCAACGGCCTCCTCCGGCGCTACCTTCGAGGGTCCGGTCGTCAAGGTCATCGACAAGGTGCGCGAGGTCAAGCGGCCTGACTGGTACGACAAGGTGCCACCCGATCAGCAGGTGGCGATCGCCGAGCTGTCGATCACCGTCGGCCGCCCGAAGCATCACGGTCAGCTCATCGACGCTCTCGCCTGGGCTGCCTACGAGGCGCACATCGTCGAGGGCGAGAACGTGCGCATGGATGGCGTCCTGGTGCCGGTGGTCTGGCGCGAGGGGATGCCGCCCAAGAAGGAGTTGCATTTCGTCACGTCGGTCGAGGTCGAGCGCGACGGCAAGTGGGTGTCCGTCCAGTCGCTCGGTGAGCCGCTGCCGATCGCCGAAAGCACAACCGATCTCGTCGACGCGGCGTTCGAGGTGTTCGGCGAGGACGCCATCAAGCCGATGAGCCTCGAGGACATGCGCGCCCTGCCGGAAGCCGAGGGTGAGGCGAATGAGACTGTCGATCTCAGATTGACGCTGATCGCACCTCCAGAGGAGCGTGACGCCGGCGGCGGCAAGTGGGTCAAGCTCGAGCTCTCCGACAAGGAGAAGCGCTACACCGCGCTGATGTCGGGCGACGAAGCCGCCATCCAGCTCGTCACCGATGCCGACGAGTGGAAGTACGAGCCCGGGGAGGTCGTGCGCCTGGTCGGGACGTGGGCCAAATCGAAGTCCGGCCTCGTGTTCATCATGGCGACCGGGGTCACGAATGGATAGGCCGCCCGTGCGTTATGAGCCATGCACCTGCGGCGGCGTGATCGGGGTTTTGTATCCCCAGGCGCGCGACGGTCGGATCGTGGCGCCGGCAATCGCCCGCCACCAGCAAACTCCCGTACATCGACTGTGGCGCGCGAATGGGATGCCCGGCCTGCGTTCCTCAGCCGAGCAGGTGGCGATCGTGAGCGCGACGGCATGACCGCCGACCGCCTGGACGCATCCGACATCGAAACGGCGATGGAGTTGTTGTGGCGGCAGCCGGGGCCGCGCCGAAGGGCGCTATTGATGCACCCCGACGCGGCGCGCCATATCACCGACGTACACCCCGAGGCCCGACTCGACTGCGCGAAATGTCGCCGGGCGTGGTCAAGTGCCGCATGGGTGGATGCCGAATAGTGAATCGCCATCCCGTTCTCGTCGACGAGCGCGAGCTCTGCGCCTGCCCCTGTCGGACGTGCCTGACCATGACTCCGTTCGGCATCTGCCGCTTCTGCGCCCGCTGGCACACCGAGCATGTGACTCGGTTCATCGCCGAGCAGCTCGACCGCAGCCGACACCCCATCCGACACTCGGCATGACAACAGGCGCCGACCTCGACGCGATGGTGCTGCACCTGGCGAAGCTGTACGGCTGGCGCTGCCAGCACGTCCGCAACGTCACCATCCGACACCCCCGCCGCCGCGGGCCGGACGTGTTCAGCCACCAGACGCCGATCGACGGCGACACCGGCGCGCCCGACTGGCTGCTGGTCAGGGCTCCGCGCGTCCTGTTCATCGAGACGAAGGGCGACCGCGACAAGCTGCGCCCAGAGCAGGTCGAATGGCGCGCAGCGCTCGAAGCGTGCCCAGGCGTGGAGTATGTCGCGCTCTGGCCGAAGGACGCGCCGAAGCTGATTGCGCTGCTGGCTCGATAGCACGTCAAAAAACGGCCGCTAAGGGCCGCAGGAAGGCGAAGGGTAAGAGAACAGCCCGCCGGTAGTCGGCGGGCGTTCTAGGGCCGTTGTAGGCGCTCTGGCGGGCTACTCGGGCATGATCTCCGCGACGTTGACGCGATGGCGGGGGCGGTTGCGCGGCATCCGGCCGCCGGCGCGCCACGCTTCGACTTCGGCGACGTAGCGCGCGACGCTCTCGCGCGTCGTGACGTAGGGGCCGCGACTCCCGCCGACCTTGCGCGCGTCAAGGCGGCCGCGCTGGGCCGCCTTGCGTAGCGCTGCGGGGTCGTAGCCGACCGCTTCGGCTGCTTCGGGGATGGTGAGCAGGTCGTCAAGCATCGGCGGTCAGCCCGGAAATGCAGGGGTCGTGAGTGCATCCGTCATCGTCGGGGCGAGCGCAGGCGGGATCGCTTTCGGCCAGCTCGGCGGGCAGGTCGCGCTCGTCGCCGGCCAGCGGCGGCGCGTAGTCGTCGGCGCTCCCGCCGAAGTAGGCCGCCGATACGATGCGGCTTCCCGTCGGGTGGTTTGGGTTCCAGATAGGCGCGGGCTTCTTCGGGGTTGTCATCGTGCCTTCATCCTTCCCAGCAGCGCGCCCAGGAACAGGGCGCCGCCGATTACCAGCCCCAGCGCACCGGCCAGAGCGTTGAGCAGGTCAATGCCAAAGTAGGCGCTGGCGATATGGCCGGCCAGGTAGCCGCCCGCGAATACGAGCAGGGCATACCCGGCCAGCGTTGCCAGCCGGTCAAGACGGGCGCTCATGCGGGGCCCTCGTCGATCGCAACCGCGCGCGCAGTCCAGCCCGCGAAGTAGTCGCGGCTCGGCTTGTGCGGCGGCATGACGCTTGTCCGTGCGAGGGCTTCGGCGACGGTTTCGCCGTCGTGCCCGAATACCCATGCTTGGTCGCCGTTCGGCAGGGTTCCGCCGACCATCTCGCCGGTCCAGCCGAGTCGATCACGTAGCGCGTAAGCGGCGGCGCGGTGGCCGCCATCGTTGGCGGCGTAGTCGTAGGGGATCGTTAGCCGGTGCGGGGTGTCGCGGCCGGTATCGTAGTTGCGTCCGCCTTCGGCGGTGGCAACGATCCTCGAACCTCGATAATCGGTCGGGCCCAGGTAGCGGGTCAATATTGCCTTCACTCGGTGCTCCTGTTATCCCGGTCCTGCCGGCGCTCTTGCATGGCTTCGCGGTTGATGCGCTCCAGGTAGCGTTGACCGTCGAGCGTGCCGACTCCCAGCCGTTCTAGCATGGCTTCATGCTGGCGGCGGCGCGCGGTCTGGTTGGGGTGCTCGGTCATCGGGTAACGTCCTTCCCGTGCTCGGTGTGGTGGTGGCCGCGCACGCGCACGAACAGCGGCGCGCCACAGTAGGCGCACAGGTCGCGCCGTCGGGGTTGAGCGGCGCGCCATCGGTCGGCCGACTCGACGCGGTAAATCGGTGGCACGTCGGGCGCACCGTCGGCGATGGCGACCACGGCCGCGCGATAGATCGGCCAGCCAGGGCGCATCCTCGGGGAGTAGCTGACGGCGGTAGTGGCTGCCGTCACTGCGGCTGATGCTGCCGTCACAGTTGGCGACACGGCCGGCGGCTTCGCGCTCAATGCTGCCGTAGGGGTCGCGGTCGGTGTAGGTCTTGCGTTGGCGGATGAGTCGCGCGCCGATGCGCGCCTCGTTGGCGCGTCCGGCTTGCCTCCAGTGGTCGTCAACGATGTAACTCTGGTCGGCGACGGTGTAGGTCATCGTCCGGGCCGTGTGGCCGATCTATCGGACCGTCACAATCTCGACGTGCCCAGCATCGGCCGATGCAGGCGAACCGTCGCGGCCACGTAGATGTCGCACTGGCGCGGCCGTGCCTTGACCTACCGTTAGTTCGGCGGGCACTTGGGCACGATCCTAGTTAGCAGCAGTGCCGTCCTGACGCGCGATGCACTCGACGCGCGCCACAGTGACGATCTCGCCATTGTGACGAGCCGTGATCAACGGCCGACAGACCGCCATCGCGGCCGCAGGACCTACGCCTAGCAGCCGATGCGCGGCCATCGGCGACGGAGAACATGTAGATGTAGAAGTTGCGAACTGCCATCTAGTTACCCCTCCGTCATGTTCTATCGGTGCTCCAGGGTCGGTCGGGTTCTATCGTCTAGGCTCCCTCCCAGATGCTTGGGCCGTCCCATAGCGCGATCGGCGCGGCTTCGACGTGCCCCCGGCAGGTGGCGATGACCTTCGCGCACGCGGCGCACACTCGGGCGCCGTGGCGGTCAGGGTCGAACGCGGGCTCCGGCTCGACGTAGCACAGGGCCCGCCGGCCGCATCGGTCGCAGGTTGTCTCGGTGTTGGGGCGCTGGTGGGCCAGCAGGGCGCGAGCGCGTTCGGGCGTCACAGTCCGAGGCTCCCGCGGATGATGCCCCCGGCGAGGAAGGCGAACGGCGCCAGCAGGATGCCCAGCCAGAGCGGTATGACGTTCCATAGCCAGACGAGTTGGGTCATCGGGTCACCGTCCAGTCAATGATCGGCCAGCCGTCAGCATCGAGCGGGTTCTATTTTGGCAGCTCGGCCAGGATGGCGCGGCGCAGGATGCGCAGCGCGTTCGAGAATGTCACCGGCGGCATATTGCCGGCGGCGGCCATACGCGGCAGCTCGTCAACGAGTAGCGCGGTCATGCGGCGGTCGTAGTCGTGGCGCGCGCGACGGCCGGCCGCGAGGGTGGCGCCCGTTTTTTTTTTTTTTTTTTTTTTTTTTTTTTTTTTTTTTTTTTTTTTTTTTTTTTTTTTTTTTTTTTTTTTTTTTTTTTTTTTTTTTTTTTTTTTTTTTTTTTTTTTTTTTTTTTTTTTTTTTTTTTTTTTTTTTTTTTTTTTTTTTTTTTTTTTTTTTTTTTTTTTTTTTTTTTGTCATCGGTCTGCCCGGATGGCGTAGGGCGCGATCTCTCGCAGGGTGGACAGGGTGCAGAATGAAAGGCGGTCGGTCTGGTAATCCTCGATGAACAGCCAGAAGCGATGGGACCATGCGCCGGCGCGCGAGTTCGGCGGCGTAGTCGTCGCCCTGGTCGAACAGGCTGCCACGTATCTCGGCCCCAGTGCAGCGCCGGGCACGCAGGGCGGTTATCGGCTTGCAGCTCGGCATAGCAGACCGCGCAGGCGCGACGGCTCGTTGAGCGAGCGGCGAGAAGTCGTGCGCCTCCATCCAGGCGGGATGCGCGTGCATCGGCTCGCGCAGGCAGCCGCAGAAGGGGCAATCCCGCTCATCGTCGGGCAGCTCGGCCGGCAACGGCTCGTTGCAGTTCCAGCAGCGACGGTTGGCGGCGTCCAAGTCGCGCTGGCACTCGGGGCAGAGCTCGACCATATCGCTGTCGTCGGTGTGGGTTGGGTGATCGGATGCGAGGTCGGCGTAGTGCTCGGTCATCGGTTCTCCTATCGGTGCTCGTTGGTCTAAGGGGAGAATGAACCTATGGCTCTGTCTTGTCAATAGGACATCGGGCAAGCGTAGTAGTCAACGGTGCGTAGTAGCACCGGCAGGACATCGTAAGGCGGCCGGCGAGAGAGCAGAGAGAAGGGTAGGGATGAGAGATGAGAGAGCAGATAGATAGGGGAATGGTCCATCAGTTCCAGGAGTTAGCAGCTAGGCGGTGGTCGGCCTTCTCCGACGCGCCAGGTAGCTAGTTACTTTCAGGTACCGCGTATAGAGCTGGTCGGTCCTGTCTCTGTCCTGTCGGTGCACCTACCGATAACAGTGGTTACGTCACGTTGCACGCTTGGGCCGGCGGTCGGCGCTCGTCCAGGCAGATCAATGGCGGCCGTGCTGCGATCTTCGAGGGTACCCCTACGGGGGGGCACCACCAGATCGGCAGCGCTCTGTGATGGTGGGTCACCCGTCACAACTTTTGATCTGGAAACCCTTACATTCAGCACCTCGAGTCGCTAGACTGGCACCCCAGAAAGGAGCACCGAACATGGGATCACGTACAGACGAACTGCTCGGTCACATCGCCGCGACGTTGGATCAGGCCCGCAACTCGGCGGAGAGCCGCGACCAGCGCTACGAGAGTCGCCGGCGGCAGGCGCAGGTGACCAGCTCAATGGCGCGCGCTGAGGAGCGGGAGCGGCACCAGGAGGTGCTGGCGGCCCTCGAGCGGCTGACACAGGCCGTGGATCACCTGACACCGGACCTGTGGGAAGCCGAACTGGCACGTCGACGCACCGAGTTGCTCGACCAATGGCTCCTAAACCTGATTCGGGATGTCGCGGGGTGGGCTACGAGATCGTTCCTCGCAAGGCGCATAATCAGGGCTCCAGTCAGCTCTGAGGGGTGAGATGCAGAAGAAGAAGGTCAATGCCAGGAAGGGCAGCCCGGGGCGCAGCGGTGATGTCAGGCGATCGTCGAAGAAGGCCACCACGGCCGGGCCGAGTCGGATGAAGCCACCGGCGAAGGCGCCGGTGAAGGGCAAGACTGCCGGACCCGTGAAGATGGCCGGCCGCAAGCTCAAGCCGGGCGTCAAGGCGCCGTTGCCGAGGCGTGACCCGAGTGGTGGGCACGAGCCGGGCGGCATCCGGGGACCGAAGGCGACTGGCCCGATCCAGGTCGACAAGGTGATCCGGCCACGGATCGGACGCGAGCCGACGGGGATGCCGCTGCGCGCAGGACCGTTGGTGCCGGGCAGCAAGAACCGCCCGCCACCGCGTTACACCACCTAGACAACCGGACACCTACCGGAGTAGGATCAACTGGCGAGGTCGTCGACCGACATCCCCGACCTCGCCGCACAACTCGAAGGACAGGCATGAGCACCGCCGTCACCCGAAACGATCAGCACGACTATTTCCTCGGCGACTCGCCCGTCGCCTACCCCTCGGTGACGACCGTCGTCAACGCCACCGTAGGCAACGCGGGCTACGCGGGCTGGGTGCGCAGGCACGCCATCGAGCACGTTCTCGATGAGATCGAGGCCGCGAAGCTGATCGTCCCCCACCGGCCGGCGCTCGACGACTTCCTCGAGTCCGGCGCCACCCGCACGGCATTGGCCGAAGCCGATCTCGGGACTGCCGTCCACGCCGACATCGAGAGGTACATCAAGGGCGGCATGACCCGCGCCGTCTACGAACGGCTGCCCGTCGAAAGGCAGCGCCACCTCAAGGAGCTCTGGGCCTGGGAGAAGGCGTCGGGCGTCCGCTGGACCGGCTCGGAGATCGCCTTTGTCGACGAGTGCCACGGCTACGGCGGCACCGTTGACGCGACGGCTTTCCTCGACGCTGACGGCGTGGTCGATTTCAAGACCGGCAAGCGGACGTGGCTCGAGCACATCCTCCAGCTCGCCGCCTACCGCCACGCATTGAAGATCGACGGCTGGGCTGCCATCCTCCAGGTCCGGGCGGGCCAGCCGGCAGAGTTCAAGCCGATCCCCCTGACCGAGCGCGACTTCGAGGTGTTCCTGACCTCGCTCGATCGCTACCGCTGGATGCAGGAGCGAGCATGACCCTCTCCCAACTCCGCGAGACAAACCATGACGCACGATGAGTTCACGCATGCCTCGTTCTTCTCGGGAGTCGGCGGAACAGACCTCGGCCTGGAGCGAGCTGGATGGCGCACCGTCAGCTTCTCCGAAGTCGACCCCTACGCCTGCGCTGTCCTTGCCGAGCGATGGCCGGGAGTCCCGAACCTCGGAGACATCATTCGGCTTGCTAGTCAGCGAGAACGGGCGGGACTGCGTGCAACGCGACCGACACGATGGCACCGACAAGGCGATGCTCGCGGCCGATCCGAAGGGCCGACCGACCACGAGATGGTGTTGGCCGCTGCCTACTCTGGACCGGCGGCTTCCCTGCCAAGACCTCTCCGTCGCCGGAAAGCGCCGCGGCTTCACCGGGGAGCGCAGCGTTCTCGCCTTCGCATTCCTCGCCCTTGTGGAGCGACACCGACCTCCCGCCATCCTCCTCGAGAACGTACCGGGACTCCTCTCCAGTAATGGCGGGCGCGACATGGCGCGCCTCCTCGGTGAGATGGCAGAACTCGGGTATGGCGTGGCGTACCGGGTGCTCGACGCTCAACACTTCGGAGTGCCCCAGCGCCGACGACGGGTATTCATCCTCGGTCTGCGAAGCGATCCCGACGACGTTGACGGACGTGTTGCAGCCGAGCGCGCCGCAGCGGTTCTATCTGTCGGCGCGCGCTGCGGCCGGCATCCTGCGACGGGCCACCAAGCGGGGGCGGGAGTTGCCGAGGGCGCTTATGACAGCACTATCGGCCTCCGCGAGCAGCGTCCGGCCCGACAGCAACTCCGACTTCTCAGTCATCAGTACGCCGCCTGACGCCGACCGAGTGCGAGAGGCTGATGGGCTGGCCGGACGGGCGGACGATCGCGCGTCATGGCCTTCGCGCAAAACCAGCGTGACGAACTCCGCGAGCTTGACCAAGCGGGCTCCCTCTCGGGGCCGGGCACGCACCAAACAACCATGATTGCCTTCACGAAAGCCGGTCGTGCCCAAACCGCCGACGATGCCGAGTCATGGGTCGAGGGCACGGTGATGCCGACACTCAACTCGTTCGACGTGGGCGATGCACGGACCACGGCGGCGATCCTCTCGCCCACGCTACTCGCGCCAGGCCCCGAAGGTGGTCGCCGCGACAAAATGCCTCTGACGGTCACAAGCGAACTTTGCGATGGCGGGTGTGGTGGCCCGGAACCTCACCAACCCCACGACCGGACGTTCGTGATGCCTCTCGACGACCCGCTGCTCCCGCTCGGCCTGGACTCCCACCGCTATCGCTGCTGCGGCAACGGCGTCGTGGCGCCCGTCGCGGAATGGCTCGGCCAGCGGATTGCTGAGGTGCTGACGTGACGATGGCCCAACTCCGCGAGACAGTCATCAGCAGGGACCGCGAGTGCGTGGCCGCGAGGCTCGACAAGCTGCACGACCGCTGCGTCGACCGCTACGGCACGCCGCATCCACCGACGTACTACTGGCTGCTAACCCTCGAGCATGTCAAGAAGGACGGCCGGCGCATCGACTCAGCGGACCACTGCATCGCCCTCTGCTACCGCGCCAACGTCGAAGAGCATTGGTCGAGTCCACCTGAGAACAACCGATTGGCGAACGCATATCTGTTCGGGATCGCGGTTAGGGAGAGAGCCGGATGAGCGGTTCCGATACGTCGAGATCGAATGCGACTACGGCGACGAGCCGGATACCTGAAGTTCGTGCGGTGCCGTCATCACCGAACGCGGCTGATGCGAGTCGTCGGTGAGGCAGGCACGGAAGAACGGATGGTTGCTGCGGCGAGCTACCCGCCGACCTTTGCCGTGGGACCGGGGCATCCAGAAGGGAGAGGACACCAAGTGACCACACCGAAGTTGACCAAGACCGTCCTCGTGACGGTCGCCCTCCCCGACTTCTACGCCGAGGACTTGGAGGGCACCGCCGAGGAAATGTACGACGGCGATATGACCGAGGCGTTCTTCGAGGAGGCCGGACTGATCTCCAACACGGCACGCCTCGTGAACCTGTCCGGCGACACGGAGGGCAACGACCTCCACAGCAGCCGCGCCGTGATCGTCGGAGTCGCGGTCGCGGATCGCATCCCGACCCACGATGAGCCCGAGGACGAGCGGCTTACCTACGCCATCGAGGGAGAGGACACCAAGTGACCACCCAATCGCAGACACCCGAAGCCAAGCTCGTTGAGTTGTCGAAGAAGGCAACGAAAGCGCCGTGGCTGGTCGAGTCCGGCACGGCGGGCGGCATCGTGGTCGCGTCCGAGGTCGGCTTGCGGCTGTACGACGCCGACAGGGGCTTGGGAATGACAGTTCAGAACGTCGAGATTGCAATCGCAGCTCGCAACCTGGCCGAGCCAATGGCCGCCGTAGTAGCAGCGGCGCGCGTCGAGTGCGAGCGGGACACAACGAGGATGTTCGCCTGCAAGACCCATAGCGGCTATCGCTTCGGTAGGGACGCGAACCGCTGCTCTGTATGGCACGCCACCCTCGAAGCCGCTCTGGCGACCCTAGACCGGGAGGACACCAAGTGACCACCCAATCGCAGACACCCGAGCAGCGAGTGTTGGAGTTGTCGGAGAAAGCAACGAAAGCGCCGTGGGACGAGACTCTGGCCGTGGGTGGCGGGGCCTTCAAGGCCATCGTCGCGGGCGACCGACACATCGCAACAATCGAGGGCCGCTTCCCCGATGCGCAGGCACCCGCCGACGCCGCCCTCATCGTCGCAGCTCGCAACCTGGCCGAGCCAATGGCCCGCGTAGTCGCAGCAGCACGCGACTGCTCTGATCTATGGGACCGCGGCGTTCCGAAGGCCATCGAGTACGAGGCGCTACAGGACGCCCTTCACCAACTAGACGAGGTAGCAACCAATGACTGACCAACCCGACGATCAGCGCACCGCCATCAGCGAAGCCATCGAGGCCATTCGTCTGACGCAGGCCAGCGGCAACGAGGCATGGGACGATGGCTTTCGGCAGGGTGTTCAGTCAGCAAAGGAAGCCGTTGACCGCTACTTCGTACTGGCTGCGCGTGACCGCGAGCGCACGCGGCTGAACACGTGGGCCATCGGCGTCATGGCTGCGGAGCCAAGCGATGAGCGTTGAGCCGAAAGTGACAAGGAAGGAGCCACCGATGAGTGACAGCGACCTACGCCTACCGTGGCACCGCGAAACAATCGGCCATGCCAATGTCGAGCAGATCGGCCACAAGGTGCTTCACGACCTTTTGGTGTTGCTCCCTGACGGCCTCCCGCCGAACACCGACGCAACATGGATCGTCAACGCCGACAACAAGATCGTCGCGTTCGTCGGCAACGGACCACGCCAAACCGAGAACGCCGACGCGATCATCGCAGCGGTTGCAGCCCGCCAAGCCGCAGAGCAGCAGGTAGCGGTGCTGGTGGAGTTGCGGCGCGACATGCATGCTCATCGAGAGCAACGTGCCGCCCGATATGTCCCCGCTGCGGCGCGGCCCGCAGCCCTCGCAGACCTCCCCGCCGCAGCCCGCGAACACGACCAGCGCATTGCCGAGGAAGCGCTGCTGGTGCTCGGCGATCACGAAGGCAACGGGTGCTGCGACCCCAAGACGCTTGAGCACGTCGGGCAGTCGATCCGCGCCCTGCTCGACAAGGAAGGAGCCACCGATGGGCGATAGCGAGCTGCGCGAGGCAATCGCCGCAGAGCGGTCGAAGGTGCTGTCGATCGTCATGGACCTCGTCCGCAAGCGTTACTGGGAATGGCGCACGAACGGCGCCTCGACGCAGAAATCACGGGCCGCCGACGACATCCTCGGGGACATCATCGAAACGTTCGACGAAGCATCGGCTTTGTCGTCCGCCGTGTTCTTTGCCAGTACCGATCCGTCAGTGAACCCCGTCGTCGCTGCCCTGCTCGACAAGGAAGGAGCCACCGAGTCCTGACACCGCTTTGACCCCAAACGGGCGTCCTGGGCCGTTCTAGGCCCCTCACAGGAGATCGCAGATGGTTCGACAGAAGGGTGGCAATCGTCGACGCAAGGCAGCTCGAGAGCGCAAGGCGTGGCAGCCCTACGAACGTGGCTTCCGAGAGGATCGTCGAGCTAACGAGGAGGTCTACGACTGGCGGATGCAGCAGGAAAAAGAGCCGCCGAAGGACGTATGATCCGCGCAGCGCCGCGACAGGGGTGCTAGAAATCAGAGCCGGGCCGGTTGGTCGGACGCGAAGCCCTCCCGCCGGCCCGAGCTCTGGCTAAGAGAGGGGCTTCGCTTGGCTGGTCAACTAGACCCGTATCCACGCGCTTCTACCGGCGCTTCATCCGCGAGTACGCCTGCGTCATCTACGGCGACAACGATGCTTTCGCCACCTGGATGCGCCTGCTCGTCGGCTGGGAGGGCCGCTGACCCCCGCGCCGGCGGCCCTGCCGCGCAGCGCCATCTGACGAAACGCAGGCGAAGCTCGAAGCCGCCGGGCTGGTGACGCCGCTCGAGGGCGGCATGTACCAGGTCAAGGCTCGGCCGAAGGAGATCGAGCGGCGGTCTGAGGCGGGCCGAAAGGGCGGTCTCGCGAGCGGTCGTTCACGCCGCAAGCGAACGACTAAGGAACGACCGTCGAACGATCGTTCAACGAACGGTGAACCTAGACAAGACAAGACGAGACTAGATAAAGAAGGCTACACAGCTAAAGCAGTACTCCATGCCGTCGACTAAAGCATCCAAAACGTCGCTATCGCGCGAGGCGCGCCTGACGAAAGCCGAGCTGGAAAGCTGGAGTTCTTTCACTGCACCGGCTTGGGCGCCTTTCAGGGAAGCCTGGATCGGTCGCGGTCTGCATCGCGCACCGGCAGGCAAGCCCGACGACGACGACACCAGCCAGCGCGGCCTGTTGTGGCAGGTCGCAGACGCCCGACCGCACGACCTCGCCCGCTGGGTCAGTGAAGCGCCCTTCTCCCCGAACAAGCCCAAGTCGACGGCGATCATCGACTACGTGCTTGAGCAGTGGCACTCAACCCGCGAGGGGGTCGAGTCCGCCCTCGACATCGAGGAGGCTAGGTGGGTCGAGGAAGTGCAGGCGGAGGCAGAGGCGGCAATCACCGCGCTCAACAGGCTGGGATGGTCTTGACCGCCGCGGAGGCTGTCGCGGTGTCGGTGTGCATCCTCGATCGCACCCTGCCCGGTGGCCGAGCCCACCCCGAGAAGTGCCGCTACTGCTCCGAGGATCGCATCGAGCTGCTGGCGCGCCTCGACGAATGGCGCAGGGCCGGCGAGCCGGGCAGGACCGCCTACGAGCACCTGCCGTCAGCAGAGCAGACACGTCAACGAGAGGCGGCCCAGCAGGTCGCGTGGTACGAGGAGGTGCCGTGGTGAGTCCAGTCCGACGCTACGCGGAGGGCACGACGGTCAGCGTCGACAACTCCCAGAACGAGATGCGCGGCCTGTTGCGCAAGCACGGCGCGACTGAGTTCGGGCTGTATGAAGGTGCCGAACGCCAGGCCGTGCAGTTCACCCTCGGCGGCCGTCAGTACCGCTTCGACGTGGAACGCCCGACCCGCGATTGGGCTGACCTCCAGACCTCGCTGCTGCCGCACTACTCGCGCTACGAGGAAGTCATCGAGCGAACGATCGCCGGGGAATGGAAGCGCCGCTGGCGCGCTCGCCTCCTGTGGCTCAAAGCGACGCTGGAGTTTGCCGCCGGCGAAGGTGACGACGAGCTGCCCTACGTGTTGGCGGCCTTCACGGTGCTCGAAACAGGGCAGACGCTCGGGATGGCTCTCAGGACCGGCGCAATCCCGTTGCTCACGCCCGGTGGACGCTGATACGATGCGCTCGTTCGCTGCAAAGCGAAATGGCGCGGCGGCGAGGGTCGGTCGCCTCCCCCGGGAGGTATCGGTGCTCCCCTCGCCGTCCGCAGCCTCGCTGGAGGGAGAAGGTGACGCTTGGCGAAGATAGAGATGGCGGCCCTCAATGAGCAGGAACGCGCTCGCGCCCAACGCATCGTCCGCCGCGAGAAGGTCGTCTCGACGCTCCGGCCTGCCATCCCGGCCGAGGTATACGTTCTGCTCGTCGCTGGAGGTGCAGTCTGTATCGCGGCGCTTGATCGTCTCCCGTGGGGCGTCGTCGGCCTATGCCTTGCTGTTCTCGGCGCATACCGCCTCGGTCGCAGCGCAGTTGGAGTCCCTGATCGCAGCGCCCGCCGAGTCGAGGAGCTGACGAATGTCCTCGGTGCGGCCCTCCTTCTACGCCACGATGGAGCAGATGAGCCAGATCAACGAGAACCTGGCCCAGCGAAGATCAGCCAATTTCGCCCGCTTGCGCGCGTTCGTGGCGGAGGCCGACCGGGTAATCGACGTGCAGCCGACGATCGACTGGCCGGAACCGACGACGACGGACTGGACCGACCACTCTCCGGCGAGGGAGCCGACGCAGAGGGAGCGCTTGGATGACCTACGATCCCTCATCCCGCGCCGCAACACCCCGGGCGGACAGCCAAGCCCTGCTGTCGCCGCTCGCATGGTTGAAAGAGCAGCTCGCTAAGACCGATGCCGCCACAGCCGATCAAGTCGCAAGCGCAGCGGGCCTGGCTGGCGAAGTTTCACCCGGACTGGCTCCCGCAGTGGGAGGCTCTGACCCCGCCTGGGACATTGCCGGAGCGAGTGACCAGGAGGTCGAGCAAGCCCTCCAAGCGGGTTCGCAGGTCTGCCACAACCACTGCCCCATCCACCATCGCTGCGTCGAGGACCAATGCCGCTACTGGCGCCTCGAAAAGCTCCTCGAGCAGCGACAGAGCGAAGGAGTGACGCCGTGATCGTTCTCGCACTCGCCGTCGTAGCCGCCGTGCTCGCCGGTGTCGCCCTTATCCGCTCGCATGGCGAGAGTCTCGAGGCGTGGGGTGTCCTCGCCCTCGCCGTGGCGCTCGTCTACCCGCACGTATGACCAACGCCCGTCGCTCACGCGAGAAGCACGTCGCTGACGAACGGCTGATCCAAGAGCGGGACTCACTCCTCGACGTGATAAACGCCCTGATGTCAAAGTTCGGCGTCGAGCACGAGGGCGACCGCATCGCGCTCGTGGAGCATGAAATCGCCCTGCCGACGAAGCGCTGGGTGGTGGACGCCATCCCAACGCCCGAGGGCACCCTCATTCGCCAGAACCGCAAGCTTTTGGCTGTCGGCGGGCAGCGCACGTTGATCCTCGTGCCGGAGGGGAAGGTCTGATGGCAACCAAGATGTTCGTCATCGAGCAGCCGCTACCGAACTACTGGCGGCGGTTCATCATCGACTGCCCAGCAATACTGAACTGGAACCAAGTACATGAACAGTAAACATGTCACGTATTGCTATGTAGCGGTCGATCGCCTCCTCCAACTCGGCGACCATCGCCTCGGTAGTGCGGCTCACCCCGTCTTCGAGCCGCTCGGCGGCCTCGGGCGCGGTCGCCAGCTCGGCGCCGGCGACGAAGATGTCGTCCTGCAGGCGCAGCAGATCGGCGGCCAGCTCGGTCTGACCCGGGCCGCACAGCGCTCGCGCGACGCCCAGCTGGGAGCAGGCTTCGTCAAGCGCGCCGTAGGCCTCGGTGCGACCGTGGTGCTTGGGGATCCGCCCGCCGTACCAGAGCGACGTGGTGCCGTCGTCGCCCTTCCTGGTGTAGATCTTCACCACGGCTTGATCCTACGCCGCGCGGCAGTCAGCCGACGGGGTTGAAAACGAGCCCGGTCAGGACCTTGGGGAAGAAATAGGTCGACTTGGGCGGCATGTTCTCGTCGCTCTCGCAGATCGCCCGGACCTGGTCGACCGGGATCGGGCGGAGGACGAAGGCGACATCGTAGGTGCCGTCCTTCAGCAGGGCGAGCGAGTCCTCGACGCTCTTCGAGTAGCCGAGCCCGCGCTTGGCGAGGATGTCGTCTTCGGAGAGCCCGGCGATCCCCTTCAGCACCAGCGTCTCGAGGATCGCCGCGTCGAGGCGGCGGTAGGCCTCCGGCTTGCCGGCCAGCTGCTCGTCGAGGGCGGCGACCGCGCTGTCTTTCAGCCGCAGGCGGAAGGCGCGCTCGTGGAAGCAGTCGTAGAGGCCGAAGACCCCGGCCCCCTCCTCGCCCAGCGGGTCGAGCCGATCGAGCGGCACCTCGGTCGCGTCGAACAGCTCGCGCAGGCCCTCGCCGAGGCGGCGCTGGCGCTCGGGGTCCTCGCGGAAGCCGGAGAGCAGGCGGTGGGTGGGGAAGACGGTCAGGCCCGGGTCGTCGAGCCCGGTCAGCGCCATCAGGGTGAACTCGTGGTCGCCCTCGCCGCCGACCTCGTCGCGATATGCGATCGCGGTCTCGTAGCGATGGTGGCCGTCGGCGATCAGCAGCTGGGCGCCGCCGAGCAGCTCGGTCACACGGGTGAGGATCGCCGGGTCGCCGACGCGCCAGACGCGGGTCACGGTGCCGCCTTCGTCGGTCGCCTCGCCCCAGGGCTCCACGCCCTCGATCGCCGGGGCGACGAGCGGCCAGGGGTCCTTGGTGCTGAGCGAGAAGATCGGCGAGAGGTTGTGGCGGGTGGCGCGGGTCAGGTCGAGCCGGTCCTTCTTCGGGCCGGGAAGGGTGCGCTCGTGGGGGAGGACCTGGCCGGCGGAGAAGTCCTCGACACGGACGCGCGCGAGGATGCCGTGGCGGGTGCGGGGGGTGCCGTCCGGGCCTGTGTAGTCCTGGGTCATCGCCCAGATGGCCGGCTCGGCGTCGCCGGTCAGCGCGCCGGCGGCGCGCCACTCGTCCATCGTCCGCGCGGCGCGCTCGTAGGGGTCGTCGTCGGTCTGCTGGGGCCCGGTCTCGCCGTAGGGTTTCGGCAGGTCGATCGCGACGGCGTTGTAGGGCGAGTGCCCGAGCAGCTGTTCACGCATCGCCGCGTCGATCACGTCGTAGGGCGGCGCGGCGACGTTCTGCAGCGACCCGACCACGCCGAGGTCGTAGTGCGTTGCGTGGATCGGGCGCACGTCAGCCATCGGGCGGAACCTAACGATTGTGGCCCCCGCGGCGTCGGCAGGCCGATCTGGCTCTAAGATCGCACCAGCGGGGCGTGGCGCAGCCTGGTAGCGCGCGGCCTTTGGGTGGCCGAGGTCCCCGGTTCAAATCCGGGCGCCCCGATGGAGAATTGGCCGGGATCCGGCCTGCCGTGCGCTGGACGCTTATCCATTCACGGAATGCGCGTTCACGTCGATAAGCGGCCATATGGAGGGGCAGTCAGCCAGCCCGCGGCGTCACGAACGGGTCGTCTTCGAAACCGACCGGCATATCGTCGTCGGCGATGTGACCTTGCCGCACGAGGGCTACCAGAGCCGCTTCTCGGATGCGGTCAATCGCGGCGACGTCGCCTTCATCCCCTTGGTGGATGTCGAGATCTCGCCGCTCGACGGCGGCGAGGTCAGCGAGCGCCGCGATTTCATCATCCTCGCCAAGGAGCACATCAGGCTCGCCTATCCGCTCGGGGGCGCTCCCGGCGAGCGCTAGCTGGTGCGGGCGCGGCGCTTGCCGCTGCCGGCGAGGGAGCCGAGGTCGATCACGAAAGCGGCCCCGACGATGAACCACTCGAAGCCGCGGACACCGTTCGAGGAGGACCACATGACGGCGTAGGCGAGCGTTGTCCAGGGCAGCAGGAAGAAGCCGATGAAGGGCACGATCCACTCGTCGAATGCGCGGCTGAGCAGGTTGCTGAAGAGGAACAGGACGAACAGCGCCAGCCGGGGCGAGAGCAGCGCGAAGATAAGCACCAAGCAGCCGATGCCGGCACGGTACCTTGTACGGAAGATGCTCTGGAGTCGCAAGCAGGCCGAGATGCCGTCACCAGACGACGCACTGCCGGGCCGCTCCGAGCCGGCCTTCGACGTTCCCGAGCGCCACGCGGTGCTCGACGCTCCGCTGCGACCGCCGTTTCCCGAGGGGATCGAGACCGCCTACTTCGCGCTTGGCTGCTTCTGGGGCGCCGAGCGGCTCTTCTGGGTCCTCGACGGTGTCTACACGACCGCCGTCGGATACATGAACGGGACGACGCCCAACCCGACTTACGAGGAGGTCTGCGGCGGTCGCACCGGCCACGCCGAGGCGGTTCTCGTCGCCTTCGACCCGCGGCGGGTCGCCTACGCGGATCTGCTCAAGGTCTTCTTCGAGGAGCATGACCCGACCCAGGGCATGCGCCAGGGCAACGACGTCGGCACCCAGTACCGCTCCGGCATCTACTTCGCGAGCGACGCGCAGAAGGCGACTGCGGAGATGGCCCGCGACGCGTATGACGATGCCCTGCGCGCGGCGGGGCACGAGCCGGTCACGACCGAGGTCGAGCCCGCAGGCCCCTTCTACTACGCCGAGGATTACCACCAGCAATACCTGCACAAGGTTCCCAACGGCTACTGCGGGCTTGCGGGGACGGGCGTCTCCTGCCGGATCCCGGCAGGCGCGGCCGAGTAGCTCGCCCGCCCGGCAAGCTGAATAGCATCCCGCGCCGGTGACCCCCTCCTTCGGTTCCTACATCGGCGGCTGCCTGGTGACGATCGGCATCGTCTCCGCCCTCGGCCTCGGCGGCTACTGGCTGCGGCGCTGGATCGCGCCGGAGTTCTCCGGCGCGCTCGCGCGGCTCGGCGAGGCGACGCTGGCGGTCGCCCTCCTCCTGCTCTCGCTGGAGCTGCTCGGCACGCTCAGCATCCTCCACCTCGGCTGGATCGCCGTCGTCTGCATTGCCATCGGCCTCGGCGCTGCCTGGCTTGGCCGGCGGATGGCGCCGCAAGTCGGTGGCGAAGTTGCCGCGCCGCGGGTCCAGACGATCGCCTTCCTGCTCGCCCTCGGCGTCGCCTCGTTCACGGTCGCCGAGTGGACCTTCCCCTCGCAGCTCAGCCTCGACGCGGGCATGTTCGGCGGCGACACCACCTGGTACCACATGCCCTTCGCGGCGCGGATCGCCCAGGAAGCGTCGACGGTCCACCTGCACTACACCGACCCGCTGCGCCTCGCCGCCTGGTTCTACCCGCAGAGCTCCGAGCTGATCCACGCCGCCGCGATCGTCGTCTTCAAGACCGACTGGCTCTCGCCGCTGATCAACCTCATCTGGCTGGCGATCGCGCTGCTCGCCGCCTGGTGCGTCGGCCGCCCGTACAAGGTCGGCCCGGCTACTCTGGTCGCGGGGGCGATCATCCTCGACGCCGGGGTGATGATCGAGACCCAGCCCGGCGAGGGCCGCAACGACATCATGGGCCTTGCCTTCCTGATCGCGTTCGCCGCCTTTCTGATCAACGGCCACCAGCGGCGCGCACCGAAGGAGGGCGCGGCCGTGCAGGACGCGCCGGAGCGCGACGCGCCGCTGCTCGACAAGGGCCCGCTCGTGCTGGCCGGGATCGCCGCCGGCCTCGCCGCTTCGGTCAAGTTCACCTTCCTTGTCCCGGTGGCGGCGATCTGGCTCGGCGTCGTCGTCTTCAGCGGCAAGGGGCGGAAGGTGACGACGGCCTGGGTGCTCGGGCTATCGACCTTCGTCGTCGGCGGCTACTGGTACGTGCGGGCCGCGATCAAGACCGGCGGCAACCCGATCCCGGCGACCGGCTTCGGGCCGCTGCACCTGCCCAGGCCCGACCAGATGCCGCTCGACCCGCGGCCGCGCTTCGCCGTCTCCCATTACCTGACCGACCCGACCATCTACCGCCGTTGGTTCTTCCCACGGCTCGACGACGCCTTCGGCCCGCTCTGGCCGCTGATCCTGATCGTCGCCGTCGCCGCGGCCGTGTTCATCGCGGTGCGCTCGCGCAACCGGATCCTGCAGGTGATCTCCGCGGCGGCGCTGCTGACCGCGCTGGTCTACGTCTTCACGCCGCTGACCGCAGCCGGGCAGGAGGGGTCGCCAACCGGCTTCTTCACCAACACGCGCTACCTGGCGCCGGGCCTGGTGCTGGCGATGACGCTGCTGCCGATCGCCCGGCCACTGCGCGCACCCGACTCGCGCGCCTGGCAGACACTGCTCTTCCTATGCCTCGTCTACGCGATAACGGTGCTGACGACGCCGCGCTGGTATCCGCCCTACATCGTCGGGACGGTGTTTCTCACCGCGGCCCTGGTCTGGGCGCCGACGGCGCTGGCGCTGCTGCGCGGGCGGCGGCTGGTCAGCCGCGCCTACGTCGCCGGGGCGGCGGCGATCGTGCTGCTGCTGGCCGTGGTGCTCGGGCGAGCGCAGGAGGTTCAGTACTACAACCAGCACTACGTGCGCACGACCCCGTTCCTGCAGGACGGCGGCCCGCGCGAGGCCTACACCTACGCCCACAACCTGCACGGCAAGCGGATCGGGATCGCGGGGTCCGGGGAGATCTTCTTCGGCCAGTACGGCTTCTACGGGGCCAACCTCGACAATTACGTCCAGTACATCGGCGTCGAAGGCCCGGACGGCACCTACCGCCTGGCGACGAGCTGCCACCGCTTCCGCCGCCTGATCAACGAAGGGGCCTACGACTACCTGATCGTCAGCCAGGCGACCCAGGATTCGCCCGACGCCGACTACTACTACCCCGTCTACGCCTGGCTGAAGAACAGCCCGGCGGTCGAAGCCGTCGTCGAAGAGCCGGAAATCACGCCCCAGCCGGACTACGTCTTCAAGGTCAAGGGCAGGCTCGACCCGAGCTGTTCCGACGTCGGCGAAGGCGCCGAAGGGGGCTAGGCCGGCGCCAGCGCGTGGTCGCGGACGAGCACCGCGGAGCGCTCGGGCTGCTCCCACCAGAACATGTGGCCGACGTGCTCCAGCAGCTGCGGCTCGACCCCTAGCAGGGCGGCGATCTGGGTCCCGTTGCCGACGCCGAGCAGGCGGTCGGCGGTGCCGTGGACGACCTGGGTCGGGACCGTGACTCCGGCGAGCCGGTCGCTGGTGTCGTGGGCCCCGCAGGCGCGCATCTGCTGAACGATTACCTCTCTGGGGGCGGGTAGCGCGGTCGCCATCTCGCGGAATGCCGCGTAGTTGCTCTCCTCGGCGCGGAAGTCGGGCGAGAGGTTGATCTCCCACATCGCCCGCAGCACCTGGTCGCGGTCACCCGAGGCCATCGCCGCGCCGAGCATGCGCAGGTCCTCCTCGCTCATCAGCGTCCCCTCCGGCCCGCCGCAGTAGGTCGCGCCGAGCGTGAGGCTGCGGATCCGCTCCGGGTGGGCGAGCGCCAGCTCCTGGGCGATCATGCCGCCCATCGAGATCGCGGCGACGTGGGCGCTCTCGAGCTCCAGCGCGTCGAGCAGCGCCGCGACGTCGCCGGCCATGTCCGCGGTCGTGAACGGCATCTGCGCCGGTCCCGAGAGCCCCATGCCCCGGTTGTCGAAGACGATCGTGTCGAAGCTCTGCTCGAGCGGAGCGAGGAAAGCCCGTCCCCAGGCGAGGTGGGTGGCGCTCATCCCCTGGATCAACAGCAGCGGCTCGCCGCGCCCGGCGCGCTCGTAATGAAGCTCGGTTCCTCCCGCATCGACGTTCGGCATCGGCGCCGATCCTAAGCAACGACGCCAAGATCGCGGGCCGGAGCCGTAATCTAGGCGGACCCGCCCCCGTAGCTCAGTGGACAGAGCGGCTGCCTTCTAAGCAGCGGGTCGCAGGTTCGAATCCTGCCGGGGGCGCTTTCCGGTGTGCCTTGCCTCAGCCGCGCAGGATCTCGTCCGCGGTGCGGTGGGCGAGGCTCATGATCGAGACCATCGGGTTGACGCCGGGGGCGGTCGGGAAGGCGCTGCCGTCGCCGATCCAGACGCCCTTGACGTCGTGCAGCTCGCCGCGCCCGTCGGCGACCGAGGCCTGCGGGTCGGTGCCCATCCGGCAGGAGCCCATCTGGTGCGCGGTGAAGCAGGTGACGTCGTTGGGCGCGTAGCTCGCCCCCTCGAGCTCGGCGACGAAGGCGTCGAAGTCCTCGCCGGCGCGCCAGCGGGTCTCGCGCGAATGCAGGGTGAAGACCTCGGTCGCCCCGGCGGCTTCGTGCAGGCGAGCCAGCTCGACGTTCGCCCGCCGGGCGAGCCGCGCGTCGACTTCGTCGTCCAGCTCCCAGCGCACGACCGCCCGGCCGTGCCCGTCGAGCACCACCTCGCCCGAGCCGTGGTCGCGGGCGACCGTGACGAAGGGCGCCTGCCAGGGCAGCGTCTGCATCAGGCTCTTGTGGGCAGCCCCCGACTCCCACGGGAGGCCGGACCCGATCAGCCCCGGGCTGATCCCGACCGCCTCGATCAGGAAGCCGCAGTCGTCCTCGAGATCGAAGAAGTGGTCGGATAGCGCCGACTGAATCTGCCCGTCCCAGCCCTCGATCCGCTCCTCGTAGACGCCGACCACGATGAAGGCGGGGTGGAGGCGCAGGTTCTTGCCGACCGCGGGGCCGCCGATGCCGCTGCGCAGCAGCAGGGCCGGGGACTCGACCGAGCCACCGGCGACGATCACCGTCGGCGCTTCGACGGTGATCGTGGTGACGGTTCCATCGGGGTGGGTGACCGTCGCCTCGACCCCGGTCGCCCGGCCGTCCTCGCTGCGCACGCGGTCGGCGTGGCAGCCGACGAGGGCGCGGGCGCCCGCGTCGGAGGCGTCCTGCAGCCACGTCTTCATCGCCGAGCGCTTGCAGCCGTGCTGGCAGCCGAGGCTGCAATAGCCGCAGTTGGCAGGCAGGTCGTCGAGCGAGGCGTTGCGCCAGATCGGGCGGTGCTCGTAGCCGAGCGCGTCGCAGCCGGCGATCATCCGCCGGTGGATCGCGTTCTGGGTGGTCGCCTCGGTGTTGGCGCCGATTCGCTCCATGACGACGTCGACGTGTTCGGCGACGAACGCGGGGTCGTCGAGCCCGTCGAGCCCGTGGCCGGCCCACTCGCGCAGCACCTCGTCGGGCGTGCGCACGCAGTTCATGTAGTTGACGACGGTGCCGCCGCCGAGGGTCTGCCCGGCGAGCACCGCGATCGAGCCCGATTCCGATGCGGCGAGACCGCCGCCGTAGTAGAGCTCCAGGTAGCCGGGGAGCTCGAGCTGCTTGAAGTCCTGCTCGTTGTTGTAGCCGCCCGCCTCGAGCACGAGCACGTCCTTGCCGGCGGCGGCGCAGCGGGCGGCGATCACGGCGCCGCCGGCCCCGGAGCCGACGATGCAGACGTCGGCGCTGAGCGTGGCCGTGGCGTCTGTGACCTCCTCGACCGAGATCGTCTTCGGCGCCGCCTCCGCGCCCGGGGGCGGGGACGCTGGTCCCGGATAGCCGATTGCCCCCCAGTTCGGGTTCGAGCCGGCCTCGTCGGGCAGGGCGTAGAAGAAGAGGAGGGTGAGGTCCTTGAGTTGCTCCAGGCCGAGCTTCGCCGCCGCGTCCCCCTCACGGAAGGCGTGGACGATCGCCGTGCGCGCCTCCAGCGGGGCCGCGTCGAACCCCTCGGCGGCGAGGGCGTCGAGCAGCCCGCCGAGCGCCTCGATCTCCTCAGACACCATCGCCTCGGCGAGCAGTCCCTCGATCTGTGCCGGGACCTGCAGGGCCGAGGCGCCCCGGGCCATGAACCCGGCTTCGACCGGATCGCCGCTTTCGGTCTCCAGGGCCGGCACGAAGGTCTCGCAGAGCGCCTCAAGAGTCGCGCGTCGCGCATCGGTCAGAATCGCTTGGGCAACGGCCATCGTCACGCCCTCTCCGAGTTGTTTCGTCCCCGCGGCCGACCGTACTCCCTGTCAAGGCAAAGGGCAAGCAGGTCGGAGAGCCGTTCTTGGCAGACTGCTCGGCGATGCCGGAAACCTCGATCGAGTCCTCGCTCAGGGTCTTCCGCGCGGCGGCGGAGCGCCACGAGCTGGAGCCGATCCTCGCGGTGCTGGCGCCGGACGTGGTGGTCAAATCCCCGGTCACCGATCGCCTGCCGGTCAGCGGGCTGGAGGAAGCGCGCGAGCTGTTCGGCGTCGTCTTCGAAGAGCTGGGCGAGCTTACCTATACCGACGAGCTCGGCAGCGGCGACACGCGCATGCTGGTCTACCGCGGGCGGCTGGCGGGCGAGGAGATCGAAGAGGCGCAGCTGCTTCGCTTCGATGCCGAGGGGCGGATCCGCGAGCTGACCTTCTTCATCCGCCCGTTGCCCGGCCTGGCCGGAGTCGCCGCCCGCTTCGCCCCGGCGTTGGCCCGGCGCCGTCACGGGCCGCTGCGGACGCTGGTCATGCACATCGCGGGCGCCGCCCTGCGGCTGGTGATCGCGATCGGCGACCGGATCGGCGCGCGCCTGCTCAAGTAGGCGCCCCCCGGGGGTAGCCTTGGACGATCGCCGCCAGAGCCCTCATAGCCGGAGCGACCGGATTCGTTGGCGCCCGGCTGGCGGACGTGTTGAGCCGCTCCGGGGCGGATGTGCGCTGCCTGGTCCGCGACCCGGCCAAGGTCGAGCGGCTCGAAGCGCGCGGCCTCGACGTGCAGCTGGGGGATGTCACCGACGCGGCCAGTTTGAAGGGCGCGGGCGAAGGGATCGACGTCGCCTATTACCTCGTCCATGCGATGGCCGGCGGGGGAGACTTCGCCGCGCGCGAGCGGCGCGGCGCGTCGAACTTCGCCCGCATGGCCCGGCGGGAAGGAGTCGAGCGGGTCTTCTACCTGGGCGGGCTGGGCGGTGACAGCGCCTCCAAGCACCTCAGCAGCCGCCACGCGACGGCACAGGTGCTCGCCGCCGAGGGCCCGCCGCTGACCTACTTCCGGGCGGCGATGGTGGTCGGAGCGCAGAGCGAGTCCTACCGCACGCTGCGCTACCTGGTCGGACGGCTGCCGGTGATGATCGCCCCCTCCTGGCTGCAGACCGACACGCAGCCGATCGGGATCGACGCGACGGTCGAATACCTGCGCCGCGCCCCCGAGGTGCCCGAGTCGGTCGGGCGCGAGGTGCAGATCGGCGGCCCCGACGTGCTCACCTACGGGGCGATGCTCGACCGGATGGCGGTCGCGATGGGCAAGCGGCGGCGGCCGAAGATCCCTGTTCCCTTCGTCACCCCGTGGCTCTCGGCCCTCTGGCTGGGGCTGGTCACCCCGGTCGACACAAGCGTCGCCCGGCCGCTGGTCGAGGGGCTGACCACGCGAACGGTCGTCACCGACCCCTCCGGCGCCGAGCCGTTCGGGATCGAGCCCGAGTCGTTCGACGAGACGCTGCGCCGGGCCCTGGCGGAGGAAGAGGAACGCGCTTGAGATGTGCCGTCGTCCTCTTCACCCGCGATCTGCGGGTGCGCGACCAGGCTGCCTTGGCGACGGCCGCGCGTGAGGCCGAGCGGATCGTGCCGCTGTTTGTGCTCGACGACGCCCTGCTGCGGCGTCGCTGCGGGGCGCCGAACCGGGTCGCCTTCCTGCTCGACTGCCTGCACGACCTCGACAATTCGCTCCGCGAGCGCGGCGGGCGGCTGGTGCTGCGCCGCGGCGACCCGGTCGCCGAGGCGCTGCGGGTGGCGCGCGAAAGCGATGCGACCGCGATCCACATCGGCGACGACTACAGCGCCTACGCCCGCGAGCGCCGCGGGCGGCTGGCGGGGGAGTGCGAGCGGGAGGGTGTGCGGCTGGGGGTCCATCCCGGGGTGACCGTGGTCGAGCCGGGCAAGCTGACCCCGACCGGCGGCGATCACTACCGCGTCTTCACCCCGTACTGGCGCGTCTGGTCGGAGTCGCCGCGGCGCAGCCCGCACCGGGCGCCCGCCGAGTTGCGCCTGCCGCGGGGGATCGCTGTCGGCCGGATCCCCGCGCTGCGCCGACTGACGCGCGAGCCGCCCTCGCCCGACCTGCACGGCGGCGGTGAGTCCGCGGCCCGCAGACGGCTCGAGGGTTGGCTGCGCGGCGGCCTCGCCGGGTACGAGCGCAGCCACGACGACGTCGCCTCGGCCGCCGGCACCTCCCACCTCAGCGCCGACCTGCACTTCGGCTGCCTCTCGCCGACGGCGCTGCTCGCCCGGGTCGAGGGGCGTCCCGGGGGCGAAGCGTTCGCCCGGCAGCTCTGCTGGCGCGACTTCCACCACCAGGTGCTCGCGGCTCGACCCGACATCCAGCGCGCCGACTATCGCGGTCGCGGCGACCGCTGGCGACGCAGCGAGCGGCTCGCCGAGGCCTGGCGGCGGGGGCTGACCGGCTACCCGATCGTCGACGCGGGGATGCGCCAGCTCGCCCAGGAGGGCTTCATGCACAACCGGGCGCGGATGATCGTCGCCTCCTTCCTGACCAAGACCCTCTACATCGACTGGCGCACCGGGGCCGGGCATTTCGCCCGCCTGCTGGTCGACGCCGACGTCGCCAACAACGTCGGCAACTGGCAGTGGGTTGCCGGGACCGGCAACGACACACGACCCAACCGGGTGCTCAACCCGCTGCGTCAGGCGCAGCGCTTCGACCCCAGGGGCGAGTATGTGCACCGCTACCTGCCCGAGCTCGCGGGCGTGCCGGGGGCCCGTGCTCACCAACCCTGGCTGCTCGGTGCGCGGGAGCGCCGCGCGCTCGACTACCCGGCGCCCGTCGCCGACCATGAGAAGGCGGCCGGCCGATTCAAGCGTTTGCGGGAATCGCGCCGAGGGTAGACCGGCTCATGACACCTAGCTCAATAGTGGTAATCATCGTCGGAATCGTGCTAGCGCTGCTCGTCAGCTACATCCTCGGGATCATCGTGATCCTGATCGGTTTGGCGATGCTGCTCATGCCGATGCTCGGCAGCGGGCGTCGCGTTTAAGACGCCTTAGCCAGAATCGGGGCCATGGCTCCGTGGAAGCTGCCCCTGATCGCGGCCGCGATCGTGGTCCCGATCATTGCCGGGTTCGCGATCGCCGGCCCCGGTCTCGGGGTCGCGATGGCGGCACTGGTCGCCTTCGTGATCATCTGGATCGCCGCTCAGCAGCGGCCGCGCGGGCCGATCGGCGAGCTGCCCGAGGACGGCGGCCGCGGAGTCCTGCTCGTCACCGTCTGCGCCGTGGAAGAGCCCGCCGAGGTGCAGCGGATCGCGGCTGTGGCCGGGCTCGACGGAGGGGGTGGGGAGGTCTCGGTCCTGGTCCTCTCTCCTGCGCGGATCGGCTTCCTCGACCGCTGGGCATCCGACGTCGAGGGCGCCCGCCAGGCGGCCCAGCGCAACCTCGTCGCAACCGTGGCGGCGCTGGCCAAGGCCGGCATCGCGGCAGAGGCGAGGGTCGGCGACGAGGACGTCGTGCAGGCGGTCGAGGACCAACTGCAGAGCTTCGCCGCGAGCGAGGTTGTGCTCGTCGGCGGCGAGCCGGGTGACGCCGAGGATGCCGCAGCCGCCGAACTCGAGAAGCGCCTGCGGGCCGAGTTCCGGCGTGTCCTTCTGGCGGCGCGTTGAGGGCAGCGGACTGCCGGTTGTTCAGGTGGAAGGCTCGCGGTCGGGAAGGCGCAGCTCGCCCACCTCGAGCTCGGCGATCTTCAGCTTGCCGACGGTCGCGCGGCCGATCGCGAGCCGTCCGACGCTGAGCCTCCCGATCGCAAAGCCGCCGATCGCCGCGGCGCCAACCGCCAGGGCTCCGATCGCCAAGGCGCCGGTCGAGCTTGCCGGTCGGATCTCCGGCTTGAAGAACGCGATCTCGCTGAGCTTGGGCACAGGGCAACGGTAGCGCGGTTAGCCTCCGCGAATGAGCCCCGGCATACCGATCCTGCTGGCGATCCGCCATGTGCCCTGGGAGGGCCCGCACCGGATCCTCGACGCCTGCGACGGGCTTGAGGTGCGGGCGGTCGAGCCGCTGCGCGGGGATCGGCTGCCGCCGCACACGGAGGTGAGCGGGGCGGTCGTCATGGGCGGGCCGATGAACGTAGATGAGGTCGAGCGCTACCCGCGCCTGGCCGCGGAGCGCGAGTGGCTCGCCGAGGCGTTGGGGCAGGGGCTGCCCGTGCTCGGTGTCTGCCTCGGCGCGCAGCTCCTGGCGCGGGCGCTCGGCGCGGAGGTCGGGCCCGGGGGGCGGCCGGAGATCGGCTTCGCGCCGGTAGAGGTCCACGACCCGGCAGACCCGGTCCTTGGGGCACTGGCGCCGCGAACCACCGTCCTGCACTGGCACGGAGACGTCTTCGATTTGCCGCCGGGCGCGGTGCCGCTTGCCTCCTCAGAGCAGACCGAGCTGCAGGCCTTCCGCCACGGCAACTCCTGGGGCGCCCTCTTCCACCCCGAGGCGGATGCGGACCTGATCGACGCTTGGCTGGCGGAGCCGCGGATGGCGGATGAGGCGAGCGAGGTTCTCGGCCCGGATGCGGCCGCCTTGCTGCGACGCGATGCCGAGGCGGCAGAGCCCGAGCTGGCCGCCCGCTCGAACCCAGGCTTCCAGGCCTTCGCCGACCTGGTCGCTGCCGGTCATACCCGCTGACCGCCCGTCCAAGGCCACAGCCGGCACGCTAGATTGAGCCGACGCGGTGGACGTAGCTCAGCTGGTAGAGCTCCTGGTTGTGGTCCAGGCGGTCGCCGGTTCGAATCCGGTCGTCCACCCTCAGCGAGTCTTTTCAACGATAGGTCTGGGCTTGGAGGCGAGCACTGCTGCTTCCACGGGGAGGAGCACTCTCCAACCGGCCCTACGGTTGGGCTCGTTTCCGTGACGGGATCGGGATGGCGATCTGCCGGGCGAGGTGTAACAACCGCCGCCGATCTCACATCTAGTTCTTGATGCTTCCAGTCGACGATGCGCCGGGGGCGGCGCAAGAACTCCACCGTGGCCGTTTCGAAAGCTGCTTCCGCGACCACTACGCGCAGCTCCTCGCCTTCGCGATGCGGCGTGTTTCCGGGCGCGAGGTTGCCGAAGACGTGGTCGCCGACACCTTCGCGGTCGCCTGGCGCCGCCGCGACTGCATCCCGGACGGCGCCCTGCCCTGGCTTTACGCGATCGCCGCCAACGTGATCGCCGACCAGTACCGCTTGGCCCGCCGCCGCCACGATCTGGGCCTGCGCCTCGCCCACGAGGCCGCCGCCGGGGAGATCGCCCGGGACCCCGCCGAGGACCTCGCCCGCCGCGACACGTTCAGCCTCGCATTCGCCCGCCTCAATGAGCGCGAGCGCGAGGTACTGCGCCTTGCCGCCTGGGACGGTCTCGGGGTGCGAGAGGCGGCGCAGGTACTCGGCTGCTCGCCGGGCGCCTACCGGGTGCGCCTCCACCGCGCCCGTCGCAGGCTCGCCAAACAACTCAAGGCGGCCGGACGGTCATCTCGAGAGAGCCGCGCCGCGATCCCCGACCCCGCCGAGGAGGCCCGATGACCCGCAGTCGAGCAGATGACCCCCTGGACACGATGCGCGCCGCTAACCCGTTCTCAGCCGAGGAACTGCGCGCGGCGATCGACGAGGCGGAGCTGGCGCGGGCGATGCGGCGCGCGATTTTCGCCGGCGGCTCCCCCGCGCGGCCGATCCCGGTCGGCGACCGGGTGGCGATGGAGCTCGGCGCGCATGGCGGCCCCGCGCGGGTCGGCTTCTTTCGCGGGCACCGCGTTGCCTCGCTCGGCCTCGGCCTCGGCCTCGTCGCACTGGTGGCGCTCATGGTCGTCCTTGGCGGCGGCTCCGTCGACTCGGTCAAGGATGGCGGCCGGCCGACCTACGCGGCGGCAGCGGTCAAGGTCGCGGAGGCCAATCCGCGCTTGCTCGTCACCGCTCCCGGCTGGTCGATCATCCACGCCAACAGCTTCCAGGCCGAATACGGCGGACTGACCTACCGCGAGGCCGGGCGCCCGGCCTACGGTCCCGAAGGCTCTCGCCTGGTGATGAACTGGGCCCCGGCAGCGCTGTACCGCAGCGCCCTGCGCGGATACCGAAGGAAGGCGACGGTGACGAGCTCAACCGTTCTCGGCCGGCAGGCAACCACCTTCCACTACCGCGGGAGCCCCGCCTACGTCACCGTTCTGCCTCCGCAGGGGAACGTCTTCGTCTCGCTCGCGCTCCCCGCGAGCGATCACGAAACCCTGCTGCGATCGCTGCGGGCGGTCAGTGTAGAACGGTGGCTCGCGGCGATGCCCCCGGAAGTGGTGCGCCCGTCCGCCAAAGCCGGTGTGATCGCGCAGATGCTGCAGGGGGTGCCGCTGCCGCCCGGCTTTGACGCCTCCTGGCTCAAAGCAGAAGGCGAACCCACCAGCCGCTTCGAGCTCGGCCGAGCCGTCGCCGGCGCGGTGGCGTGCGGTTGGCTCGAAAGCTGGGATGCGGCATCTCGTTCCGGCGACGTCGCCACGGCCGAAGCGGCGGTCGAGGCTATGAGCGGCGCCCGCCATTGGGCCGTTCTCCTCCAGATGGTCCACGAAAAGGGCTTCCGCGGCGGCGTACTGCCGGCCCACGGCAACGGCTGGCCCTCAAACGTCATTGCGGCGGCAGGCGAAATCGCTGCCGGGCATCTGCGTCTGGACCCGGCGGTTAAGACAATCCACCGAGACGGCGTCGTGGTCGGTGTGAGGACCCCGAGGAATGCGGCCCCGTCGAGCATTCTGGGCTGTCGGCTCGGTGGTTGAGCGAACGTCGGTCTCTGTCTGCTTTAGGTAGTCGAGGTCGTCGGCAGGAGGTGCGAGCGCAGGAGTAGGACCGGCGCCTGCACGGCGAGCGCCGCCGCTGCGGAGGGCGAGCTTCACGCGGTCGCGCGGGCGGTCTGGATCGAGGTCTCGGCGGAAGCAACCGTGTAGCCAGGGCCACCTCGGACGATCCTCTGGACGCCTCGCTTTCCCGGCTGTTGAGTGACAAGACCAACGAAAGAACTACTCTGTCGACGTGTCGTCCACCGTACGCTCCCACGGAGAGCGAGCAGGCAGGTTCGCGCCAGGCGAGGCCACCAGGGAACGGATCCTGGAGCGAGCCGGCCGAGTCGATCTCGCCACCAAGATTATCGGCGCCCTCGCCGTCGTGCTGTTCATCTGGACGGCCCTCTCGGGAGAGCACTGGGCGCTGCTCCCACTGGCCGTCCTCGTCGTCGTGCTCATCCTCGGCCCGGTCTGGGTCAATCGCAGCGAGCGCCCCGAGAGCGTCGAGTTCGTTTTCGCCCTGTGCCTGACGAGTGCGGGTGCGATAGGCGCGGCCCTGACCGGCGCTGTGACCAGCCCGCTTACCTATCTGATGCTTGTCGGCGTGGTCGTCACCGCGATGCGGGAGGTTCCCCGCACGATCGTGATCCATGCGCTGGGCACGGGCATCATCTTCCTCGGCGCCTCACTGCTATCCGACGCCCAGGCGGTGATCCACGAGCCGCTGCCGATGGTGGCGATCCTGTCGGCGCTGGCAATGATCACCCTGGCCGCGGCGACGCTCGCCGCGGCCGAAATCGGGTACCGGTCAGACTCGGTCCTCGATCCCCTCACCGGCCTGCTCAACCGCAAGACGCTGGAGCCCCGCTTCGAGGAGCTGAGGGCGCTGGCGCTGCTCTCCGAGGCGCCGATCTGCCTCATCCTCTTCGACCTCGACCACTTCAAGCGCATCAACGACGAGTTCGGGCACGACATGGGTGACGTGGTGCTGCGCGATGTCGCCTACGAGGTCCGCAAGAGCCTGCGCAAGTTCGAGTTGGCCTACCGCGTCGGCGGTGAGGAGTTCCTGGTCGTCCTGCCCGGAATCGCCGAGCGCCAGGGGGAGACAACCGCCGAGCATCTGCGGGATGCAATCAGTCAGGAGCAGACCGAGGGCGGAATCCGGGTAAACGCGTCCTTCGGCGTCAGCGTCGGAAGAGGCGAGGCGCTCGATTTCGAAAGTCTCTACCGCCAGGCCGACGAAGCCCTCTACGAAGCCAAGCAGGGCGGCAGGAACCGGGTCAGCGTCAGCCGGCGGGCCGCAACCACCTAGCCGGACAGGCGCGGTCGAGTCGCTCGCCCTGGTCCTCTAGGAAATTGGGGGCAAGCTAGCAATCGGGGGGCAACGCCCGGAGACCCCCAGGAGTCGCCGAAGAGCCATTTGGCCCCCCAAACTGGGTCGGGCCGCCGACTTGACCGAGGCCTCAGGCCTTTCGAGGATCGGTGAGCCGCAGCTATCTGCCCGCCGGCTTCCTCTTCTTCTGGCCGGGCACCCGGCCAGCGAGGCGACCCACGGGCGCCACCGCCCCATGAAGCGTGTCAACGCTCTGATTGAGCCCGTCGAGCGCCGTCATCAACTGCTCCATCAGCCCGCTGAGGCGATCGAGGCCGTCATCGAGCCGGCCCATCGTCTCCGGCAGCTGTGCGAGGTGGCGTTGAACCTCGACCAGCACCGGCATGGCCTCCTCGATGGCCGCCATCCTGCCGTCCATCGCCCCCAGAACGCTCGTCGCCTCGGCGACGCGCGCCATGTCCTCACGTATCCCGGGTAGGACCTCGGTGTCCCCGGCGACCCGCTCCAGCGTGCGAGCAATCTCGCGCAGCAAGGCCGTGTTCTCCGCAATCTTGGGGATCAGCCGCAGTGCCGCGACCAGATCGGCAGGCAGTACTGCGAGACGATCGAAGGAGGGGAGGCCGAGCGGCGTCATGGACCTTTGCAGAGTAGGGCGGCGTGGGCGCGAAGTCCAACAAGCGATGAGGACGCGTAGATGGCCGCCGCAGCCGAGAAAACCGCAGTCAAGCCCGCCGCGGATGCGAGCGCCCGATCCGGCCCGCCGCGTGCCCGCAATGGACGAGGAGCGAAAGCGTCTCGCTTAATTTGTGGCGCTCCCGTAACGCCGTGATGCAGTCCCCTCCCGGTAGAAGAATGGCGGCATGCCCGACATCGTCACCGTGTTTCTTGCTGCTTCGGCGACGGCGCTTGCGACCGGGCTGGGCGCTGTTCCGGTTTTCGTCTTCGGGGCGCGCGCCGAGCACGCGACGCCGTTCCTGCTCGGCGTAGCCTCGGGAGTGATGGGGGTCGCGGCCTTTGTCGGGCTGCTGATTCCGGCATCGCAGGAAGGCTCGGCCCCAGAGGTTGTCGGGGGGCTTGTCGTCGGCCTCGCCTTTCTCGTCGCGGTCCGCCGCCGCTTCTGACCTGAGCTTCGAGACAGGGACCAAGGGGGGCGGGCCTGGCGCCAGACCGGTGGGGGCCGTTGTCGCCTTTCTCGCCGTCGAACAGGTGAGCGGCCTGCTGCCTTTGTCGTTTGCCTTTGCGGCTGGAGCGATGCTGGCGCTGATCGGCGTCGAGATGCTGCCAAAAGCCTTTGCCGGAACAGGGCGCTTCGGGCCGAGCGTCGGCATCGTTCTCGGCGCGGCCGTGATGTTGGGCTTGGGTATCGCCCTCCGCGTCTGACCCACCTCTTCGACTGGTGGCGCCGAGGAAATCGTGGCGCCGGTTCCGGTGGACGCGTGGACGCGAGAATGGGATCGATGACGAGGTCAGGAGACTCGGACACGACCGCTCGGAGGCGGATGACCGCGACGATCGACGAGCTGACCGTCGCCGATGCGCCCGAGGCGTGGTCGGTGCTCGGGTTCGCGGTCGACGGCGACACCTGTGTGCTCGGGGACGTACGGGTCCGGCTAGCCGGACGCGACGCCGGCCGGGGGCTGGTGGGCTGGTCGCTGCGCGGGCTGGAGTCCACCGAGCTCGACGGGCTGGCGACACGGCGCTCGGAGCGCCCGCCACCGGGGCAGGCCGCGCCGCACCCGAACGGCATCGCCGCGATCGACCACGTGGTCGCGATCGCCCCGGCGTTTGAGCGCACGGTCGCGGCGCTCGAAGCGGCGGGCCTCGACCTGCGCCGCGTCCGTGAAGAGCCGACGCCGGCGGGCGCGCCCCGCCAGGCGTTCTTCCGCCTCGGCGCCGTCATCCTCGAGGTCGTCCAGGAGCCGGCCGAGGCAGCCGAGCGGGCCGGGGGAGACCGACCCGCTTTCTTCTGGGGCCTCGCGTTCGTTGCACCCGACCTCGACGCCACCGTCGCGGGCCTGGGCGAAAAGGTCAGCGGCGTGCGCCCTGCCGTCCAGTCCGGGCGCCGCATAGCCACCCTGCGCCGCTCCGCCGGGCTTGCCGTGCCGGTCGCCCTTCTTACGCCGCTGCCGGAGCGTCCCGGATGATCCGCAGCGCAAACCGGCCCGGACGAGAAGCTGAACCTCAGACCGGGCTTATCCCCGGCCCGGACTCGGCCGGGGAAGCTTCTTCGGCGCGGGTTAGCCAGCGGAGGAGGAGCATGGCCGCCGCCGGCACGACCAGAGCACCCGCGGCGATCAGGAACCAGAGCTGGGTCGCGTCGCTTCCCGCACCGATCGTGTGGGCGACGGCCAGCAGCCAGAAGATCGCCGTCAAGCGGTGCAGTCGGCGCCAGCGGGCGGCGCCGATGCGGGCGCGGGCGTAATAGGAGAGGCCCAGTGCCGCCAGGCCGTACCCGGCGACGATCCCCATCGCGGTCCAGATTGGCCGGTACGCGCTCGCGAAGGGGATCGCGATGCCCACCGGGCCGGGCGCCAGGTAGGAGTCGCCGAGTAGAGCCAGGCCGTGCAGGGCGACCATCGCCAGCGTGGTCAGCGAGAGCGCCTCGTGGATCGCCCGCAGGTCGCGCTTGTTCGCGCCGGATCGCTTCGCGCTCATCATCAGGCCGAGCGCGACGCCGGCGCTGGCCAGGAGCAGGGCAGCCCCTCCGGCCGCCCGGCTGGTGATCCAGAAGAGGTGCGGCGCGACGTTCATGCCGCCGCCGCTCTCCGCCTCGGATCGGGCGCCGCGACGAGCTCGACCGAGCCCTCCTCGTCGACGAGGACGCCGCCTTCGGGGAGCCAGTCGTGAGCCCGCTCCGGCCCGGCCAGCAGGGCGGACTTCGCGTAGGTCTCGGCGAGCAGGGCGGTGGGCGCGAACGCCGTCGCCTGCACGAGCCCCGTGAAGGCGGGCTCGCCGGTGCTCGGGTCGAGCAGGTGATGGGCCGGGCGCCCACCCGGTCCTGTCCAGCGGCGCCGGCCGATGCCGCTGGTCGCCACCGCTCCGTCGCTCACCCGCAACTCGTGGATCGGCTCGCCTCCGAACGGGTCGCCGATGCGCACGGCGCGTGCCGCGCCGCCGATGCGGATGTCGCCGCAGCAGTCGATCGCGTAGGCGCGCTGCCCGGCCAGCTCGGCAGCGAGCAGATCGGCAAGCAGGCCCTTGGCGATGCCGCCGCTGTCGATTTCGACCCCCGGCGGGCGGATCACCGTGCCCGCGTCGTCATCGACCCCGACGAGCCGCCAGCGCCCGGAGGGATGCGGCCGGGCCGCCCTCCTCGGGGCTTGGTCCGCGAGCATGCCGGCGATCGGCCCGGGACTGGTGTGGCCGAGCGATTGCCGGTAGCCGGCCCGCTCGATCCGGTCGAGCAACGTGGCGTCGACGAGGCCGCCGCTGTGCGTGCCGGCACTGACCACGGCGCAGGCCAGCGCCCGCAGCAACGGGGAGGCGGGGACCGCTTCGCGTCGGTCGCGGTTGAGGAGCATCAGCTCGCTGGCGGGGATGAAGCGCGAAAGCCGCTGGTGGGCATCCAAGAGCTTCGCCTCGGCCAGGGCGGCGGCCCGTTCGCCGCCGGCGCCGCTCGTGCCGCGGACGTGGACCGTGACGGTGCCGCCGAAACAAGCGAAGTGCCGGTGGGCTTCCACGTTCACGACTGGCTGCTGGTCACCGGGGCGGGTTCGACTTCGACTTCGGCGAGTTCTTCTTCGGCCGCTTCGAGTTCCGCCGCTTCGAGTTCGGCTTCGAAGGCTTCTTCTCGACTTGCTTCTTCGACCGGCTGCGGTTCGGTTTCCGCCGGTGCCGGTCGTTCTCGCGAGCGCCGCTTCGTCGCCGCGGATGAGCTGCCCAGCACGGGGTCGTTTCCGGTTGCCATCTGCACGAAGACGACGCCCCAGAGCAGGACGAAGGCGATCGCCGAGATGGCGATGACACGGCTGCGCAGCAGGTTCGCCCGGCGCTTCTGCGTGCGCAGGCGCCGGCGGGCGTCCCACCGCGGGTCGCCGCTCACAGCCATGAGCCCGCCGTGGGCAGGATGAGTGCGGCGAGGAGGAGCCCGGCGACCAGCGCCATCGCCAGAGCCGCGGTGCGCGCGCCGGCCCCCGCCAGCCGCGCCTCGGGGGGGCCGCCGCGCCGCCAGTCGGGCAGGGCCAGCCCGGGAAGCTCGAGCAGGTGGCCGAGCACGTGCAGCGCCATCAGCGCGAACCAGGCGACGAAGCTCAGCTGGTGGGCGAAGACGAGCGTGTGGCTCGGCGGCCCGGCGAGCATCAGCGCGATGCCCGTGCCGAACAGGGCCAGGGTCGTGAGAACGACGCCGGGGGCGAGCACGCGCATGGCGATCTGGGGCGGGCCATTGCGCACGTACGGGGCGCTGCCGGTGTAGTAGCGGGCGAAGCGGTAGCCCGTGCTGGCGAGCTTGAGCAGCACGGGCGGGATCAACATCAAGCCGATGAAGATGTGCGGGCCCAGCAGCGGGCCGACGAAGGGGATCGTCGCGCCCTCGGCCGCGAGCAGCACCAGCAGCGCCGCCGCGACCCCACCTGTCAGGCGGGCATTGCCGGCGACGCCGAGGTCGATCCTCGCTTCGAGCGCTCGATACATCGGGGTGATCTTCGGCGCACCCCGTATCCGCCCGCTAAGGGTTCGGTTAGAGATCTCTCATTCGGGCGTGAAGCCGGGCAGGGCGACCGCGAGACGGGCGCCGCCCAAGGACGAGTCCTCGATCCAGATCCGGCCGCCGTGGCGCACGACGATCGCGCGGGCGATCGAGAGGCCGAGGCCGCTGCCGCCGGAGGCGCGGTCGCGGGCCGGCTCGTTGCGGCTGAAGCGGTCGAAGACGCGCTCGCGTTGGGCCGGGGGGATGCCGGGCCCGTCGTCGTCGATCGCGATCGTGACGACGCCATCGGCGCATGCCGAGGAGAGGACGACGCGGCCGGCGTGGCGGTGGGCGTTGGCGAGCAGGTTGCGGATGACCTGGGCGAGCTGGTCGGGATCGGCCCGCACGGTGCCCGTCGCCAGCTCGCCGAGCTCGGTCCGCTGCCCGGGGGCCGCGCCGGCCAGCCCCTCGAGGAAGGGCCGCAAAGCCACCTCGCCCGGCGAGGGCACGATTTCCTCGTCGAGTCGGGCCAGCGCGATCAGGTCGTCGAGCAGGCGCTCGACCCGCCGCATCTCGGTCTTGACGATCGCCTCGACCCGCCGCAGCTCCTCGGCGCTCGGCGCTTCTTTGCGCGCCAGTACCTCGAGTTGGCCCTGCACGGCGGTGAGCGGGCTGCGCAGCTCGTGGGAGGCGTCGGAGACGAACTGGCGCTGCCGGGCGAAGGCGCGGTCGAGGCGGTCGAGCATGTTGTTGAAGGCGTCGGCGAGGGTGCGCAGCTCCGCCGCCGAGGAGGCGCCCGCCTGCAACCGGGGGGAGAGGTCCCCGCCGTCGACCTCGGCGGCGGTGGCCGCGAAGCGGCGCAGGGGGGAGGCGGTGCGGGCGGCGAGCAGGTAGCCGGCGAGGAGCGCAGCAAGCAGGGTCGCACCGCCGACGAGCAGGAAGGTCTTCTCGACGTCGGACTGGGCATCGGCGATCGGCGAGATCGCCGGGCCGTCGCCGTGCTTCTCGCCCGTCGCACCCGGGTCGGCGGGCTCGCGCGCCTCCTCGCGTGAGATCACATCCGACTCGTGGGACATCTCGACCCGCACGGCGGCGAAGACGACCGCGAAGGCGAGCACGACGATCGTGCCGATCGAGAGCGCCAGCCTTCCGCGCAGCCCCAGCTTCGACCAGGCGCTCACCGGGCCTCGCCCAGCCTGTACCCGACCGAGCGCACGGTTTCGATCGGCGCGGGCGAGCCCGGCAGGTCGAGCTTGCGGCGCAGGTAGCCGACGTAGACCTGGACCACGTTGGTGCCGGGGTCGTGGTCGTAGCCCCAGACAGCGGCGAGGATCTCCGCGCGGCTGCAGACCCGCCCGGCGTGCCGCATCAGGTGGGCGAGCAGGGCCGCCTCGCGCTCTGGCAGCCGGATCGAACGGCCGTCGCGGCTCGCCTCGCGGGCGAGCAGGTCGAGCCGGATATCGGCTGCCTCCAGGGTCGTCTCCGAGCTGTCGCCGGCCTCGCGCAGGCGCGCCCGGATCCGCGCCAGCAGCTCCTCGAAGGAGAAGGGCTTGGTCACGTAGTCGGTTGCCCCGAGGTCTAGGCCCGCAACCCGGTCGGCGACGTCGGCCTTCGCCGTGAGCACGATCACCGGAAGCGCCGGCCGGGCCCTCCGGACCGAGCGCAACACCTCGATTCCGTCGCGGCCGGGCAGCATCCGGTCGAGCACGATGAGGTCCGCCGCGGCGGTCAGGGCGAGTCGCTCGCCCTCGATGCCGTCACCGGCGACCGTCACCGCGTAGCCCTCCGCCTCGAGGCCGCGCCGCAGGAAGTCTGCGATCGCCGCCTCGTCCTCGACGACCAGGATCTCCATCCGACGATGCTACGCCGCCGGGTTAAGCGCCCCTCAACCGCGCTGTTCGGTCGGGCGGATGAGGATCTCGTTGAGCGAGACGTGGGCGGGGCGAGTCACGGCGTAGGCGATCGCGTCGGAGATATCGGTTGCCTCGAGGATCTCGATGTCGGCGAAGCGCCCGCGGACCTGCTCGCGAACGCCGTCGCGGACGTGGTCGGTCAGCTCGGTCGCCACCGCACCCGGCTCGATCAGGGTCGAGCGCACCCGGCGGTCGGCGAACTCCTGGCGGAAGGACTCGCTGAAGGCGCCGACGCCGTGCTTGGTCAGGTTGTAGACGCCGGAGCCGGCGCGGGCGACGCGGCCGGCGACGGAGCTGATGTTGACCAGGTCGGCGCAGCCGCGCTCGGCGTCCTCGGCCGCCCAGAGCAGGTGCGGCAGGGCGGCGTGGGTGGTGTGGATCAGGCCCTTGAGATTGAGGTCGATCATCCGCTCCCACTCCTCGGTGGGCGCGTCCTCGATCGGCCCCAAAAGCATCTGCCCGGCGTTGTTGACGAGGATGTCGAGCCGACCGAGCTCCTCGACCGTGCGATCGACGGCGGCGACAGCCTGCTCGCTGTCGGTGATGTCGGCTTCGATCGCCAGCGCCGTGTGCCCGTCGCCGCCGATCTCGGACGCAAGCCGCTCCAGTCGTTCCAGGCGGCGCGCGGCCACCGCGACCTTTGCTCCCTCGGCGGCCAGCGCTCGCGCGGTCGCTTCGCCGATACCGCTGCTTGCTCCGGTCACCAACGCAACAGCCCCGTCCAGTGAGGTCGCCATCGCCATCCTTTCCGTCGCTTGCGAGCCAGGGTGCCTCCGTCCTCACGCTACTCCCCGATCCGACCCAGCGGGTAACGTTCTCGGCGTGAAATCGGCAGTGCTCGTCCTCGCTGCAGCCTCCGCTCTCGCCTGTGCGGGCTGCTCGGCGGAGTTCAGCGTCGGCGGCGACTCGGCGGCCTCAGGCGAGGAGCTTGCCGGGGAAATCCGCGACGCCTACGCGAAGCAGACCGGCATCGCCCTGCCCCGGCTCACCTGCGAAGGGGCGAAGGCCGATGTGGGCGCGAAGTTCGCCTGCAGCGGTCGCAACGCCCGCGGCGTGCAGCTCGAGCTCGCGGGCCGGGTGACCGACACCGAAGGCGATGGCTTCGACTACAGCTGGCACGTGTCCAAGGCGGCGGCCCCGGGCGTGCTCTACGAGCGCGCCCTGCGGCGCGAGCTGGAAGAAGGCGGCGTGGCGCTCGCCGAGGTCCGCTGCCCGGTGGAAATCGAGGTCGAGACCGGCGCGAAGGTGCGCTGCGAGGCGAGCGACACCGGTGGCGCCCGCCGCGCCGTGACGCTGCGCCTGACCGATCTCGACGGCGGCTTCGAGTACTCGGTCGCCGGCGAAGCGGGCGCGGAGCGCTCCGCGGCCTCCTGATCACGGCGCGCGCGTTCTCATGTAAACGGCGTGGTGGTCGATAACGCAGAATGCCCACCTTTCGGATTTCTCCCGCCGTCCTGCTCAATCGCCTTCTTCTGGGATTGGCCGTGGTGGCGGTGTCCGCGCTGGCCGCTCCGGCGCTGGCGTCAGCGGCCCCCGGCCGGGCGATCCTGACGCTGAAGACCGTCAAGGTCGGCGCCGCGGGCAACCCGTCGGTCGGCATCGTCCCCTTCAGCGACGCGATCTACCGTTCCTGCGAAGAAGCACCGTCGGAGCCTCACACACCCGCATGCCAGCAGGTCGGCGCGGTCAACTACCACTACGGCATCGGCCAGCTCGAGGTGACGGTCCGCCAGTGGGTCTCCTTCCTCAACACCGTCGACCCGGCGGGGCGCAACAGACGTCACCTCTACAGCGCCAATGAGAGTGCCTCGGCGTGGCCTAAGTACGGCCAGATCGACTTCTCGGCCCGCGCCCGGAAGGGACGCCATTACTCCGTCGCCTCGCCCGAATGGGCCGCCAAGCCCTACGGCTTCGCCAACTTCCTGCGCTCGGCCCGCTTCGCCAACTCCCTCTACAACGGAAAGGTGCTTTCCAAGAAGGCCAGCGTCGCCGACGGCTTTCGCTACGTCACCTACCGCGTGCGCCTCTCGCGCCGCACCGAGCGCGGCATGTACGTGATGAGGAGGCGCGCCGCGACCCGCGCGCACAGGTCCGGCTTCGTCATCCCCAGCCAGGATGAGTGGATCAAGGCCGCCTACTACGACCCGAGCGGCGGCGGCACGTACTCCTACTGGAAGTACCCGACCAACGCCGGGGTCTTCGGCGACGGCACGGCGACCGCGCCCAACTCGACCGTGCTCGACGCCGCCAACGGCAACGTCACCAACTCCGCGACGCAGCCGCTGGCCACCTTCCATGCGGCTGAAACAGCGGCCCCGAGCTGGTGCCCGGCGGCGGTCGGGACCGAAGCCTGCGCCAACGTCAACCCGCTCGGGATCGACCCGAGCACCTACGCCGAGCTCTACCAGGGCAGCCTCAGCACGGTCGGCCAGGCGCAGACCGTCTCCCCGTGGGGGACGCTCGACCAGGGCGGCAACGTGGTCGAGTGGACCGACACGATCACGCCGCCTCCCTTCGGCGTGAAGGGCGCCCGGGTCTGGCGCCGCCTCCATGGCGGCATCGCCAACGCACCCGTCTACCAACTCTGGCTCTCGGCGGTGGGGCTGCAGCCGCAGGACAACACCTTCTTCACCGCCACCTATCCGTGGCTTGGCATCCGCATCGGCGTGCTCGGCAAGCCGATGCTAAGTAGGCGCTGAGCAATCGTCCGCGAGTCGGACTACGCTGACCGTCGATGCGTCCGCTCGCTCGAAGTCACCGGCTCGCATTGCGGACGCTGGCCGGGATGGCGGCCCTCGCCGCGCTCGCCCCGGCGACCGGAGCCGCGGCGCCGGCAAAGCACCGCCAGCCCGATCACCGGGCGAAGCGGCCCAGTCACGGAACGCTGACCCAGCTGCACGGCGCGCGTGGCTGCCTCACCGACCGTTCGGCCCGCGTGCGCGGCTGCGGCACCGCTCGCGCCCTGAAGGGGCCGGGACCGTTCATGGGCTCGCGCGCGATCGCGCTCAGCCCGAACGGTAGGAACGCCTACGTCGCCTCTTTGCGCAGCGACGCGATCGCGATCTTCCGCCGCAACCCGCGCACCGGGGCGCTCTCGCAAGCGAGGGGTAAGGCGGGGTGCGTCGCCGCCAAAGGCGCCGGCGGCTGCGCCCGCGCGGCCGGGATCGACGCCCCCAACTCGGTCGCGGTCAGCCCAGACGGGCGCAACGTCTACGCGACCGCCCGGGGCAGCAACTCGCTCGCGATCTTCCGCCGCGACCGCTCGACCGGCGCGCTGACCCAGTTGCCTACTGCGGCCGGCTGCGTTTCCGGGCTGCCGGTGCCGGTTTGCGCCCGCGGGCGGGCGCTGGTCGCCCCCGACGTGGTCGTCGTCAGCCCGGACGGCCAGAACGTCTATGCCGGTTCCTTCTTCGGCAACGCGGTCGCCGTCTTCGACCGCGAGCCCAAGAGCGGCGCCCTGGCCCAGCCCGAAGGCGAAGCCGGCTGCATCGCCGAAGCGACCGGCGGCTGCGCCCCGGGGATAGCCCTCGGCGCGCCGGAGGGTATGGCGATATCCGCCGACGGCAGCGCTGTCTACGTCGCCGGGGCCCTCTCCAACTCGGTCGCGGTGCTCGTCCGCGATCGCTCGACCGGCGCCCTCGCCCAGGCGACCGGCGGCAGTGGCTGCATCGCCGACGCCGCCCTATCCGGCTGCGCCAGCGGCGTGCAGCTGAGCGGCGCCAACGCGGTCGCCGTCGCCCCCGGCAGGGGAAGCGTCTACGTGACCTCGCTGTTCAGCAACAGCGTCACCGCCTTCGCCCGGGTGGGCTCGGCGACGAACATCGCCCAGCTGGCAGGGACGTCGGCCTGTCTGGTCTGGCTGCGCGCGGTCGGCTGCTCGTTCGGCCGCGCGCTCAGCTCGCCCGAGGGGCTGGCTGTCTCGCCCGACGGGCGCAACGTTTACCTGGCCGCATTCGCGACCGGCGCGATCGATGTCCTCGATCGCGCCCGGAAGTCCGGCGTGGTCGCCCAGAAGCCGGGTCGTCCCGGCTGCCTGGCACTGCGCTCGGTGGCCGGCTGCAGCCGCGGCCGCGCCCTGCGCGGGGTCAGCTCGATTGCGCTCAGCCCCGACGGCCGCTATCTCTACTCGACCTCATTCGGCAGCAATGCCGTCAACATCTTCCGGAGGAGCCGATGACCGCAGAGGAGAAACGCGCCTACGAAGCCGGGCTGACCCGCAAGCAGTTGCTCGGCACCGGGGCGAGCGCCGCCGCCGCGGCGCTGCTGGCCCAGGGGGTGGGGGTCGAGAGCGCGCTCGGGGCGAGGGGCAGGCGCCGCGATGTCGCCGGGATGAACATCGTCCTCTTCCTGACCGACCAGGAACGGTCGATCCAGCACTTCCCGCGGAACTGGCTGCGCCAGAACCTGCCGGGGATGAGGCGGCTGCGGCGCAACGGGTTGAGCTTCGAACGGGCCTTCACCAACGCCTGCATGTGCTCGCCGGCGCGCTCGACCCTGATGAGCGGCTACTTCCCCGCCCAACACGGGGTCAAGTACACGCTCGAGGAAGACATGGAACCGCCGAAGAACCCGCAGGTCGACCTGCCAACCGACATCCCCAACCTCGCCACGGTGATGAAGGCGGCCGGCTACAACGTGATCTACAAGGGCAAGTGGCACTGCTCGAAACCGGCCGAACCCGAACATGCCGTTCCGGCCGACCTCGAAAAGTACGGCTTCGACCGCTGGAACCCGCCCGACGCGGGCGCCAACCAGACGGTCCCCGAGGCGGGTGGCGGCAACCCCGACAACGACGGCCGCTTCATCGACTCGACCGGTGAAGGCGCCGACGAAGGCGTGCTGCAGTACCTCAGCACCAACGCCGCCCTGGAACAGCCGTTCTTCCTCGTCATCTCACTGGTCAACCCGCACGATGTCCTCTTCTACCCGAGCAAGACCTTCGAAGAAGCCGGCTACGACGACACCTGGCTGACCGGCAACATCCACGAGCCGAAGACCTGGAACGAAGACCTCTCGACCAAGCCCTCGGTGCAACGCCAGTTCCGCCGCATCTTCAATCTGACCGGCAAGCCCGAAAACCGCGAACAGCGGCGCAACTACCTCAACTTCTACGGCAACCTGATGCGCTCCTCGGACAGCTACCTGGTCAACGTGCTCGACAAGCTCGAAGAGACGGGGCTGTTCGACAACACCCTGATCGTGCGCACCGCCGACCACGGCGAGATGGGCCTCGCCCACGGCGGCCTGCGGCAGAAGAACTTCAACTTCTACGAGGAGGCGACGCGGGTGCCGCTCGTCTACTCCAACCCGAAGCTCTTCCCCAAGCCGGTGACGACCAACGCGCTCGTCTCCCACGTCGACTTCCTGCCGACCCTGGCCAGCCTCGCGGCGGCGCCGCAGAGCGCCCGCGCCGAATGGCAGGGGGTCGATTACTCGAAGCTGGTCACGCACCCGAACGCCAGGCGCGGCGTGCAGGACTACGTCGTCTTCACCTATGACGACACCCAGTCCGGCCAAAAGACCGGTCCGTACCCGAAAGCGCCGAACCACATCGTCAGCATCCGCGAAGGCCGCTGGAAGCTGGCCAAGTACTACGACCCGGAAGGCAAGAAATCACCGCAGTGGGAGATGTACGACCTCAAGCACGACCCGCTGGAGAAACACAACATCGCCTTCCGCGGCCACAAACGCACGCCCCGGCAGGAGGCGGAACTCAAGCGCCTCAAACGCAAGCTGGCGCGGGTCGAAAAGACCCGCTTGAAGTCGCGATAGCTCAGCCGTCGCCCGGGTCGCAGCCGACGCCGCCGACGAGCATGCCCGAGCCCAGGTGGGCGCCGAGGACCGGGCCCACCTGCGTGCAGAACAAGGGGGGCTTGCCGAAGACCCGGGTGCCCTCCTCGACCAGGCTGGCGGCGTCCTCGGGGGATTGGGCGTGCTGGACGATCCACTCGTCGGCGCCGCGCTCGTGGAGCTCGTGCAGGTAGGCGATCATCTGCTCGCGTGCGCGGCGTCGCGTCCGGACGCGGCCGACGGGGGAGATCTCGGTGCCGAAGGTCAGGATCGGCTTGATCTTGAGCGCCGAGCCGACGAGGGCCTGCGCGGCCCCGATGCGCCCGCCGCGGCGCAGGTACTCGAGCGTGTCGAGGCAGAACCACATCTCCAACCCTCGCCGGGCTTGGTCGATCGCGGCCACCACGGCCTCCAGCCCATCGCCGTTCTCGGCCGCCCGCGCCGCGGCCAGGGCAAGGCAGCCGAGCCCACCGGCGCCGGTCTGGCCGTCGACCACCTCGACCCGGCCCGGCAGCCGGTTCTCGGCGACGACCTTGGCCGCCTCCCGGGCGCTCTCACAGGTCCCAGAGAGGCCGCTGGCGATATGGACCGAAACGACGTCGCGCCCGGCGCCGGCGAGCGGCTCGAAGCAGGCGAGGAAGTCGCCTACCGAGGGCTGCGAGGTCGAGGGCAGGTCGGCGGAGTCGCGCAGGCGCGCGTAGAAGGCCTCGAGGTCGTAGTCGCGCTCGGGCAGGCGCTCGTCGCCCCAGCCGACATAGAGGCTCACCTGCTCGATGCCCCAACGCTCGATCAGGTCGGGGGGCAGGTACGTGGTGCTGTCGGTGACCACGGCGACTGGGCCGCGCTGGTCGGTGAAGGTGTTCAGGGGGATGAGTCAATCAGGTCGCGCGGGCCGACTTCGTCCGGGCGGAGGATCGCGCTGCTCAGCCCTCGCGAACGCCGCCCATCTCACTGAAGACCGCTGTCGGCCCACCGTCGGCGCGCTGCTCGTCCGCGATCACGTGCGAGACGGCATTGATCAGCGCCAGGTGGGTGAAGGCCTGGGGGAAGTTGCCGAGGTGGCGGGAGCTATGCGCGTCCAGCTCCTCGGCGTAGAGGTCGAGCCAGCCGGACGACTCCAGCAACCGCTCGCAGAGCTCGCGCGCCCGCCCCGCCTCGCCGATCTCCGAGAGCGCCGAGACGAGCCAGAAGGAGCAGATCAGGAAGGTGCCCTCCTCGCCGCTCAGCCCGTCGTCGGTCTCTTCGACCTTGTAGCGGAGGACGAGGCCGTGCTCGGTCAGCTGCTCGGCGATCGCGTCGACGGTCGCCCGCACGCGCGGGTCGTCGGCCGGCAGGAAGCGGAGCAGCGGGATCAGCAGCGTCGAGGCATCGAGCGCGTCGGTCTCGTAGTGCTGGCGGAAGACGCCGTCGCGGACGCCGCGCTCGAGGACCTCCTCGCGGATTCGCTCCGCGGTCCGCTCCCACTCCTCGGCGACCTCCTCGAAGCCGATCGTGCGGGCGAGGCGCGCGCCGCGGTCGACCGCCACCCAGATCATCAGCTTCGAGGAGACGTAGTGCCGCGGCTCGCCGCGCGACTCCCAGATGCCCTGGTCGGGTCGTGGCCAGGCCTCGATCGCCGCTTCGACCTGTTCGCGGATCAGTTTGCGGTCGGTCGGCGTGCCCGATCCGCGCAGGGCTTTCTCGTGCAGATAGATCGAGTCGAGCAGCGCCCCCCAGACGTCGTTCTGGCTCTGGTCGTAGGCGCCGTTGCCGATTCGCACCGGGCGGGCGCCGCCATAGCCGTCGAGGTGGTCGAGGGTGCTCTCGGTCAGCTCCCTCTCGCCGCCGATGCCGTACATGATCTGCAGGCGCGGGTCTTCGCGGCAGACGTTGAGAATGAAGCGCATGAAGTCGCGCGCCTCCTGGTCGAAGCCCAGGGTGTGCAATGCCCAGAGGCTGAAGGTGGAGTCGCGGATCCAGCTGTAGCGGTAGTCCCAGTTGCGCTCGCCGCCCGGCGTCTCCGGCAGAGAGGTCGTCGGGGCGGCGACGATCGCCCCGGTCGGCGCGTAGGTCAGCCCCTTGAGCACCAGCGCCGAGCGCTGGAGGTGGATGCGCCATGGGTGGTCGGGGAAAGTGCCGTCGCGCAGCCAGGCGCGCCAGAACTCTTCGGTCGAGTCGAGCCGCTCCATCGCCTCGGGGGCGCTGCGCGGCCCGCCGACGCTGCTCTCGCCCCAGGAGATCGCACAGAAGCCGGTTTCGTCTTCGCGCAGGCGCATCCGGCCGCGGGCGAGGCCACCTTCGAGCTCGAGCTCCATGTCTGTGTGCAGGCGCAGCTCGTCCCCGTCGGGGCTGCTCGCGGTCGCCTCGCCGAGGTCGCCGCCGCTCCACTCGGACGCCGTGGCCCCGTAGGCGAAACGCGGCAGGCACTCCATCTCCATCTCGACTTCACCGTCGATGCAGGTCATCGTGCGCAGCAGCGAGCGATCCGACTCGTGCGCGGAATCGGGCCGCCCGCCCCGGCCTCCCTGCGGGGCCCACTCGCCGATCGTCAGCGCGTCGTGGACGACGACCCAGCCGGTGTCGGTCACCCAGGTCGTCTCGATCACCAGCGTGCCCGGCTCGTAGCGGCGGCTGATCGGCACGACGACCCCGCGGGGAGCGAGGCGGAAATGCCCGGCGCCGCGATCGAGCAGCGCGGCGAATGCGCCGGGCGAATCGAAGCGGGGCAAGCAGAGCCACTCGACCGCGCCGTCGAAGGAGACCAGGGCGCTGGTGTGGCAGTCGGAGAGGAAGCCGTAGCTGCCGATCGGGGGGAATCGGTTCGGACCGGCGCTCACGGAGGTGCCAAGCTACCACTGTGAGCCTTCCCCTCGCCCATGTGGCCGGTGCGTTCGTGCCGCTGGAGGTCTTCCCGATAACGATCGCGGGCATCCTCTACTGGCACCGGGTGTTGGTCCTTTCCTGGGACGGCCGCAGCGTGCCGCTCTGGCGCCAGCTCTGCTTCGGCGCCGGCCTGCTGACGGTCTCGGCCGCCCTGTTCACCCCGATCGGCCACATCTCCGACGAGCTCGTGATCGCCCATATGGTCGAGCACCTGCTGATCGGCGACATCGCGGCGCTGCTGTTCGTGCTGGGCCTGACCAAATCGCTGCTGCAGCCGCTGCTCGCGATCCGTCTCTTCAACCGGCTGCAGATCCTCACCCACCCGGCGGTCGCTTTCCCCCTCTGGGCGGTCAACCTCTTCTTCTGGCATGTCCCGGCGATCTACCAGGACGCCTACGGGACGGCGCCGGTCCATGCGCTCGAGCACACCACGTTCCTCTTCTTCGGCTGCCTGATGTGGATGCCGATCTTCGGGCCGCTGCCCAAGCCGCGCTGGTTCAGCGCCGGTTGGAAGGTCGGCTACGTGATCGCCGTGCGCTTCACCGGGGCGATCCTCGGCAACGTGCTGATGTGGTCCGGGGCGGTGCTCTACCCGATCTACGCGCCGGGAGAGCGCTACTGGGGGATCTCGGCGATCGCCGACCAGAGCACGGCCGGCGTGATCATGATGATCGAGGGGACCTTCCTCGCACTCGGCGTCCTCGCCTGGGTCTTCTTCGAGGTCGCCCGCGAAGGGATCGAAAAGCAGGATCTGCTCGACCTGGCGCGCGAGCGCGGCGTCGAGCTGGACGAGCGCCGCGCCCAGCGGGCCGTTGCCGCGGGCCACGGGGCGCTGCTGGAGGAACGGCTTAGCGGGAGCGCGCACGATGAATGACCTGCGCGCCTGGCTGGTGACCGGGCCGCTCGGCCGCGGCCTGGCCTTCGCGATCGACTTCGCCGTGGCGGTGCGGCGGGGGTTGCTGCGCCGCGCTCGATAGGGTCCCGCGCTCGATGAAGCCAAAGGTCTCAGAGCTACCCGGCTCGCGTGTCAGCGTCGAGGTCGAGGTCCCGGCGGAGGACGTCAAGCGCGCGGTCGACAGCGCCGCCCGCGGCCTGGCTCGCGACATGCGCATGCCCGGCTTCCGTAAGGGCAAGGCGCCGCCTTCGCTGGTCATCCAGCGGGTCGGCTTCCCGGCGGTGCTCGAGGAGGCGATCCGCGAGGCGCTGCCCGAGTGGTACGAACGCGCTCTGCTCGGCTCCCGGATCGCCCCGGTCGGCGACCCCGGCGTCGAGGTCATCACGACTCCCGAGGCAGAGGGCGAGCCGCTTGCCTTCAAGTTTGAGATCGGCGTGCGCCCGCAGGCCGAGCTTGGCGAGTACAAAGGGCTGGAGGTCGGCCGGGCCGAGCCCGAGCCGGCGGCTGAGATGGTCGATCGCGAGATCGAGCGGATCCGTGAAGGCTTCGCAAAGCTGGAGCCGGTCGAGCGAGCCGCCGCCGAGGGCGATGTGCTCCTGGTCGACTTCGAGGGCCTGCTCGACGGCAAGGCCTTCGAGGGGGGCAAGGCGAACGACTACCTGCTGGAGATGGGCGGCGGCCAGCTGATCGAGGGCTTCGAGGAGCAGCTGACCGGCGTCAGCGGCGGCGATTCGCGCAAGGTCGAGGTCACTTTCCCCGACGACTACCAGGCCGAGGAGCTGGCAGGCGAAGACGCGGTCTTCACCGTCGACGTGAAAGAGGTGCGGGAAAAAGTCCTGCCTGACCTCGACGACGATTTCGCCTCCGAGGCCTCGGAGTTCGACACCCTCGAGGAGCTGCGCGAGGACATCGGCAAGCGCCTCGCCGAGGCGGTCGGCGAGCGGGCCGAGCAGGACTTCCGCGTCGCCGCCGTCGACGCGGCGGCGACGGAGGCCAAGCTGGAGCTGCCCGACGAGCTGGTCAACGCGCGCGCGAGCGAGCGCTGGGAGCGGGTCGAACGACAGCTCGCCCAGCGCGGCATGGACGCCGAGTCATACCTGCAGATGCAGGGCAAAACCCGTGAGCAGGTGATCGAGGAGTCACTGCCGGAGGCAGCCGCCGAGCTGAGGCGCGAGGCGGTGCTGGCGGCGATCGCCGACGCCGAGCAGATCGAGGTCTCCGACGAGGAGATGGTCGAGGCACTCGCCCACTCGGCCGAGCACGAGCGGACGACGCCCGAGAAGCTGCTCGAGCGCCTGCGCGAGAACGGCCGCGACGCGATGATCCGCGACGACATCCGCTTCCGCAAGGCGATCGACCTCGTGGTCGAGGCCGCGGAGCCGATCCCGCTCGACCAGGCCGAGGCGCGCGAGCAGATCTGGACGCCGGAGAAGGAGCGCAAAGAGGCCGGCGAGCTCTGGACTCCGGGCGACGACGAGTGACCGCGGCCCGCCTGACACCTTCTATAGAGTGGCGCGCATGAGCCCACTTGTACCGATGGTGGTCGAGCAGACCTCGCGCGGCGAGCGCTCGTTCGACATCTACTCGCGCCTGCTGAACGAGCGGATCATCTTCCTCGGCACGCAGGTCAACCAGGAAATCGCCAACCTGATCGTCGCCCAGCTGCTGCACCTGGAGTCCGAGGATCCGGACAAGGACATCAGCATCTACGTCAATTCGCCGGGCGGCGACGTCTACGCGGGCCTGGCGATCTACGACACGATGCAGTTCATCAAGCCGGACGTGCAGACGATCTGCGTCGGCATCGCGATGAGCATGGGCGCCCTGCTCTTGGCCGGCGGCGCGGCGGGCAAGCGGATGGCGCTGCCCAACTCGAAGATCCTCATCCACCAAGTGTCGGCCGGGTTCCAGGGCCAGGCGGCGGACATCGAGATCCACGCCAAAGAGATCATCGACACCCGTCGGCGGCTCGACGAGATCATCGCCAAACACACCGGCCAGCCGTTCGACAAAGTCACGAACGACACCGATCGCGACTACTTCATGACCGCGGAGGAGGCGAAGGAGTACAGCATCGTCGACCGCGTCATCGAACACCACTGAAGCGCCGCTTAGAGCCGCAGGTCGTACTCGATCCACTCGCTGCGCTCGGCGCCGGTGCTGTCGTAGAGGCTCTGCGCGGTCGCGTTGCCAGGCTCGGTTGCCCACTCGACGCTGTGGGCGCCGCGCTCGCGGGCGACCGCGGCGGTCGCCTCGATCAACGCTCGCCCGACGCCCGCGCCGCGATGCTCGGGGGCGACGAAGAGGTCATTCATCAGGACGGTCTCCGCCGGGACCAGTGAGGTGAAGTGCCAGTAGAGGCAGGCGTAGCCGAGCAGCTCTCCGTCGCGCCAGGCGCCGAGCAGCATCCCGTCCTCGCTCGGCGCGAGGAAGCGGCGGAAGAAGGCGCGGTTGCGCTCCACGTCGATCCCACCGACGCCATAGAAATCCTGGTAGGCGGCGATCATCGGCAGCAGCGTCGCCAGCTGCCCCTCGGCGATCGGCTCGACATGGGCCTTGGCGCTCACCCAGCCACGGTAGCGCGCCCGCAAGCCCTCGCCCGCAGGAAGGTGCCGCGCCCGTCCCGAAGTAAACGACCCAGCGAGAGGGCCGGGTTGCAGTCCCGTTTAGACTTCGGGTCGCGACGCCGGTAGGCAACTACCGCCCCGCAAGGAGGGGATTTCCGCTTTGGCACGTCCCACAGACTCGAACGAGCAGCTCCTCTGCAGCTTCTGCGGCAAGTCGCAGCGCCAGGTCAAGAAGCTGATCGCCGGCCCCGGCGTCTACATCTGCGACGAGTGCATCGACCTCTGCAACGAGATCATCGACGAGGAGCTGGCCCAGCCGGGCAGCAGCAGCGGCGTCGAACTCGAGAAACTGCCCAAACCGCGTGAGATCAACGAGATCCTCGAGGAGTACGTGGTCGGCCAGGACGCTGCCAAGCGCGCCCTCTCCGTTGCCGTCTACAACCACTACAAGCGGGTTCAGATGGCCGCCGCGGGCGACGACCCCGAGGTCGAGCTGCAGAAGTCGAACATCCTCCTGCTCGGGCCGACCGGGTGCGGCAAGACGCTGCTCGCCCAGACCCTCGCCCGCATTCTCAACGTCCCCTTCGCGATCGCCGACGCGACCGCGCTGACCGAGGCCGGCTACGTCGGCGAGGACGTCGAGAACATCCTCTTGAAGCTGATCCAGGCTGCCGACTACGACGTCAAAAAAGCGGAGACGGGGATCATCTACATCGACGAGATCGACAAGATCGCGCGCAAAGCCGACAACCCGTCGATCACCCGCGACGTCTCCGGCGAAGGCGTCCAGCAGGCACTGCTCAAGATACTCGAGGGCACGACGGCCTCGGTGCCGCCGCAGGGCGGCCGCAAGCACCCTCACCAGGAGTTCCTCACGCTCGACACGACGAACATCCTCTTCGTCTGCGGCGGCTCCTTCGCCGAGCTCGACAAGGTGATCGAGAGCCGGGTCGGCGACCAGGGCATGGGCTTCGGCGCGGAAATCTCCTCGCGCGAGGAGAAGGACAAGGGCGAATGGTTCGAGCAGGTGCTGCCCGAGGACCTGATCGAGTACGGCCTGATCCCCGAGTTCATCGGCCGCCTTCCCGTCGTCGGCGCCATCCACCAGCTGACCCGCGAGGACCTGATCACGATCCTGACCGAACCGAAGCACGCGCTGACCCGGCAGTTCCAGCGCTTCTTCGAGTTCGACGACATCGAGCTCGTCTTCTCCGAGGACAGCCTCGAAGCGATCGCCGAGAAGGCGCTGGAGCGGGAAACCGGAGCCCGCGGGCTGCGCTCGATCCTCGAGGAGACGCTGCTCGACGTGCAGTTCGAGCTGCCCTCGCGACGGGACGTGACCAAGTGCGTCGTCACCAAGGAGACGATCGCCCAGGGCCGCAGGCCGACCCTGGTCACCGAGGCCGCCCACCAGGACATCGGCGAGGCGGACGACGGCGTCGACGAGGAAACCGCCTAGACCTGGAACTAAACTCGCGCTCCGTGTCCGAGGAGCGCAAAGACTCGCTGCAGGAGAAGACCCGCTACGAAGCGGCGGAGGTCGAGGCGCGGATCTTCGCCGAGTGGATCGAGGGCGGTTACTTCCACCCCCTGGCCGAGGGCGCCCCGGCGGAGAACTTCTCGGTTGCGATCCCGCCGCCGAACGTGACCGGCGCGCTGCACATGGGCCACGCGCTGAACGGCTCGATGCAGGACGCGTTGGTTCGGATGAACCGGATGCGCGGCCGCAACACGCTCTGGACCCTCGGGACCGACCATGCCGGCATCGCCACCCAGGCCGTGGTCGAGAAGATGCTCGCCACGGAGGGGACCTCGCGCACGGAGCTCGGCCGCGAGGCGTTCGTCGAGCGGGTCTGGGCCTGGAAAGAGGAGTACGGCTCGCGCATCGTCGAGCAGTACAAGCGGCTCGGCGCCTCGCTCGACTACGAGAACGAGCGCTTCACCCTCGACGAGGGCTACGTCAAGGCCGTCTACCGCGTCTTCAAGCAGCTCTACGACAAGGGCTACATCTACCGCGACAACTACATGGTCAACTGGGACCCCGGCTCGCACTCGGCGATCTCCGACCTCGAGGTCGAGAACCGCGAGATCGAGGACACGCTCTACTCGATCGACTACCCGATCGAGGGCTCCGAAAGGGTCCTCACCGTCGCCACCGTGCGACCGGAAACGATGCTCGCCGACACCGCCGTGGCGGTCAATCCCGACGACGAGCGCTACGCAGGCCTGGTCGGCGGGCAGTGCGTGCTGCCGCTGGTCGGGCGCCGAATCCCGATCGTCGCCGACGAGCACGTCGATCCGGAGTTCGGCACCGGGGCGCTGAAGATCACCCCCGGGCACGATCCCAACGACTTCGAGATCGGCCGCCGTCACGGGCTGGAGGAGATCGGCGTGATCGGCCCCGACGGGCGGATGAGCGAGGCGGCGGGCGAGCGCTTTGCCGGGCTGACCGCGGCGGAGGCCGGGGAGGCGGTCGTCGCCGAGCTGCGCGAGCAGGGATTGCTGCGCGCCGAAGAGTCTTTCGTCCACTCAGTTCCCTTCTCGGAGCGCTCCGGCGCCCGGATCGAGCCGCTGATCTCCCTGCAGTGGTTCTGCCGCATGGACGAGCTGGCCGCGCCCGCGATCGAGGTGGTCGAACGCGACGAGGTGCGGATCGCCCCGGCCCAGTGGAAGCGCGTCTACCTCGACTGGATGCGCGAAATCCGGCCCTGGTGCGTTTCGCGCCAGCTCTGGTGGGGGCACCGGATCCCGGTCTGGTACTGCGACCCCTGCGAGGAGACCTACGTCGCCGAGCAGGCGCCGGAGCGCTGCGGCGCCTGCGGCGGGGCGCTGCGCCAAGAGGAGGACGTGCTCGACACCTGGTTCAGCTCGGCGCTGTGGCCCTTCGCGACGCTCGGCTGGCCTGAGGACACGCCCGAGCTGCGTGCCTTCTACCCGACCAGCTTCCTGACCACGGCGCGCGAGATCCTCTTCCTCTGGGTCGCGCGGATGATCATGACCGGGATCGAGTTCGTCGGGGACGTGCCCTTTCGCGACGTCTACGTGCACTCGGTGATCCAGGCCCGCGACGGACGGCGGATGTCGAAGAGCCTCGGCACCGGGATCGACCCGCTGGAGGAGATCGACCGCCACGGCGCCGACGCGCTGCGCTTCGGGCTGTTGGCGATGTCCTCGACCCAGGACGTGCGCTTCTCGGACGCGAAGGTGCAGCAGGGCGCCGACCTCGCCAACAAGCTCTGGAACGCCAGTCGGCTGATCCTGCTCAACGTGGCCGCGGTCGAGGCGACGCCACGCCCGCGCACGGTCGAGGATCGCTGGCTGCTCTCGCGGCTGGAGGCGACGATCGGCTCGGTCACGGCGAAGCTGGAGGCCTATGACTTCGCCCACGCCGCGACCGAGGCCTACGCGTTCTTCTGGTCCGAGCTCTGCGACTGGTACCTGGAGATCGTCAAGCCCCGCCTCTACGAGGGCGAGGAGGACGTCTCGGCGACGCTGCTCTACGCGTTGGAGAGGATCCTCGCCCTGCTGCACCCGACGATGCCCTTCGTGACCGAGGAGATCTGGTCCTACCACCCGTCGCGGCAGGGGCACCTTGCGGTGCATGCATTCCCCGAGGCCGACGAGTCATTGCGCGACGTCGAGGCTGAGGCCGAGGTGCGCGCCGGAATCGAGCTGACCGGGCGGCTGCGCGCCTGGCGCGATCTGGTCGAGGCGCCGGCAGCGACCGTGTTGCCGGCCCGCGCCGAGGGGATCGAGCCGCGGGAGTTCGTCGGTCGCCTGGCCCGCGTCGAGTTCGGCAAGCACGACGGCGACCCGGTTGCCGCCGTCGGCCCGGTGAAGATCCTCGCCTCGGCGGAGATCGACGCCGCGGCGATCGCGGCCAGGCTGGAGGCGCGGCGCGAGGAGCTGCGCGGCGAGGTCAAGCGGGCGGAGGGCAAACTCGGCAACGAGAAGTTCGTCGACCGCGCCCCGGCCGAGGTCGTCGAGGAGGAGCGGGGCAAGCTCGAGCGCTACCGCCTCGAGCTCGAGGAGCTGTCGGGATAGAGGCGCGGGACCCCGAGGCCTACCTCGACTCGCTCGAGCCGATCGGCTGGAAGCTGGGCCTGGAGCGGATGCGCACGCTGAGCACGCTGCTCGGCCTGCCCCAGCACCGCTTCGCCTCGATCCACGTCGTCGGCACCAACGGCAAGTCCTCGGTGACGCGGATGATCGCCGCGCTGCTGGAGGCTCACGGCGTCGCCGCCGGAGCCTGCGTGTCGCCGCACGCTGCCCGCTGGTCCGAACGGGTGCTGATCCACGGGCGGGAGATCGGCGCGGCTGAGTTCGCCGTGGCGGTCGAGCGCGCCGCTGCCGCGGCGGAGACGGTCAACCGGACCCTCGCGGAGGGCGAGGCGGTGACCCAGTTCGAGCTGGCCACGGCGGCCGCCTTCGTCGCGCTCGCCAACGCCCGGGTCAAGGCCGCGGCGATTGAGGGCGGGCTGGGGGGAAGGCTGGATGCGACCAACACGATCCCCTCCAAGGTGACGGTGCTGACCTCGGTCGGGCTCGACCACACCGAGTGGCTGGGCGAGAGCGAGGAGGAGATCGCGGCCGAGAAGCTCGCCGTGCTGCGCGACCACACGACGCTGGTGCTCGGCAGGGTCAGCCCCTCCGTGGCGGCACTGGCCGAGCGCGCCGCGCGCGAGCGCGGCGCGCGGCTCCTCGTCGCTCCCGAGGACCCCGGCGCGGCACTGCACCTGCACGCGACAGGGGAGTTCCAGCGCCGCAACTTCGCCCTTGCCTGCACCGCCGTCGAGGCCTTCCTCGGTGGGCTCGATCCGGCCAGGGTGGGCGCCGTGGCCGGCGAAATCGCGATCCCGGGGCGGCTGGAGCGTGTCGCGGACGCTCCCCCGGTCTTCCTCGACGCCGCCCACAACCCCGACGGCGCCAGGGCGCTGGCCGAAGCGCTGCCCGAGGTGGCCGAGGGGCGCCCGGTGATCGCCGTCCTCGCGATCCTGGCCGACAAGGATGCCGGCGCCATCGTCCAGGCCCTCGCCCCGGTCCTGGCGCGATGTGTCTGCACCCAGCTCCCCACCGCCGACGGGCCTGAAAGTCGGGTTGGACCCGACAAATCGGCCCGTCGGCGGGCTTTTGAGGCGGCGGAGCTGGCGGAGGCGTTTGCGGAGGCCGGGCTCGCCGCCGAGGCCGAGGCCGAGTTCGGGGCGGCGGTGGCCCGGGGGCGCGAGCTGGCTCGCGAGACGGGGGGCATTCTGCTCGTGACCGGCTCCCACTACGGCCTGGCGCCGGCCAGGGCGGCGCTAGGATTGGCGCCGCGATGAACTCGAAAAGCGCCGGCACCGAACTGCTCTCGATGATGGCCCTCGTTGCCGGCGTGGTCGCTGCGGTGATCCTGATCTTCTTCGGCCTTGGTTACCTCTTCGGCAACCTCTTCCTCTGATCGGGCAGGGGCGACAGGGATCATGAGGCAGGCGGCGAAGTAGACTCACCGCGCGCTCGCCCGCAGGGGTGGAGGGCGCACAGCCATGGCTATCGCGACCTTCGGCATCAGCAACAGCGGCCTCAATCTGGTCGTCAACCTGCTCATTTTGATGCTGGTCGTCGTCTGGTTGGCGCTGATCGTCTTCACCTACCTCGACGCCAAGCGCCGCATCAAGGACCCGTTCCTGATCGGCTGCGCCACGCTTGCCTCCTTCATTCCGTACCTCGGCACGGCTATCTACGCGATCGTGCGGCCACCGGAGTTCCTCGACGACGCGCACGAACGCGAGCTGGAGATCAAAGCCGCCGAGCTGCGGGTGCGCCAGCTGACAGAGCACGCTTGTCCGAACTGCGGCTTCCCCGCCGAGAAGGACTTCCTGCGCTGCCCCGACTGCCAGCGTCGCCTCAAGAACCCCTGCCCTACGTGCAGCAAGCCGGTCGATCCGGGCTGGGCGCTCTGCCCCTATTGCGAAACCGCGTTGGCCGAGCGCGAGCGGCCGCGCCGTAAACGCGCCGAGGGTCGCCAGGCGCCGCGCGAGGAGCGCAAAGCGCCGCGCAAGAAAGCGGCGCCCGCGGCCAAAAAGGAGCCTCAGCGCGAGGCCTCGCCCCCCGAGTCTTCGAAGCCAAAACGACAACAAAGGAGCACCAGCCGTGAGCCGGACCCTGATCCTCGTCAAGCCTGACGCATTCGAGCGCGCCCTCAGTGGCGAGGTGATCGCCCGATTCGAGCGCAAGGGCCTGCGGATCGTGGCGCTGAAGACGATGGTGGCCTCGGAGCAGATCGCCAACGAGCACTACGCCGAGCACACCGACAAGCCCTTCTTCGGCGAGCTGGTCGAGTTCATCACCGGCGGCACGCTGGTGGCGATGGTGCTCGAGGGGACCGAAGCCGTCGTGGCCGCCCGCCAGCTGATCGGCGCGACCAACCCGGTCGAGGCCGCGCCGGGCTCGATCCGCGGCGACTTCGCGCTGGAGGTCACCTTCAACATGGTCCACGGCTCGGACTCCGACGAGTCCGCCGAGCGTGAGATCGGCATCTGGTTCCCCGAGCTGTCCTGAGGCCGACGCTCGCATCCGGGTCCCCGCAGCGGCGGGAGATCCTGCGGAAGCTGGGCGTCGAGTTCGACGTCGTGGTGCCCGGGGTCGACGAGCTGAGTGGGGGTGACCCCGAGCTCGAGGTCGTCGAGAACGCGCGGCTGAAGGCGCGGGCGGTGGAGAGGGACGGGGTGGTCATCGCCTGCGACACGGATGTCGTCCTCGACGGCAAGGCGCTGGGGAAGCCCACCGGCGAGATCGAGGCCCGCGAATACCTCGACCGGATGAGCGGCCGTGCCCACGCGGTGATGAGCGGCCTTGTCGTGCTCGTCGACGGCGAGGAGCGCGTCGGGCTGGAAAGCACCACGGTGGTCTTCAAGGAGTTGACGGACGCCGAGAAGGAGCGCTACGTGGACTTCGGCGAGTGGCGGGGCCGGTCGGGCGGGTACGCGATCCAGACGCTCGGGTCGACCCTGGTCGAGCGGGTCGAGGGGAGCGTCTCCAACGTGGTCGGGCTGCCGGTCGGCCTGCTGGTGGATTTGGCGCCGGAGTTGCTCGCCTAGGCGCGACGAAAGCGGGCGGCGCCCATCTGGGATGATTGCGCCGCTATTTCCCCCAAATTGCGTATATGGGCATCTTCGGTTACCTGACCGGGCTCGGCGGCCGCGACATGGCGGTCGATCTCGGCACGGCGAACACGCTCGTCTACGTGCGCGGTCGCGGCATCGTGCTTTCCGAGCCCTCCGTTGTCGCGATCGACTCGCGCAGCGGCCAGGTGCACGCGGTCGGGGTCGAAGCCAAGCGGATGCTGGGGCGCACGCCTGGCACGATCACCGCGATCCGGCCGCTCAAGGACGGCGTTATCGCCGACTTCGACGTGACCGAACAGATGCTGCGCCACTTCATCAAACAGGTTCACTCCAACCGCTTCGCCCACCCACGCGTCGTCGTCTGCGTCCCCTCCGGGGTCACGGGCGTCGAGAAGCGCGCCGTCGAGGAGGCCTGCCTCTCGGCCGGCGCGCGCAAGGCCTACCTGATCGAGGAGCCGATGGCGGCGGCGATCGGCGCCGGCCTGCCCGTCGCCGAGCCGACGGGTTCGCTGATCGTCGACGTCGGCGGCGGCACGACCGAGGTGGCGGTGATCTCGCTCGGCGGGATCGTCGTCTCGCAATCGATCCGGGTCGGCGGCGACGAGCTCGACGAGGCGATCGTCCACCACTGCAAACAGCACTACAAACTGGCGATCGGGACGCAGACCGCCGAGGAGGTCAAGCTCGAGGCCGGTTCGGCCTCGGAGCTGCCCGAGGAGGTCGAGGTCGAGATCCGCGGCCGCGACCTCGTCTCCGGCCTGCCGAAGACGATCACACTCGGCTCGGCGGAGGTCCGCGAGGCGCTCGACGAGACGATCGGCCACATCGTCGAAGCGGTCAAGGACACGCTCGACCGCACCCCGCCCGAGCTCGCCGGGGACATCATGGACCGAGGCATTACCCTTGCCGGTGGAGGCGCGCTCCTGCAAGGACTCGAACAGCGCCTGCGCGACGAGTGCCAGATGCCCTGTCAGCTGGCAGAGTCGCCGTTGACGTGCGTGGCCGTCGGCTCCGGCATCTCACTGGAGGAGTTCGAGACGATCCACCGCGCCAGCAAGATGAACTCGGGAACGGCGCGCGTCGCTTAGCCGCCGTTCATACAAAGCGCCAAACTTAGGTCTACGCCGTGTACCGCAAGCAAGTACGCCGCCGTAGGGCGGTACTAACCCTCCTCATCATCGGCTCCTTCCTGTTGCTGACGATCACCTACGGGCAGAGCTCGGGGGGATTGCAGCGCGGGGTGAGCACGATCTTCAGCCCGCTGCAGGCGGTCGCCGATCGGGCGCTGAAGCCCGCCCGCGACACGATCGGCTGGTTCGACAAGACCTTCGATGCGCGCGGAGAAAACAGCCGGCTCAAGGACGAGCTGGCGACGACGCGCAAGCAGGCGGTCGCCGGTCAGGAGGCGCTGCAGGAGAACGCGCAGCTGCGCAAGCTGGTCGGCCTCGACAGCGGCCCGGCGTTGGCGGAATCGCCATACGAACCGGTGACGGCGAGGGTGATCGGCCGCTCCCCGACCGTCTGGAACTCGAAGGCGATCGTCGATGCCGGCTCGGGCGACGGGGTGAAGGTCGACGACCCGGTGGTCAGCGGCGACGGCCTGGTCGGCCGGGTCGCCTCGGTCCAGGGCGGCTCGGCCCAGGTCACACTGATCACCGACCACACCAGCGCTGTCTCGGCGAAGGTCGTGCCGGGTGGGGTGCAGGGCGTGATCAGCCCCGACGTCGGCGATCCCGAAGACCTGATCCTCGACTTCATCGACTCGACCAAGGATGTCCACCGCGGGCAAGCGGTCGTCACCTCGGGCTGGCGGGCGCAGGGCATCGCCTCGCTCTTCCCCCCGGGCCTGCCGGTCGGTGAGGTGACGAGCGCCCCGATCGCCGAGCAGGAGGCCAGCCAGCAGGCCCACCTGCGACCCTATGCCGACATCGCCAACCTCGACTTGGTCCAGATTTTGACCGGGGGCTCGCGCGGATGATCGTGACGCCGAAGATCTTCGCCCGCCTGGCCGCGATCGCGGTTCTCGCGGTGCTGCTGCAGCTCTCCTTCTTCTCGCGGGTCGAGCTGCTGCACACCAGTGCCGACATCCTGCCCGCGGTGGTCGTCTCGCTCGGCCTGCTCGGCGGCAGCCTGAGCGGCGCCGTCGCCGGCTTCTCGCTCGGCTTCCTGGTCGATTGCCTGCTCGTCGTGCCGCTCGGAGGCTCCTCGCTGGTGCTGCTCGGCGCCGGCTATCTGGCAGGGCTCTTCCGCGAGCGCTTCGACATCCACAGCGCCCTGCTGCCGCCGTTGATCTGCATGGCGCTGACCCTGGTCGCCGAGCTCGGCTTTGCGATCGTGCAGGTGATGCTCGGCGTCGACGCCCCGGTCAGCCCGCTGATCGTGCGCGACATGCTGTTGAAGAGCATCTACGCCTTCTTCCTGGCCTGGCCGATCTACTTCGGCCTGCGGCGGGCGCTGCGCCCGGCGCTGGTCGACGACCCGACGGTGACCCGGCGCCGCCAGCCGACCGTGTTGGGCGTCTAGGGGCTGTTGTGTACAGGCGATCCGATCAGCTCGGCCCGCAGATGGGCAACAGGCTGGCCTTGCGCATCGCCCTCTTCGGCGGCGTGGCGCTGGCGCTCTTCGGCGTACTCTTCTTCCGGCTCTGGTTCCTGCAGGTGCTGAACGGCGAAGCGTACGTCGCCGAAGCGAACAACAACCGCACCCGCGAGTTCAGGGTCAGCGCCCCGCGCGGAGAGATCCTCGACCGCAACGGCAAGATCCTCGTCGCCAACCGCACCAGCCTGGCCCTGCAGATCAACCCGCGCAAGCTGCCCCTCGAAGAGCGCCGGCGCCGCGGCGAGCTGACCCGGCTGGCGGGCCTGATCCACACGACCCCACACAAGCTTCGCAAGACGATCCACGAAGAGCTGCTGGTCGCCCCGAGCGCCCCGGTCACCGTGCGTCGCGACGTCGGCGACTACCTCGTCTACTACCTGAAGGAGAACCAGGACCGCTTCCCCGGGGTAACCGTGCAACGGGTCTTCGTGCGCCGCTACCCGCACGCAACGCTCGCCGCCCACATCGTCGGCAACGTCGGCGAGGTCTCCGAAGAACAGCTCGAAGAACGCCGGTACCGCGGCCTACAGCCCGGCGACCAAATCGGCCAAGACGGGGTCGAGGACACCTACGACAGCTTCCTGCGTGGCAGGCCCGGATTGACCCGGATCCAGGTTGACGCGCTCGGTCAGCCGACCCGTAACGGGCAGCTCGTCTCACAGCCTCCCGTCCCCGGCGACAACCTCAAGCTCTCGATCGACTCATCCGTGCAGGAAGCCGGCGAAGCGGCGCTTGCCGCCCGCGGGCTGCCCGGCGGCTTCGTCACGATGGACGTGCGCAGCGGCGAACTGCTCGGGCTCGGCTCCTTCCCGACCTTCGATCCGAGCGCACTGATCGAACCGAGCCAAGCCGAGGTCAACTCGCTGTACCGCGACCCTGTGGCGGCGCCAATCACCGACCGGGCGATCGCCGGCCTGTACCCGACCGGTTCGACGTTCAAGCTCATCACCGCCTTGGCGGCGCTGGAAGGCGGAGTGATCACTCCGAGCTCGGTGATCGAAGACGGCGGCACTTTCACGGTCGGCGGCCAGAGCTTCCAGAACGCCGGCGGCGCCTCCTATGGCGCGCTGACCCTGGTGCCGGCGCTGCAGGTCTCTTCCGACGTCTTCTTCTACACGCTCGGCTTCGACATGTGGGACACCGGCCAGCTGCAGCGCTGGGCGCACAAGCTCGGGATCGGCCGGCCGACGGGGATCGACATCCCCGGGGCCGAAGTCGGCCTGCTGCCGACCAAGCAGTGGCGCGACAAGCTCGCCGCCGAAGGCCTCGCCGAAGAACGGCCTTGGTCGGCCGGCGACAACATCCAGCTGGCGACCGGCCAGGGCGATCTGCAGACCAACCCGCTGCAGATGGCGATCTCCTACGCGACCCTGGCCAACGGCGGCACCGTCGTCACCCCGCACGTCGGGCTCGAGGTCGACGACGCGGCGGGCCGGGTGGAGCGTGAATTCGAGCCCGAACCACGCCGTCACGTCAAGTTCAAAGAAGAAAGCGCGAACGTGATCCTGGCAGGGCTGCACGACGCCGCGCAGGCGCCCGGCGGCACCTCATACGCCGTCTTCGGCAACTTTCCGGTACCCGTCGCGGGCAAGACCGGAACCGCCCAGCGGGTCGGCCACGAAGACCAGTCCTGGTACATCGTGCTCGCCCCGTATCCGAATCCCCGTATCGTGACGGCGGTGACGATCGAGGAAGGCGGCTTCGGAGCCGAATCGGCGGCCCCCGCCGCGCTGCAGATTCTGGAAGCGTATTTCGACAAGCACAGCTCCGGCGAAGCCGGCGAAAACGGCGGCAGCCCGGGCTGATGTACGCGACTCGCACCCGCCGCGCCCGCCCCGAGCCGTTCGCCCTGCGACCGGGCATCGCCGAGCGCCTCGGCCTCCCGTACATGGACGCCCCGCTCGGCCTTGCCGCGCTCGGCCTCGTCGCCTTCAGCGTCTTCGTGCTCGGCCAGGCGACGGCGCACGACGTGCCCGGCAACCCGGGCTACTACGTCGACCGGCAGACGATCTACGCCGCGCTGGGCCTGATCGGGATGTACCTGCTCGCCCGGGTCGACTACTCGCGCTTCCGCGAGCTGCGCGTCGGCATCTACACCTTCCTCTGCGTCAGCGTCTCGCTCGTCTTCGTCTTCGGCTTCGCCGCGCGCGGCTCGCGACGCTCGTTCGACCTGCCCTTCTTCAGCTTCCAGCCATCGGAGCTGGGCAAGCTTCTGCTCGTTCTGGCGCTTGCCGGCTTCGTCATCGATGGCGCCCGGCGGGGCTCGGCACGGCAGCGCACGGTGCGCTACCTCTGCCTCGGCTTCGCCCCGGCTGCGCTCGTCTTCTTGCAGCCGGACCTCGGCACCTCCCTGGTGTACGGGGCAATCACCCTCGCCGTGATGTACGTGGGGGGCGTCCGCTGGACGCACTTCGCGGTGATCGGCGCGGCCCTCGCCGCACTCGTGGCCCTCGTTCTCGTGGTCGCTCCCGCAGTCGGGACGCCCGTGTTGAAGGAATACCAGCAAGAAAGGCTGACTTCCTTCACGCATCCGAGCGAGGACCCCGGCGACGCGGGCTACCAGCAGAACCAGGCCAAGATCGCAATCGGCTCCGGAGAGAAAACCGGGCGGGGCGATCGGGCCACCCAGACGCGGCTCGACTTCGTCCCCGAGCGGCACACCGACTTCATCTTTGCGGTGATCGGTGAGCGCTACGGATTTCTCGGCGCCGCGTTCGTCCTATCCCTATACGCCCTGCTGATCTGGCGGGCGCTGCGGATCGTGACGCTCTCGAAGAACTCATACGGGACCCTCGTGGCGGGCGGCATCGCCGCCATGCTGCTGTTTCAGGTCTTCGTCAACGTTGGAATGAACCTGGGGATCATGCCGATCACCGGGATTCCCCTGCCCCTGATGAGCTACGGGGGATCGTCAGTGCTGGCGACCCTCCTCGCCTTGGGAGTGCTTCAGAGCATCCACATGCAAGCGCGCCTCAGCCAGAAAGGCAGGTTCGCCTGGTGACCCCTTGAATGGGACCTGGCCATGCGTACCTATCTGAACTGAGCTGAAACACAAATGAAGAAAACCATCCTGGTGTCCGCCGATCGTGGCGAGACCCGTGTCGCCGTCCTCGAGTCGAAGACCAAAGGCGGCAAACGCAACGTGGCGGAGCTCTACATCGAGCGCCGCGGCCGGCGGTCGATCGTCGGCAACATCTACAAGGGCAAGGTCGACAATGTCCTGGCCGGCATGGAGGCCGCCTTCGTCGACATCGGCCTCGAGCGCAACGGCTTCCTGCACGTCGACGAGATTGTCCTGCCCAACGGCGAACAGGCTCCGAAGCGCGGGCGCGGCAGTGGCCGCAAGATCACAGAACTGATCAAGTCCGGTCAGGAGATCCTCGTCCAGGTAGTCAAGGACCCGCTCAAGTCGAAGGGCGCCCGGCTCTCGATGAACATCTCGATCGCGGGGCGCTACCTCGTCTTTGCCCCGCAGGGAAGCGGCGTCGGTGTCAGCCGCCGCCTGTCTGACTCCGAGCGCGACCGGCTGCGCAAGATGGTCGATCGCACCTACAAGGGCCCGGGCGGCCTGATCGTCCGCACCGCCGCCCACGGAGCGAAAAAATCCGACTTCGTGCGGGAGATCGGCTATCTGCACAAGCTGCACGAGGTGCTCGACGGCCGCACCGAGAAGATCAAGGCCCCGGGCCTCGTCTTCCAAGAGCAGGATCTGCCGGTGCGGGTGCTGCGCGACGTCTTCCTCTCGGACTTCGAAAAAGCCGTGATCGACTCGCCCAAGCAGCTCGAACGCGTAACGGGGTTCTTCCAGCGCACCGCGCCGGAGCTGGTCGAGAAAGTCGAGCTGTACGAGGGCAAGAAGCCGCTGCTGGAGAAATGGGAGATCGACAAGGAGATCGAATCGACCCTGGTGCGGCGGGTTGACCTGCCCTCGGGCGGCTACCTGATCATCGACTACACCGAGGCGCTGACCGTGATCGACGTCAACAGCGGCAGCTTCACCGGCCGCGGCAAGGGCGGCCTCGAGGAAACGATCACCAAGGTCAATACCGAGGCGGCCGACGAGGTCGTGCGCCAGCTGCGCCTGCGCGACATCGGCGGCATCATCGTCATCGACTTCATCGACATGGCACGGGCAAAGAACCGAGACAAAGTCCTCAAGACCCTGCGCAAGGCACTTGACGCCGACAAGTCGAAGAGCTACGTGGTCGAGGTCTCGCCGCTCGGCCTGGTCGAGATGACCCGCCAGAACATCACCGACGGCGTGCGCGAGATCCTCACCTCGCCGTGCCCGACCTGCGAGGGCGAGGGCGTCGTGCTCTCGGCCGAGACGGTGGCCCTGGAGGGGCTGCGGCAGATGCGCGAGATGGCGGCCGACCAGGGCGACGCGGAGGCGTTCCTGCTGCGCGTCAACCCAAAGGTCGCCGCCGAGCTGATCGCGGAGGACAGCGGCCTCTCCGAGCTCGAGGAGGAAACCGGCAAGCAGTTCCACTTCGAGGGCGGTGACGCGCTCTCGATCGACACGTTCACGCTGATCGAAGCCGGCAGCCGCGCCCAGATCGAGGAGCGGGCGCTGCCCTTCAAGGTCGGCGAGGAGGTGCTGGTGAAGATCGAGGAGCCGCACATGTACAACGCCGACGACGCGATCGCCAGGATCGACTCCTACATCGTCAGCGTCAGCGGCGGCGGGCGTTTCGTCGGCGACCGCAAGATGGTGCGGATCGAGCAGGTGGAACGCGCCGCCGCGGTCGCATCGCTGCTCGGCGACCCGGGGAGCAACGGCGCGGAGTCAGACGCTCTAGAATCCGCCGCCGCCAGATGAGCACCTACGCGGTCATAGAGAGCGGTGGCAAGCAGTACAAGGTCGAGAAGGGCACTTCCCTGCTCGTCGATCGGCTGAATGCCGGTGAGGGCGACGTGGTCGCCCTCCGCCCCGTGCTGTTCCGCGACAAGGAGATCGTCGCGGCGCCGAAAGAGCTCGAGAAGGTCAAAGTCGAGGCGAAGGTCTCCGAGCACCTGCGCGGCCCGAAGATCAAGGTCTTCAAATACAAGCCCAAGAAGGGCTACCGGCGCAAGGCCGGACACCGCTCCGAGCTGACCCGTCTCGAGGTCACGGAGCTCAAGATGGGCGCCCGCAAAGCGGCGGCGAAAGCCGACAAAGCAGCCAAGCCCAAAGCGGCTGCTAAAAAGGACGACGATGGCGCATAAGAAAGGACTCGGCTCCAGCCGCAACGGCCGCGAATCCAACCCCAACATGCTCGGGGTCAAGGTCTTCGCCGGCCAGAAGGTCTCCGGCGGCGAGATCATCGTCCGCCAGCGCGGCACCCGCTTCTGGCCCGGCGATGGCGTCGGCCTCGGCCGCGATCACACGATCTTCGCCACCCAGGCGGGGACGGTTGAGTTCAAGCAGGCGCGCAAGGGTCGGACTATCTCGGTCCTGTCTGACTAGCCGCGCGGGAGGGACGGATACCCCTCCCCTGGAGACCGTCGCGCAGCTGAGTCGCGGACCTGGGCTCAGGCGCACGTCCAGGAGCCTCCATGGGAGGGGTATCCGTCCCTCTGCGTCTACCCCGGTGGACCTCGTGCGTGAGCTTCTAATCTCCTCTTGATGGACGATCGCGCGAAGATTTGGGTTGAAGGTGGGGCTGGCGGCAATGGGGCTGTGAGCTTCAGGCGGGAGGCTCATGTTCCTCGTGGTGGGCCGGATGGCGGCGATGGTGGGCATGGGGGGGACGTGGTGCTGGTTTGCGATGCGTCGCGGCGCGATTTGGGGGCTCTGCGGGGCAGTCGGCACTTTCGGGCTCAGCGTGGAAAGCATGGGGAAGGGTCGAACCGGCACGGTGCCCGGGGAGAGGAGTTGGCGATCGCCGTGCCCGCCGGGACGCAGGCAGAAGCCGTCGACGGGAGCCGCATCGACCTGGTCGAGGTCGGGCAGCGGGCCGTGGTCGCTCATGGTGGTCGCGGGGGGCACGGGAACAAGCGCTACGCGACCTCGACCAGGCAGGCGCCGCGGTTCGCGGAGAAGGGGACCTCGGGCGAGGAGGGGTGGATCGAGGTTCGCCTCAAGCTGCTGGCCGACGTGGGGCTGGTCGGCCTGCCCAACGCGGGCAAGTCCTCGCTGTTGGCGCGGCTGACACGGGCCGAGCCGAAGGTCGGCGATTACCCGTTCACGACGCTCTCTCCGGTGTTGGGGACGATCGAGGGCGAGGACCGGCAGGCGGTCGTCGCCGACATCCCCGGCCTGATCGAGGGCGCCGCCGAGGGTGCGGGCCTCGGCCACGAGTTCCTCGCCCACGTCGAGCGCTGCGCGATCCTCGTCCACCTCGTCGACCTGGCCCCGGCCGAGGGCGATCCGCGGGGCAACTACGAGTCGGTCCGGGGCGAGCTCTCTGCCTACGGGGCAGGGTTGGAGGACGTGCCTGAGCTTGTCGTCCTCTCCAAGCGCGATCTACTGCCCGGCCCGCAGGTGGACGAGGCGCTCGCCGAGTGGCGCGAGCGCCTCGACAGCAGCGGCCGCGGCGCGCTGGCGGTGTCGGCCGCAACCGGCGAGGGCCTCGAAAAGCTGCGGCGGGCGATCCTCTCCGGCCTGCCCGAGACGATTGCGGCACGGCCCGAGCGCGCGGGCACCGGCGCAGCCGAATTCGAGGCTGAGCACCGCGTCTACCGCCCGGTCGGCGAGGGTGGTTACTCGGTGCAACGCGAGGGCGACGGCGCCTACCGCGTGCTCGGCCGCGGGGTCGAGCTGCTCTTCGAGCGCCACGACCTCAAGAACGAAGAGGCGCTCGCCTACCTGGAGCAGCGGCTCAACGAGATCGGCGTCGTCGCGGCGCTGCGCGCCGCCGGCTTCGAAGCGGGCGACGACGTCCGCGTCGGCGAGCACGAGTTCGAGCTGCACCCATGAGGTCGCGGTGAGTGCGAGTCAGGCAGAGAGGGCCGAAGGGTTCAGGGCCCTGCACGAAGGCGAGCCCTTCGTCATCCCCAATCCGTGGGATGCAGGCTCGGCGCGGGTTCTCGAGGCACTCGGCTTCGTGGCTCTGGCGACGACGAGCTCCGGGTTGGCTTTCACCCTCGGCCGCCTCGACGGCGGCGTTTCCCTCGACGAGTTGGTTGAGCACGTGACTGCGCTTGTCGCTGTGACAGCGTTGCCGGTCTCGGTCGACATCGAGAACGGGTACGGCCCCGGGGCCGACGATGCCGCTGCTGCCGTGGAGCGCGTCGCTGGCGCCGGGGCGGTCGGAGGCTCGATCGAGGACTTCGATCCCGACGGGGGGATCTACGAGGTCGATGTCGCGGCGCGGCGGGTGGCGGCGGCCGTTGCGGCTGCCCGCCGCCTGGACTTTCCCTTCACCCTGACCGCGCGGGCCGAGAACCACATTCGGGGCAACCCCGACCTCGGCGACACGATCGCCCGCCTGCAGGCGTTCGAGCGCGCCGGCGCCGATGTCCTATATGCCCCCGGACTGAAGGACGCCGAGGAGATCCGCGCGGTCTGCCAATCGGTTGGCAAGCCAGTCAATGTCCTTGCCGGTCCTGGCCTCTCGATGGCCGAGATCGTCGCCGCCGGGGCACGGCGGATCAGCGTCGGCGGCAGTCTTGCCTGGGCCGCCGTCGAGGCGATGGCACGGGCGGCAGAGGGGATTCGCGATCGCGGCGACTTCTCCGGCCTTGGCTCGCCCAAGCGGGTAAAGGTTTGGCTGGAGTAGGAGTTCCCGCATTTGCCCATCGCTGCGCCGCGGGCCACTCGTAGACTTGGCGCATGACCCTGGTCGTCAAGCTCGGATCCTCGATCGTCGCCGCCGACGACGGCGAGCTGCGCGTCGACGTGCTCGACTCGGTCTGCGCGCAGGTGGCCGAGCTCGAGCAGGCGGGCGAGCGGGTCGCGATGGTCACCTCGGGCGCGATCGCGCGCGGGATGCGGCTGATGGAGCTGCCGGTGCGCCCGCGGGCGATGGACGAGCTGCAGGCCGCTTCGGCGGTTGGCCAGGGCGATCTCTTTCGCGCCTACCAGTCGCGCCTCGCCGCGGGCGGGACCCGCTCCGCCCAGGTGCTGCTGACCGCCGCCGACATCGCCGCCCGCACGAACTACCTGAACGCGCGGCAGACGCTGCGGCGGTTGATCGAGTGGGGGGTGGTGCCGGTCGTGAACGAGAACGACACCACGGCGACCGACGAGATCAGTTTCGGCGACAACGACTTCCTCGCCGCGCAGGTCGCGATCCTGCTCGACGCCCGCCTGCTCGTGCTGCTCTCCGACGTCGATGGCCTCTACCGCAGCGACCCGCACGCCGATCCCGACGCGGAGCAAATCGCCTCAGTCGAGGACTTCGCCGAGCTGGCCGCGATGGAGATCGGGGATCGCACCTCGGCCTTCGGCTCGGGCGGAATGCGCAGCAAGGTCGCCGCGGCGGAGATGGCGGCCGAGGCGGGCATCCCGGCGACGATCTGCAACGGGACGAGCGCGGGCACGCTGCTCGCCGCCGCCGGGGGAGAGGAGACGGGCACGCGCTTCGCGGCGCAGGCGGGCAAGGCATCCAGCTTCAAGCTCTGGCTCAAGTACGCCAAGCCGACCAGGGGGCGGCTGATGGTCGACGAGGGCGCCGCCCGAGTCCTTCGCGAGAGCGGTTCGAGCCTTCTGCCCGTCGGAGTCGAGAACCTCGATGGCGACTTCAAGTCCGGCGACGCTGTTGAGGTAACCGCGGGCGGCGCCGTCATCGGCAAGGGCATCGTTGACTTTGCCGCGACCGAGCTCGGGCAGGTGGCGGGCATGAAAAGCGCACAGGTGCGCGAGTTGTTGCCCCACGCGGCGGACGAGGTAATCCACCGCGACCGCTTCGTGTTGGTGTAAGCGGGCGAGGGACACCCCGCGCTCCCGTACCCTTCTTCAAATGGCCGTAGCAACAAAAACCGTCGCCGAAGCCTGTGCCGCTGCCCGGCGCGCCGCGCGCGAACTTGCCGGCGCCACAACGGAGTCCAAGGACGCCGCCCTTGCCGCGATTGCGCGGCTGCTGGGCGAGCGCGCCGGCGACGTGCTTGAGGCGAACGCGGCCGACCTGGCGGATGAACGGGCAGAAGGGCTGACTCCGGCGCTGCGCGACCGGCTCGCCCTGAGTGAGGAGCGGATCGCGGCGATGGCCGAGGGAGTGCGGGCGGTTATGGAGCTCGACGACCCGGTTGGCGAGCTGCTCGACGAGCGGGTGTTGGAGAGCGGGCTCGAGCTGACCAAGGTCCGGGTGCCGCTGGGGGTTGTGGCGGTGGTCTACGAGGCGCGGCCCAACGTGACGATCGATTGCGCGGCGCTGACGGTCAAGAGCGGCAACGCGATCGTGCTGCGCGGCTCCAGCTACGCCGAGCGGACCAACGGCGCGCTGGCGGCGATCGTGCGTGAGGCGCTGGCCGGGGCCGGGCTGCCCGAGGACGCGGCGGTGCTGCTCGCCGGTAGCGGCCGCGAGGATCTGGCCGAGCTGGCGACCCAGGAGGACAGCGTCGACCTCTTGATCCCGCGCGGAGGCGAGGGCCTGAAGCGGGCGCTCAAGGACGTCGCCCGCGTGCCGGTGATCTACGCCGCTGCGGGCAACTGCCACATCTACGTCCACGCCGACGCCGATCTGGAGATGGCGCGGCGGATCGCGCTCAACGCTAAGGCGCAGCGGCCCGGGGTCTGTAACGCGGCCGAGACGCTGCTGGTCGATGCGGCCGTCGCCGCCGATTTCCTGCCCGGCGCGCTCGCGGACCTGCGCGGCGCGGGCGTCGAGCTGGTCGGCGACGAGCGCGCCCGGGCGAACGCCGGCGGGGTGGAGGTCGGCGCCGCCGGCGAGCAGGACTGGGACAGTGAGTACCTTGACCTGAGGCTGGCTGTTGCCGTCGTCGACTCGCTCGAGGAGGCGATCGAGCACGTCAACCGGCACGGAACGCGACACTCGGAGGCGATCGTGACCCGCTCCGAGGACGCCGCGCAGCGCTTCACCGCTGGAGTCGACGCCGCCGTCGTCTACACCAACGCCTCGACCCGCTTCACCGACGGCTTCGAGTTCGGCATGGGGGCCGAGATCGGCAACTCGACCCAGAAGCTGCACGCCCGCGGCCCGATCGGCCTGCGCGAGCTGACCACCTACAAGTACGTCGCCCGCGGCGACGGCCAAGTGCGTGAGTAGCCCCCGCGCGGCGGGCGGCCCGGCAGTCGGCGTGCTCGGCTCGGCCTTCAACCCGCCGCACCTCGGCCACCTGGCGCTTGCCCAGGAGGCGCTCTGGCAGCTCGACCTGGACGAAGTCGTGCTCGTGCCCACCGGCGAGGCGCCGCACAAGAAGATCCACGACGACCCCGGCCGCGAGCTGCGCCTGGCGATGACCCGCCTGGCCGCCGCCGACGATCCGCGCTTCAACGTATCCACCTTGGAGGTTGGGCGCGAGGGGCCGTCCTACACGTATGAGACCTTGGAGCTGCTTGCACGCGAGAAAGGAGAACCTGATCTGGTGTTCGTGATGGGGGCGGACGCAGCCGTCGGGTTCGAGAGCTGGCGTGAGCCGAAGCGCGTCGTCGAGCAGGCCCGGCTGGCCGTGGCGCGGCGCTCCGGCGTCTCCGATGCCGACGTCGCCTCGACGATGCGTGGCCTGGGCGCCGAGGACCGGGTGACGATGCTCGAGATGCCGCAGTTCGGCGTCTCCTCCTCGGCTGTGCGCGAGCGCGCCGCGGCGCGGCGGCCGCTGCGCTACCTGGTGCCGGAGGCGGTCGCGCGCTTCATCGAGGAGAAGGGGGTCTACGCGTGAGTGGGCTCGGGTCCGAGGCGCTGGCGCGCAGGCTGGCCGAGCTGGCCGACTCGAAAGGGGCGACCGAGATCGTCGTCCTCGACATGCGCGGTCTCGCCGCCTACACCGACTTCCTGGCGATCTGCACGGCGCGCGGCGAGCGTCAGGCCCGGGCCGTGGTCGACGAGGTCAAGCTGCGCCTCAAGCGGGAGCACGAGATGCTTCCCGGCGGCGTCGAGGGTGAGAGTGCGGCCGGTTGGATCGTGCTCGACTACTTCGACGTGGTCCTGCATGTTTTCACCGCGGAGGAGCGCGAGCGCTACCAGCTCGAGGACCTCTGGCGGGAGGCGCCGAGACTCGAGCCCGACCTGGCTCAGGATGGCGTCCGAGGGCACCTTTACGGTGCCGCGCATGGGTAGCTTCAAGCGGGCGCTATTCGGCTACCGTCGCGAGGACGTGGACGCGGCGATCGCTGCGCGCGATGCGGCGATCGAGGCGGTCGAGCACCACGCTTCCGCGACCGATGCCGAACTTGCATCGCTCTCGGGGATGGTGATCGAGCGCGAGCGTGAGATTCGCGGCCTCGGCGAGCGCCTGCGCGAGGCGAACGAGCGCCACGAGCGCAGCATCGCCTCGCTGCATGCCGTGTCCGAGCGGCTCGAGGAGATCCAGGCGCAGGCCCGCGGCCAGGCGACCCGGATTCGGATGAAGGCGCTGCGCGAGGCGGTCGAGGTGAGCCGGCGCACGCAGGATCTCAGCGAAGCCCATGGGTCCACCGAGGCCGGGGAGACGGCCGGGGAGCCCACCGCCGAGGCCGCACTGGGGCAGCTCTTCGAGGGTCTGATCAAACTCGAGATCGGCCCGCTCGGCGACTTCTCGCAGCTGGTCGGCTTCGAGGACGCGGTCGGCAGGCTCGGCGCATCTGAGATATCGGTCGAGCGCTTCTCGGAGGGCCGCGCGACCGTCTCGATGCAGTTCGACGAGCCGGTTGACCTGCTGCGCGAGCTGGAAGAGAACGCCCCCTTCGACTTCAACATCCGCCGCACCGCCGGCGACGGCCTGATCCTCGATGTAGACGAGGACCAGGGCCCGGACCAGCGCGCGGCCTAGCGATAAACTTCGCCAAAGACTAGGTCTCGGGGCTGTAGCTCAGAGGAAGAGCGACGCGCTGGCAGCGCGTAGGTCGTGGGTTCGAATCCCACCAGCTCCACTCTCTCGGACGGGTCTAACTACATGTGATTTGGGCCCGAGTGGGCGCCGTTGACGAGCCTTTCGCATTCAGAAGAGGGCGGCGCTGGGCGACGGGCGAGGGCAAAGATCCAGGCGGCTTCTCCCGTTTCCCCCACGGACGCCAGCCTACTTCGCTCAACCGTCATCGCCCGCCTGCCGATGATGGAGCGATGAACGGCGCCAACGAGCATGTCTTCTCGCACGGCATGCGGGACACACGCGCGACGTTCGCCGCCTGGAACGAGCATCCCTGGGCCGTTGTGCGGTCATGGCTGGCGCTCAGCCTGGCGATCGCGGTGAGCCTGCTGGCGGCGGTCTGGGTCGTCGCCGGCCTGCTCACCCCGGACATCACGCCGATCCACCTGCCGGGCCTGACCGAACCGACCGATCCCGGAGACCTGTTGCCGATTCTCTGGCGCAACTCGCTTGTCCTCGCGCTGCACGCGACAGCCTGTGTAGCCGGCTTCATCGCCGGCGCCTCGATGCCGATCGCGGCCGCCCAGCGCAGGGGCATCTCCCGTTGGATTCACGTCAAGGCCGGACAGTTCGCGATCCTCTTTGTCGCCGCGGTGACCCTTTTCTCGCTCTCGACCCAGGCGCTCTACCTCGGCTTCCAGGGCTCGACGATCGCCTTCCAGCTTCACATCTCCCACGCGATGTTGATCCTCACCGTGCTGCCGCACGCGATCCCCGAGCTCGGCGCTCTCTTCCTGCCCCTCGCCGCCTGGCTGATCGCCAGCCGCCGCGGCGAGTGGAACCAGCTCCTTGCCGCCACCTTCATCACCGTCGCGATGGCGATCCCGACGCTGCTCGTCGCCGCCACGCTCGAGATCTATCTCTGGCCGCACATACTCGAGTCGGTCTCTCCCGTCACATAAACCACCGCAGGAATCAGATCGTGATGCTCGCGAATTGGTTCTTCATAGGATGCGGGCATGGGCTACGACCCCAAGCAGATCGAGGTGAAGTGGCAGCGGCTCTGGGCTGAAGAGAAGACCTGGGAGGTGCCCAACCCGGGCCAACCCGGATTCGACGGCGACAAGCCGAAGGCCTACGTGCTGGAGATGCTGCCCTACCCCTCGGGCGAGCCCCACGTCGGTCATCTCAAGTGCTACGCGGTCGGCGATGCGATCGCCCACTTCCGCCGCCGCCACGGCTTCGAGGTGATCCACCCGATGGGCTATGACGCATTCGGCCTCCCCGCCGAGAACAACGCGATCAAGACCGGCGAGCCGCCGCGCGAGGCGACCGAGCGCTCGATCGAGTCCTTCCGGCGCCAGTTCCGCGAGTGGGGGATCTCGATCGACTGGTCGCGCGAGCTCGGCACGCACACGCCCGAGTACTACCGCTGGACCCAGTGGATCTTCCTGCGGCTCTTCGAGCGCGGCCTCGCCTACCGCGCCGAGGCGCCGGTGCAGTGGTGCCCCAAGGACGCCACGGTGCTCGCCAACGAGCAGGTCGTCGACGGTCGCTGCGAGCGCTGCGGCAGCGAGGTCGAACAGCGCCGCCTCGAGCAGTGGTTCTTCAAGATCACCGACTACGCCGATCGCCTGCTCGCCGACTTCGAGTTGCTCGACTCCTGGCCCGAGCACGTCGTGACGATGCAGCGCAACTGGATCGGCCGCTCCGAGGGCGCCGAGGTCACCTTTCGCTGTGAGGAGCTGGATCTCGACTTTCCGGTCTTCACCACCCGCCCCGACACCCTCTTCGGCGCGACCTTCTTCGTGCTCGCCCCCGAGCACCCCGACCTGGAGCGGCTGATCGCCGGCGCGCCGGCGGAGGCCGAGGTGCGCGAGTACGTCAACCGGGTCGCCCGCGAGTCGGCCTCCGAACGCGGTGCCGAGGACCGCGAGAAGTCCGGCGTGCCGCTCGGGCGCAGCGTCGTCAACCCGGTCAACGGCGAGCGGATCCCGATGTTCGTCGCCGACTACGTGCTGATGGAGTACGGCACCGGGGCGATCATGGCGGTTCCCGGCCACGACGCGCGCGACTACGAATTCGCCCAGCGGTTCGACCTGCCCGTGATGCGGGTGATCGAGGGCGAGGACCCCGAGACCGCACGCGACCCGCGGGGCCTGCCCTACGAGGGCGACGGCCAGATGACCAACTCCGGCCGCTTCGACGGCAAGCACAACCGCGAGGCCTACGAGGAGATCGTCGCCTGGCTCAAGGACGACGGTCGCGGCGACTCCGCGGTCAACTATCGCCTGCGCGACTGGCTGGTCTCGCGCCAGCGTTACTGGGGCGCGCCGATCCCGGTCGTCTACTGCGGGGAGTGCGGAATGGTCCCGGTCCCCGACGACCAGCTCCCGGTCGAGCTGCCCGAGGTCGACGATTACGCGCCGCAGGGCCGTAGCCCGTTGGCCGCCGCCGAGGACTGGGTCGCGACAGAGTGCCCCCGCTGCGGCGGCGCGGCGGAGCGGGAGACCGACACGATGGACACCTTCGTCGACTCTTCCTGGTACTTCATCCGCTATCTCGACCCGCGCAACGCGGAGGCTGCCTGGGAACGCGACGCGGCCGACCACTGGCTGCCGGTCGACCAGTACATCGGCGGGGTCGAGCACGCGATCCTGCACCTGATGTACGCGCGCTTCTTCACCAAGGCGCTGGCGGACCTCGGCACGCTCTCGGTGCAGGAGCCGTTCGCGAACCTCTTCACGCAGGGAATGATCACCCGCGACGGCGCAAAGATGTCGAAGTCGAAGGGGAACACCGTCAGCCCGGGCGAGTACGTCGAGCGTTACGGCGCCGACACCGCCCGCACCTACATCTGCTTTATGGGCCCGCCCGAGCGGGGCGGCGATTGGTCGGACGAGGGGGTCGAGGGCGTCAACCGCTTCCTCTCTCGCCTCTGGCGCCTCTGCGAGGAGGTCGAGGACCGGGAGAGCGCCGAGCTCGACCCGGCCGCCACCGGCGAGGCGCGCGAGCTGATCGCCAAGGGGCACTGGGCAATCGACAAGTCCAGCCGTGACTTCGAACGTGGCTTCCAGTTCAACACCGCGATCGCCGCCGTGATGGAGCTCGTCAACGAGGCATACCGGCTCAAGGACGGCCTCTACCGAGACCCCGCAGGGACCGCTGCGGTCCGCTTCGCCACCGCAACCGCGGCTTCGCTGATCTTCCCCTTTGCGCCGCATCTGGGCGCCGAGATCTGGGAGCGCCTGCGGGGCGGGAGGGTCTGGGAGGTGTCCTGGCCGGAGGCCGATCCGGCGCTGCTGTCCAGCGACACCGTCACGCTCGTCGTCCAGGTCAACGGCAAGCTGCGCGACCGGATCGAGGCTGCCACCGACGCGCCCGAAGCCGAGCTGCTCGCGCTCGCCCGCGAGAGCGAGAAGGTGCGCCGCCACCTCGACGGCAAGCAGATCGTCAAGGAAATCGTCGTCCCGGGCAAGCTCGTAAACTTCGTGGTTCGCTGAGTTTTTGCGGCTCAGTAGGGATTTTCTGGTACAAAGCCCGCCGTGCTCGTCAGACGTCTGTCAGAAGCGCCCGCAGAGGAATGGCACCGGTTGCGCTACCACGCGCTGATGGACGCCGGGCAGCTCGGCGCCCGCAACATGTCCGTGACCTGGTTGGAGATCCCCGCCGGGGCCGAGCAGACGCTGCGCTCCGACGAGGGAGGCGAGCAGGTCTACGTCGTCGTCCGCGGGTCCGCCACGATGTCGGTGGCCGGCGACACACAGGACGTGGGGGTCGGGGATCTGATCCTCGTCCCGCCCGCGACAGACCATGCGATCGCTAACGGGGGAGCGGAGGCGCTCGCCTGCGTCTCCGTCCAGTCGCCGCCGGTCGCGGCGGCCGAGCTGTACAGCGATCAGCTTGCCGAGGTCGCGGGCTACGACGATGACGAAAATCCGTAGCTGAACTTTTTGCCTTTGCGCGCCACGCGCGCGCCCGGACCGGCCAGGCTCGGTCCATGCCAGATCTCTCACGGTCCCAGGTAGCCGTCTACGGCGCCGTCGCTGTCGCGCTGCTGCTCGTCGGCGCCCGGGCGATCCGCGCGGATGGGAGCGGGCCGGAACAGTCCTATGCGGCCTCGGCGCCATCTTCGGGGTCGGTCAGCCTGAAGTCGAGTGGGGGGCCGGACGTCGTCGTCGACGTCGCCGGTGCGGTGCGACGCCCCGGCGTCTACCGGCTGCCGGTCGGTTCGCGGGTGGTCGATGCGATCTCACGCGCCGGCGGCGCCACATCCGATGCGATGCCGGGAGGGATCAATCGGGCGGCACGGCTCGCCGACGGGCAGCAGGTGGTGGTGCCGGAATCCGGCCCGGGCGGCGGCGTCGCGACGGCCGGCGCCGCGGGGGAAGACGGCCCGATCAGTCTCGGCAGCGCCACGCCCGAGCAGCTCGAATCGATCGAGGGGATCGGCCCGGTGACCGCCTCCGAGATCGTCGAATACCGCGACGAGCATGGCGGCTTCTCTTCGGTCGACCAGCTCGACGAGGTCAGTGGGATCGGACCGGCGACGATGGAATCGCTGCGCGACCGGCTGCAGCCCTGAGCGATGCCGGGGGGACGGCTGCGCCTGCCGTTCCTCTTCGTCGCTGTTGCGACCGTGTTGGCGCTGCTGCACAGCGGCGAGATCCGCGCCAGGGGGGAGTCCGCCCTCGGCAGGGGCATGCCCTCGCGCGAGGGGGCGCTGGCGCGCGGCTTCGTCCTCGGCGAGGACGAGCGGGTCGACCCCGCGACAACGGAAGACTTCCGCCGCTCTGGACTGGCGCACCTGCTAGCAGTCAGTGGCCAGAACGTGACCCTCCTCGCCCTCCTCGCGCTGCCGCTGCTGGCGGCGCTCGGAATGCCGCTGCGTACGCGGCTGCTTTGGATCCTCGGGCTGATCGCGGTCTATGTGCCGCTGGCCGGCGCCGGCCCGTCGATCCAGCGGGCGGGCGTCATGGGCGCCCTCGGGCTGCTCGCCACGATCGCCGGGCGGCGCGCCTCGCGCTTCTACGCGCTGGCGATTACCGCGGTCGTTCTGCTTGCCATCGATCCGGGGATCGCCGCCGACGTCGGCTGGCAGCTCAGCTTCGCCGCCGTGCTCGGCATCCTCCTGCTGGCGGCGCCGCTGCGCCGTGCGCTCATCGCGAGGCTCGGCGACGGCGGCTGGCGCCGCGCCCTGGCCGACGGCGCGGCGATGACGATCGCGGCGACGCTGGCGACGGCGCCGCTGATCGCCTTCCACTTCGAAGCGATCTCGACCGCGACCCTGCTTGCCAACCTGCTGGCGCTACCGGCCGTGGCTCCGGCGATGTGGCTGGGGATGCTGGTTCTGGCGGCTGGCCAGGTGCCGGGCTTCCCGGTCGAGGCGCTCAACCTCGTCGAGGCTCCGCTGTTGGCCTACATCGCCCAGGTCGCGGCCTGGTGCGGGAGGCCGAGCTGGGCCTACCCGCACGTGCGGTTGGGCGTCGGCGGCCTGCTCACCTCCTACGCGGCGCTCGCCGCCGCCGCGTTCGCGGTCAGGCACCTGGCGAGCCGTCGATCCGCCGGTGGGCCTCGAGCGTTCAGATGGCGGTGGTTCGAAGCCCGTCTGCGGCATGGTGCGGCAGCGTTTGCGGTCGGCGTCGGGGCGTTGGCGCTGGTTTGGGGACTTGGCGCAGAGAGGGGGCGCGCCGTACCCGGGCCGCAGCCTGGCCTGCGCATCTCCGTCCTCGACATTGGACAGGGGGACGCGATCCTGTTGCAGCCGCGCGGCGCGCCCGCGGTCCTCGTCGACGGCGGGCCGCCGCGAGAGGGCCTGATCGGCAAGCTTCGCGCGGCCGGTGTGGGGTGGCTCGGCGGGGTCGTCGTCACCCACGACCAGGCCGACCACGCGGGCGGCATCGAGGAACTGCTTGGCACGATGCCGGTCGGGCGGCTCGCCTACGGAGTCCTCGGCGGGGAGCTGCTGGGCAAGGCAGCCGCGGCGGGCGTTCCGACCCGTCGGGTCGCGCGGGGCAACGAGCTGCGCGCGGGCCGGTTGCGCCTCGACGTCCTCTGGCCACCGCCGGAGCTGCTCGGCGGATCCCATCGTGGCGAGGACCCAAACCGCCTCGCGGTCGTCGCGCTCGCCCGCTGGGGCCGCTTCTCGATGCTGCTCACCGCCGATGCCGAGGCCGAGGTGACGCCACTCGACCCAGGGCCGGTCGACGTGCTCAAGGTCGCCCACCACGGCAGCGACGACGCCGGCCTCGGGAGGTTGCTGGAGCGGACGCGGCCCCGCCTGGCCGTGATCTCGGTCGGGATTGGCAATCCCTTCGGGCACCCGACCGTGGCCACACTTGCGACCCTAGCGGCGCACGGCGTGCCCGTTCTGCGCACCGACCGCAAGGGGACTGTCGAGATCGATGTCCGGGGTGGTTCGTTCGTGGCCCATGGACAGGAATAAACGAATCTCCGAATCGATATTGGGGGTATCTGGCCCAGGCCTTGTAGCGCGCCGCCTCGCGGCCGATGGACGTAGCGGTGCACTGCAAGTGTGGAAACCCGTGATGCGCCAGTCGAGGCCGAACCTCCTTGGCCGCGGCATGCTCGAGCGCGCCCGGGCGACATCGCTGGCTCTGCTCGGGGCCACCACCGCCGTCGGCTTGGCGATCGTCGCGATCGGCCTCAATCAGGAGTGGCCGCTGATCTCCGCCAGCCCGATCCCGCCGACCCACCCGCGACACCAGAGCGTCGGCAAGGCGACGATCGCCGCCGGTGCGGGGGCGGGCGGCGAGCACGCTCGCCCTGCGGTTTCGGAGGGACGCACCCGCGATGTCAACGCCAAGACGGCCCGACGCGGAGCCACGACTGCCGGAGGCGAAGCCGCGAGCGGTCGCGACGCCGGCTCGGCCTCGTCGCACTCGACGGAGTTCGTGGTTGCTCCCGCCGAGCCGATCAACTCCGGCGAAGGTCGGGCGCACCAGCCGTCGCACGGCCACGGCGCTCCGTCGGGAACGACCCATGCACCCGCACAGCAGCCATCGCCCACCCCGGTCTCACAACCGCCGGCGGAGCCCGCGCCAGAGGTCACCCCACCGCCGTCGAGCGCGACCGCCACGGCCGCTCCGACCCCCCAACCGGCGACCGCCTCGGGCGTGCCCGCCGAAGACGAATCGAGCGTCCCCTCCTGGAGTCATGGCAACGGCCACGCCTACGGTCGTGACGGCAGGGGCGACGACGACCACGGATCCCACAGTTACGGGCACGGCCACGACTAAACTCGGCCGATGGCCGAGGAAATGCACCCGCTCTACCTGATCGCGGGCACCGACGGGGCGAAAATCGACGCAACACGCGCCCGTCTGCGGGCGCGTGCGGAGCGCGACGGAGGCTCCGCCTCGCTGCAGGTCTTCGAGGCCGGCGAGGGCCGCGGCGCGCCCGACCACGAGGCACTGCTGGCGGCGATCCCGGCGATGTCGCTGACCGAGTCGCGCCGCTACCTGCTTGCGGACGGGGTCGAGCGCTGGCGCGATCGCCAGCTGGAGGAGGTCGCCGCGGCGCTCCCCGGGCTGCCGCCCGACCTCAGCGTCGTCCTGATCGCCCGGGCCAAGGCGCCCGCGAAGCTGGCCCGCGCCGTCAAGGCGGCGCAGGGTGAGATCCACGAGTTCGAGGCGCCGAAGGCGCGGGATATGCCGCGCGCTCTCGTCGCCGACGCCAAGCGGCTGGGCTTCCGCCTCGACCCGGTGGCCGCGCGCATGTTGGTCGACCGGATGGGGGCGGGCCCACAGCGGCTGCGCAACGAGCTGGAGCGGCTGGCGCTTTGGGCCGGAGAGGGGGGAGAGGTCGGCGGCGCCGACCTCGAAGCGATGATCGCCGACACCTCCGAGGCGGTCGTCTGGGCGTTGTCCGATGCCCTGCTCGAACGCGATGCCGCTGCGGCACTGCGCATCTCCGAGCGGCTCGTCGCCCAAGGCGAGAACGTCACCGGCTTGATCTACGGCCTCGCGTCACGGCTGCGCAAGGCCTGCGCCGCGGCCGCGCTGCTCGAGGAGGGCGTGCCCCCCGCGGAGGTCGAGTCGAAGCTGGGTATGCACCCATACGCGGCCAAGCAGCTGGTGCGCCGCCTGCGGGGAGTCGAAGTGGATGAGCTGCAGGAGGCGACGATCGCCCTGGCCGACCTCGAGGTCTGGTGTCGCGGCGGCGCGGACTACGGGGATGAGTTGGCGCTGACGCTCGCGCTGCGGGCGGCTGCGGGCGTCCCGGCCTGAGTTACTTGGCCGCGGCGGCCGCGAGCTTCGCGGCGCGGGCCTTCTTGCGCGCCGCGGTGTTCTTGTGAAGCGCGCCCTTCTGAACCGCCTTGTCGATCCGCGAGACGAGCGCCCGGTGCTCGGTCTCGACCGCGCTGGCGTCGCCGCCCTCGACGGCGCTCTCGAGCCGCCGGAAATAGGTCTTGACCGTGCTCGTCAGGAGCCGGTTCTCGGTTCGCTCGCGGTCGCTGCGTAGGATCCGCTTCTTCTGTGAGGCTATGTTTGCCATGAGTGCGGCGCCGGACTATACCGAGACTGAGCGTCGCTCCGGGCGGATCGCTCGTTCGACCGCTTTTTTCTCCGTCGCAACGGCCGCCTCGCGCATAGCCGGACTGGGTCGCGAGATCGTCGCCGCGGGCTACTACGGCGTCAACGGGCCGATGTCCGCGTTCACGATCGCCTTCCAGGTTCCCAACCTGGTGCGCGCGCTTTTCGCGGACGCCGCGTTGCAGCCGGCCTTCGTGCCGATCTTCACCGAGCAGCTCGAGCAGGGCAACCACAAGGAGGCCTTCCGCCTCGCCTCGACCCTGCTGCTGCTGGTGACGATGGTGCTGGGCGCGATCACCGCCTTCTTCGTCCTCCTCGCGCCGGTGATCATGCCGCTCTTCGCGCCGGGCTTCGAAGGGCCGATCCTCGACCTCACGGTCACCCTCTCACGGGTCCTCTTCCCGATCCTGATCCTGCTCGGGCTGAGCGGAGTCGTCGTCGGCATCCTCAACAGCTACGACCGCTTCGGCGCCTTCGCGATCTCACCGCTCTTCTGGAACCTGACGATCATCGTCATCGTCGTGCTCCTGACCCCGTTGTTTCACGGGCAGGACCGGATCTACGCATACGCGATCGGCATCCTCGTCGGCACCCTGGTGCAGCTGATGATCCCCGTCTGGGACCTGCGCCACACGCCGTTCAGGTTCCGCTGGAGCTTCGACTGGCGCAACCGCGACGTGCGCCGCGTCCTGCTGCTGATGTTGCCGGTGACGATCAGCCTCGGGCTGATCAACTTCAACGTGCTGATCAACAGCATCTTCGGCAGCCTCGTCAGCGACGAATCGCCCGCGGCGATCGACAAGGCGTTCCGCATCTACCAGCTGCCGCAGGGGATCTTCTCGGTCGCGATCGCGACGGTGCTCTTCCCGACCCTGGCTCGCTTCGCGGCGCGCGGCTCGCACGACGACCTGCGGGCGACGATGGCCAACGGGATGCGCCAGATCCTCTTCGTCCTGCTGCCGGCCGCCGCTGCGATTCTCGTGCTCGCGACGCCGATGATCAGGCTCGTCTACCAGCGCGGCGAATTCACCCCCGCCGACACGACGCTGGTCGCCACGGCACTCTTCTGGTTCGCCTTTTCGCTGCCCACCAACGGCCTCTATCTGCTGCAGACGCGCACCTTCTTCAGCCTCCAGCGTCCCTGGATTGCGACCGGCCTCGCCGCGGTCGACCTGGTCGTCTCAGCCCTCGGCGCCCTCGTCCTCTACAAGCCGTTCGGGACCGGAGGGATCGTCGCCGGGACCGGCATCGGGACGACGGCTGCCGTCCTTGCCCAGGCGGTCGTGCTGCGGCGCGAGCTCGGTGGGCTCGAGCTCGGCCGGCTGTTCGCCGCCGGCGCCAAGATCGCTCTCGCATCTGCCGCCCTCGCGGCGGTCAGCTACGGCGCCTGGGACCTGCTCGACGAAGCCCTCGGTCGTGGCCTGTTCGGCCAGATCGTCTCGCTCGGCTTGGCGTTGGCGCTCGGTGGGCTGGCCTACGTCGGCGCCGCCAAGCTGCTGAGGGTGGCCGAGCTGGAACAGGTAACGCGCCTCGTCCGTCGCCGCTAGATGCTCGACCTGCCGCGCTACCTGCTGGGCATCCTGGAGATCGCCCTGCTGGTCGGTCCCGCCGCGCTCGGCGCGGCCGCCGTCCGCACCCGCCTGCTCCCGCGCCTTGAGGGAGCGCCGGCCTATCTCGCAATCGCCGTGATCGCGCTCGCGCTCTTGATCTGGACGGCCGAGCTCCTCGGCGGCTTCGGCCTGTTCGAGTCCTTGCCCTACGTCGCCAGCGTTGTGGTTATCGGCTTGGGATTGCGGCTGCTCGCAGGAGGAGATCAGGCGGGACGCCCCATGTCTCCTCCGCCAGCCATTGCACTGGTCATCGCGGCTGTCGTCGTCCTTCACTTCGCCGTCGACATCAAGTCGAAGCTGGCCACGGGCATGACCGGGTTCGATTCGACCTGGTACCACGGGCCGTTCGCGGCGGGGTTCTTCCAGAGTGGGGATACGTGGGATCTGCACTTCATCGCGCCGCAATTCCTCGCCTGGTTCTACCCGGCGAATGCGGAAATCTTCCACGCGACCGGGATGCTGGCGTTTGGCCGGGACCTGCTCTCGCCGCTGTTGAACCTCGGCTGGTTCGCGGGCTGCCTGGTCGCCTGTTGGTGCATCGGCAGGCCGTACAAGGTCGCGCCGTGGTCCCTCGCGCTCGGCGCTGTTGCGCTGAGCTTGCCGGTGCTCGCGGACCAGGCCGGGGAAGCGCGCAACGACATCGTCGGGATCTTTTTCCTGCTCGCGGCGGTCGCGATCGTCCTCAACGCTGGCTCGAGCGATGCCGAGCCCGACGATTCCCCCCGCGTTCGCCCTCTGTCGGGCATGGCCAGACAAACAGCGAACGCGAGTGTTGTGGCGGGGCTTGCCGCGGGCTTGGCGGCCGGGACCAAGCTGAACTTCCTGCTACCCGCCGCTGTCCTCGTCCTCGGACTGCCGCTGCTCGCGCCGACTGGGAAGCGCCTGTGCGCTTTCGCCGCTACCTTCCTCGCCGCTCTCGCCGCGGGCGGCTACTGGTACCTGCGCAACCTGATCCACACCGGCAACCCATTGCCGTGGTTCGACTCGCTCGGGCCGATCTCGCTGCCCGCGCCCGATCAGGCGCTCGGGGGCCGTGAAGGCCACTCGATCCTCGGCTATCTCACCGACGGCAGGGTCTGGTCGGACTGGTTCCTGCCCGGCCTGCACGGCGGCCTGACGATCCTCTGGCCGCTGGTAGCCGGGATTGCGCTCGCCGGACTGCTGCTCTGCCTTTTCCAGCCGCGTGGAGAGCGCGACAACGTTCTGCTGGTCGTCGGGCTGACCGGCATCGCCGCTGCCATCGCCTGGCTGGTCGCGCCCACTTCCGCCTCCGGCCCGGAGGGAATGCCGCGGGGGTTCGAATCCGGCCTGCGCTATCTAGCGCCAGCTCTCGTCCTGGGACTGTCCGTCTTCCCATTGGCGCTCCTCCGGAGGGTGGCGCGGGGAGAGGGGGGGTTTGGCCGGATGAGGCCGCCGACACCCCCTCCGCCCACGACAGGACCCGGGGGCCGGGTGCCCTGGGTCATCGCCACCGTCACCGCGCTCCTGGTCGCGACAGCGATCGGCTACCCCGTCCAGCGCCACTACCTGCGCGACCGCTACGCAAATCCCAGCTTTGCCGCCCCGGGGCTCAACGCCGCGTTCAAGTGGGCGAACGGCATCTCGGATGCCCGCATAGGCACCACCAGCACTCGTCAGTACCCCCTTTTCGGCACCGACCTCTCCAACCGCGTCCAGTACATCGGCGAACACAAGCCCCACGGCGGCTTCGTAGCCCCCAGCACCTGCCAACGCTGGCGCCGACTCCTCGACAAAGGCGACTACGACTACGTAATCGCCACGAAGGACCGCATGGAACCGGGTAAGCCCCCGTACCCACCGATGGCCCGCTGGACCGAAGGCCCCCAAGCAACCGCAGTCCTGCGCGAGCCCCCCACGGCAGTCTTCAAGCTCACCGCCCCCCTGGATCCAGCGACTTGCCCGTAGCGCACATAGCGTTTGAGAGGGGAGGTCGGGGGTGTCCCCCGACCTCCTCAACACACGCCACCTCGCCATACTCCGCAAGCCGATGGACCACATCCGCAATTTTTCGATAATCGCCCACATTGACCACGGCAAGTCGACCCTGGCCGACCGGATCCTCGAGCTGACCGGTTCGATCGACCCGAAGAAAATGCAGGCGCAGATGCTCGACTCGATGGACCTCGAGCGCGAGCGCGGGATCACGATCAAGGCCCAGGCGGTGCGGGTCGAGTACAAGGCCGCCGACGGACAGGCCTACCACCTGCACCTGATCGATACCCCCGGCCACGTCGACTTCTCCTACGAGGTTTCGCGCAGCCTCGCCGCCTGCGAGGGCGCTCTGCTGGTCGTCGACGCCGCGCAGGGGGTCGAGGCGCAGACGGTCGCCAACACCTACCTGGCGATCGAGAACGGGTTGGAGCTGATCCCGGTGATCAACAAGGTCGACCTGCCCGGCGCCGAACCCGAGCGTGTCGCGGCCGAGATCGCCGACCTGCTCGGCGGCGAGCCCGAGGAAGCGCTGCAGATCTCGGCCAAGACCGGCGTCGGCGTGGCCGAGGTGCTCGAGGCGATCGTCGCTCGCGTGCCATCGCCGCAGGGAGTGCCCGAGGCGCCGACCAGGGCGCTGATCTTCGATTCCGAGTTCGACCAGTACCGCGGCGTGATCGCCTACGTGCGGATGGTCGACGGCGCCTTCCGCAAGGGCGAGCGAATCCTCGCGATGCAGAACGGCACCGAAGCCGACATCGACGACATCGGCTTCTTCCGCCCGGCGATGACCGGCGTGCAGCGCATGGACTCCGGCGATGTCGGCTATCTGATCACCGGCATCAAGGACGTCGCCAAGCTGCGTGTCGGCGACACGCTGACCGCGCTGGAGCGACCGGCTGAGAAGCCGCTCGAGGGTTACCGCGAGGTCAGGCCGATGGTCTTCTGCGGCCTCTTTCCGATCGACACCGATCGCTTCGAAGACCTGCGCGACGCGCTCGACAAGCTCGCCCTCAACGACGCCGCGCTCTCCTGGGAACCGGAGACCTCCGAGGCGCTCGGCTTCGGCTTTCGCTGCGGCTTCCTCGGCCTGCTCCACATGGAGATCGTGCGCGAGCGACTCGAGCGCGAGTACGGCCTCGACCTGCTTTCGACCACCCCGAACGTGCGCTACGAGGTCCATCTGACCAACGGCGAGTCGAAGGAGGTCCGCAGCCCCACCGAGCTGCCCGACCCGGGCACGATCGAAACGGTCGAAGAGCCCTACATCCGGGCTACGATCATCGCCCCGTCCGAGCAGGTCGGCGCGGTGATGGAGCTCTGCCAGGAGCGCCGCGGCGCCCACATCGACATGCATTACCTCAGCCCGCAACGGGTGCAGATCCGCTACGACATGCCGCTGGCCGAGATCGTGCTCGACTTCTTTGACCTGCTCAAGTCCTCGACCCGCGGCTACGCCTCGCTCGACTACGAGCCGATCGGCAACCGGCCCTCGGACTTGGTCAAGGTCGACATCCTGCTCGCCGGCGACAAGGTCGACGCGCTCTCGATCATCGTCCACCGCGATTTCTCCTACGAGCAGGGCAAGCGCCTGGTCGGGCGGTTGCGCAAGACGATCCCGCGCCAGCAGTTCGACGTGCCGGTGCAGGCTGCGATCGGCTCCAACATCCTTGCCCGCGAGACCGTCAAGGCCGTGCGCAAGGACGTCACCGCGAAGCTCTACGGCGGTGACGTGACCCGCAAGAACAAGCTCCTGAAGAAGCAGAAAGCGGGCAAGAAGCGGATGAAGCAGGTCGGCCGGGTCGAGGTCCCGCAGGAGGCGTTCCTGGCCGTGCTCCAGATCGACGAGTAGGTACGCGCCGGACTGGCCGCCTGGCCAATACACTGCCGCGCCATGGCGATCAAAACTGAGGCAATCGGCAAGGAATGGCCCGCCACGACGTATGAGGTGGGCAAGGAGAAGATCGGCGAGTACGCGCGGGTGATCGGGCTCGACAACCCGGTTCACTTCGACCGGGGGGCCGCCACCGCGGCCGGCTACCGCGACGTCGTTGCGCCGCCGATGTTCTGCGTCGTCTACAGCGCCCCGGCGCTCGGCCCGGCAATGTTCGACCCCGAGGTCGGGATGAACTTCGCCGCGATGGTGCACGGCGGCCAGGAGTTCGCCTGGGGCGAGCCGGCCTGCTCCGGCGACGAGATCACGACCGGCTCCAAGTGCCTGCAGATCTTCGAGAAAGACGGCAAGGGCTTCTATGTCTTCGAGACCGTCTCGGTCAACCAGGACGGCGCCGAGGTAGTGCGCGGGACCTGGACCAACATCGTCAGGGGGGTCTGAGATGGCCGAGCTGCAACCCGGGGAGCAGATCGCGGAGCTGCGCGTAACCCCCGACAAGTACCTGCCGCACCGCTACGCCGGCGCCTCGGGCGATTTCAACCCGATTCACATCGACCCCGAGTTCGCCAGGGCGGTCGGGCTGCCGAACACGATCCTGCACGGGCTTTACATGATGGGCCTGACCGCGCGCGCCGCGACCGACGCGGCGGGCGGCGACCCGGGCGCGCTCAAGCGCCTCTCGGTGCAGTTCCGCGGCATGGGCGCCCCGGAGACCGAGATCGTCGTCAGCGGCGAGGTCAAGTCGGCCGGGGACGGCAAGGCGACGATCGAGGTCGTCGCGGCCCAGGGCGAGAATCAGACGATCCGCAACGCCGAGGCCGAAGTAGCGCTGTAGGGCCGATCCTGCCTGGCTCCTAGAATGGGGTCGATGCTCTCCGAGCGCCAAGAGTTGATCCTGCGCCTGGTCGTCGACGCCCATCTCGCGTCGGGCAAGCCCGTGGCTTCGAAGTCGATCGCCGAGAGCGGCGACGTCGAGTGGGGCCCGTCGACCGTGCGGGCCGAGCTGGCAGCGCTGGAGGCGGCCGGGTACCTCACCCACCCGCATACCTCGGCCGGGCGGGTGCCGACCGAGGTCGGCTACCGCTACTACGTCGACCGCCTGATCGAGCCCAAGCCGCAGGCGGCCGGAGTGGAGCTCGAGATCTCGCGCCTGCGCCGCGAGATCGACGCCGCGATGCGCGAGACGACTGTTGCGCTGGCTCAGGTGACCGACCTGATGGCGCTTGCCACGGCGCCGGCCGCGGCCCCGGCGACGATCCACCGCGTCGAGGTGCTGCGCCTCGACCCGAACAGGGTGATGGCGATCGCGATCGCCTCGACCGGCGCGATCGCCAAGCGCGTCTTCGACTTCGACCGACCGGTCGACCGCGGCCTTGTCGAGTGGGCCTCCAGCTACCTGAACGAGTCTTTGGCCGGGATGAGCGTCGGGGCGAGGATGATCGCCAATCGGCTGGCCGATCCCGAGCTCGGGCCGGCCGAGGCGCGCTTCGTCGCCACCCTCGGGCCGGCGTTCACCGAGCTCGAGCAGGAGGCAGGCGAGAGCCTCTACATGGAGGGCGCCTCGCGGCTGCTCTCCGAAGACCACCGGGCCGACCTGCCGCGGGCCGACAGGCTGATGACCGCCCTGGAGCGACGCGCCGGCGTTCTCGGCATGCTGCGCTCGGCGCTCGACGAGCGCTCCGTCTTCCTCTGGATCGGCGGCGAGAACCCGCAGCCGGAGCTGCGCTCGGTCAGCGTCGTCGGCGCCAACTACGGCCTCGCTCATCGCAACCTCGGCTCGGTCGGCGTCGTCGGCCCGCTGCGCATGGATTACGCGACCGCGATCGCCTCGGTGCGCGGCGCGGCGCGCGAGCTTTCCCGCTATTGCGAGACCATCTACGGCTGATGCCCGGCGACTACTACGAGATTCTCGGCGTCGCACGCGACGCCAACAAAGCCGAGGTGAAGACGGCCTTCCGCCGACTCGCCCGCGAGCTGCATCCCGACGTCAACGACCACGACCCCGAGGCCGAGGAGAAGTTCAAGGCGGCGGCGGAAGCCTACGAGGTGCTCTCGGACCCCGAGCGCCGCCGCGCCTACGACGCCTACGGCCACGAAGGCTTGCGCAGCGCCGGCGCCGCTGGGCCACAGGGCGGCTTCGGCTCGGTCGAGGACATCTTCCAGGCCTTCTTCGGCGGCAACTTCGGCTTCGAGACGCGGCGCGGCCCGATGCGCGGCCAGGACCTGATCCATCAGGTCGAGATCTCGGCCGTGGAAGCGATGCTGGGGGCGAAGATCAATGTGCCCAGCCATGAGGGCGAGCGCGAGATCGAGCTGCCTCCCGGAGTCCAGCCCGGCAGCCAGTTCGCCCTGCGCGGCCACGGCATGCCCGGCGCCAACGGCGGGCCGCCGGGCGACATGGTCGTCGCGATCCAGGTGATCGTCCCCGAGGATCTCTCCGAGGAGCAGCGTGAGCTGGCGGAGAAGCTGGGCGAGACGATCGAGCCGCACAACCTGCGCTCGCGCCAGAGCGGCGGGGGCGACACCTTCTTCGGCCGCATGCGCAGAGCCTTCGGTTGATCCGCCTCGCCGTCCGCTGCCAGCCCGAGCTGGCCGAGCAGGTGCTGGCCGAGCTGACCGTTCTGGCGCCGAACGGGGTCGAGGAGGAGCGCGGGCAGGGGTACGTCGAGTACGCGATCTACGGCGGTGAGGGGGAGCTGCCGGAGCTGGGCGAGATCGAGGTCGCCGCGGGCGACGGCCTGGTCGAGCTGGTCGCGACCGAGGTGCCCGACGACTGGGCCGACCGCTGGCAGGACTTCCATAAGCCTTTGCTGGTCGGTGAGCGCCTCTGGCTGCGGCCCTCCTGGGAGCAGCCGCGCGAAGGGGCGACGGACCTCGTAGTCGACCCCGGGCGCGCATTCGGCACCGGCGCCCACCCGACAACCCGCCTCTGTCTCGAGCTGCTGTTGGAGCTCGAGCAGGCCGGCGAGGCGGAGGGCCCGCTGACCGATCTCGGCACCGGTTCCGGCGTCCTCGCGATCGCCGCCGCGAAGCTCGGCTGGCGTCCCGTCGCCGGGTACGACCACGAGGCGGCCGCGGTCGAGGCCGCGACGGCCAACGCGGTTGCCAACGCGGTTACGGCCGAGTTCGAGCGGGTCAACCTGCGCGAGTCGCTGCCCTTGCTGGCGCCGACCGTGGTCGCCAACCTGACCGCGCCCGTGCTGCGCGAGGTCGCGGCCCAGATCGGCCCCGGCGCGGCTCCGCGGACCCTCGTCTGCTCCGGCCTTCTGCCCACCGAGCTCGACGACGTGGCAGCGGCCTTCGCCCCCGCCGGCCTGGCCGAGGCCGAGCGCCGCGGCGAGGGCGACTGGGCGGCGCTGCTGCTCCGTCGCGGCTAGCGGGTATGTTTCCCACCATGCTGGCGACGATCGTGGACCCGGGCTACAAGATTGCCCTCTTCCTTCACGTCCTCGCGGTCGTGCTCGCCTTCGGCCCGACCTTCGGCTACGCATTCTTCTTCTCGGTCACGCCGCAGTTCCCGCGCGCGACTCCCGCGATCATGGCCGGGATCCAGAAGGTCGACCGCTACCTCGTCAACCCGGGCATGATCGTTCTTCTGCTCGCCGGGATCTACCTGATCTCAGACGGGCCGTGGGAAGCGAGCGATGCCTTCGTCAGCGTCGGCTTCCTCGCGATCATCGTTCTCTTCGGACTCCAGCACGCCTTCTTCGGGCCCAAGGTCCGCGAAGCCAAAGAGCTGGCCGAGCGCGACCTGAAGGCGGGTGACACGCTCAGCGACGAGTTTGAAGCGCTCGGCGACCGGATCGGCAAAGTCGGCACGCTCGCCGGCGCGATTGTCGTCGTGGCGATCTTCTTCATGGCGTACAAACCTTTCCTCTAAGCCCTGGACGCTTCCCGGCCGATCGCGATGTTCGACTCTGGGGTCGGCGGCCTCACGGTCCTGCACGAGTGCCTCGTCTCCCTGCCCGAGGAGGACTTCGTCTACCTCGGCGACACGGCGATGTTTCCCTACGGAACGCGCGATCCAGAGCGGCTGCGCGAGCGGATCCGGTCGATCGCCGAGCTGCTGCTGGTCGGCGACGGGGCGAAGCTGCTGGTGATCGCCTGCAACACCGCGACCTCGATCGGCGAGGGGGTCGCCCGCGAGGTTGCGGCGGAGCACGGGGTGGAGGTCGTGCCCGTGGTCGAGCCGCAGGCCGAGATCGCAGCCGCGATCACCGACAACGGCCGCGTCGGCGTGCTGGCGACGCCGAACACCGTGGCGAGCGGCGCCTACCGACGGGCGCTCGAATCGCAGGGGCGGGCGCTCGAGGTGACCGAGGTCGAGGCCCCGCGCCTCGCGCCGTTCATCCAGGACGGCTCGCCCTTCGACGGCGGCGTGGTCGAGATGGCGCGCTCCTACTGCGCACCGCTCAAGCGGGCCGGGGTCGACACGCTGATCCTCGGCTGCACGCACTACCCGCTGGTGGCGCCGATGCTGCAGCGCATCCTCGGCCGCGACGTGCGCCTGGTCAGCGGCGGCCACGCGGTCGCCGCGGCCGCGCAGCGCACGCTCGAGTCCGCCGGGCTCGCCCACCCGGCCGATGGCGAGGGCGAGTACCGCTTCCTGTGCAGCGGCGAGGTCGACTCCTTCCGGCAGCTCGGCACCCGCTTCCTGCAGATGCCACTGGGAGAGGTGGAGCGGATCGAGATCGACGCTGGCGACTACCCTTAGCGGGGATGAGCGTTCTGGAGCAGATGCAGGCGGATGTGCGCACGGCGATGAAGGCCGGCGAGCGCGAGCGCGCGGCCGCGCTGAGGATGATCGTCGACTCGCTGCAGCAGGACGCCAAGCTGGGCAAGGGTGACGAGGTGGCCGTGCTGCAGCGCGAGCGCAAGAAGCGGCTCGAGGCGGCCGGTGCCTTCGGCGAAGCCGGCCGCGTCGAGCAGGCGAGCGCCGAGGAATTCGAGGCCGGCCTGATCGAGGCCTACCTGCCGGCGCAGCTCTCCGACGAGGAGCTGGCCGGGCTGGTCGAGGAGGCGATCGCCGAGAGCGGCGCCTCCGAACAGAAGCAGATGGGCCAGGTGATGTCGGCCCTGATGCCCAAGGTCGGCGGCCGCGCCGACGGCAAGCGGGTCAGCGCGGCGGTGCGAGAGAAACTTGGCTCGTAGGCAGCTGACCCTCGACAACTCTGTGGCGGCCGAGCTGGCCGGCTCCGAGGACGCCGTGCTGCGGGCGCTGCGCGGGCGCCTCGACTGCGACTTCCACCTGCGTGGCAACGTGCTCACGCTCGATGGCGACTCGACCGACGTGCAGGCAGCGGCCGGTGTCGTCGACGAGCTGGTCGATCTGATCGAGCAGGGCCACGAGGTCGCCCCCGGAACGATCGAAGCCGTCGCCGGGGCGCTCGACGCCGACGAGAGCCCGGCGCAGATCCTCGAGGACATCGTCTGGCGCCACCGCAACACCAAGGTCGCGCCGAAGACGCTCAACCAGAAGCGCTACGTCGACTCGATTCGCAACCAGACGATTACCTTCGGCATCGGGCCGGCCGGAACCGGCAAGACCTTCCTCGCCGTGGCGATGGCCGCCCACGCGCTCGCCGAGGGCGAGGTGCAGCGGATCATCCTCACCCGCCCCGCGGTCGAGGCCGGGGAGCGGCTCGGCTTCCTGCCGGGTGACATCCAGGCCAAGGTCGACCCCTACCTGCGGCCGCTCTTCGACGCCCTCTACGACATGCTCGACCCCGATCGGGTCAACGGCTACTTCGAGCGCGGCGTGATCGAGGTGGCGCCGCTGGCCTTCATGCGCGGCCGCACACTGAACGACTCCTTCGTGATCCTCGACGAGGCGCAGAACACCAGCCCCGAGCAGATGAAGATGTTCCTCACGCGGCTCGGGTTCAACTCGCGGATGGTCGTCACCGGAGACATCACCCAGATCGACCTGCCGACCGACCAGCGCTCCGGCCTGGTCGTCGTGCGCGACATTCTCAGTGCGGTCGAGGACATCTCCTTCGTCCGCTTCGGCGGCGAGGACGTCGTCCGCCACAAGCTGGTGCAGAGGATCGTCGCCGCCTACGACGAGCACGCCGAGCGCCGCCAGGGCGAGCAGCCGCCGGCAGCCGATGGCGGTTGACCTCGCCGACGTGCCGGTCGAGCTGCGCAAGGCTGTCGCGGCGGCGCTGGCCGCGGCTGGGGTCGGGGACGGGCACCTCGCGGTCGAGCTGGTCGGCGCCGAACGGATCCGCGAGCTCAACCGCGAGCACCGCGGCCGCGACGTGCCGACTGACGTGCTCGCCTTCCCGCTCGACGGGGCCGGGCCGACGGCCGGGCCGCGCGAGCTCGGCGATGTCGCGATCTGCCCACCGCACTGCACCGACGTGGTCGAGGCCGCGGTGCACGGCACGCTGCACCTCTGCGGCATGGACCATGAGGCCGACGACGGCGAGATGCTCGCCCTGCAGGGTCGCGTGATGGCGGGCCTCGCGTGACCCGCGCCGGGTTCGTCGGGCTGGCGGGGCGGCCGAACGTCGGCAAGTCGACCCTGGTCAACGCGATCGTCGGCAGCCGCGTCGCGATCGTCTCGATGCGCCCGCAGACGACCAGGCGGGCGATCCGCGGGATCGCCACGGACCCCGAGAACGGCACTCAGCTGGTCCTCGTCGACCTGCCCGGCGTGCAGAAGCCGCGCGACGTCCTGACCCAGCGCATGCAGAACCGGGTCGAGCGCGAGCTGGCCGATTCCGACCTGGCCCTGCTGGTCGTCAACGGCGAGCAGGGGATCGGCCCCGGCGACCGCTTCATCGCCCACGCCCTGGTCGAGGCGAAGAGCAAGCTGCCGACGATCTGCGTGGTCAACAAGGTCGACACGGTCGGGCCCAACCAGCTGGTGCCCGTGCTTGCCGAGGCGGCCGAGCTGGAGGGCGTCGACGAGGTCTTCCCGATCAGCGCCCGCCGCGGCGAGGGCCTCGCGGCGCTGGTCGAGCGGCTCGCGGAGCTCCTCCCCGAGGGCCCCTATCTTTACCCGCCGGAGGACCACAGCGACCAACCCGGTGAGACGATGCTCGCCGAGCTGATCCGCGAGCAGGTGCTCAACCGCACCCGCGACGAGATTCCGCACTCGGTCGAGGTAAACGTGAAGGAGGTCGGCCGGCGCGAGGACGGCCTGGTCACCGTTCGCGCCGAGGTCTGGGCCGAGACCGAGTCCCAGAAGGGCATCCTGATCGGCAAGGGCGGCGCCAAGGTCGGCGAGATCGGCACCGCCGCCCGCCGCTCGCTGGAAGCCGAGCTGGGCGCCAAGGTCCACCTCGACCTCCAGGTCCGCGTCCGCAGCCGCTGGCGCCGCGACGAGGATCTGCTCGATCGGCTCGGCATCGAGTAGGGCCTCCAGCCGCTGCCATACGATGGTTCGATGCTGGATCTGAACTTCGACGAGCGGGGGCTGGCCCCATGCGTAGCCCAGGACTACGCCAGCGGCGAGGTGCTGACGCTCGCCTACATGAATGCCGAGTCGCTTCGTTTGACCCTCGAGAGTGGGGAAGTTCACTTCTTCAGCCGTTCGCGTGGGCAGATATGGCGAAAAGGGGAAGAGTCCGGTCATGTTCTGAAGCTGAGGCAACTTCGGGTCGACTGTGATGGGGACGCGATCGTCGCCCTGGTCGAGCCGACCGGGCCCGCATGCCACACCGGCGAGCGCTCCTGCTTCTACCGCGAGCTGGGCGACGGCGAGCCGGCGCCCGTTGAGCACGAGGCGCTCGCGGTCCTGCAGCGCACGCTGCGCCGCCGCGCCGCCGAGCGCCCGGACGGCAGCTACACGGTGAAGCTGCTCGACGACCCGAAGCTGATCGGCGAGAAGGTCGCCGAGGAGGCGGAGGAGGTCGTGCGCGCGGCGCGCGAGGAGACCGACGAGCGCGTCGCCGAAGAGGCGGCCGACCTGCTGTACCACCTGAGCGTGCTGCTCGCCTCGCGTGAGGTTCCCCAGGCCGCGGTGATGGAGATCCTCAATGGCCGTCGCCGCTGACAGCAGGGACCTGCGCGTCGAGCCCGGCCTTGAGGGTGCCCGAGCGCTTGCGGCCGAAGGCAACGTGGTCCCGGTTCGGACACGATTCGTCGACGACTGCGAGACGCCGGTGTCCGCCTTCCTCAAGCTGCGCGCCGGCGAGCCCGAGGGGGCGCCCTGTTTCCTTCTCGAGTCCGCCGAGCAGGGCCAGGTCGGCCGTTACTCGTTCGTCGGCATCCGGCCGCGCTCCGTGTTGCGCTGGAGCGACGGCACGATGAGCGAGAGCGGGGTGGAGGATCGCGGGGTGGAGGACCCCTACGCGGCCGTTGCGGAGACGCTCGGCCGGTTCGAGCTCGCTCCCGTCGAGGGCCTGCCGCCGTTCGCCGGCGGCGCCGTCGGCTTCTTCGGGTACGACCTGGTGCGCACGGTCGAGCCGCTGGGCGAGCCCAACCCCGACCCGCTCGGCATGCCCGACATGGCGCTGATGATCACCGACGTGCTGCTCGTCTTCGACCACCTGCGCCACGAGCTGACGATCATGTCCTGCGCTTTCGCGGACGACGAGGGCGGGATCGACGCTGCTTACGAGCGCGCCGTGGCGACGATCGCCGAGGTGCGTGGCCGCCTGCGCTCCGCGGTGCCCGTCCCCGACAGCCCGGCCGTCACGGAGCCGCCCCGTTTCAGCTCCAACTTCGAGCGCGCGGACTTCGAAGGCGCGGTGCAGCGGATCATCGAGTACGTCCACGCCGGGGACGCCTTCCAGGTCGTGCCCTCGCAGCGCTTCTCGGCGCCGGCCCCGGTCGAGGCCTTCTCGGTCTACCGCGGCCTGCGCGCCGTCAACCCGTCGCCCTACATGTACTTCCTCGAGTTCGGTGACTTCCAGATCGCCGGCGCCTCGCCCGAGCCGTTGGTCAAGGTCCAGGGACGCCGGGTGGAGACCCGGCCGATCGCGGGGACCTACCCGCGCGGCAGCGACGAGGAGGAGGACCGCCGCCTCGCCGAGCGCCTGGTCAACGACGCCAAGGAGCGGGCCGAGCACGTGATGCTCGTCGACCTCGGCCGCAACGACCTCGGCCGCGTCTGCGAGTACGGCTCGGTCGCCGTCGACGAGCTGATGGTCGTCGAGACCTACTCGCACGTCCTGCACATCGTCAGCCAGGTCTCCGGGACCCTTCGAGAGGGCGTCGGGGCGATGGACGTGCTGCGCTCGGCGCTGCCGGCCGGCACGCTCTCCGGCGCACCCAAGGTGCGGGCGATGCAGATCATCGACGAGCTCGAGCCGGTCAAGCGCTGCTCCTACGGCGGTGCGATCGGGTACCTCTCCTGGAGCGGCGACCTCGACACCGCGATCCACATTCGCACCGTGGTGATCAAGGACGGCCAGGTCCACGTGCAGGCGGGCGGCGGCACCGTCGCCGACGCCAAGCCCGCCTATGAGTACAACGAGTCGGTCAACAAGGCCAAGGCGGTCTTCCGCGCCGTCGAGCTGGCCTGCGAACAACCCGATTGGCCCTGAGCGATGAAGGTGCTGGTGATCGACAACTACGACAGCTTCACCTACAACCTCGTCCAGTACCTGGGCGAGCTGGGGGCGGAGCCCGAGGTCGTGCGCAACGACCGCGCCGAGGTCGGCGAGCTGCTCGAGCGCGGCGCCGACAGGCTCGTCGTCTCGCCCGGGCCCTGTACGCCGGCCGAGGCGGGGATCTCGGTCGAGGCGATCCGTGCCTTCGCCGAGGCCGGCACGCCGGTGCTCGGCGTCTGTCTCGGCCACCAATCGCTGGTTGAGGCTTTCGGCGGCCGCACAGTGCAGGGCGAGCCGATCCACGGCAAGGACGCCGAGATCGAGCATGACGGTAGGGCGATCTACGCCGGCCTGCCGACACCGCTCGTCGCAGGCCGCTACCACTCGCTGGTCGTCGATCCCGACCTGCCGGACGTGCTCGAGCGCAGCGCCCGGCTCGGCGATGTCGTGATGGGCGCCCGCCACCGCGAGCTGCCGGCCGAGGGCGTCCAGTTCCACCCCGAGTCCGTCTTGACACCACAGGGCAAGCACCTGCTGGCCAACTTCCTCGGGGAGCGGCTGAATGCCTAACGAGATCGTCACCCGCGCGATCGACGCCGTCTGCAGGGGCGACCACCTGACCTCCGACCACGCCGGGGCGGTGCTGGCGGAGATCATGGAGGGCCGTGCCGAGCAGGTGCAGACCGGCGCCTTCCTGGTCGCCCTGCGGGCGAAGGGCGAGACCGTGCCCGAGCTGGTCGGCCTGGCGCGGACGATGCGCTCGCTCGCCGCCGCCGTTGAGACCTCGCGCGAGGACCTGGTCGACACGGCCGGCACGGGGGGTGGGCCCTCGACCTTCAACGTCTCGACCACCGCCGCGCTGGTGGCCGCCGCCGCGGGCTGCGCGGTCGCCAAGCACGGCAACCGGTCCAACACCAGCCGCTGCGGCTCGGCCGACCTGCTCGAGGCGCTCGGGGTGCGAATCGACCTCGATCCTGAGCGGGTCGGCGAGTGCATCGACGAGCTCGGCTTCGGCTTCATGTTCGCGCCGCGCCACCACGCCGCGATGGCCCACGTCGTCCCGGTCCGCAAGGCGCTCGGGGTGCGCACGATCTTCAACTTCCTCGGCCCACTGACCAACCCGGCGGGGGCCGAGCGCCAGCTGCTCGGCGTCTCCGACCGCCACTACCAGGAGACCATCGCCGAGGCCCTGGTCGGCCTGGGCAGCGTGCGGGCGATGGTCGTCGCCGCCGAGGACGGGGTCGATGAGCTCTCGATCTCCGCCCGCACGCGGGTTATCGAGGTCGCCGAAGGCCGCACCGAGGAGCACTTCGTCGAGCCCGGAGAGTTCGGCCTGGCCCCTGGCGATCTCGAGCAGGTCGCCGGCGGGAGCCCGGAGGAGAATGCAGTCGCATCGCGTGCGGTGCTGGCCGGCGAGGCGGGGCCGCGGCGTGATCTCGTCCTGCTCAACGCCGGGGCGGCGATATGCGTCGGCGGCAAGGCGGCCGAGCTCGGCGAGGGCGTCGAGATGGCGAGGTCGGCGATCGACGGCGGGGCGGCGAGCGACCTGCTCGACCGTCTGATTGCAACCACCACCCGACTGGCCGGCTAAAGCGGCCGTCTGGGCTAGGCTCCTCTCTCAAGTGGGAATGATCGAGCAGCTGATCGCCGCGGCGCGCGCAGGGGTGGAGGACCGCCGCGCCCAAACTTCGCAGGCCGACCTCGAATCGAGGCTGCAAAGCCGCGCGGACGACCGCCCCTTCAACGAGGCGCTGGTCCGGCCCGGGCTCTCGGTGATCGCGGAGTTCAAGCGGCGCTCACCGAGCGCCGGGGACATCGCCGCCGAGGCGACGGTCGCCGAGCAGGTCAGCGCCTATGAGCGCGGCGGCGCGGCGGCCCTCTCGGTGCTCACCGACGAACGGCACTTCGGCGGCTCGCTCGACGATCTGCGCGCCGCCCGCGCCGCCTGCAGCCTGCCGATCCTGCGCAAGGACTTCATCGTCGACACCTACCAGCTGTTCGAGGCGGCCGTGCACGGCGCCGACGCCGTGCTGTTGATCGTCTGGGCGCTCGCGGACGACGAGCTGCGCCAGATGTATGAGACGGCGCGCGGGCTGGACCTCGACTGCCTGGTCGAGGTGCACGACGGCGAGGAGCTGGAGCGGGCGCTGCGGCTCGACGCCGACGTGATCGGGATCAACAACCGCAACCTCGACGAGGGGACGGTCGACGTCGCCACCACCTACGAGCTGATGCCCGACGTGCCGGCCGGCAAGACGGTCGTCGCCGAGAGCGGCATCTCCGCCCGCTCGGAGCTGGAGGAGCTGGAGCGGGTCGGGGTCGACGCGGTGCTGATCGGCTCGGCGCTGATGAGCTGCACCGACCCGGAGGCGCTGACCCGCGAGCTGACCGGCGTCGACGAGGGCACCCGCGAGCACCACCTCCCCTAGCCCGGCGAAGTTTTAGAAGAACTTTGAGGATCCCCTGCATCATCGCGTGCCGATGAAGCGCATCTTCAAAGGCCCGTTCGGCTCGGCCCTGCTGGGCGGCATCGTCGTCGCCGCCTTCGGCTGGGTGGCGATCGCGGCCGGCTGGATCCAGGCCGGCGACGGCGGCTCGACCGTCACGGTCAGCGAACCGCTCGCCGCGCCCGTGGACTCCCAGGAAGAAGGCGGGGGCGCGAACGTCGTCAACGAGATCTACCGCCACGACGGCCAGGGGGTCGCCTTCATCTCCTCCCAGCTCAAGTCCGGAGAAACCTCCGGCCTCAGCCCCTTCGGGGAACCCGAAGGGGGCGGCATCGCGACCGGCTCGGGCTTTCTGATCGACACCGAAGGCCACATCGTCACCAACAACCACGTGGTCGAAGACTCCGACAAGGTGGAGGTCAAGCTCGGCTCCTCCGACAGGACCTACACCGCGGAAGTCGTCGGCACCGACCCGGCGACCGACGTCGCGCTGCTCAAGGTCGACGCCCCCGAAGACAGCCTTCACCCCCTCGCCCTCGGTGACTCCTCCAAGGTCCAGGTCGGCGAACCGGTCGTCGCGATCGGCAACCCGTTCGGGCTCGACCGGACCGTTACCAGCGGCATCATCTCCGCGCTGCAGCGCCAGATTCAGGCCCCCAACGGATTCTCGATCTCGCATGTGATCCAGACCGACGCGGCGATCAACCCCGGCAATTCCGGTGGGCCGCTGATCGACGGCAGCGGCCGGGTGATCGGGATCAACTCCCAGATCCAGACCGGCGGCAGCGGTAACGGCAACGTCGGGATCGGGTTCGCGGTGCCGATCAACACGGCGCGCGAAGTCATCGGCCAGATTGAAGACCACGGCGAAGTCAAGCACGCCTACCTTGGCATCAGTGGCGGCAGCATCACCCCCGATCTGGCCGAAGCCCTGAAGCTGCCCGAGAAGCACGGCGTGCTGGTCAACGAAGTCGTCAAGGGCGGCCCGGCCGAGCAGGCGGGCCTCAAGGGCGGCGACACCTCGGCGACGATCGAAGGTGCCAGCGTGCGGCTCGGCGGCGACGTGATCACCGCGGTGAACGGCGAAAAGGTCGATGGGATGGAAGAAGTGATCAACGCCGTCAACGCAGCCTCGCCGGGCGAGAAGATGGAACTGACGATCGATCGCGACGGCAAGCAGAAGACCGTCACGGTGAAGCTCGGCGTGCGGCCGGCCTCGGCCGAAGAAGTGCCTTCGCGCTGAGCGCCCGAGTTGCGTTTGCGCTTCACGTACTCTGCTTTCCATGAGGGTCAAGTTCTGCGGGATCACCGATTTGGACGACGCGGCCGAGGCCGTGCGGCTGGGGGCTTGGGCTATTGGGTTGATCCATTACGTAGAGAGTCCGCGGGCTGTCGAGGCTGCCGAAGCTGTGCGGATATCTGCTGCGTTTCGGCGGAAGCTCGAGGTGGTCGGGGTGTTCGTGAATCCCGAGTTGGATGAGGTTGCGAAGGCGGTCGAGGATGCGGGGTTGACGATGGTGCAGCTGAACGGGGAAGAGGGGCCTTCGTTCTGCGGTGAGGTGGCGCGGAAAACCGGGGTCAAGGTGATCAAGGCCGTTCACGTCTCCAGCGCCGCCGACGTCCATGCCGCGGAGGCCTTCCGGACCGACTTCCACCTTTTCGACAAGCGTGGCAAGGGGCTCTGGGGCGGTAGCGGCGAGAGCTTCGACTGGGGGCTGCTGGGCGAGCGGCGCTCGCAGGTTCCGGCGATCGTCGCCGGCGGGCTGCGGCCCGAGAACGTCGCCGAGGCGATCGCGGTCACCCGCCCCTACGCCGTCGACGTCGCCAGCGGCGTCGAGTCCGAGCCCGGTCGCAAGGACCACGCGGCGATGACCGCCTTCTTCGAGGCGGCGTCCGAGGCGGTCAAAACCTGACAAGGTTCGCCCGCCCGCGGCGGACGCGGGAGGGAGAGAGCAAGATCTCCGGTGATCATGAGTGCGAACGAGCGAGAGCAGAGCACGCGGGCGGAATGCGATGGGCGATTCGGCCCCTACGGTGGCCGCTACGTCCCTGAGACCCTGATCCCGGCCCTGGACGAGCTGACCGCTGCCTGGAAGCAGGCGAGCGGCGACGAGGACTTCCGCGTCCGCCTTGCCTCGCTGCGTCGCGACTTCGTCGGGCGGCCGACGCCGTTGTACTTCGCCGAGCGGCTCTCGGAGCGGGTCGGCCGTCGCGTCTACCTGAAGCGCGAGGACCTCTGCCACACCGGCGCCCACAAGATCAACAACGCAGTCGGCCAGGTCCTGCTGGCGCAGCGGATGGGCAAGCTGCGGATAATCGCCGAGACCGGCGCAGGCCAGCACGGGGTCGCGACCGCGACCGCCTGCGCCCTGCTCGGCCTCGAATGCGTCGTCTACATGGGCACCGAGGACATCCGTCGCCAGGCGCCGAACGTCGAGCGGATGAAGCTCCTCGGCGCCGAGATCGCCCCGGTCGAGGCCGGCGCGCGCACGCTCAAGGAGGCGGTCAGCGCGGCGATCCGCGACTGGGTCGCCAACGTCGAGACGACCCACTACGTGATCGGCTCGGCCGTCGGCCCGGCGCCCTTCCCGGCGCTCGTCCGCGATCTGCAGCGGGTGATCGGCGACGAGGCCCGCGAGCAGGCGCTCGCGGTCGAGGACGGCCTGCCGGCGCGGGTCATCGCATGTGTCGGCGGCGGCTCCAACTCGATCGGGATCTTCACCCCGTTTGTAGCCGACGCGGCGGTCCAACTGATCGGCGTCGAGGCAGCCGGTGAGGGGTTGGAGAGCGGTCGCCATGGCGCCTCGCTCGGCGCCGGCACCACCGGGGTTCTGCACGGCTCGCTCTCGGCAGTCATCGCCGACGACGAGGGCCAGATCCTCGAGGCGCATTCAGTCTCCGCCGGGCTCGACTACCCGGGGGTGGGCCCCGAGCACGCGCAGCTGCGCGACAGCGGCCGCGCCACCTACACCTCCGTCACCGACGTGGCGGCGCTGGCCGCGTTCTCCGAGCTCGCCAGGCTGGAGGGGATCATCCCGGCGCTGGAGTCCTCGCACGCGATCGCCTGGCTGCTGGAGAACGGCGGTGGCGAGGGGTACGACGTCCTCAGCCTGTCCGGCCGCGGCGACAAGGACCTGGCCGAGGTGGTTGAGCGCACCGGTGGCTGAGGCGACCCTGAGGGGCGCGGCGGGCATCGCCGCCGCCTTCGACGCCGCCCGTGCGGAAGGTCGTGCGGCGCTGATGCCCTACATGATGGGCGGCTATCCCGACCGCGAGTCCTCGTTGGCGGTCGCGGCGGCCTACGTCGATTTCGGCGCCGACTTGATCGAGCTCGGGGTGCCCTTCTCCGACCCGCTGGCCGACGGCCCGACAATCCACGCCGCCGGCACCGCGGCGCTGGAGGCCGGGGCGACCTTGGCCTCGACGCTGGATGTCTGCGCGTCGGTCTCGGGACACGTCCCGGTTGTGCTGATGGCCTACTCGAACATGATCCTGGCCCACGGCGGCCCGGCCGAGTTCGCGCGCCGCGCGTCCGCCGCGGGGGCTGCCGGGGCAATCGTGCCTGACCTGCCCCTCGACGAGGCGGGCGAGATCCGCGCCGCGCTCAATGATGCCGGGATGGCGCTCGTCCCGTTGCTGGCGCCGACCACCACCGCCGAGCGCCGCGCACGCATCTGCGCAGCCGCACAGGGCTTCGTCTACGTCGTATCGACGGTCGGCACGACCGGCGAGCGCGGCGAGCTGCCACGCGGGCTCGTCGATTTGGTCGAAGCCACCAAGGCCGATGCCGCGGTGCCCGTCGCGGTTGGCTTCGGGATCGGCACCCCCGAGCAGGCAGGGGAGGTCGGGCGCGTGGCCGACGGCGCGATCGTCGGCAGCCGCCTCGTCCGCGCCGTCGGCGAAGCGAGCTCGGCAGGTGAGGCCGCCGCGGACGTCGGCGAGTTTCTACGCGCCGCGCTCGCCGCGCTCGCCGCGTAGTCGGCCGCTTCGTCTAGGATTCGCGCCGCATGGGACTCGTAGTCAGCCTCTTTCTCGCCCTCGGCGCCACCACGGTGGTCTACGCCTGGCTCGGCCAGGGCGGCGGCGTGTCCGGCCTGATCTTCTTCGGCATCCTGTTGATCGGCGCGACGCTGCGCGTCTTTAAGCCCTCCTCCTGATCGCTCAGCCCCGCGTGGCGATGATCGGCGCGCAGCGCCTCGGCTGAGCAGCTTTTCTAAGCTGGGTCGATGCGGATCGGCGTACTCACCGGCGGCGGGGACTGCCCGGGTCTCAACGCGGTCATCCGCGCGATCGTCCGCAAGGGCGTCGAACACCTCGGCCACGAGTTCGTCGGCTATCGCGACGGCTGGCACGGCCCGCTGCACCGCGACAGCGGCCCGCTCGGGGTCCCGGAGGTGCGCGGCATCCTGCCGCGCGGAGGCACGATCCTCGGCTCCTCGCGGACTAATCCCTACAGGCAGGACGGCGGCGCCGAGCGGATCGTCGCGAACCTGGCGGGCGACGGCGTCGACGGGCTGATCGCGATCGGCGGTGAGGACACGCTCGGGGTCGCCGCGCGGTTGCACGCCGAGCACGGCGTCAACGTGATCGGTGTGCCGAAGACGATCGACAACGACCTCAGCGCTACCGACTACACCTTCGGCTTCGACACGGCAGTGAACATCGCGATGGAGGCGATCGACCGCCTGCACACCACGGCGGACAGCCACCATCGCGTCCTGATCGTCGAGGTGATGGGCAGGCACGCCGGCTGGATCGCCTTTCACGCCGGCCTCGCCGGTGGCGCCAACGTGATCCTGATCCCCGAGCAGCCCTTCGACCTCGACCACGTCTGCCGGCTGGTCGGCCAGCGCCTCGAGGCGCGCTTCGCGCCGATTGTCGTCGTCTCCGAGGGCGCCCTGCCGGAGGGCGGCATGCCGGAAGCCCAGGGTGAGGGGCACGACGCCTTCGGCCACGTCCGCCTCGGCGGCATCGCCCATTGGCTCGAGGGCCAGATCGAGCAGAAGACCGGCAAGGAGACCCGGGCGACCGTGCTCGGCCACATCCAGCGCGGCGGCACGCCGACCGCCTTCGACCGCGTCCTCGCCACCCGCTTCGGCCTGCACGCGATCGACGCCGCGCAGGCGGGCGAGTGGGGCAAGATGACCGCGCTGCGCGGGACCGATATCCGGCTGGCCGAGCTGAGCGAGGCTGTCGGGGAACTGAAGACGGTGCCTGGGGCGCTCTATGAAGAGGCGGAGATTTTCTTTGGCTAGTGGTGGGAGGAGGAGCACCCGCTCCTCCCGATGCCTAGCCGCAGTTGTGCTGGGTTGCATGATCCTGGTCGCGGCGCCTGGGTGTGGGGGGGCTGGCGGTGTTGCGAATGGGGCGCGGGTGAGTGCTTACGTGGTTGCGCCGCTTTGCGCGGGGGCCGAAGCTGAGCTTGCGCGCCATGGAGCGGAAGCTGGGGACCTGCGCTTGCGCGTGGTCTGCCTGCCGCGCGACGAGAGCTCCCAGAAGCTCGACCTCGCCCAGATCGGCGCCAACGCGCGCCGGGCAACGGAGGACTCCAGCTCCATCGCCTACATAGGGGAGCGAACCCGGGCAGCTTCTCGCTTCTCAGCCCCGATCCTCGAAACAGCCGACATCCGCCAGTACGCTGGGATGCCCGGTGCCGAGGCGATGCGCAGTCTGTTGCGAGCCCTCGACGAGGGGCGGGGTACCCGCCCCTCCTACACCTACAACAAGTTCTTCAAAGCCCCGTCGATCTCCGCATAGCGGAACTCGTATCCCAGGTCGAGGGCCCGCCGCGGCATCACCCGCTGCCCGCCGCGCAGCACCTTGCCGAACTCGCCGCCGAATTTGAGGTCGAGCACGAACCCCGGGACCGGCATCGAGGCCGGGCGCCCGAGGGCGCGGCCGATCGCGTGGGAGAACTCGCGGTTGGTCACCGGATTGGGCGCGGTCGAGTTGATCGTGCCGCTGACGCCCTCGTTGTCGAGCGCCCAGAGCAGGATCCCGACCTCGTCGTCCATGTGGATCCAGGAGACGTACTGGCGTCCGCCGGCGATCGGCCCGCCGACGCCAAGCTTGAACGGGGTGAGGAGCTCGCCCAGCATGCCCCCGCTCGACTCAAGCACGTGGCCGGTGCGCACGATCGCGAGGCGCAGCCCGATGCCCTCGGCTTCGCTCGCGGCCAGCTCCCACTCGCGCACGACCTCGGCGTCGTAGCCCTCGCCCGAGTCGGCCGACTCGTCGACCATCGCGTCGCCGCGATCGCCGTAAAAACCGATCGCCGACTGGTTGACAAGCACCCCGGGCTTGTCCTGCAGCCCGGCGATCGCAGCGATCAGGTTGCGGGTCCCGGTGCGGCGACTCTCCATGATCCGCCGCTTGGCCTCGTCGGACCAGCGCTGGTTGATCTTCTCGCCCTCGAGGTTGACCACCCCGTCGACGTTCGCGAAGGCGTCCGCCGGTGGTCGTTCCAGGGTCGGCTCCCAGGCGTGCCAGATGACGCTCGGGTTTGTGCCGCGGGCGCGGTGCGGGTTGCGTGAAAGGCCGACCACGGTGTCACCGCGGGCGAGCAGCGCGTCACATAGCGCGGAGCCGATGAAGCCGCTCGCTCCGGTGACCAGGACCTTCACGGTGTCAGCCCACCTCCACGGTGGAGAAGGTGCCGGTCTCCTCGCTGAAGCGCGCGAGGCCCTCGCGCTTGGCTTCCTCGACGACGGCCTTGGCGACCAGTGGCGCTACGTCGCGGTTGAAGACGCTGGGGATCACGTAGTCCTCGGAGAGGTCGTCTTTGCCGACTACTTCGGCGATCCCGCGGGCCGCGGCGAGCTTCATCTCCTCGGTGATGTTCGGCGAGCCGGCGTCGAGGGCGCCGCGGAAGATGCCGGGGAAGCAGAGCACGTTGTTGATCTGGTTTGGGTAGTCCGAGCGGCCGGTGGCCATGATCCGCACGTAGGGTGCCGCGTCCTCGGGCATCACCTCGGGGGTCGGGTTGGCCATCGCGAAGACGATCGCGTCGTCGTTCATCTTCTCCAGCGCCTGCGCCGAGATGATCCCCGGCCCGGAGAGGCCGACGAAGAGGTCCATCCCCTCGATCACGTCGGCTGGCTGGCCGCTGAGCTTCTCCGGGTTGGAGTTCTCCGAGTACCAGCGTTTGATCTCGTTCATCTCACCGGCCCGGTAGTCCTCGCGCTCGGTCGAGAGGGCGCCCTGGCGGTCGCAGCCGACGACGTGGGTGACGCCGGAGGCGAGCATCATCTTGGTCACCGCGACGCCCGCGGCGCCGAGCCCGACGACGAGCACGCGCAGCTGTTCGATCGGCTTGCCGACGATTTTCAGCGCGTTGAACAGGGCGGCCATCGTGACCACCGCGGTGCCGTGCTGGTCGTCGTGGAAGACGGGGATGTCGAGCGACTTCTTCAGCCGCTCCTCGATCTCGAAGCAGCGCGGCGCGGAGATGTCCTCGAGGTTGATGCCACCGAAGGTGGGGGCGATCAGTTCGACCGCCTTGATGATCTCCTCGGCGTCCTGCGTGTCGAGGCAGATCGGGAAGGCGTCGACTCCGGCGAACTCCTTGAACAGCATCGCCTTGCCCTCCATCACCGGCATCGCCGCCTCCGGCCCGATGTTGCCGAGGCCCAGCACGGCGCTGCCGTCGGAGACGACGGCGACGGTGTTCTTCTTGATCGTGTACTCGAAGGCCTTGGCGCGGTCGGCGTGGATGTCCTGGCAGACGCGGGCGACGCCCGGGGTGTAGGCCATCGAGAGGTCGTCGCGGGTCTTCAGCGGGTACTTGTTCTCGACCGAGATCTTGCCGCCGCGGTGCATCTGCATCGTCCGGTCGACGTAGTCGAGCACCTTGGCGCCGCGGGTCGAACCGATCGCACGCAGGATGCGCTCCCAGTGCGGTCGGTCCTGGGCGTCGATCGTGAACTCGCGCACCCGTTTGCCCTCGCCGCCGGCGCCGGGCACGAGGTCGACTCCCTGCAACTGACCGCCTGCCTCGGCGATCGACGCCGTCAGCTTGCCCAGCGGCTCCTGGCGAGCGTCGAGCTCGACCCGGATGGTGACGCTGTATTGAGCGCTGACGGCCATAGGGGGCAGCAATCGAATCAGATTCGGCACTTCCGCCAGCCCACCGCCCATCGGGTACGCCCGCGGAATCGCGGGATTTGCGCTTCCAGGCGGGGGAAAGTTGCTGGTTGGGTTGACCGGCGAGGACCCGATGACCCGGCTCGACCCGGCCGATCCGCGCCCTAGAGTTGCGCCGATGCCGCCTGCTGCCGACCAACCCGAGCTCTTTCTGATTGACGGCAACTCGCTGGCCTATCGAGCCTTCTTCGCGCTGCCGGAGTCGATCGGGACCAGCGATGGGCGACCGACCAACGCGATCTACGGGCTCGCGTCGATGCTGGTCAAAATCATCGACGAGCATCGCCCCGCGGGCGTTGTCGTCGCCTGGGACGCCGGCATGTCGGGCCGCGAGGTCACCTACGACCTCTACAAGGCGCAGCGCAAACCGCGCCCCGATCTCCTGCGCGAGCAGTGGCCGCACCTGATGCCGCTGGTCGAGGCCTTCGGCTACGCCAACGTCAAGGTCGAGGGCTACGAGGCCGACGACGTGATCGCCTCGCTGAGCCGTCAGGCGCGCGAACAGGGGATCGCCGTGATGGTCGTCACCGGCGACCGCGACGCCTACCAGTTGGTCGCGCCCGGAATCAGGGTGATGAGCACTTCGCGGGGGATTACCGAGACCAAGGTCTATGACGAGGCCGCGGTCGAAGAGCGCTACGGGGTGCCGCCGGGATTGATCACCGACCTGATGGGCCTGAGGGGCGACACCTCCGACAACATCCCCGGGGTTCCCGGGATCGGCGAGAAAACGGCGACCCGGCTGCTGCAGAAGTTCGGCTCGTTGGAGGGCGTGCTCGAAAACGTCGATCTGGTCTCCGGCGCAAAACGCAAGCAGAACCTCGTCGATCACGCCGACGACGCGCGCATGTCGAAGCAGCTGGCGACGCTCCAGTACGAGATCGAGACCGGCATCGACCTGGCCGAGGCGATGGGTGCCGAGCCCGACCGCGGCGCGCTGCGCGACTTCATGCGCGAGTTCGAGCTGCGTGCCGTGCTGGAGCGGCTGGAAGAGGCGCTGCCCGAAGGCGAGGCGGTGCCGGGCCGCAGCGTCGAGCAGGAGCTGGCGGTCGCCGTGGAGGAGGGGACCCCGGCCGGGCTCGGCGAGGGCGCGGTCGCGATCGGGATCGGGGACGAGCGCTGGGCGGGTGCACAGGGCGAGCGGATCGTCGCCGGCGCAGCGAGCCTCGACGAGCTGGCGGTCGCGCTCGCCGGACACCCGATCGCCGCCCACGACACGAAGTCGCTCGGCGGTGGGCGTCACGGGCTGCTCGCCGCGGCAGACCGCGAGGGGGTGGAGCTGGCCCTCGATCACGACACGATGCTCGCCGCCTATCTGCTCGAGCCGCAGCGCCGCACCTACGAGCTGACCGAGCTGGCCGCCGATGCGGGCATCGGCCTCGCCGCGGGCGCGGCGGGGAAGGACGAGGACGAGGACGGTCAGATGGCGCTCGGCGAGGAGGCCGAGGCGGGCCTCGACCCCGCCGAGGAAGCGCGCCTGGTCGCGGCGCTGGCGGGCGTGCAGCGACCGCGCCTGGAGCAGCTCGAGCTCGTGGCACTGTTGGGCGAGATCGAGCTGCCGCTGGTCCACGTCCTCGCGGCGATGGAGCGCGAGGGCATCAAGCTGGACGCCGAGCGGCTCGCCGAGGTCGGTGCCGGGTTCGGCGAGCGAATCGAGACCCTGGAGAAGGAGATCTACGCGCTTGCCGAGGAGGAGTTCACGATCGGCTCGCCGCAGCAGGTCGGCCGCGTCCTCTTCGAAAAGCTCGGCCTGACGAAGAAACGCCGCGGCAAGACGGGCTTCTCGACCGACGCCCGCGTCCTCGCCCAGATCCGCGATGAGCACCCGATCGTCGAGAAGATCGAGAGCTGGCGCGAGTTGAGCAAGCTGAAGAACACCTACCTCGACTCGCTGCCGGAGCTGATCGACCCCGGCACCGGCCGCGTCCACACCACCTTCAACCAGGCCGCGACGACTACCGGCCGCCTCTCCAGCACCAATCCCAACCTGCAGAACATCCCGATCCGCACCGAGATCGGCCGGCCCGTGCGGGCCTGCTTCGTCGCCGAGCACGGCGGCCGTCTGCTCTGCGCCGACTACAGCCAGGTCGAGCTGCGCGTGCTCGCCCACGTGGCCGAGGAGGAGGTGCTGAAAGAGATCTTCCGGGCCGGCGAAGACGTGCACGCGGCAACCGCCGCGGAGGTCTTCGAGACCTCCCGCGACGACGTCGATATCGGCCAGCGCTCGAAGGCGAAGATGGTCAACTTCGGCATCGTCTACGGGCTCACCGGGTTCGGCCTCGCGGACCGGCTCAACATCCCCCGTAAGGAGGGCGAGGAGTTCGTCGCCCGCTATCTGGAGCGCTTCCCCGCTGTCCGCGCTTTCCGCGAGCGGGTGATCGAGCAGGCCCAGGAGGAGGGCCACGTGCGCACGTTGATGGGTCGGCGCCGCGCGATTCCCGAGCTGCGTTCCGGCAACCCGAACACGCGCCGGCTGGGCGAGCGGCTCGCGGTCAACACAGTGATCCAGGGAACCGCGGCGGACATCATCAAGATGGCGATGGTGCGCTGCCGCGGCGCTCTGGACGGCGCGGGCATGACGACCCGCCTGGTGCTGCAGATCCACGACGAGTTGCTCTTCGAGGGCCCGCCGGGGGAGATGGACGAGGCGACCGAGCTGGTGCGGCGCGAGATGTGCGCCGCGTACCAGCTCGACCCCCCGCTCGAGGTGGACATCGGCGTCGGCCAGGACTGGCTCGACGCCAAGTAGCGGCTATTCGGTCGCCGGGGCTTCCGGTTCTTCTTCGGTCGCCGGGGCCTGCATCGGCAGGATGACTGCCTTGTAGAGCGCCTTGCCGTCGACCAGGACGAGCTCGGCGATCTTCACCGTCGCGCCCTCGGTCAGGTCGCCAATCGTGCAGTTGCCGTGGTGGTCCTCGCCCGGTGTCGCGCCGCTCTGGTGGTGGTCCTCGCCGGGCGCCGCGCCGCTCTGGTTGTCCTCACCGGGCTCGGGGCCGTGCACGCCACGGTCGTCAGCGGGCTCGCCGTTCTGGTGGTTGTCCTCGGGCCCGCTGCCGTCCCGGCGCGAGGCCGAGGCGCCATGGCCGCGCCGGTGTTGGCGCAGGCCGCGACGGCCGCGGTGACGGCCGTTGTCGCAGCGGATGTGGGTGCGGCGGACTACCTCGCCGCTGACGCTGCCGCCGTCGGTCAGATCGATCGTGAGGACGCCGGTTTCCCCGTCGAAGGATGCGATGGTGCCCGCCGGGGCCGGACCGTCGTGGTTGCGGTGTCCTGACGCCAGGCCCGGTAGGGCGACGAGCGCCAGTGCGGCGGCAACGGCGACAAGCACCCCGCCGAGCCGCGCGCGATTGCCTTGCGAGTTCATCTTCTCTTCCTCCTGAGTCGGTTTGACGAAACCCTTCGCCCGCCACAACCCGTGGCGGGCGGGAAGATCACGAAAGGCTCAGCCGGCGCCGTCGTCGCTGCCGGAGCCGGCGCGCTCGCCTGGGCCACTCGATCCCGATCCGTCTGACCCGGAGCCGACCGGGGCGGGCCCCTCCTTCTCGGGCGGTGGGGGAGGCGGTGCCGGCTCCGACTCGCCGCCCGGACCCGATCCGGAGCCCTCTCCCGGTCCGGAGTTGCCACCGTGCCCCGACGAGTCGGGCGAGCGCAGCCGGCCGCTGTCGTCCTCGCCGCCCTGGCTCGGCCCACGGCCCCCGTGGCCGGGCTCGCCCGAGCCGCTCAAATCGCCGTTCCTGTCCGGGCCGGGGTGGCCTCCGTGCCGATCCGGCCCGAAGCCGGCGCCTCGCCCGCCGCGATCGTCGCCGGGCTCACCGCCGTGGTGACCGTGGCCGCCGCTCGGCGGGCCCGGTCCGCCAAAGGAGCTTTCGTCGCCCGATCGGCGCAGGCCGTGCTTACCGCCCCCGTGACGGTGCCCGTGCCCGGCCTCGCCGCGTTGCCCGCTGCCCTTCTGCCCTTCGCCGTTGGAGCGCGTGTCCTCCGCCGTGGCCGAGGCCGCGGTGAGCTCTGGCACGCCCGGCGCCGCGGCGCCGGGCGAGGGGGCGCTCCTGGCGACAGGGGTAGCGCCTGGGGAAGGGGCGCCGCTGCGCTTCTGGTCCTGTGCGGCGACCCCCGCCCCGACCGAGCCGGCGACCACGATGGCGGCGACCCCGAGCTTGAACGCCCCTCCCGCTCCGGCGCCACCCGCCGTGGCCCCGGCCGCCGCCAGGGTGCCGCCGGCCCCGGCGGTCGCCGCCTCGGTCCCGTGGTCGATCAGGAGGCGCACAAGTGGCAGGGGCAGCAGCATGCCCGCCCCGTCGCGCAGCGCCTGGCGCGCCCGGTAGATCGTCTGTCGGGCGCCGCCGTCGGTGAGGCCGAGGGCGGCAGCGATCTCCTCGTGGCCAAGGCCCTCCAGCTCGCGCATCACGATCGCCGCCCGCTGCGCCTCGGGCAACTCTTGGAGGCGCCGCATCAGGTCGGTCAGTTCCTCGCGCTGCTCGAGCTCGTCGGCCGGGTTGCGGCCGCCGGCGAGCATGTCGGCCAGCAACTCGGGCGAGGGCGGACTGTCGCGCAGATCGTTGAGCGCCGTGTTGCGGACGATGCGGAACAGCCATGGCCGCAGGTCGATCTCGGCGTCGTCGCGCTGCAGCGCCGGCAGCGCCTTGGCGAAGGCGTCCTGCAGGACGTCCTCGGAGCGCCCGCCGACGATCGAGGTGGCGTAGCGGCCGAGCGGTCGCCCGTAGCGGCGCACGATCTCCTCGAAGGCCGCCTCGTAGCCGTCGCGGACGAGGGTCACCAAACGGCGGTCCGGCTGCGTTCGCAGCGCAGGGCCGAGGAAGAGGCGGGAGGCGAAGCCCTCAGTTGGCGGTGGCATATGCAAATGATGCAACACCAGGGAGCCTGGAAAATCACGCTGCCTGAGAGGATGCCCGCATGGACAAGGGCCTGGCAGTCCTGCTGACCGCCGTCGCCGGCGGCCTGATCGCCCTCCAGGCGCCGATCAACGCCGGGCTCGGCCGCTCCACCGGCAGCCTTCCGGCGGCGCTGGTCTCCTTCAGTGCCGGCACCCTCGCCCTGGCGGCGATCGTCCTCCTCAGCGGCAAGGCCGGGGGGCTCGGCTCGACCTTCGACGTCAGTTGGTACTACCTACTCGGCGGCCTGCTGGGTGCGATCTACGTGACCAACGCGCTGATCCAGGTCGCCGCGATCGGGGCCGGGGGTGTGGCGGCGGCGACGATCACCGGGCAGCTCGTCACCGGGGTGGCGATTGACCGGTTAGGCCTGTTCGGCCTCAACGAGATCCCGATCACCCCTGAGCGGGTGCTGGGAGTCGCCCTGTTGGTCGCCGGCACGATCCTGCTCGTCCGCTGAGACATACGGCGGCGGGGCGATTGCGAGGTAATGGTTGAAGGACCAGTCGACGAAGCGCTTGCTGCCCAGCAGCTTGATCAGCGGGCCCAGTAGACGGGGCGGGATGCGCGGCACGAGGCGCTGCGCGCGCAGCATCCAGCGGAACTTCCAATCGTGCGAGTCGTGGAAAGCGGCGTAGTTGGCGGCGGCCTGCTCGCGGCTCTGGCCGCCCTCGTGGACGGCGCGCAGCTCGCGTCCGAGCGCGACGCCGAAGTAGATCGCCGTCCTGATCCCCTCAGCGGTCAGCGGCAGGCAGTGCCCGGCCGAGTCGCCGGCGAAGAAGACCCCGCCCTCCGTCGCGCCACGCAGCTTGTGGGGAATCCAGTTCCCCTGGTAGCGGACCCGCTCGCTGCCCAGGTCTTCAGCCAGCAGCTCGGTGGTCTCGCGCACGTGGAAGCCCGGGTCGAAGGAGCCGACGCCGATCCGCAGCTCGTCGCGGGCGGGGAACGACCAGCCGTAGCCGGCGGGGACGTAGCGCCGGTCGATCCAGATCTCGAGGTTCTCGCTGCTGCCGCCGGGATGGACCTCCAGCCCGCGCGAGAGCGGTGCGTCGGGCGGCTGGAAACCGTCGCCTGAGGCGAGCATCCGCCGCCAGCCGAGCGCGTCGACGACCAGCGGGGCGGAGAGGACGCCGCGATCGGTCTCGACCGCGATCGCGCCGTCGCCGTTGGCGGGTGCGGCCCTGCCGTTCACCTTGGCCGTCTCGAATCGGGCGTCGCACTGGCTCCAGAGCAGTTCGCACAGCTCGCGGTAGTCAAAGGTCGAGAAGGTCCAGGGGAGCCGGTAACGGCGGCTGCCGTGTGGCGTGTGGATCAGCAGCGAGTCGAAGCGCTGCCGCTCGGCGCCCATCAGGCCTGTCGTCCGCAGCCAATCGGTCGGGATGCCGCAGGCGGAGGTCTGGCGCTCGCCGATCTCGTAGCGGTCGACGATCAGCACATCGGCGCCGGAACCGGCCAGCTCGCGGGCGACCGAGAGGCCGGCGAAGCTGGCGCCGCAGATCAGCACGTCATGGCTGCCCGAGAGCGGGCCACGCTCGTCGCCTCGTTTGGTTTTGCGCACCGGCATTGCGTGCAGGGTATCTCCCCACCATCTCCGGACGCGGGAATCGACGCCTGTGCATAACTGACTCTTCAGGCGTCAATGGGAGCAGAGGAGCTTGCGGCGATTTCTGCAATTATCTCCCGCTGTGTCCGTGACCGATACGACCTTGACCCCTGACGCTCCCGCTCCCACCGGCACGCCGGTGGAGGGATCCAACGGCCTGCTCGTCGAAATCGACGGCCAGGTCGTGCCCAACTATGCGGCGACGATGGTCTCCTTCGACGAGGGCGACGTCGTCAAGGGCAAGGTCGTGCGCATCGACAAGGACGAGGTCCTCGTCGACATCGGCTACAAGTCGGAGGGGGTCATCCCCTCGACCGAGCTCTCGATCCGCAAGTCGGTCGACCCGGACGACGAGGTGGAGCTGGGCGAGCAGGTCGACGCGCTCGTCCTCACCAAAGAGGACGCCGAGGGTCGGCTCGTCCTCTCCAAGAAGCGCGCCCGCTTCGAGAAGGCCTGGCGCCGCATCGAGGCCGCCGCCGAGTCCGGCGAACCGGTCGAAGGCAGCGTCATCGAGGTCGTCAAGGGCGGCCTCATTCTCGACCTCGGGGTGCGCGGCTTCCTGCCCGCCTCGCTGGTCGACATCCGCCGCGTCCACAACCTCGATGAGTTCCTCGGCCAGACGCTCGAGTGCAAAGTGATCGAGCTCAACCGCAGCCGCAACAACGTCGTGCTCTCGCGCCGCGCCGTGCTCGAGGAAGAGCGCAAGGAGGTCCGCGAGCAGATCCTCGGCCGGCTCGAGCCGGGCCAGGTGGTCGAGGGCAAGATTTCCAACATCGTCGATTTCGGCGCCTTCGTCGACCTCGACGGGATCGACGGCCTGATCCACATTTCCGAGCTTTCCTGGAGCCACGTCAACCATCCTTCGGAGGTCGTCTCGATCGGCGACACGGTGCGGATCAAAGTGCTCGACATCGACCGCGACCGCCAGCGAATCTCGCTGGGCCTCAAGCAGACCCAGGAGGACCCATGGCAGCGGGTGATCAGCACCCACCGCTCGGGCGACGTGCTGGAGGGGACGGTCACCAAGGTCGTCGCCTTCGGGGCCTTCGTCGAGATCCTTCCGGGGGTCGAGGGACTGGTTCACATCTCCGAGCTCGCCGACCACCACGTCGAGAGCCCCAACGAGGTGGTCGAGCCGAACTCGACACTGAACGTGAAGATCCTCGAGATCGACGAGGAGCGCCGCCGCCTCTCGCTCAGCATCAAGCGGGTCGAGGGGCAGAACATGCCGATGGGTGACCTCGGCGAGCAGCTCGAAGCGGCCGGAGCCGAAGCTGAGGAGCCACAGGCCGCGGGTCCTGTCGCGGTGGAGGACCCCTCCTCCTCGCAGGCTACGGACGAGGAGACCTCCACCACGCCTCCCACGGCAGAGGCCACTGAGGCGGACGTCGAGGAGCCCGAGGCCGCGGCGGAGGAGCCTGTCGCGGCGGAGGAGCCTGTCGCTGAGGAGCCTGCTGCCGAGGCGGAGGAGTCGGACTCAGAGGAGTCCTGACGTTCGGTTTGGCCCGGCCGTTGACTATCGGGCTGACGGGGGGTATCGCGGCTGGGAAGTCGGAGGCCCTTGCCGCTTTTGGGCGTCTGGGCGCGGCGACGATCTCCAGCGACGCCGTCGTGCACGAGCTGCTGGCGACCGAGCCCCTGCTGCCGCGGCTGATCGAGCGCTGGGGGCCGGAGGTCGCCCCACAGGGCGAGGTCGACCGCGAGCGGATCGGTTCGATCGTTTTCGCCGACGGCGAGGAGCTGGGCTGGTTGGAGCGCCAGATCCATCCCCTCGTCAGCGAGCGGATCGGCTCTTGGCTGGCGGGCTTGGACGGCGAGTCGGGGGTCGCCGTCGTCGAGGTCCCGCTGCTCTTCGAGTCCGGCATGGAGGGGGTCTTCGACACGACCGTCGCAGTGGTCGCCGCCGAGGAGCTGCGCAGCGAGCGCGCCGCGGCCCGTGGTCACGCCCTGGTCGGCGAGCGCGAGGCGCGGCAGCTGGGCCAGGACGAGAAGGCGAGCCGCGCCGGGCACGTCGTCCGCAACGACGGCAACATCGAGGACCTGGAGCGCGAGCTGTCCACCCTTGTCGAGAAGCTGCGTGAATGACCAAGAGGGCGAGGCGGCGCAGGCGGCGTCTGCTCGCTGGGGGCGCGGCGGTCGTCGCGGGTGTTGCGGCGGGCCTGGCGCTCGGCGTCTTCGGCAAGTTCGACGACGTGATCCAGGAGCTGACGCTGCCCCTACGCCACGAGGACATCATCCGCCAGCAGGCCGCCGAGAAGAAAGTCGACGCCTCCCTGATCGCCGCCGTGATCTACGCCGAGTCGCGCTTCGAAGACCAAACTTCGAAGGCCGGTGCGCGCGGCCTCATGCAAATCACACCCGCGACGGCCAATGAGATCGAGCGGCTCAGTGGGGGCACAACCTTCAAGCTCGCCGACCTCAGCGACCCGGACATCAACATCCGCTACGGCACGTTCTACCTGCACGAGCTGCTGCTTCGCTACGACGGCAACGTGGTCGCGGCGCTGGCCGCCTACAACGCCGGGCCGACCCAGGCGGACGAATGGGGTGGGGCGGACTTGACCGTCGGGGAGATTCCGCTCGACGAGACCCGTGGCTACGTCGCCGACGTGCTCGACAAGGAGCGCGCCTACCGCAAGAAGTACGGCCGGGAGCTGGGCTATTGAGCTCGGCGCCGCGCCCCCGCCTCGCCGCCCTGGCGATCGCCGTCGGCCTCGTCCTCGCCGACTCATCGATCGTCGTCCTGGCCCTGCCGCAGATCTATCGCGACCTCGACACGAGCGTCGCCGGGGTCACCTGGGTGCTGATCTCCTTCAACCTCGTGATGGCGCTCGCCGCCGTCCCGGCCGCCCACTTCGCCCGCCGCATCGGCCCCGGTCGAGCCGCCGCGATCGGGCTCGCGGTTTTCGCGGGGGCGGGCATCGCCTGCGGCCTCGCGGCCGAGTTGAGCACCCTGGTCGCGGCGCGCTGCGTGCAGGCGATCGGTGGCGCCGTCGCCGTCACCGCGGTGCTGGAGCTGCTCCCGGCGACGGTCGGCTCCGAGCGCCGCGCGGTCGCGGTCTGGGCGGCCGCGGGGGCTACCGGTGCGGCTCTCGGCCCTGCCGTCGGCGGCTTGCTCACCGAGCTTGTTTCCTGGCAGTCGATCTTCTTGATCCAGGCGCCGATCGCGATCGTTGCCGGGGCGCCCGTGCTCGCCGTCGCCAGGCATGAGGCGGCGACCGGCGTGATCTCGACCGAGCTGCGCCGCACCGGCCGTCCGCACCTGCTGGCCAACCTGGCGCTGGCGATGGTCTCGGCGGCAATCGCCGCGGCGCTCTTCCTGCTCGTATTGCTGCTGATCGAAGGTTGGCGCCTGAGCCCGATCGGCGCGGCGATCGTCGTCTCCGCGATGCCGATCGCGGCCCTGCTCGGCGCCCGACTGGGGCCCGCGGTGGGCAGCGAGCGGGCTCGCGCCGCCGCCGGGGCGATTCTCGTCACCGGTGGCCTGGGCGGGCTCGCGCTGCTGCCCAAGGCGGAGGTGGCGCTGACGGTGCCCCCGCAGCTGCTCGTCGGCGTCGGCCTCGCGCTCGTCCTCTCGGCGCTCACCGAGACCGCGCTCGCCGGGCGCGCGCCGCAGGCGATCCACGGCGGCTGGACGATTTCCGCCCGGCACGCCGGGGTCGCGATCGGCTTGATTGTGCTCACCCCGCTGTTCACCTCCGACATCGCCCAGCAGCGCCGCGACGCGATCAACGCCAGCACGGCGGTCGTGCTCGACTCCCGGGTCGAACCGGTGCTGAAGCTACAGCTGGCGCAGCGGATCGAGGACCGGCTGGAAGGCGAGCGCGGCAAAGTGCCGACGATCGGGCCGGCGTTCGACCCGCTCCCCGAGGACCCGGCTGACCGCGCCGACGTAGTCCGCCTGCGCGACGAATTGCAGAACCAGCTCGATCGCGCCGCCACCCATTCCTTCAGTCCCTCCTTCGGCCTCGGTGCCCTGCTCGGCCTGCTTGCCCTGATCCCGATCGGCCTAGCCCGCAGGGTGGAGCTGTGAGCGCGGCGACGCGGGGCCGGTTCCTGGTCGCGACGGCTGTCGTCACCTCGCTGGCGCTGGTCTTCGCCTACCTGGCCGCGGGCGGCGCCTCCTACGAGCCGGCCAAGACCCAGGACCCGTGCAAGCCCCGGCCCTGGCGCGATCCTGAAGGGCTGCAGCAGATCGCCGAGCAGTTCTCGCTGTCAGCGCTCGACGGCGCCGCCTGCGAGCTCGGGGTGAGCCGCGAGACGCTGGCTCGGGCGCTGACGACCCCGGCCTCGCGCAAGCGGTTCACGGAGCACTACGGGATCGACGACGCCGAACTGGCGCGGGCGATACGGGCAGGCCTGCTGCGGGCGATCGACGACGCCGAACGGGCCGGCGCCCTCAACCCTCTGCTGGGGACGCCGCTGCGGGCGACGGTGCGCCAGATCCCGGTCGACCAGGCGATCGAACTGATCAAGGACGCCCGCTCGCTGCTCGACAACCTGCAGAACTTCTTCGGCCCCGCGCAGGGCCTGCTGGAACAGTTCCTCCCCTGAGGGCAGGCCGCCCTCGAGGGACCCGTCCCTATCCGATTACTTCTTGAACTGGAACTTCTGCGCTTTGACGTTCCAGGAGATGCCGCTGCAGAGCTCCGCCGCGGTCACGCCTAACGCGCCGGAGAGCTTCACGATCGTGCCCAGCCGCGGCTCGCGGCCGCCGCGCTCCAGCAGCGAGATCTCGGTGCGGTGCAGATCGCAGCGGAAACCGAGCTCCTCCTGGGAAAGTTCAGCCCTCTGCCGAGCTTTGCGCAGGCTGACGGCGAAGCGGTCGCGTGGCTTCATCAAAGGGATTCTCGGCGCTTGCCGACAGGAGTACTACAGACAGCGGGAGTCAACACAAAACCCCCGCGTTTATCCACTTGCGTCACGCGCGGGTGGCGCGCCACACCCAGAGCATCGCCAGCGGTTGCAGCGGCAGGCGCGCCCAGAGCGCCCAACGCGGCACCCTCTCCAGGTCCAGGCCGCGTATCCGCTCCGGGTTGACGGCCATGTGGACGTTGGCCGGAAAAACCGCCGCAAGCAGCGCCAGCAGCCACCAGCGGGCAACGCTCCGGGTGCGCGGGTGGGCGACCGCGGCGCCGCCGGCGATCTCGGCAAGCCCGCTGACGATCACGGCCTCTCGGTGGCGCGGCAGCGAGGACGGCATCATCGCTTCGAAGCTGCGCGGGATGACGAAATGCATCGTCCCGGCGAAGGCGAAGAAGCCGGCGAGCCCTTTCTGCGAGCGGGTCATCGCAACTCAGTCTTCCAGGTGGGGGCGCGTTGTCGGGCGCCCAGCACACAAAAGGCGCCCGGTAGGTTTGGTTGGTGTCCGAGTTCAAGCTCAACCCCGCCTATACCCCGACCGCCGACCAGCCGAAGGCGATCGCCGGGCTGGCCGAGGGGCTGGCTGCCGGGGATCGCTTCCAGACCCTGCTCGGTGCGACCGGCACGGGCAAGACCTTCACGATGGCGGCGACGATCGAGGCGGTGCAGCGGCCGAGCCTGGTGATCGCCCACAACAAGACGCTGGCGGCGCAGCTGTGCAACGAGTTCCGCGAGTTCTTCCCCGACAACGCGGTCGAGTACTTCGTCTCCTACTACGACTACTACCAGCCGGAGGCCTACGTCCCGGCCCAGGACCTCTACATCGAGAAGGACTCCTCGATCAACGACGAGATCGACCGCCTGCGCCACGCCGCGACCGCGGCGCTGTTCGCGCGCCGCGACGTGATCATCGTCGCCTCCGTGTCGTGCATCTACGGCATCGGCTCGCCGCAGGTCTACAACGAAAAAATGCAGCTGTTCAAGGTCGGCGAGTCGATCGACCGCGACGAGGTGCTGCGCAAGCTGGTCAAGATGCAGTACCAGCGCAACGACTCCGTGCTGGGCCGCGGCGCCTTCCGGGTGCGCGGCGAGGTGCTGGAGATCATGCCCTCATACGCCGAGTCGGCGTACCGGATTTCGCTCTTCGGCGAGGAGATCGAGTCGGTTCAGCACTTCGACCCGCTGAGCGGCGAGATCTTCGACACGATCGACCATGTCTCCGTCTGGCCGGCCTCCCACTACGTGACGAGGGACGAGACGCTGGAGCGCGCCGTCGAGGAAATCCGCCACGAACTGAATGCCCGCACGGCAGAGCTGGAGGAGGAGGGCAAGCAGCTCGAGGCGCACCGGCTGCGCCAGCGCACGGCCTACGACATCGAGATGCTCAAGGAGCTCGGCTTCACCTCCGGGATCGAGAACTACTCGCGCATCCTCGACGGCCGCCCGTCGGGTAGCCCGCCGCACACGCTGGTCGACTACTTCCCCGACGATTTCGTCGTCTTCGTCGACGAGTCCCACCAGACGATCCCCCAGATCGGCGGCATGTTCGAGGGCGACCGTTCGCGCAAGCAGACGCTGATCGACTACGGCTTCCGGCTGCCCTCGGCGATCGACAACCGGCCGCTCAAGTTCGACGAGTTCCTCGATCGGGTCGACCAGCTGGTCATGGTCTCAGCGACCCCGGGGCCGTTCGAGCGGGCCGAATCGACACGCACGGTCGAGCAGATCGTCCGCCCGACCGGGATCGTCGACCCCGCGATTGAGCTGCGCGAGACCAAGAACCAGATCGACGACCTGATGAACGAGGTCAGGGCCTGCGCCGAGGGTGGCGACCGCGTGCTGGTCACGACGCTGACCAAGAAGATGGCCGAGGACCTGACCGAGTATCTGCTCGAGTACGGGATCAAGGTCCGCTATCTGCACTCGGAGATCGACACGCTGGAACGGATCCAGATCATCCGCGAGCTGCGCCTCGGCGAGTACGACGTGCTGGTCGGGGTGAACCTGCTGCGCGAGGGGCTCGACCTGCCCGAGGTCTCCCTGGTGGCGATCCTCGACGCCGACAAGGAGGGCTTCCTGCGCGGCGAGACCAGCCTCGTGCAGACGATCGGCCGCGCCGCCCGCAATGTCAACGGACGGGTGCTGATGTATGCGGACAGGGTGACCGACGCGATGCGCGCGGCGATCAGCGAGACCGATCGCCGCCGCGCGATCCAGCTCGCTTACAACGAGGAGCACGGGATCACGCCGGCGACCGTGCGCAAAGGCATCTCCGAGATGTCCGAGTTCCTCGCGATGGAGGACCGGGCGCCGAAACGCCGCCGCCGCAAGGCGGGGGGCGATTTCGCCAGCCCGGAGGAGCTGGAGCGCACGATCGTCTCGCTCGAGGAGGAAATGCTCGCGGCCGCCGACGACCTCCGCTTCGAGGAGGCGGGGCGGATCCGCGACGAGCTCAAGGAGCTGCGCCGCGACCTCGATGGGATGACGGCGGGAGCATGAGCCCAAAGGCCTGCGCAAGACGCTGATCGCCAGCGCGACGGGCTTCGATGCCTGCAACACATGCTAATGTATGCTCATGCTTGAGCACAGGCTGCAGATCCTTTTGGACGACGAGCGACACGCACGGATCACCGCGGTCGCCCGCGAACGCGGTGTCTCGGTGGCGTCGGTGGTGCGCGACGCGATCGATCGCGGCGTGGCCAACTCGGACGACCGTCGCCGAGCTGCCGGCCGGCGACTGCTTGACGCGCCCGACATGGACGTGGGCGGGCCCGACGAGTTGAAGGCCGAGCTCGAGACACTCCGCGCCCGGCGCGCATGATCGTTCTCGACACGACGGTCCTGGTCTACGCGAAGGGCACCCACCACCCTTTTCGAGACCCCTGCCGCGAGCTGATCGCCGCAATTACCGAGGGCGCAGTGCAAGCGACGACCTCAGTTGAGGCGATACAGGAGTTTGTTCACGTTCGGGCACGACGGCGCAGTCGCGCGGATGCAGCCGCGACCGGCCGCGATTACGCCGAACTGCTCGCCCCGCTGCTCGAGGTCACACGCGATCATCTCCGAGAGGGGCTGGATCTTTTCGAGCGCAACGAGCGGCTGGGGGCGTTCGATGCCGTGCTCGCAGCTGCGGCTGCGCAAAGCGGCGCGCATTCCCTCGTATCGACCGACGCCGGCTTCGACGACCTCGCCGAGATCCCCCGCGTGGTCCCCGATGCAGCCGGCGTCGCCGAGTTGCTCGGGAAATAACTTCGCCGCAGTAGCGAGCGGGCGTCGCGGTGGGTTGCCGCGACGCCCGCTTTTCGCGCGCCTGCTTCCCGCTAGTTGAGGAGCTTTGCCGCCTTGGCGCTGTCGGCGTGGAACTCGCCGCGGACGAGCTTGCCGTCGCCGTTGTACCTCATCACATGGACGAAGGGCGATTCGAAGCTGCCGTTGTCGTTGCCGGCCTTCTGCGTGCCGAGGACGACGACGGTGTCGTCGCCGTCGATGAACTCGCTGGCCTCGACGCTGAAGCTTGACCAGTAGTTGGGGATCTGCGCGAAGTTGCCCATGATCGCCTCTCGACCCTGGGTCTCACCGCCGAGCGGCAGCTCCTCGGACGTGTACCAGACGGCGTCGTCGGCGAAATCGTTTTGCAAAGCCGCGAAGTCGCCCCGGCCGAAGGCCTCATAGGCGGCGCGGGCGGTATCGACGTTGGACATCTCTCCTCCTTGGTGGAAATCCCCCGCCCGAGAAAACGCTACGACGCCGCGATCGTGCATGCATCGGGGTTTCGCCGCAATCTAAACTTTCAGCATGGCGATCGACGTGAGCGAGGCGACCTTTGACCGAGAGGTGATCGAGCGCTCCCGCCAGGTGCCCGTCGTGGTCGACTTCTGGGCCGAGTGGTGTGGGCCGTGCCGGACGCTGACGCCGGCCCTCGAGGCGGCCGAGAAGGAGCGCGGAGGCAAGGTCATCCTGGCGAAGGTCGACGTCGACGCCAACCAGGGCCTGGCCTCCCGCTACGGCGTGCAGGGGATACCGGCCGTGAAGGCGTTCCGCGACGGCGAGGTCGCGGGCGAGTTCGTCGGTGCCGTGCCGAAGGCCAAGGTCGACGAGCTGTTCGACTCGCTTGCCCCTTCCCGCGCCGACGAGCTGCTTGCCAAAGGCGACGAGCTCTCGCTGCGCGAGGCGGCTGAGCTGGAGCCGCGCCGGGCTGACATCGCCGTGGCGCTCGCCAAGGCGCGGCTGGAGCGAGGGGCCGAAGCTGAAGCGCGGGAAGCGCTTGAGTCCTTTGAGGGCGATTTTGCCGCCGAAGGAATCGTCGCCCGCGTCGGCCTGGTCGAGGGCGGCACCGGCGCCGATGCCTTCGCCGATCTCGACCGGGGTGAGCGCGAGGCGGCGCTGGATGCCCTCCTGAATGAGATCGCGGGTGCGGGGGAGGAGACCCGCGAGCAGCTGCGCCGCGCGATCGTCGGCATTCTCAGCGAGATCGACCCCGCCGACCCGACGGCCCGCGAGTACCGCAAGCGCCTCGCCGCGACCCTCTACTGAAGCGCACAGGAAGCGGCCGAGGCGGCCGCGAATATGGGTGGGTGAGCCCGCCCCCGAGTAAGCCCCGGCCGCCGCTGCCGAACGGGCCGTTCCTGGTCGTCGGCCTGGCCCGCTCCGGCCTCGCCGCCGCACGCCTGCTCACCGCCCGCGGGGAGGAGGTGCGCGGGGTCGATTCGGGCCATCCGCCGGGCGGGGCAGGTTTGGCGGGGGAAGGCGTCGAAGTTGCCCTGGATACGGATGGACTGGCTCACCTCGATCGCACGCGGACCGTCGTCAAGAGCCCGGGCGTGCCCCGGGAGGCGCCTGTGATCGCTGCCGCGCTGGAGCGCGGGATCGATGTGGTCGGCGAGCTCGAGCTGGCCTGGCGGGCGATCCCCAACCGCTTCGTGGCGATCACCGGGACGAACGGGAAGACGACCACCGTCGAGCTGCTCGGCCACGTCTACCGCACCGCGGGCGAGCCGGTCGCCGTCGCCGGCAACGTCGGCACGCCGCTCGCCTCGCTGGCCGGCCGGCTCGACCCAGCGGCGACCGTTGTCTGCGAGGCGTCCAGCTTCCAGCTCGAAGACACCTCGCGCTTCGCCCCGGAGTGCGGCGTCTTCATCAACCTCGCGCCGGACCACCTCGATCGCCACCGGGACCTCGGCACCTACCTCGCGGCGAAGCTGCGGCTCTTCGCCAACCAGGGCAACGACGACCTCGCCGTCTACAACGCCGACGACCCGGCGCTTGCCGGGGCCGACCTGGGCGGCTGCGCCCGGCGGATCGCCTTCTGCAGCGGAGCCGCCCCCGAGTGCGAGGTGTCGCTGGTCGAGGGGACGCTCTTCTACGACGGCGAGCCGCTGCTGGCGGCCGCGGAGCTGGGGATCGTCGGCGAGCACAACGTCGCCAACTCGATGGCGGCGGCGAGCGCGGCGCTGGCGATGGGGATCGATCGCGACGCCGTGCGCGAGGGCCTGCGCAGCTTCGCCGGCGTTCCGCACCGGCTCGAGCAGATCGCCGAGATCGGAGGCGTGCGCTTCGTCAACGACTCCAAGGCCACCAACGTCGCCTCCGCGGTGGTCGGCATTTCCGCCTTCGCGGGCGGCGTTCACGCGATCCTCGGTGGCAGCGAGAAGGGTGAGCCGTTCGGCCCACTGGCCGGTCCGGTGGGCGAGCGCTGCGCCGCCTGCTATCTGGTCGGCGCGAGTGCCGATCGCCTCGCCTCCGAGCTGGCGCCGGTGCTTGCCGGGGAAGTGGAGCTGCACCGCTGCGCGGACCTGGAAGACGCGGTGCGCCGGGCCGCCGCGGCCGCACGACCCGGCGAGGCCGTCCTGCTCTCGCCGGCCTGCGCCAGCTTCGACGCCTTCGAGAACTTCGAACAGCGCGGCGACCGCTTTCGCGAGATCGTCGCGGAGCTGCGATGAGCGCCGGCGCGATCTCGCTGCCCTGGACCAAGGACAAGGGCAGGAAGAAGACGAAAAAGGCGAAGCGAAGGGCCGGGCGCGGTGCCAAGCTCCCCGCCGAGTACAACCTGTTGCTGACCGCGACGCTCTGCCTGCTCGCGCTCGGCGCGGTGATGGTCTTCTCGGCCAGCTCGACGACCCGCATCCTCAACGACGGCGGCCTCTCCGACAGCGCCTTCTACCTGAAGCGCACGCTGCTCTTCGGCGCCGTCGGGCTGGCGATCATGCACCTCACGGCGCGGCACGGGCTGGCGACGATCCGGCGCCTCACCCCGGCGATCCTCGGCGTCTCACTCTTCCTCCTGGTCGCCGTGCTGTTCGGCGGCAACTCGGTCAACGGCTCGAGCCGTTGGATCGGGCCGAGCTTCATCCAGCTGCAGCCCTCCGAGCTGGCCAAGGTCGCGCTGATCCTCTACGGGGCCGACCTGCTCGCGCGCAAGCCGAAGCGGGCGCGGACGATCGAGGGCCTGATGCCGTTCCTGCTGGTCGTCGGCGCCGCGACCCTGCTGATCGTCGCCGAGCCCGACCTGGGCACGGCGATGGTCGTCTCCTTTGCCGTCGCGGCGACGCTGATCGCCGCCGGCATGCGCTTGCGCGACCTCGCGGTGATCGCCGCCGCGCTTGCCTTCTTCGGTCTGCTGATGACCGTGATCGAGCCCTACCGGATGGCGCGCCTGACCGGCTTCCTCAACCCCGGCGCGGACGCCAGCGGGGCCGGCTTCCAGGCGGCCCAGGCAAAGATCGCGCTCGGCTCCGGCGGGCTCTTCGGGGTCGGCATCGGCAACGGCGTGCAGAAGGCCTTCTACCTGCCCGAGGCGCACACCGACATGATCTCCGCGGTGATCGGCGAGGAGCTCGGGCTCGTCGGCATCCTCGGCGTCGTCGGCCTCTTCTCGCTGTTCGGATACGCCGGCCTGCAGGTGGCCAAGAAAGCAAAGGACAATTACGGCAAGCTGCTCGTGGCGGGCCTCACCTCGCTTGTCCTGGTGCAGGCGACGATCAACCTCTTCGCCGTGATGGGCCTGGCGCCGCTGACCGGTGTGCCGCTGCCGTTCGTCTCATACGGCAACAGCAGCCTGATGGCGACGCTGTTCGCCGTTGGCCTGATCCTCAACGTCGCTCGCGGGGGGACCGCCCGCGCTGGCAAACTGCGCGTCGTCGAGGGTGGCCGCAAACCCGCCCGTGGAAGGAGTCGATCGAGCAGTGCCAGAAGTCGCAAAAGTGGTGGTGGCAGCCGGGGGAACGGCCGGCCACGTCGTGCCGGCCATGGCGGTCGCCGACGAGCTTCGGGCTAGCGGCGCCGAGGTCTCCTTCCTCGGCACGCGCGAGCGGATCGAGGCCGAGCTGGTGCCCGCCGCCGGCTATGAGATCGACTTCGTCAAGGTGCGCGGCATCGACCGCGGCAGCCGGGTGCGCGCGGCACTCGCGGGTGCTGAGGCGCTGGCCGCCGCCTGGACGGCGCTGCGCGTTCTGTGGAGGCGGCGTCCCGACGTCGTCGTGGGCGGGGGCGGTTTCGTCGCCGGCCCGGCCGGGCTGGCTGCGGTGCTCGGCCGCATCCCGCTCGTTCTGACCGAGGCCGACAGCCACCTCGGTCTCGCCAACCGTGTGCTCGCCCGGCGAGCCCACCGGGTCTGCCTCGCTTTTCCGATCGCCGGACGCGAGGGAGAGCGCTACGTGCTCACCGGCCGCCCCGTGCCCAGCGCGGTGCTGGCGGCGGACCGTGACACGGCGCGGCGGCGCTTCGGGATCGCCGCCGGAGCGCGCTGCCTGCTGGTCATGGGCGGCAGCCAGGGAGCGCGCTCGATCAACGAGAACGCGATCGCAGCCCTGGCCGAGCGCGGCGGGCGCGAGTTCGACGTCGTCCACCTCGCCGGCCGCCGCGACTTCCCCGAGCTGGAGGCGCGCCTCGCCGCGGCGCCGCACCGCGACGGCTACACGCTGCTCGCCTACGAGCCCGACCTGGGCGACTCCCTCGCCGCCTGCGACCTCGTCCTTGGCCGCTCCGGCGGTTCGATCTTCGAGCTGACCGCCGCGGGGCGGCCGGCGATTCTGGTCCCATACCCGCACGCCGCCGCGGGCCACCAGGAGAGCAACGCCGCCTGGATGACCGAGGCCGGCGCCGCAACGGCGGTCCGCGATGACGAGCTCGACCCGGACCGGCTCGCGGCCGAGGTCGGGGCACTGCTCGGCGACGACGAGCGGCTGACGGCGATGGCAGCGGCGTCGGCGGGGCTGGCGATGCCCGACGCGGCGCGCCGGATCGCCGGCGAGGTGCTCGCGGCGGTGAGATCGTGAGCGAGTGGGGCGGGCGCCGGCTGCACTTCATCGCAATCGGCGGCGCCGGGATGAGCGGCCTCGCTCTGGTCTGCCACGAGCTCGGCGCGGCCGTGAGCGGCAGCGATCGCAGCGACTCCTCTTATATGGAGCGACTGCGCGCCGCCGGGCTCGAACCGGTCGTCGGCCACGGCGCCGCCAACCTGCCCGATGGCGCCGAGGTGATCGTCTCGTCCGCGATCGGCGCCGACAATCCTGAGCTGGCGCTGGCGCGCGAGCGCGGCGCGATCGTCCGCCACCGTGGTGAGCTGCTCGCCGAGCTGTGCGCGGAGAAGCGGCTGATCGCGGTTGCGGGAACGCACGGCAAGACGACGACCAGCGCGATGCTGGCCTGGGCGCTGCGTGAGGTCGGCGTTGGGCCTGCCTTCTTCATCGGCGGCGAGGTGCCCGGCCTCGGGCCGGATGGAACGGCCGCCAACGCCGGCTGGGGCGAGGGCGAGTGGGTCGTCGCCGAGGCCGACGAGAGCGATGCGAGCTTCCTCGACCTGAAGCCGGAGATCGCGGTCGTGACCAACATCGAGATGGACCACCACTCGCGCTGGGGCTCGATCGCCGAGTTGCGCGATGCGTTCGAGCGCTTCTCGGCGAACTCCGAGCTCGTCGAGTTCGACGCCGCCCGCCCCGGCCCGGAGCGCCTGGAGCTCGCCGTGCCGGGCGCGCACAACGTGCTCAACGCGCGCGCCGCGCTGGCCGCGGCGGGGCTCGCGGGCTTCGACCCCGAAGCGGTCGCCGCAGCCCTCTCCGGCTTTCCCGGCGTCCACCGCCGGCTCGAGCTGAAGGGCGAGCGCGGGGGCGCCCGCATATACGACGACTACGCCCACCACCCGACCGAGGTGAGGGCGGCCCTCACCGCCCTGCGGGAGATGGACCCGGCCCGGCTCGTCGCGGTCTTCCAGCCACATCTCTACTCGCGCACGAGGGCCTTCGCCAACCAGTTCGGCGCCGCACTCGCGCTCGCTGACGAGGCGATCGTGCTCGACGTCTACGCGGCGCGCGAGCAGCCGTACGGCGAGCTGGCGGGGGTAAGCGGCCTCGACGTCGCCCGCGCCGTCGCCGACCGGAGTGGCGGCGGGCCGGTGATCTGGGCGCCCGGCTTGGAGCAGGCGCGGCGGGCGCTGGCGCCCCGCCTGGAGCCCGGCGTGGTGGCGGTCACGATCGGAGCCGGGAACGTCTTCGAAATCGGCGAGGCCCTTGTCGGCGAGGGGGCGGGCGATGAGTGACGCTCCAGCGGGTGTGCAGTCTGAATATCCGCTCGCCCGCCTGACCACGGTGCGGACCGGCGGCGCCGCGGCGTGGTTCGCGCGCCCCGCCGACGCCGGGCAACTCGCCGCGTTGCTGGAGTGGGCGGAGGGCCGGGGCCTGGAGATCGGCGTGATCGGCTCCGGGTCGAACCTGCTCGTCGCCGACGCGGGCTTCGCCGGGCTGGCGCTGAAGCTCGACGGCGATCTCGCGGATGTCAGCCACGACGGCGAGCGCCTGCTCTGTGGCGGCGGCGCCCGCCTTCCCTCGGCGGCCGCGAAGGCGGCCGGCTGGGGGCTGTCCGGAATCGAGTTCGGAGTCAACATCCCGGGCACCGTCGGTGGTGCGGTGAGGATGAACGCCAACGCCTACGGCGGCGAGCTCGGCGCGGTTCTCGAGTGGGTCGACCTCTGCTCGGCGTCGGGGGTCGAGCGCCGCCGCCCCGAGCAGCTCGGCTTTGGCTATCGCAGCTCCAACCTGGGAGCGGGCGAAGTCGCGGCGGCCGCCTGCTTCCGGCTAGGCCGCGCCGACCCGGTCGAGGTCAAGGCGACGATGGCCGCGATGCGCGAGCGACGCCACGAGGCCCAGCCATCGGGGATCAAGACCTTCGGCTCGACCTTCAAGAATCCGGAGGACGCGGGGGCCGAAGGCAGGACCGCCGGGCAGCTGCTCGAGGCGGCCGGCTGCCGCGGCCTGCGCGTCGGCGGCGCCCGCTTCTCGCCCAAGCACGCCAACTTCGTCGAGAACGTCGCCGCGGCGACGACCGCGGATGTGCTCGAGCTGCTGGCGGCCGGTCGCCGTCGTGTCCACGAGCGCTTCGGGGTCGTGCTCGAGCCCGAGGTCCAGATCCTCGGCGACGTTCGCTGGCCGGAGGGTTGGGAGCTTTGAAGCGGGCGCTGATCGCAATCGCCGGGGTCGTCGCGATCCTGCTCGCGGCGTACTGGCTGCTTGTCCGCGACATGGCGGTGGAAGCGCATGTCCGCGTGCCGCTGGCTACGGCGACGATCGGAACCGGAGAGGGCGCGGTGGCGGTCGGCCCCGACGGACGGATCCTCACCTGGATGCCGCTCTCCGGCGCCCTGCAGCTGCCCAGCCTGCCGCTGTCGGAACCACCGGACGACGGCCGCCTCGCCGGCCCGGTCCTGGAACAGGCGCGCGTGCTCGGTGCCGCCCCGGCCTCCCTGCGCCCATACCTCGAGAGCAGCTACTACGGCGAAAGCGGGGTGAACGTGAACCTCCGCTCGGGGATCGAACTGCGCTTCGGCGACGCATCGCGGGCTGCTGCCAAGTGGAAGGCGGCCGCCGCCGTGCTCGCCGACCCCACGATCGTGTCGCTCGATTATGTAGACCTGTACGTCCCCCGCCGGCCTGACGTAGGCGGCTCTGGGCATACGCTTCCGCCGGTAGAATGAACCCTCGACCAAAGGGTGAGAGTCGGCTTAGTCTCAAGTAATCCTTGAGGGTTTGGCCTTGCAGGATGTCTCCCGAGCGTTTGACAGTACCCCCGGAATACCCTACGTTGAGCGCAATTTCCGTGGTTCAGGAGTAGGCTTGAACCCTTAAGCCTCACTGAAGCGTCGGACGGAACGAAGGCTCAACTCAAAACGCCAGCCCTCAACTGGGCCGGCATCTGGAGAAATCGGGAGATGGAATCCACTTATCTGGCCGTGATCAAGGTCGTCGGAACCGGCGGCGGTGGCACCAATGCCGTCAGCCGGATGGTCGACGCAGGGATTCGCGGCGTCGAGTTCGTCGCGGTCAACACCGATGCGCAGGCGCTGCAGGCATGCGACGCCGACATCAAGCTCTCGATCGGCCAGGAGCTGACGCGAGGACTCGGCGCGGGCGGTAACCCCGACGTCGGCGCGGGCGCGGCGGCTGAGAGCCGCGACGAGATCAAGGAGGCGCTGAAGGGCGCCGACATGGTTTTCGTCACCGCGGGCGAGGGCGGCGGCACCGGCACCGGCTCGGCGCCGGTCATCGCCGAGATCGCCAAGGAAGAGATCGGCGCGTTGACCGTCGGCGCGGTGACCAAGCCCTTCGAGTTCGAGGGCAAACGACGGATGCAGCAGGCGCTCGAGGGGATCGAGAAGCTGCGCAACAACGTCGACACCCTGATCATCGTTCCCAACGAGAAGCTGCTGCAGGCGGTCGAGCGCCGCACCAGCGTGCTCGAGGCCTTCCGCCAGGCGGACGACATCCTGCGTCAGGGCGTGCAGGGCATCACCGACCTGATCACGATCCCGGGCCTGATCAACCTCGATTTCGCCGACGTGCGCACGATCATGCGCGACGCCGGGTCGGCCCTGATGGGGGTTGGCTCGGCCTCGGGCGAGTCGCGCGCCATCGACGCCGCCAAGGCCGCCGTCACCTCGCCGCTGATCGAGGAGTCGATCAAGGGCGCGACGGGGATGTTGCTCAACATCACCGGCCCCGAGGATCTCGGCCTGTTCGAGGTCAACGAGGCGGCCCAGCTGGTCCAGGCCGAAGCCGACGACAACGCCAACATCATCTTCGGCTCGGTCGTCGACCAGTCGATGCGCGACGAGGTCCGCGTGACCGTGATCGCGACCGGCTTCGAGGGCTTCGAGCTGCTCGCCCGCTCGCCACAGCGCGTGCGCCGTCGCTACGAGAGCCGCCCGCGGATCTCGGCCGAGGACACCGACATCCGCAAACTGCGGGTTTCGGACGACGACATCGACGTTCCGGGCTTCCTCAAAGAATGAGTCGGGCGGGCATAGGTAGCCTGCCGACTCCGTGAGCGACCTCCGCCGCACTCCCCTTTACGAGCGCCACGCCGAGCTCGGCGCCAAGCTCGTGGACTTCGCCGGTTGGGAGATGCCGGTCACCTACGAGGGCGTACGCGAGGAGCACATGGCGGTGCGCACGCACGCCGGGATGTTCGACGTCTCGCACATGGGCGAGGTCGAAGTCGAGGGGCCGGGTGCGCTTGCCTTCCTCCAGCGCGTCCTCTCCAACGACGTCGCCACGATCGCCCTCGGCGGCGCCCAGTACTCCTGTCTTTGCGACGAGGACGGCGGCGTGCTCGACGACCTCTTCGCCTACCGGCTCGGCGGCGACCGCTACCTGATCGTCACCAATTCGGCCAACCATGCCGCCGACCTCGCCTGGCTCGGGCGCTGGAGCCGCGGCCACGATGTGTCCGTGCGCGACGTCGCCGACCGCTACGCGATGCTCGCGGTGCAGGGCCCGCATGCCCGCGCGATCGCGGGTCGCGCCCTGGGGACCGAGCTGCCCGCGCGTATGCGCGTCGCCCACGAGCGGATCGGCGACCGCCCGGCGCTTGTCTGCGGCACCGGCTACACCGGTGAGGACGGGGTCGAGCTGCTGGTCGATCCGGAGATCGCGGCGCCGATCTGGGCTGAGCTGCTCGACGCGGGCGTCGTGCCCTGCGGGCTCGGCGCCCGCGACACCCTGCGCCTCGAGGCCTGCTTCCACCTGCACGGCAATGACCTCAGCCCCGAGCGCAACCCGATCGAGGCGGGGCTCGGCTGGTGCTGCGAGGAGGCGACCGGGTTCGTCGGGGCCGACGCGGTGGCCCAGGCACGGGACGAGGGCACCGCGGAGCGCCTGGCGCCGTTCAGGATCGAGGGGCCGGGCATTCCGCGCCAGGGCAACCCGGTCCTGGCCGGGGGCGAGTCGGTGGGCATCGTCAGCAGCGGCAGCTTCTCGCCCTCGCTGGAGATCGGCGTCGGCATGGCCTACCTGCGCCGCGATCTCGCCGAGCCCGGCACGGAGGTCGAGATCGACGTGCGCGGCAAGCGGCGCGCCGCACGTATAGCGTCCAAGCCTCTCTACGCGAGCCCCTCATCCCGGAAGGAGAACTGAGTTGCCCGAGGCCAGCTACCCAGATGACCTGCTCTACCACGACCAGCACGACTGGGCGCGCCTGGAGGGCGACGAGCACGCCGTCTTCGGGATCACCTGGTACGCCCAGGACAGCCTCGGCGAGGTCGTCTTCTACGACCCTCCCGAGGTCGGCGCGACGATCGACAAGGACGGCTCCTACGCCGAGGTCGAGTCGGTCAAGGCGGTATCCGACGTGATCGCGCCGCTCTCCGGCGAGATCGTCGAGGTCAATGACGCCCTCGCCGACGCGCCGGAGAAGATCAACGAGGACCCCTACGGCGAGGGCTGGTTGGTCAAGGTGAAGCTGAGCGCGGCCCAGGAGACCGATGCCCTGCTCGGGGCCGACGAATACCGCAAGCTCTTGAGCGCGGAGTGAGCAAGCATCCATCTCTGATTCTTTGCGCAGCGACGGAGCGCGAACTATGCGCGGCGCTTCTCTAGCCTTGTACGGCGTGAGCCGCTACACCTCCGCCACCCCGGACGACCGGGCCGAGATGCTCGCCGCGATCGGGATCGACTCGGTCGGCGAGCTGTTCGAGCAGATCCCCGAGCCGCTGCGGCTCGGTCGCCCCCTGGCGCTGCCGGACGGAATGAGCGAGGCCGAGGTCTACGAGCGGCTGACAGAGCTCGCCGCCCGCAACGCCGACTGTGAAGAGCAGGTCTGCTTCCTCGGCGCGGGCATGTACGACCACTACGTGCCGGCGATCGTCGACGCGATCACCCAGCGCAGCGAGTTCCTCACGCCGTACACGCCGTACCAGCCGGAGATCTCCCAGGGAGGGCTGCAGGCGATGTTCGAGTTCCAGACCTCGATGTCGGAGCTGACCGCGCTGCCCGTCTCCAACGCCGGCCTCTACGAGGGCCCCTCCTCGGTCGCCTCTGCCGCCTACCTGGCGATCGGCGCGACCAAGGGCCGCCGGCGCTTCGTCGTCTCGCGCGGGGTCCACCCGCACAGCCGCGAGACGCTCGCCACCTACGCCACCGGCTTCGGCGGCGAGATCGAGGAGGTCGGCCTGCGGGACGGCCTCACCGATGCCGCCGCGCTGGCCGCGGCGATCGACGGCGAGACCGCTGCCGTGCTGCTGCAGAGCCCCAACTTCCTCGGCGCGATCGAGGATGTCGAGGCGCTCGGCGCCGCCGCCAAGGAGCACGGCGCGCTGCTCGTCGTCGCCGTCGACCCGATGACCCTCGGCGTGCTTCGCCCGCCGGGCGAGTGCGGCGCCGACATCGCGCTGGGCGAGGGGCAGCCGCTGGGCAACCGGCTCGACTTCGGCGGCCCCTCCTTCGGCTTCTTCTGCGGCAGCGAGGAGCTGCTCCGCAAGATGCCGGGCCGGATCGCCGGGGAAACCGACGACGTCGACGGCCGCCGCGGCTTCGTCCTCGCCCTGCAGACCCGCGAGCAGCACATCCGGCGCGAGAAGGCGACCCACAACATCTGCACCGCGCAGGCGCTCAACGCGCTGGCGGCGACGATCCACCTCGCCTGGCTCGGCCGCGAGGGCTTCCGCGAGCTGGGCGAGCTGCTGGTCCGCCGCACCGCGTATGCCCGCGAGCGGCTCGCGGGGGTGCCCGGCGTCGAGCTGCTGCACGAGGCGCCGGTAGCGCGCGAGTTCGCGCTACGCCTCGAGGCCCCGGTCGAGCGCGTGCTCGAGCGCTGCGCCGAGCGCGGCATCGCCGCCGGGTACCCGCTCGGCCGCGAGTATCCCGAGCACGAGGACGGGCTGCTGGTCGCGATCACCGAGCGCCGTACCCGCGAGCAGATCGACGGCCTCGCCGAGGCTCTCGGCGCCGCCGTCGCGGCCGAGGCGGTGGCGGTGTGAACCAGCAGGAGGAAAAGGCGCTGACGATCTTCGAGAAGTCCAAGCCGGGCCGCCGGGCCGCCGTGCTGCCGGCAGCCGAAGTGCCCGAGCCGCCGCTGGAGGAGCTGATCCCGGCGAAGCTGTTGCGCGAGCGGGCGCCACGCCTGCCCGAGGTCGCCGAGCCGGAGATCGTCCGCCACTACAACCGGCTTTCGCGGCGCAACTTCGATCTCGACACCGGCTTCTACCCGCTCGGCTCGTGCACGATGAAGCACAACCCGCGGCTCAACGAGCGCGTCGCGGCGCTGCCGGGGCACGCTCGCCTGCACCCCGCGCAGGACCCGAGTCGCGCCCAGGGGGCGCTGGAGCTGATGTGGCTGCTGCAGGAGTCGCTGGCCGAGATCTGCGGCCTGCCGCACGTCAGCCTGCAGCCCTCGGCCGGGTCCCACGGCGAGCTCGCCGGACTGCTGCTCACGCGTGCTTTCCATGCCGACCGCGGCGAAGCGCGGACCAAGGTCCTGGCGCCCGACACCTCGCATGGCACGAACCCGGCCTCGGTGACGATGGCCGGCTACGAGATCGTCAAAGTCGCGACCGACGAGCGCGGCGGGGTGGAGATGGACGACCTGCGGGCCAAGGTCGACGACGACGTCGCCTGTCTGATGCTGACCAACCCCAACACGCTCGGGCTGTTCGACGAAAACATCGCCGAGATCGCCGGCCTGATCCACGAGGTCGGGGGGACGCTTTACTACGACGGCGCCAACCTCAACGCCGTGATGGGCCACTCGCGGCCAGGCGACATGGGCTTCGACATCGTCCACGTCAACCTGCACAAGTCGTTCAGCCAACCGCACGGCGGCGGCGGGCCGGGGGCAGGGCCGATAGCCGTGTCCGACCGGATCGAGCCCTTCCTGCCGCGGCCCCAGGTCGTGCGCAGCGAGAGCGGCAACGGCAGCGGCCCGCACTTCGAGCTCGACCACGAGCGGCCGAAGTCGATTGGCCGCCTGCGCGGCTTCCAGGGCAACTTCGGCGTCTTCGTGCGCTCCTACGCCTACATCCTCAGCCTCGGCGCCGACGGCCTGGCGGAGGCTTCCGAGACGGCGGTGCTGAATGCCAACTACCTCAAGGCCCGCCTCGCCGCGGGCCGCGCGGGGGAGCGGCTGCCGGTCGCCTTCGAGCGCCACTGCATGCACGAGTTCGTCCTCTCCGGCAAGCCGATGAAGAAGGAGCTCGGGATCGCCACCCTCGACCTCGCCAAGCGCCTGCTCGACTTCGGCTTCCACCCGCCGACCGTCTACTTCCCGCTCCTCGTCGACGAGGCGCTGATGATCGAGCCGACCGAGACCGAGGCCAAGGAGTCCCTCGACGCATTCGCCGAGGCGATCGAGCAGATCCTCACCGAGGCCGAGTCCGACCCCGACAAGGCCAAGCAGGCTCCCTACACGACCCCTGTCCGCCGCCTCGACGAGGTGAAGGCGACCCGCAAGCCGGTCGTCCGCCAGCCGCTCTAGGCGGCTACAGCTCCGGCAGGCCCTGTTCCAGCTCGAGCACGGGGGCGAAGAGGTCGCCGTGCTTTTCGATGCGCTCGAGGACTTCGCCCGCCTCGAAGACGAGCTTGGACCCTTCCCCGCTGTCGGCTGCCTGTTCGACCTCGTCCCAGGTGACCGGGGTCGAGGCGGTGGGGCGTTCGCGGGCGCGCAGCGAGTAGACGGCGATCGTCGTCTTGCGCTGGTGGTTTTGCGACCAGTCGACGAAGACCTTGCCCTCGCGTTCGGCCTTTTTCATCTTCGAGACGACCTGGTCCGGGGTCTGCTTCTCGAGCAGCTGGGCGATCGCTTTGGCGAACGGTTTGGTCTGCTCGTAGGAGGCCTTCTTGTTGAGCGGCACGTAGACCTGCAGGCCCTTGGAGCCCGAGGTCTTCGGGAAGCACTCGACGCCGAAGTGGCCGAACAGCTCGCGCAGGCGCAGGCCGACGCGGCAGCACTCGACGATGTCCGCCGGTGAACCGGGGTCGAGGTCGAAGGCCAGCACGGTGGGCCGCTTCGGGGCCCGCGAGCGCGAGAGCGAGGGGTGCAGCTCGATCGCCGCCAGCTGCGCCATCCAGACCAAGGTCGGCAGGCTGTCGCAGACGCAGAAGTCGATCTTGCCTGCGTGGGGCCCGGCTTCGACGCGTGCGGTCTTCACCCATCTGGGCCGGTGCTTGGGGCAGCGCTTCTCGAAGAAGGCGGCATCGAGGTCGTCGACTCCTTCGGGAAAGCGGCGCAGGGTCACGGCGCGGCCGCTGAGGTGGGGAACGATCGCGTCGGCGACCTTGGCGTAGTAGTCGACCACCTCGCCCTTGGTGAAACCAGTCGCCGGGTAGAGGACCTTGTCGAGGTTGGTGAGCTTCAGCTCGCGGCCGCCGACCTCGACCTGACGGCTGCCGGCCATGGGCTACTTGGAGGCTTTGGATTTCTTGCCCGAAGAGCGTTTCTTCGGTGCGGCTTTGCGCTTTTTGGCGGCCTTCGCCTTGCCCTTGGCTTTGCCTTTGCGGCCCTTGACCGCGGCGATGCTCTCCTCCAGGGCGCTCATCAGATCCGGGGCGGCGGTCGCCTTCGGCTCCTCGCCCTCCGGCGCGGCGAGGACCTCCTTGCCCTCGGCCTTGCGTTCGATCAGCGCCATCAGCTGCTCGCGGTACTCGTCGCGGTAGGCGCCCGGGTCGAACTCGGTCGTCAGCGACTCGATCAGCCGCTCGGCCATCTCGACCTCCTTCCTGGCCACCTTCTGCTCGCTCTGCGGCAGCACGTCCTCGAGGTCCGCCGGCGCGACGACCTCGTCGGCGAAGCGCATCGTGGTCAGGGTCAGCACGCCGTCGCCGGGGCGCAGCGCCGCCAGGTGCTCCTTGTTGCGGAAGACGAAGCGGGCGATCGCGACCTTGCCGGACTCCCGCATAGCCTTGGCGAGCAGCGAGTAGGCCTTCTCGGCGCCTTCGGCCGGCCCGAGGTAGTAGGGGCTGTCGAAGTAGATCGGGTCGATCTGGTCGAGGTCGACGAAGTCCTGCACCTCGATCGCCCGCGTCTTCTCCGGCGCCAGGGCGCCGATCTCGTCCTTGCTCAGCGGCACGTAGCGGTCGGGCGTGATCTCGAAGGCCTTGACGATCTCCCCGTAGGGGACCTCATCCTCGGTCCCTTCGGCGACGCGCCGGTGGCGGATCCGGGCTCCGTCGGACTCGCGGATCTCACGCAGCGAGATGCCGCGGCGCGCGACCGCGCTGTAGAGCTTCACGGGCACGTTGAGCAGCCCGAAGCTGATAGTTCCGCTCCAAATCGCTCTTGCCATCAGCGAGTCACCTACCCGGATTCTGCCAGCAGCGCACCGCAGGCTCCCGTCGATCGGCAGCGGCGAGAGGCTTCTTGCGCGCGGTGCGGGATCATGCCCCGGTGCTGTTCGAGCTTCGCGACGTCAGCCTCACCCGCGGCGAGCGCCGCGTCCTCGACGCCGTCTCCGTGGAGATCCACCCCGGCACGACCGCGGTCGTCGGCCCCTCGGGCAGCGGCAAGTCGACCCTGCTGCGCCTGCTCAACCGGCTCGTCGACCCCGATACGGGGTCGATCTCCTACCGCGGCCGGCCGCTGGACGAGTACGACCCGCTGGCGCTGCGGCGCGAGGTCTCTCTGGTGCCGCAGCTGCCCTCGCTTCTGGACGGCACGGTCGGCTCGAACCTGGCCTACGCGGCGGGCCTCGCGGGGACCGAGCTGGACGCGGAGCGCTGCCTGAGTCACGCCGGGCTCGGGGCCGAGTTCGTCGAGCGCGACGTCGGCAGGCTCTCGGTCGGTGAGCAGCAGCGCGCGATGCTGGCGAGAGCGCTCGCTCAGCAGCCCGGTGTGCTGCTGCTCGACGAGCCGACCTCGGCGCTCGACCACGAGGCGCGCGATGCGATCGAGGCGACGCTCGCCAGGCTGCGGAGCGAGCTCGACATCTCCGTGATCCTTGTCAGCCACGACCCCGAGCAGGCGCGGCGTCTGGCCGATCGTGCCGTGCGGCTCAATGCCGGTCGGGTGGCGGCCCGCGGCACCCTCGCGGAGGCGCTGCCTTGAGCACCTCGATCGACGTCTCGCTCGGCCAGGTCGCCGCCGCCCTGGCTCTCGTCGCCCTCGCGGCGGCAATCTCCCGCTGGCGCCGCACCGACCTCGAGCGCGACATCGTCGTCGCCACCGTCCGCTCCTTCGTCCAACTGACCGCGATCGGCTACGCGATCAAGCTGATCTTCGACGCGGACACGATCTGGCTCGTCCTGGGGCTGCTCTCGGTGATGATCCTCTTCGGCGCTCTGACCGCGCGCAGCCGTGCGAAGAAGGTGCCCGACGCCTTCTGGCCGCTTCTGATCGGCCTCGCCGTCGCCGCGACGACGACCCTGGGCCTCGTCGTCGCGCTCGGCATCTTCGACCCGACGCCGCGCTACTTGGTCCCCGTCGGCGGCATGGTGATCGGCAACGCGATGACCGCCTCCGCGGTGGCGCTAAACCGGCTCGGCGACGAGATCAGCGAGTCGCGCGCGGCGATCGAGGCGACGCTGGCCCTGGGCGCGACGACACGCGAGGCGGCGGCGCCCTTCGTGCGCCGCGCCCTGCGCTCGGGCACGATCACCCTGATCGACTCGACCAAGACCACGGGCCTGATCTTCTTTCCCGGCACGATGGTCGGCATGCTGCTCGCCGGCGCCGAACCGACCGACGCCGTCCGCCTGCAGCTGATCCTGCTCTATGCATTGCTCGGCAGCGTCGCCACCTCGGCGCTCGTCGCGACCGGCCTCGCATACCGCAACTTCTTCACCCCGGCGCAGCAGTTGCGCGAGCCGAGCGCCTGACGCTGCGCATGCTTGGCCAGGCACGCGGATGCTCCTAGACTGAGCGGGTGTCACGCCAGCAGCGGCTCACACTGGTCGCGACGATCCTCGGCTCGACGGTCGTCTTCCTCGACTCGACGGTGGTCAACGTGGCGCTGCCGGCGATCGCCGACGGGCTCGATGCGGGCCTCGCCGGGCAGCAGTGGGTGGTCGAGGCTTACATGCTCACCCTCGTCGCGCTGCTGCTCGTCGGCGGCGGGCTCGGCGACCAGTTCGGCCGGCGGCGGATCTATGTCGTCGGCCTGATCGCCTTCGGCGCCTGCTCGGTCCTCTGCGCGGTCGCGCCCTCGGTCGAGTTTCTGGTCGGCGCCCGCGCGCTGCAGGGCGTCGCCGGGGCGCTGCTTGTGCCGGGATCGCTGGCGATCGTCGCCGCCTCCTTCGAGGGCGCGGCGCGCGGCAAGGCCGTCGGCACCTGGACAGCCTGGACCGGGATCGCCACCGTGCTCGGACCGGCCGGTGGCGGCGCCCTCGTCGAGGCGCTTTCCTGGCGGGCGATCTTCTGGGTCAACATCCCGCTGATCGCGTTCACGGTTGCGCTGACCATGCACTCGGTGCGCGAGACCCGCGACGTGGAGGCCTTCCGAGGCATCGACTGGCTCGGCATCGGCCTCTCCGCCGTCGGCCTCGGCGGCCCGGTCTTCGCCCTGATCGAGCAGCCGAACTACGGCTGGAGCGACCCGGTCGTCTGGGTGCCGATGATCGCCGGGATCGCCTGCTTCGCCCTGTTCATCGCCCACGAGGCACGCGCCCGCCATCCGATGCTCGAACTCTCGCTGTTTCGGATCCGCAACTTCCGGGTCGCGAACCTGACCACGCTCGCCGCCTACGCCGGCCTGATCGGCGGCCTCTTCTTCGTCGGGCTCTTCCTCCAGCAGGTCGCCGGCTACTCGCCGATCGAGGCGGGATTGGCGACGACGCCGGTCTCGCTGATCCTCTTCTTCCTCTCGCCCCGCTGGGGCAAGCTCGCCTCGGGTGTCGGGCCGCGGCTGCCGATGTGCGCCGGGCCGATCGTCGGCGGCATCGGGTTGATCCTGCTGCTGCGGGTCGGCTCCGACGCGAACTATGTCGCCGACGTGCTGCCGGCGATCGTCGTCTTCGGGCTCGGCCTCTCGGCGACCGTGGCGCCGCTGACCGCGACGGTGCTCGACTCGGTGGAGGAGCGCCACGTCGGCATCGCCTCCGGCGTCAGCAACGGCATCTCGCGCGTCGCCGGGCTCTTCGCGATCGCCGTCCTCGGCGCGGTGATCTCGGCCAGCTTCGGCTCCCAGATCGACAGCAACCTGGGCGACCGGCCGCTCAGCCCCGCGGCGACCCGGGCGGTCTCCGCGGCGAAGGATCAACCGCTCGCCGTCCCCGCGGCGCGCCGATTGGCGCCGGAGGAAGCGGCCAGGATCCGCAGCGCCGCAGCAGATGCTTCCACCTCGGCCTTCCACCTCGGCGTCCTGATCGCCGGCATCCTGATGATCGTCGGCGGCGTCTTCGCCGGTGTCGGGATCGAGAATCCGAAGCGGCGGCTGGAAGCAATCCCCACCGGGGGTGCGGCGGCAGCCGGCGAGTGCGGCCATAGCGCAGACTCCGATTCAACCCAGCTGGACCCAGAGCTCACGCCCGAAGCCGCATGAAGACGGTGACCCCGTCGCCGTCCCCTCAATTAGGCTCCGGCCCGATGAGCGCCCCCGTCATCTTCTCCGGCATCCAGCCGACCGGCCGCAAGCACCTCGGCAACTACATCGGCGCGATCCGCCAGTACGTCGAGGGCCAGGAGCGCGGTGCCCCCTCGATTTTCTGCATCGTCGACCTCCACGCCCTCTCCGTCGCTTTCGACCCGGCCGAGCTGCGCGAGCGGCTCTACGACACGACCGCGATCCTGCTCGCCGCCGGGCTCGACCCGGAGCGCTGCATCCTCTTCCGCCAGTCCGACGTGCGTGAGCACACCGAGCTGACCTGGTTGCTCTCGGCCGTCACCGCGCACGGCGACCTCAACCGGATGCACCAGTTCAAGGAGAAGTCGGCGAAGCAGCGCGAGCTGGTCCCGGCGGCGCTGTTCTTCTACCCCGTCCTGATGGCCGCCGACGTGCTCGCCTACGGTGCGACCGAGGTTCCGGTCGGCGAGGACCAGCAGCAGCACATCGAGCTGACCCGCGAGATCGCCCGCCGCTTCAATGAGCGATTCGGCGAGACGCTGGTCGTGCCCGAGCACCGGATACCGACGGTCGGCGCGCGGATCATGGACCTGCAGGAGCCGGAGAGCAAGATGTCGACCACCGTCGGGACCGAAGCCGGAACGATCTACATTCTCGACGAGCCCGACGCGATCCGCAAGAAGCTCGGCAGCGCCGTGACCGACTCTGGCCGCGAGGTCGTGCGCGGTGTCGGGAAGCCCGGTGTGAGCAACCTGATCGAAGTGCTCGCGGTCGCCCGCGGGGTCGAGCCGGAGGCGATCGAGCGCGAGTTCGGGGACGCCGGGTACGGCGACTTCAAGGCTGCCGTGGCCGAGGGGGTCGCCGAGATGCTCGCCCCACTGCGCGAGCGCTACGCCGAGCTGCGCCCGGACCGGGCCGCGCTCGAGGAGGCGCTCGGCGCGGGCGCCGAGAAGGCGCGGGCTATTGCCGCGCCGACCCTGGCCGAGGTGCGCGAGCGGTTGGGCGTCGGCGCTCCGGCCTACCCTTAGCCGATGGCCGTCGCCGACCTCGACCTCGAGCTCGACGTCTTCGCCGGGCCGTTCGACCTGCTGATCGCGATCCTGCTGCGCGAGGAGATCGACCTGCTCGAGATCGAGCTGGGCGAGGTCGTCGTCGCCTACATCGAGCACCTCGAGAGCGAGGGTGAGTTGGAGCTGGAGGTGGCGACCGAGTTCCTCGTCCTGATCGCCTCCCTGCTGGAGCTGAAGTCGCGGCTGCTGTTGCCCGGGGCCGACCCCGAGCTGGAGGAGATGGGCCCCGAGGAGGCGGTCGAGGAGCTGCTCGCGCGGCTGCTCGAGTACCGCCGTTACCGCGGCGCCGCGGCGGCGCTGAGCGAGCGCTTCGACGCGGCCCGCGGCTACCTCTACCGCTCGGCGCCGTTGCCGTCCGGCCTGCGCAGGGTCGCGGTCGAGGCCGCGGTCGCCGCCTACGACCCCGAGCGCCTCGGCGCCGCGCTCGGCGACCTGCTGGTCATTCCGCCGCCGGTCGACGTCAGCCACATCCGGCCGACGGTCTCCCTGGAGCGCCGCCTGCGCGCCCTGCGCGACGCCCTCTCGGGCCGGGGCAGCATCGACTTCGACGAGCAGTTCGGCGGCGAGGACCGGCTGACCCAGGCGGTCACCCTGTTCGCTCTGCTCGAGCTGTACCGCAAGGGCGAGGCGACCTGGAAGCAGAGCGAGCCGCTCGGCCCGATCGAGATCGTCCCCCAGGGGGCGCGCACGGCATGAGCGACCTCAGCCGCACGATCGAGGCGCTGCTCTTCCTCTCGCCGCAGCCCGTCGCGTTCGCCGACCTGACCGAGGCGACCGAGGCGACCGAGGGCCAGGTCGCCGAGGCGATCGACCTCTTGCGCGAGGACCTTGCCGAGGGGCGGCGCGGCGTCGTCCTGCGCGAGGTCTCGGGCGGGTTCTCGCTGGCCAGTGACCCGGCAAGCGAGGAGGCAGCCCGGCGGCTGCTCGCCAAACCGCGGACGCCGCCGCTGACCCAGGCGCAGGCGGAGACGCTGGCGATCGTCGCCTACCTGCAGCCCGTCTCCCGTCCCGAGGTGGCCCGGATCCGCGGCGTCTCCTCGGAGTCCGCGGTGCAGACGCTCTCCGAGCGTGGCCTGATCGAGGAGTCGGGGCGCTCGCAGTTCGGCGCGGCTCTGTTCAAGACGACCGAGCTGTTCGAACGCCTCTTCGGCCTCTCCGGGTTGGACCGGCTGCCCGACCCCGCCCAGTTCGACCCGACCCCCGACGACGAGCGCGAGCTGCGCGAGCGCCTGCTCAAAGCGGGCGAACAGCGCGCCGAGTAGTGCGCCTGGCCAAGTTCCTCGCGCACGGGGGCGTCGCCTCGCGGCGAAAGGCGGAGGAGATTGTTGCTGCCGGCCGCGTGAGCGTGGGCGGGGAGGTTGTGCGGGATCCCGCCCGCGATGTCGGGCAAGGGGACGAGGTGCGGGTGGATGGGAGCTTGGTTGGGGTCGAGGCGCGGGAGGTTTGGGCGGTTGACAAGCCGGTGGGGGTGGTGTCCACTGCGCGGGAGCCCGGGGGGCGGCGGGCGGTTGTGGAGCTGGTCGATTCGGAGGCGCGGCTGTATCCGGTGGGGCGGCTGGATGCTGACTCTTCGGGACTGCTGCTGCTGACAAACGACGGGGAGCTGGCGAACCTGCTGACCCATCCGCGCTACGAAGTGGCGAAGGTGTACGAGGCGACGCTGCAGCGGCCGCCGAGCGAGGGGGACTTGCGGCGGCTGGCGGAGGGCGTCGAGTTGGATGACGGGCCGACGGCGCCGGCGGAGGTGCGGCGGCTGGGCGAGCGGCAGGTGGAGATCGTCTTGCGCGAGGGGCGCAACCGGCAGGTGCGCCGCATGGCCGAAGCGGTCGCCAACGAGGTCGTGGCGTTGCGCCGGGTCCGCTTCGGCCCGATCGAGCTCGGCGCGCTCGCCGAGGGCGATTCACGTCGCCTCTCTGACGATGAGGTCGCCGCGCTTTGGGAAGATGCGAGGCGATGAGTGTGAACGGGGACCAGAGGCTGTTCGCGGTGCGGGGGGCGGTGCAGGCCGCGGCCAACGACGCGAAGGCGATAGTCGCCGCCACGACCGACCTGGTGCGTGAGCTGCTCGAGCGCAACGACATGGAGCCCGAGGCGATGGTCAGTTGCCTGTTCACGACGACGGACGACCTCGATGCCGAGTTTCCGGCGGTCGCCGCGCGTGAGCTGGGCTTGGCCTCGGTTCCGTTGCTCTGCTGTCGCGAGATCCCGGTGCCGGGCTCGATGCCGCGGGTGATCCGGGCGATGGTGCACTACTACGCGCCGGCCGGGCACACGACAGCGCACGCCTACCTGGGGGCGACCCGGGAGCTGCGCTCCGACCTCCATGCGGCGCAGTAGCCGGGCCCGCTGCGCGTAGGCGACAATAGGCCGATGAGCGTCACCTTCTCCGAGAAGCTCGCCCGCATCCCCGGCTACCAGGCCGGGGTGCCGACAGGGCAGGCCCCGGAGGCGATCGCCTCCGGGGGGATCGCCCAGCTGGCCTCCAACGAGTCGCCGTTCGGGCCGCACCCCAAGGTGGTCGAGGCGATCCGCTCCGCGGCCGCGGCGATGAACCGCTACCCGGATCCCGACGCGACCCTGCTGCGCCGACGACTCGCCGAGCGTTACGAGACCGAGCCGGGTCGGGTCGCCGTCGGCAACGGCTCTTGCGAGATCTTGCTCGCCGCCGCCGAGGCGCTCTGCGAGCCCGGCGCCGAGATCCTCTACGCCTGGCCGTCCTTCTCGATGTACCCGTACCTGGCGGCCCTGACCGGCGCGCGCGAGATCCGCGTGCCCCTGGCCGATGGCGAGGCGCACGACCTCGACGCGATCGCCGCCGAGGTCACCGCGGCAACCCAGCTGGCGATCGTCTGCAACCCCAACAACCCGACCGGCACCCACCTCCCGGCCGCGCAGGTCGCGGCTTTCTGTGAGCGCGTCCCCGACCACGTCACGATCGTTCTCGACGAGGCCTACGTCGAGTTCCAGACGGTCGACGACCCCGATGCCACCGTTGACCTTCTCGCCGACTTTCCCAACCTGATCGTGCTGCGCACCTTCAGCAAGATCTACGGTCTGGCCGGCCTGCGGGTCGGCTTCGCGCTCGGCTCCGCCAAGTTCCGCGTCGCTGTCGACGCGGTGCGCCAGCCGTTCAGCGTCAACGCGCTCGCCCAGGCCGCGGCAGCCGAGGCCGTCCTGCACCAGGACGACGTCGAGCAGCGGGTCGAGCGCACCCTGGTCGAGCGGGTCAGGGTCGAGCAGGGGCTGCGCGGGCTCGGCTTGGCAACGGCGGAGACGCAGGCCAACTTTTCCTGGGTCGATCTCGGCGACGCGGACGAGCAGGAGGTCGTCGCCGGCCTTGCCGAGCGCTCGATCGCCGTCCGCCCGGGAACGCCGCTGGGCGACGCGGGCCACATCCGGGTCAGCTACGGCACCGCGGACGAGAACGACCGTCTGCTGGCCGCGCTCGGCGAGATCCTCGGCTGAGCTGCGCACCGAAGCGCCCGCGACTCGACTAATCCGCTCGCGCCTGCTAAAAAAGAGTGAAGTGAGGCGCACAGGCGACATCGCGAGCAGCATCTGCGCACGGCGCACAGCGGTCGCCCCTGCTCACTACTCCTATTTCTGGCGATTTAGCTAGGCGTCCGGCCTGGCGGCGTTCGCGCGCCGCATCCATAGAGCGTTTCGGCCGGGCGCCGTCGACGAACTGGTTCGCGCGCTTCGCGTTGCCCGCGCTCGCATGGCGAAGCCCGCACGGAAAGTAGAGTCCTGAATGTGGAGAAAGGCGACGGAAAGATGATCATCGGAATGCGGCAGGAGGCGCGGGACCGGGTTCGTGACCAGCGGATCGAGCGCGTGGTCGAGCTGGTCCCGCCGGAAGCGCTGCTCGACGACCTGCCGCTCGGCCCTGAGCGCGAGCGTGTCGTGGTCGGCGGGCGCAAGGACGTCGAGAACGTGCTCGAGCGGGTCGACGACCGGCTCCTCGTCGTGGTCGGTCCGTGCAGTGTGCACGACGTCGAGGCGGCGCTGGAGTACGGCGGCCGCCTCGCTGAGCTTGCGGGGCGGCTCGGCGACGACCTGCTCGTCGCGATGCGGGTCTACTTCGAGAAGCCACGTACGACGACCGGCTGGAAGGGCCTGATCAACGACCCCTACCTGGATGGCTCCTGCGACGTCAACGCCGGCCTGCGCATGGCCCGCGCGCTGCTCCTGCAGGTGCTCGATCTGGGGCTGCCGGTCGGCTGCGAGTTCCTCGACCCGATCACCCCGCAGTACATCTCCGACGCGGTCGTCTGGGGAGCCATCGGCGCGCGCACGACCGAGAGCCAGACCCACCGCCAGCTCGGCTCCGGCCTCTCGATGCCGATCGGGTTCAAGAACCGCACCGACGGCAACGTCCAGGTAGCGGTCGACGCCGTCCGCGCTGCTGCCGCCTCGCACGCCTTCGCCGGAATCGACGACGCCGGCCGGCCGGCGATCCACCACACCGCCGGCAACCCCGACGGGCACGTGATCCTGCGCGGCGGGCGCGGCAAGCCGAACTGCGATCCCGAGGGGGTCGCTTCGGCGCTGGCGATGCTCGACGGCGCCGGGCTCGCCGAGCGTGTCGTGATCGACGCCTCGCACGACAACAGCGCCAAGGACCCCGAGAAGCAGATGCGGGTGACCGCGGAGATCGGCGACCAGGTGGCCGCCGGGAACGGAGCGATCGTCGGCGTGATGCTCGAGTCGTTCCTGGTCGAGGGCCGCCAGGACCTCGGCGACGGCGAGTCGCTCGCCTACGGTCAGTCGATCACCGACCCCTGCATCGACTGGGACCACACCGTCACGGCGCTGGAAGGGCTGGCGGCGGCGGTCAGGACGCGGCGCGAGGGATGAGGGTCGCCGTCATCGGGGTGGGCCTGATCGGAGGCTCGATCGGGCTCGCGGCGAGGCGGCGCCTGCAGTGCGAGGTCGTCGGTTGGGGCCACAACCGCTCGACCGTCGAACGGGCTGTCGAGCTGGGCGCCGTCGACCGCGCCGCGGCCACGATCGAGGAGGCCTGCGCCGGGGCCGAGCTGATCTTCTGCGCCGCGCCCGTGGCGGCACTGCCCGAGCTCGCCCGCGCCGCCCTCGAGGCGAGCGGCCCCGAGGCCGTCGTCACCGACGCCGGCTCGACCAAGCGCGGCATCGTCGCCGCTCTGGGAGAGGACGAGCGCTTCGTCGGCGGCCACCCGCTGGCCGGCGCCGAGACGGCCGGAGTCGAGAACGCCCGCGCCGATCTCTTCGACGGCGCCCGCTGGTACCTGACCCCGACCGAGCGCACCGGCGGCATCCTCTACGACCGTCTGCAGCGCGCCGTCGCCGCGCTCGGCGCCCGCCCGCAGGCGATCGACGCCGAGGCGCATGACCGCCTGATGGCCTCGGTCAGCCACCTTCCCCACGTGCTCGCCAACGTGCTTGCCGGGCAGGCGGCGGCCGAGCTGACACGCGACTCCGAGCGCATGCCGGAGACGGGGCCGAGCTTCCGCGACGCGACTCGCGTCGCCGGCTCCAACCCGCCGATCTGGGGCGACATCTTCACCGCCAACGGCGACGCTGTCGTCGCCGCGATCGACGACGTGCGCGCCCGCCTTGGCGAGGCGCGCGAGCTGATCGCCTCCGGCGACACCGAGGCGGTCGCTGCCTGGCATGCAGCCGCGGCGGCGGACCGCCGTCGCCTGGCCGAGTCGGAGCGCTCCGGGGGCTCGCTGCGCGAGCTGCGCGTCGTCGTCGCCAACCGGCCCGGAACGGTCGCCGAGCTGGCCCTCGCGCTCGGCGACGCCGGGGTCAACATCGAGGACATGGCGCTGCACCCGGCGGCGGACATGAAGTCGGGCGCGATTTCCCTCTGGGTCGGCGGCGACGAGCAGGCCGAACGCGCCGCCACACTGGTCCGCGAGCTCGGCCACAGCGCCACCGTGCTCGCGGGGGAGTAGACGTGCCGCGCTTCGGGCCCGGTGGGCCGCTGCGGGGCACGCTGCGCCCGCCGCCGGACAAGTCGGTCTCCCACCGGGCGGCGCTGATCGCCGCGATGGGGGAGGGGGAGACGGCAATCTCCGGCTACCTCGACGCCGCCGACACACGCTCGACCCTGTCCGCCGTGCAGGCCCTGGGCGCCGAGGTGGCGATCGGCCCGCGATTGCTGGTACGCGGAGCCGGCCTGCGTGGTGCCGCGTCGGCGGCGATCGACGTCGGCAACGCCGGGACCCTGCTGCGCCTGCTGCCCGGTTGGCTGGCCGGGCAGGAGACAGGGGAGTGGACGGTCGACGGCGACGATTCGATCCGCCGTCGCCCGGTCGACCGGGTCGCGGAGCCGTTGCGCCTGATGGGAGCGCAGGTCGCCTGCCGCGAGGAGCGCCTGCCGCCGCTGCGGATCGATGCTGCGCCACTGCGCGGCATCGAGTACGAACTGCCCGTCGCCAGCGCCCAGATCAAGTCCTGCCTGCTCTTCGCCGGGTTGCTCGCAGAGGGCGAGACGCGGATCGTCGAGCCGTTGCCGAGTCGCGACCACAGCGAGCGCATGCTGGCCGCCGCAGGTGCGGAGATCGAGCGCGAGGACGGCGCCGTCGCGGTGCGCCCGGCAGCACTGCTGGAGCCCGGCGAGATCGCGGTGCCCGCCGACTTCTCCTCGGCGGCCTTCTTCGTCATCGCCGCCCTGCTCGTCCCCCGCAGCGAGGTCGTCCTCGCCGGGGTTGGCCTCAACCCGACCCGCACCGGCCTGCTCTCGATCCTGGCGCGGATGGGCGCCGAGATCGAGGTCGAGCCCGAGGGCGAGCGCGGCGGGGAGCCCAGCGGGCTGCTGCGGGTCCGGGCCGGGCGGCTGCGTGGCACCGAGGTCGGCGGCGAGGAGATCCCGCTGGCGATCGACGAGCTTCCCCTTGTCGCGCTTGCCGCATGCTTCGCCGACGGCGAGACGACGATCCGCGACGCCGCCGAGCTGCGCCGTAAGGAGAGCGACCGGATCGAGACGGTCAGCACTGCGCTGCGGGCACTCGGGGCGAGCGTGGAGACGAGCGAAGACGGCATGCGGATCGACGGCGCCGGGGGGCTGCGCGGCGGCGCGGTCGACTCCCATGGCGACCACAGGATCGCGATGCTCGGCGCGATCGCCGGGCTCGCCTCGCGCGAGGGGGTCGAGGTCGCCGGCATGGAGGCCGCCGCGGTCAGCTATCCGGGCTTCGAGGCCGACCTCGCTTCGCTGCTGAGCTGCTGAGCGGCCGGGCGAACTACGCTGCCGCCATGGTCATCGCCATCGACGGTCCCGCCGGGGCCGGCAAGTCGAGCGTCGCCCGTGCCGTCGCGGCGGGCCTCGGTTTCACCTACCTCGACTCCGGGGCGATGTACCGCTGCGTCGCCCTGGCCGCGCTCGAGCGCGGCGTCGACGTCGAAGACGGCGATCGGCTCGGAGCCCTCGCGCGTGCGCTGGCGATCGCCCTCGACGGCGACCGGATCGCCCTCGACGGGGAGGACGTCGGAGTCGCGATCCGCGAGCCGCGGGTCAGCGAGGCCGCGTCGCTCGTCTCGGCCCACCTGCCGGTGCGCGAGGCGATGATCGCCCAGCAGCGCTCCCTGATCGAGACCGGCCGCTACGTCGCCGAGGGGCGGGATATCGGCACGGTGGTCAGCCCGGAGGCGCCGCTCAAGGTCTTCCTGACTGCCTCGGCCGAGGAGCGCGCCCGCCGGCGCGCCGCGCAGACCGGCGAGGACGAGGCCGCGGTGCGCGCCGCGCAACGCGAGCGCGACGCGCGCGACGAGACCCGTGCCCACAGCGCCCTGCGGGCGGCCGACGATGCGGTTGGGCTCGACACCACCGGCCTCGGCCTCGACGAGGTCGTGCAGCGGGTCGAGGCGCTTGCCCGCGAACGGGGTCTGGCATGAGCCGCCCGACCGTGGCGGTCGTCGGGTTCCCCAACGTCGGCAAGAGCACCCTGGTCAACCGCCTGGCGGGCGGCCGCGAGGCCGTCACCCACGCCGAGCCCGGCGTCACCCGCGACCGCAAGCGGGTTCCCTGCGAGTGGAACGGGCTCACCTTCGAGCTGCTCGACACCGGCGGGATCGACCTTGCCGACGAGAGCGAGCTGGCCGAGGACGTGCAGCGCCAGGCGCGGATCGGGATCGCGGAGGCCGACGCGATCCTGCTGGTCGTAGACGGCCGCGCCGGGGTGCGGGCCGGGGACGCGGAGTTGGCGAAGACGCTGCGCGGCGGCGCCGTCCCGGTCCTGGTCGTCGTCAACAAAGTCGACCGCGCCGAGGACGAGCACCTGCTCGCAGAGTTCCACCGGCTCGGCCTCGGCGACCCGATACCGGTCTCGGCGACGCACGGCCTCGGCAGCGGCGACCTGCTCGACCGGGTGGTCGGGCTGCTCGGTGAGCTGCCGGCTCCCGAGGACGGCGATGCGCCGGTCCACGTCGCCGTTGTCGGCCGCCCCAATGCAGGCAAGTCGTCGCTGGTCAACGCCTTTCTCGGCAGCGAGCGGGTGATCGTCTCCGAGCGGGCCGGAACGACCCGCGACACGATCGACACCGAACTCGAGGTCGATGGCAGGCCGGTCCTGCTGGTCGACACCGCCGGCCTGCGGCGGCGCTCCAAGGTCGCCGGCTCGGTCGACTACTACGCCCAGCTGCGCTCCGAGCTGGCGGTGGAGCGGGCCGACGTCGCGATCGTCGTCTGCGACGCCGCCGACGGGGTCACCGCCGAGGACCTGCGCATCGCCGAGCTGGCGATGCGAGCCGGCTGCGCGACCCTGCTGGTGCTCAATAAGTGGGACATCGGCGCCACCGACGTCGACGACGCCCGCGCCCGGGTCGAGCGCAAGCTGCGCCTGCGCCCCGAGGTCGTCACCTGCTCGGCCCTGCACGGTCGCAACGTCGCCAAGTTGCTGCCCAAGGCGCTGGAGCTGGCCGACCGGGCCGCCTCGCGGATCCCGACACCGGAGCTGAACCGCTTCGTCGGCGACGTGGTCGCCACGACCCCGCCGCCATCGCGCCGCGGTCGCCGCCTGCGCCTCTATTACGCGGCGCAGATCGGCGAGCGCCCGCCGCGCTTCGCGATCCAGGTCAACGACCGGCGCCTGATCGTGCGCGACTGGGCCTACCATTTGGAGAACCGGATGCGAGAGACCTACGGGCTCGAGGGAATCCCGCTCGTCATCGACTTCGTCCCGCATACCGGTCGCCGACGTTGAGGCTCGTTCACTAGTCTTGCCGCATGCCAAATATCGAGCCGCTCGCCGAGGGCGAGTACCTATTCACGTCCGAGTCCGTCACCGAGGGTCATCCCGACAAGGTCTGCGATCAGATCTCCGATGCGATCCTCGACGCCGTCATGGCGGGAGACCCAGAGGGCCGCGTTGCCTGCGAGACCCTCGTCAACACCGGCATGGCGGTGGTTTCCGGTGAGATCTCGACCGACGTGCACCTCGACGTGCCCGAGCTGGTCCGCGAGACGATCCGTGGGATCGGCTATGACCACGGCGACTACGGCTACAACTGCGACCACATCTCCGTCCTCGTCTCGCTCGACAAACAGTCGCCCGACATCGCCCAGGGCGTCGACGAGTCGCACGAGACGCGCGGCGGCGACGACGACGAGCTGCTGCTCGCGGGGGCCGGTGACCAGGGGATGATGTTCGGCTATGCGACGGATGAGACCGATGCGCTGATGCCGATGCCCGCCCACCTCGCCCACCGGTTGGCGGAGCGGCTCGCCGCGGTGCGCAAGGACGGCACGCTCGACTATCTCGGCCCCGATGGCAAGACCCAGGTCACCGTTCGCTACGCGAACGGGCGCCCGGTCCGAATCGAGAAACTGCTGATCTCCACCCAGCACGCCGACGGGATCGACTCCGAGGAGCAGATCAAGCCCGACCTCTGGCAGCACGTCGTCGTGCCGGTGCTCGAGGCCGAGGCGAAGGGCATCTACGACGAGGGTCGCCTGCGCGAGGACTTCCTCGTCAACCCGACCGGCAAGTTCGTCATCGGCGGCCCGGTCGGCGACGCCGGCCTGACCGGCCGCAAGATTATCGTCGACACCTACGGCGGCATGGCCCGCCACGGCGGCGGCGCCTTCTCGGGCAAGGACCCGTCCAAGGTCGATCGCTCCGCCGCCTACGCGGCGCGCTATGTCGCCAAGAACGTCGTCGCCGCCGGGCTCGCCCAGCGCTGCGAGGTCCAGGTCGCCTACGCGATCGGCGTCGCACGGCCGGTATCGATGATGGTCGACACCTTCGGCACGGGCAAGCTGCCCGACATGGAGATCACCCGCCTGGTCGAAAACGAGTTCGACCTGCGGCCGGGCGCCTTCCGCCGCTATCTCGACCTGCACCGGCCGATCTTCCAGAAGACCGCCGCCTACGGCCACTTCGGCCGCGAGGACCAGGACTTCACCTGGGAGAAGACCGACCGCGCCGAGGCCCTCAAGGCCGCCGCCGAGTCGGCAAACGCCGCTCCGGCTTAGTCGGGCTGCTGGGCCTCGCCCAGCCCGTGCTCGCCGGCGAAGGCGCCGGTGGCCTGGTCGACCCGGTGGACCACTTCCGCCGGGTCGGCGACGCCCGTGAAGATGAAGTTGTAGTCGTCGGTCGCGGCCGTGTCGAAATCGACATCGCCGATCTGCATGACGCGCTGGTAGACCGATTGGCGGTAGTTGACGTTCTGCACCCGCTCCAGGCGCGTCTCCTGGATCTCGCGGGAGACGATTCCGCGCTTGATGTTGAGCCGTCGGTTGGTGATCGTGTAGGTGGTTGCGACGCGCTTGACGAATCCGGCCAGGACGGTCACCCCGATCACGATCAGGACGACGAGGAAGACATTCGCCCCGCCGGCGCCGAAGAGCTTGGCGATCGCGCCGGCGATCGCGCCGACCAGGATGCCTTTCAGGTAGAAGCCGAGGATCGCCCGCCACGACGGGTGACCCTGGAAGATCACCTGCTCGCCGGGACTGAGGTTGAGGCTCATCGCCGGCAGGATATCCGGCCGTCCGCCTTTCTCCATAGCTTGGGTGGGTGATTGCCAAGGTCGAGCCGCTGACCACCGCTCGGGCGCTGCGCGGGCCCTTCGACTACCGCCTGCCCGAGCACATGGCCGACCTCGGGGTCGGCAGCGTGGTGCGGGTCCCGTTCGGAAGGCAGCGACCCGCGCTGGGTGTCGTCGTCGCCCTGGCCGAGACCTCCGAGCTGGCGCCGGAGCGCCTCGCCGAGCCGCTGGAGGCGCTCGAGGCCGGTGTGCCGGCCGAGCTCGTCGGCCTCGGGCTCTGGGTGGCCGCCGAGTACTGCTCGACGCCGGCCCGCGGCCTGCAGCTGGTGCTGCCGCCCGGCACCGGTGCGGGTGGGCAGCGGGTGCGCTCGCGAACCGAGCTGCGGGCAGAGATCGTTGCCGCCGGCGAGGGGGCCCTGTCCGGGGGGGAGCGGCTGGGCGCGCGGCAGAGGGCGGTGCTGGAGGCCCTCGGCGGCGGCGAGATGTCGGCCGGGGAGCTGGCCACCGCGGTCGGCGCGGACCGGCAGGTGCTGCGACGCCTCGAGGAGCGCGGCCTGATCGCGACCCGCAGCTCGCGGCTGCGACGCAGGCCCGGCGGGGCGGAGCTCGGAGCAGCCGCGGCGCAGCCACGGCTGCTGGCCGAGCAGGAGCGCGCCGTCGCCGCGATCGCGGCCGCCCTCGACGGGGAGGCCGGGGCGCGGCGGGAGCAGTTGCTGCACGGGGTCACCGGCTCGGGCAAGACGGAGGTCTATCTGGCGGCGGTCGAAGCGGCGCTCGCGCAGGGGCGCGGGGCGATCGTCCTCGTTCCCGAGATCGGCCTCGCCCCGCAGGCGGTGGCGCGCTTCCGGGCGCGGCTCGGCGACCGCTTCGCGGTGCTCCACTCGGCCCTCTCGCCGGGAGAGCGCTACGACGAGTGGCGCCGCCTGCGCGACGGCGAGGCGAGCGTCTGCGTGGGGCCGCGCTCGGCGGTCTTCGCCCCGGTCGGCGAGCTCGGCTTGATCGTGATCGACGAGGAGCACGATGCCTCCTACAAGCAGGAGGGGGACCCCTGCTACGACGCCCGCACAGTCGCGCGGCGCCGGGCCGTCGAATGCGGCGCCGTGCTGGTCGCCGGCACGGCGACGCCGCGGCCGGAGACCTGGCTGGAGCTGCCCCACCTGGAGCTGCCGCGCCGGGTCGACGGTCGCCGCATGCCGCCGGTCGAGGTGCTCGACATGCGCGAGGCCGACCCGCGCTCGGGGCCGCTGCACCCGTCAACCTGGGAGGGCCTGGCCGGGGTGCGCGAGGCGGGCGCCAAGGCGATCCTGATGGTAAACCGGCGTGGCTTCGCCCCCTGGCTCACCTGCCGCTCCTGCGGGCGCCACTGGGGCTGTCCGAACTGCGACGTCTCGCTGATCGTCCACCGCCACGCGGGCCGGATCGTCTGCCACCACTGCGCGCACGCCGAGCCGCTGCCCAGCGCCTGTCCAGATTGCGGCTCGACGACGCTCTCGCGCGCCGGGGCGGGAACGGAGCAGATCGAGGCCCTGCTGCGCGAGCAGCTGGATCCGATGCCGATCTTCCGGCTCGACTCCGATACCGCCGCCGGCCGGGGCGCGCACGCCCGCATCCTGGCTGGGTTCGGGGAGGCCGAGAGCGCGGTCCTGGTCGGCACCCAGATGGTCGCCAAGGGACACGACTTCCCCGAGGTTACGCTGAGCGCGATCGTCGACGCCGATGCGACGTTGCGCTTCCCGGACTTCCGCGCCGGCGAGCGCACCTTCGCGATGGTCGCCCAGCTGGCCGGGCGCAGCGGCCGCGGCGAGGCCGGGGGGGAGGTCGTCGTGCAGACCCTCTCGCCGGAGGCGCCGAGCATCGCCCACGCCGCCGGCCACGACTCCGCCGGCTTCCTCGCCGAGGAGGTGGAGCGGCGCCGGGCGCTGCGCTACCCGCCGTTCTCGCACCTCGCCAGGGTCGTGCTCAAGTCCGAGTCCGAGCCGCGCGTGGATGCAGCGGCGGCCAAGCTCGCCGAGGCGCTGGCCGGGTCGCTGCCCGACGACACCGACCTGCTCGGACCGGCGCCGATGTTCCGCGTCCGCAACCGTTACCGGCGCCGTCTGCTGACCAAGGCGAGCGACCGTGAGGGCACGGTGGCCGCGATTCGGGCCGCGGTCGAGCGCATGGCCGCCGACCGTTCGCTGAAGGAGGTCGCGATCGGCGTCGACGTCGACCCCCAGTGAGCGCGGGCCGATCCATACAATCGGCGTGATGAGCGACGAAGGCGCCGTCACCGACGAGACCGGGCGCGAGCAGCACGAAGCTGAGTTGATCGAGCGCCGGGAGGCGGCGCTGGCCAACGTCGTCAAGTTCGGCGACCCGGTGCTGAAGAGCAGGGCGTCGCCGGTCGCCGCGTTTGGCCCCGAGCTGCGGGTGGAGGTCGAGCGGATGATCGCGATCATGCGCGACGGGATGGGGGTCGGCCTGGCCGCGACCCAGCTCGGCGTCCTGCGTCGGGTGCTGGTCTTTCAGGCCGGCGCCGACAGCGCCTCGACCGGGCTGATCAACCCGACGATCGAGTGGCACTCCGACGAGGCCGTTGTCGCCGAAGAGGGCTGCCTCAGCCTGCCGCGGGTGGCCATGGACGTCGAGCGCTCTCTGCACGTGCGGATCGGCGGCTTCGACGCCGAGGGCGAGCCGGTGCGGATCGAGGCCTCCGGGCTGGAGGCGCGCGTGCTGCAGCACGAGATCGACCACCTCGACGGTGTGCTGATCCTCGACCGGGCCCCGCGGGCGCAGCGCAAGGCCGCGCTGCGGGCGCTGCGCGAAGGTGGCAGCTACGCCCCCGCCACGGAGGAGAGCGAAGCGCGCGACGCCGAAGAGCACCGCGAGCCCCGCACCGACGCGTGAGGACCGCCTATCTCGGCACCTCGGAGTTCGCCGCGACCGTCCTGCGCAGGCTCGCGGGCTCGCCCCACCGCCCGGCGCTGGTCGTCACCCCGCCGGACCGGCCGAAGGGCCGCGGGCGCCGCAGTGGCCCGCCGCCCGTCGCCGATGTCGCAGCCGAGCTGGAGATCGAGCTCCTGCAGGCCGAGGACGTCAACGACGAGGCCGCCGCTGAGCGGATCCGCGCCGCGCGGCTCGAGGCCGTCGCGGTCTGCGCGTTCGGTCAGCTGATCCGCGAGCCTTTGCTCTCGGAGTGGCCGATGCTGAACGTCCACCCCTCGCTGTTGCCGTGCTGGCGGGGCGCCGCCCCGATCGAGCGGGCGATCATGGCGGGCGACGCCCGTACCGGGGTCAGCCTGATGCAGGTCTCCGCCGGCCTCGACAGCGGCCCGGTGGCCCTGCGCGGCGAGATGCCGATCGGGCCGGAAGACGACTTCGAGCGCCTCTCCGGCAAGCTCGCGGCGCTCGGCGGCGACCTGCTGGTCGAGGCGCTCGACCTGCAAGAGCGCGGGGAGATCGAGTTCGCGGAGCAAGACGACGAGGAGGCGACGTACGCCGAGAAGATCGAGCCGGCCGAGCGCCGCCTCGACCCGGGCCGACCGGCGGAGGAGCTGGCCCGCACCGTTCGGGCCCTGACCCCGCACGTCGGCGCCTACCTCGAGATCGGCGAGGACCGCCTCGGTGTGCGGCGCGCCCGCGCCGTCGACGTCAGCGTCAAGCAGGGCGAGATGAAGGCCGAGTGGGGGGCGCTGCTGCTCGGTTGCTGCCGCGGGGCGCTGCGGCTCGAGGTCGTGCAGCCGGCTGGTGGCAAGCCGATGGCCGCCGACGCCTACCTGCGCGGCCACCCGGTGCCGGTGCTTTGATCGCGCCCGCGCGCGGGCTCGCCTTCGAGGCCGTGCGGGCGACGTTCGAGCGCGACGCCCACACGGAGCGCTTCTTCCGCGAGCAGGCCGACCGGATCGGCCTCGCCGGGCGCGAGCGGGCGCAGGCGCAGCGGCTCGCCTACGGCGCCGTGCAGCGCCGCGGCACCACGGACGCCGCGGTCGAACGCCTTGCCGAGCGCTCGGTCAGGCTGCTCGACCCGCCGGTGATCGCGGCGCTGCGGCTCGGGCTGTTCGAGCTGCTCTTCGCCGACGGCACACCCGACCACGCCGCCGTCGACCAGGCGGTCGAACTGGTCAAGGGCGCGGGCGCCGCCCACGCCGCCGGCCTCGTCAACGCGGTCCTGCGGCGCGCTGTCCGTGAACGCGATCGCCTCGCCACAACGCTGCTCGAGGACGACTCGACTCCGGAGGCGGCCGCCGTCGCCCACTCGGCGCCGCTCTGGCTGGCGCAGATGTGGTGGCGCGAGGCGGGCCCGGAGGCCGCTCGGGAGCTGCTCGCCGCCTGCAACCGGCCCGCCGAGGTGGCGTTGCGGGTCAACACCCTGCGCGGCGACCGCGAGGGCGTCGTCGGGCGCCTGCGCGAGGCCGATGTCGACGCCCGCCCGGCCGAGGGCCCGTGGCCGTTGGCGGCGGCGGAGCAGATTGTCGTCGGGGGGCGGATCGGCGCTGCCGTTCCGGAGCTGATCACCGCCGGGGAGCTGACGCCGCAGAGCCGCGGTTCCGCGGCGGCCGTCGAGCTGCTCGACCCGCAGCCCGGCGAGCACGTCCTCGACCTCTGCGCGGGCCCGGGGATAAAGAGCGGCCAGATCGCCGCCCGCATGGGCGACCGCGGCGAGACGATCGCGGTCGAGCGCGATCCCGACCGCGCCGCCGAAGTCGCCGCCCAGGCGCACCGCCTCGGCCTGCGCGGCGTGACCGTGCTCGAGGCCGACGCCGCAGAGCCGGGGATGACCGGCTTCGACCGGGTGCTGGTAGATCCACCCTGCTCGGATCTCGGCGCGCTCGCGTCCCGCCCGGATGCCCGCTGGCGCAAGTCGCTGCGCGGAATCGAGCGCCTGGCCGAGCTGCAGGCCGCGATCCTGCGACGCGGCCTGGAGGCGCTGCGGCCCGGCGGTGTGCTCGTCTACTCGACCTGCACGATCTCCCGCCGCGAGGGGGAGGAGCGAATCGCTGCGCTGGCGGAGCTGGCGACGGCGGGCGAGGTGGCGTCCTTCGCGGTCGACGACCTCGGCGCGCTTGCCCCCGGCCTTGCCTCGCCGCACGACAGCCGCTGTCTGCAGTTTCGTCCCGACCGCGACCGCACCACCGGTTTCTTCGTCTGCCGCTTGAGAAAGGATGATTGACGCAGATGGTCAGCAGAGCAGCGAAGCGAGTCGAGGAGCCTTGCTGAAACGGGCGAAATGCCCGAGTTGCAGCGAGCCCTGGCTGCGCCCGACTCAGCTCCCCGGCCGTTACCGCTGCGTGTACTGTCTGCACCGCTTCGAGCTGGTCTCGCAGTGCCCAAACTGCGGCGAGCACCAGACGATCGCGCGGATGAGCACTACCGAGGACATGACCTGTCAGACATGTGGAGATTCGATGCTGAGGCCCGTGTGAAGGGAAGGCCGTCGCGTGTCTGAGCGGATGTCCGAGTTGCTCGAGGAGCGGCGGGTGGCCCCGTCGATCCTCTCAGCCGATTTCGCCAAGCTGGGCTCCCAGGTCGACGAGGTGATGGCCGCGGGGGCGCGGGTGATCCACGTCGACGTGATGGACGGGCATTTCGTCCCGCCGATCACGATCGGCCCGCTGGTCGCCGCCTCGATCGCCGACCAGGTGCACGACGCCGGCGGCGCGCTCGACGTCCACCTGATGATCGAGGCGCCGGAGCGCCACATCGAGGCCTTCGCCGCCGCCGGAGCCGACTCGATCACCTTCCATCGAGAGGCAACCCCGCATGCCAACCGAACCCTCACTGCGATCCGCGATCTGGGCTGTCTTTCTGGCATCGCTTTCAATCCGGCTACGCCGCTTGAGGACGTTGCGGAGCTGCGCGGGTTCGCCGACATCATGCTCTGCATGACGATCAATCCCGGCTGGGGTGGGCAGAAGCTGATCCCCAGCACCCTCGACAAGGTCAACCGACTGAGGCCGCTGGCCGGAGACGCCACGATTGAGGTCGACGGTGGCATCCATGCTTCCACCATTGCGTCAGCGGCCAAAGCTGGAGCCTCCCTCTACGTAGCAGGCTCCGCAATCTTCAGCGACACAAACCCAGGAGACGCGTACTCCCAGCTGGTAACTGCCGCCGCCGCGGCCTGACCGACTTCGGTAGGGGGTGGAGCGTCTTGTACTTTTTTTGCGGCGAGGATTGCGGACAGCAGGTAACCGTCTTCAAAAAAAAGTTAAGCGGAACCCCCTGTCGAAGTCGGTCCTACGGCTTGGCCACCGGCACCACCAGGGTGCCCGCCGCCTCCTGCCACCAGGAGCGCTCCTCGTCGGCGATCTCCGGGCGCAGGGCGCGGCGTGCGCACCACTCGGCCAGGGCGCGGCGGCCCCCCAGCGCGACCGCGCTCTCCGTCGTCACCGCGAAGCGGCCGTCGGCGAGGGCGACCAGGGCGCCGGGCTCGTCGCGGCGCGTCCGCAGCCGCGCCCGCACCCCGATCCCGTCGATCTGCTCCGGCAGGGCCGGGTCGCCGCCCAGGGTGTGGCCGGGCCGAACCGAGAAGATCTGCGGCGAGCCGCGCGGCGGCAGCAGCAGCGGCGCGGGCTCGCCGAGCGGCCCTTCGCGCCAGCGTTGGGTGAGCCGCTCGAGCTCCTCGCGCTGCGCCTCCTGGACCAGCAGGTGCAGCTCGTCGCCTGGTTCGACCCGCGTCGAGCCGCGCGGCGCGAGGGCGCGGCCGTCGCGGACGATCAGGTGGACCAGCGCCTCGCGCGGCATGCCCAGCTCGCGCACCAGCAGCCCGGCTGCGGCGTCGTCCTTGCGCACCCGCCAGGAGATCAGCTCGCCGCCGAGCTCGCGGACCATGCCGACGTCGGCGACCGGCGTCGGCAGCGCCCGCTCGGTGCTCGTCACGCCGAGCAGGCGGGCCAGGGGCTCGATCGTGGCGCCCTGGATCACGGTCGAGGTGAGCACGACGAAGAAGACCACGTCGAAGATCAGGTGCGACTCGGCGACCCCGGCGATGACCGGGAAGGTGGCCAGCCAGATCGGGATCGCCCCGCGCAGCCCGGCCCAGCTCAGCATCGTCCGCTCGCGCAGGTTGAGCCCTCCGAACTGGGTGACGAGCAGCGTTGCCAGCGGCCGGGCGACGAAGATCAGCACGACCGAGAGCAGCAGGCCCTTGCCGGCCACTCCCCACAGCTGGGCGGGGAAGACGAGTAGGCCGAGCAGGAAGAAGAGCCCGATCTGGACCAGCCAGCTGAGGCCCTGGTGAAAGGAGACGACGGTGCTGCGGGCCGGCATCGAGCCGGTGCCGAGGACCAGCGCGGCGACGTAGACGGAGAGAAACCCGGAGCCGCCCGCGACCTCGGCGATGCCGTAGGCGATCGCCGCCGTGGCCAGGGTCGCCACCGGGTACAGGCCCTGTGTCGGCAGCTCCACGCGGGTGATGGCCCGCCGCGCCACCCAGCCGACCGCGAGCCCGAGAGCCACGCCGAGCGTCATTTTGACCACGAAGGCGAGGGCCATGTCCGAGGCGCCGTATGAGGGGTCGGCGATCCATTCGCCGAAACCGACGACGAGCAGCAGCGCCACCGGGTCGTTCATCCCGGACTCTCCCTCGAGCGTGCGGGCGAGGCGCCGCTCGAGCCGCGAGCCGCGCAGTACGGCGAAGATCGCCGCCGAGTCGGTCGCGGCCACGGCCGCGCCGAGGATAAGGCCCTGCAGCGTGCTCAGGTCGAAGATCCAGATTGCCGCCAGCCCGGTTGCCATCGCGGTCAGGAAGGTGCCGAGCGTCGCCATCCCGACGACCGTGCGCAGGACCGGCCGGATCTCGTGCCAGCCGGCGGTCAGGCCGCCCTCGAAGAGGATCAGGACGAGGCCGATCGTGCCGGCGGTCTGGGCGGCGCGGGTGTTGCTGAACTCGATTCCGCCGAGCCCTTCGGAGCCGAGCAGCATCCCCAGCCCGAGGAAGAGCAGCAGCCCGGGGACGCGGACCCGGTCCGCCGCCAGGGCCGCGCCGATGCCGGCGGCGAGTAGGGCGCCGACGATGAGGATCAGCTCGGCGTCGTGTCCCTCCATCGGCGGACCCTAATCGACCGTCAGACCGACTCGTCGATCGCCGCCAGCTGAGCCTCTAGCTCCTCGGGCGAGCCGGCACCGGGGATGTCCTCGGCGCGCTCGTGCGGGCGCCGGTAGATCAGCAGGAGCAGGGCGAAGAGGACCCCGGCCGTGAGCGTGAAGCCGAGCTCGACGCGGCGGAACTCGTCGCTGACGAGAGGCACGAAGTTCCAGGCGATGAAGAGCGCGGCACAGCCGAGCCAGCGGGCGGCGGCGCGGCGCACCTGGCCCTGGGCCAGGCAGGCCTGGTTGACCGTGACCGAGGAGAGGTAGAGGCCCATCCCGGCGGTGACCAGGAGCAGGCCCTCGCGGTCGTAGGTGAACTTCTTGCTGAAGGCGATCTGCATCAGCTGCGGCCCATCGATCAGGACGACGATCGCGGTCAGCGCCGTGAAGCCGGCGATGCCGAAGAGCACCATCCGCACCGAGCGGTGGAACTCGCGCTCGCTGCCCGCCTCTTTGCTCGTGTGGAGCCCGGTCAGGTGGGGGAGGATGCTGGTCGAGACGGCCTGGAAGAGCTGCAGCGGCGCCCGCGCGATCATCAGCACGTTGAAGATGAAGCCGGCCGCGGCGGCGCCCTGCAGGCCGCGCGCGATCAGCGGGCCCGCATTGAGGAAGGCCTGTTCGCTGAACATGATCACAAGCACCGCGGCGGCGAAGCCGGTGCCCGACTTGAGGGAGAAATCCTCATCCGGCATCTCCTCCGCTTCGCGTCCGGGGATGCCGGGCGACTCTCGCTGCAATTTCTGAGCTCGACGGAGGAATGCGAACGGCACGACCATCAGGCTCAGCGAGGGGGCGGCGACGATGCCGATCGCGACCGCCGACTGGCCGCTGAGCAGGCTGACCGCGACCAGCACGGCGAAGCTGGTGCGGAAGACCGACTCGGAGAGGATCAGCGCCGTGAAGAGGCCGAAGCTGTGCTGGCCGGCGAGAAAGCCGCGCGCGAAGTAGCTGGCCGCGTAGAAGAGGACGGCGCCGAAAAAGACCCAGTAGAGCGCTTCGTTCCCTTCCAGCAGGCCGTTCTGGATCGGTCCGCGCAGGGCCAGGGCGACAACGGCGAAGAAGAGCGCCAGGCCGATCTGGATCGTCGCCGCGACGCGCATCGGCTGGCCGATCGGTTCGCGCTTGACGAGCCGTTCCGAGATGTGGCGCGAGAGCAGCTGTTCGACCGGCCGGTAGAGCGTCGAGATCGTGATGAAGACGGCCGACCAGAGCACCGTGATCTGGCCGTAGTCGGGCTTGGAGAGCACGTGCGAGGCGATCAGGAAGTAGGCGTAGGTGATCAGGCCGGTGAGCCCGACGCCGACCGCGAGGAAGCTCGCCAGGCGCCCGTACTCGGCCGTCGCCGAGCCCTCCGCGTCGCCGGGCCCCGCAGCGGAGCCCGGGCGTTTACGCAGCAGCCCCATCAGCGCTTCGGCGCGCCGCGCTCGTAGTGGGAAGGCTCGACCCCGAGCGAGAGCTCGACCCGGCGCACCCGCTCGAAGACCCGTTGCGTCATCACCCGCTGGCCGGCCAGCAGATCGCCGATCACGCCCAGCGCGAGCAGCTGCAGCGCGGCGATGAAGAGCACCGCGCCGAGGATCAGCGACTGGATGTGGCCGCTCGAGTCGCCGTTGAAGATCCAGTCGATCAGGAAGGGCAGCCAGGCGAGCAGCGCCAGCGCGCCGACCGCCGCGCTGGCGCCGGCGAAGACGCGCAGCGGCTCGTAGCGGGTGTAGATGCGCAGGATCGAGAGGGCGTTGCGGCGCACGTAGGCGCCGGTCGAGTCGAAGAGGCGGGACTCGCGCGTCTGCGGGTTGGTCGCTACCTCGACCTGGTCGACGGCGATCAGCATTTTGCCGGCCTGGATCAGGCTCTCCAGGGTGTAGGTGAAGTTGTCGGTGACCAGCAGGCCGAGCGCGGCCTCGCGGTTGTAGGCGCGGAAGCCGGACGTCGTATCGGCGATCGGCGTGCCGGAGACCTTGCGCACGACCGCGCTGCCGAGGTGCTGCAGCCGTTTCTTGGCCCCGGAGAAATGCTCGATCGTCTCGACACGACGGTCGCCGATGACCATGTCGGCCTGCCCGGCGAGGATCGGCGCGACCAGCCTGGGCACGTCGGTGCCGCTGTACTGGTTGTCGGCATCGGTGTTGACGACGATGTCGGCGCCGAGCTTCAGACAGGCGTCTAGCCCGGCCTGGAAGGCGGCCGCGAGGCCGCGGTTGTTGGTCAGGCGGACGATGTGCTCGACTCCGCACTCGCGCGCAACCGCGACCGTGCCGTCGGTCGAGCCGTCGTCGATGACCAGCAGCTCGACCTCGTCGATCCCGTCGATCTGCCGCGGCAGGGCCGCGACCGTCTCCGGCAGGGTGGCCTCCTCGTCGAGGCAGGGGATCTGGACGATCAGCTTCACGATTGGCCGGTCAGGGTATCTTCGCGCCCGGCCGGTGGGGCCGGGCGGTACCATTGACTGACTCGTCAATCAACAATGGAAGCAACGCTTACAGCCGAGGACCGCATGCACCTTCGTCGGGCGCTTGAGCTGGCGGAGGGTGGGCGTGGGCGGGTTAGCCCAAACCCGTTGGTGGGAGCGATTTTGGTTCGGGATGGCGAGACGATCGGTGAGGGGTTTCACGCTGCCTTGGGCGAGCTGCATGCGGAGCGGGCGGCCTTGGCGGATTGCGAGCGCAGGGGAGAGGATCCCGCCGGCGCGACGATGTACGTGACCCTGGAGCCCTGCGCGCATGAGGGCCGGCAGCCGCCCTGCGTGGAGGCGATTCTCGGGGCCGGGGTCGCGCGGGTGGTGATCGGCTCCGACGACCCGAGCGAGAAGGCCGTCGGCCGCGGGCCGGGAATGCTGCGCGACGGTGGGGTGAAGGTCGAGCTCGCCGCCGGCGAGGAGGCGACGGCGGCGCGGTTGCTCAACCAGCCCTTCCGCAAGCACGCCCGCACCGGCTTGCCGTTCGTGACCCTGAAGCTGGCGATGTCGCTCGACGGGCAGACCGAGACTCCGCCGGGCGACTCGCCCTGGCTCAGCGGCGCCGAGAGCCGTGCGCTGGTCCACCGCTGGCGTGCCGAATCGGACGCGATCGCCGTCGGCATCGGCACCGTCCTTGCCGACGACCCCCTCCTAACCGCCCGCACAGAAGCTTCCGGTGTGCCTTATGCCCCCCTTGGGCACATAAAGCACACCGGAGTGCCCCGGCAACCCCTCCGCGTCGTCTTCGACCGCCAGGCCCGCCTGCCCCTCGACTCGCAGCTGGTTCGGACGCTCGAGAGCTCGCCTGTCCTTGCGATCGTCTCCCAGCAGGCGGATTCGTCGCGGCTTTCGGGGCTTCGAGATGCCGGGGTGGAGACGGTCGTGGCCGATAGCGTCGAATCGGGTCTCGCCGACCTCGGCCGTCGCGGCGTCACCAGCCTCTTCCTCGAGGGCGGCCACACTCTTGCTTCAGCTTTTCTGGCGGCAGCCGCGATCGACGAAGCTCGAACCTTCGTCGCCCCCGTCCTGCTCGGCAGCGCCGGAGAGGGCGGCAGTGGGGGCCCTGACGCCCTCGCGGCCGGCCCACCGAAGGCGACGCTCGTGGGAGACGATGTCCTGATCGAAGCCCGATTCAAGGAGTGGTGAGATGTTCACGGGGTTGACCGCGGATCTGGGCACGGTCGAAACGCGTGAGTCCGGTGCCGACGGTGCCCGGCTGCGCATCGCGAGTGCCCTGGCCGCGGAAATCGAGCCCGGCGACTCGGTCGCGGTCAACGGCGTCTGCCTGACCGCTACCGCCGTCGATGCGAAAGGCTTCGAGACCGAAGCGATGAACCAGACCCTCGACGTAACGGCGCTGGCCGATATCGAGGCCGGCGCCGGGGTCAACCTCGAGCTGGCGATGAAGGCTTCCGATCGTTTCGGCGGCCACATCGTTCAGGGTCACGTCGACGGGGTCGGCGTCGTCGTCGCGGCGACACCCGACGGATTCGCCAGGCGGCTGCGGATCGAAGTCGATCCCTCACTGCTCCGCTACGCGGTCGAGAAGGGCTCGATCACGCTCGACGGCGTCAGCCTTACGATCGCGGAATTGGGCGATTCTTGGCTTGCCGTTTCCCTGATACCCGAGACCCTGGAGCGGACGAGCTTCGGCGAAGCCGAGCCGGGGCGCAAGATCAACATCGAGTGTGACGTGATCGCAAAGCACGTGGAGCGGTTGGTGGCACCATTGGCCCGAAAGGAGCAAGCGTGAAAGCTATGACCGAGGCGCAGGGACAAGAGGAATCGAAGCAGGCCGCGGACGCGAGCCCGTTCTCGACGATCGAGGAGGCGCTCGAGGAGATTCGCCGTGGCCGCATGGTCGTCGTCTGCGACGGCGAGGACCGCGAGAACGAGGGCGACCTGGTGATGGCGGCGCAGTTCGCCACTCCGGAGGCGGTCAACTTCATGGCCAAGGAAGCTCGCGGCCTGATCTGCCTGGCGCTGACCGCCGAACGCTGTGAGCGTCTCGGCCTCAATCTGATGGCCGCGAAGAACGAGGCGCCGCTGCAGACCGCCTTCACGGTCACGATCGAGGCCGCCGGCGGGGTCAGTACCGGCATCTCCGCCCACGACCGCGCCCACACGATCCAGGTCGCGATCGACCCCAACTCCGGCCCGCGCGACATCGTCGTCCCCGGCCACATGTTCCCGCTGCGCGCCAAAGACGGCGGCGTCCTGGAGCGCACCGGCCACACCGAGGCCAGTGTCGACCTCGCCCGGCTCGCCGGCCTGACCCCGGCCGGGGTGATCTGCGAGGTGATGAACGACGACGGCACGATGGCCCGCGTGCCCGACCTCGTTCCCTACTGCGCGAAGCACGAGCTGAAGATGATCACCGTCGCCGACCTGATCGCCTACCGGCGGCGCACCGAGAAACTGGTCGAGCGGGTGGTCGACACGGGGCTGCCGACGGCCTTCGGCGACTTCACCGCGGTCGGCTACCGCTCCCTGGTCGACGACAAACACCACGTCGCGATGGTCAAGGGCGACGTGGTCGGCGCCGAGGACGTGCTGGTCCGGGTGCACAGCGAGTGCCTGACGGGCGATGTCTTCCACAGCATGCGCTGCGACTGCGGCGAACAGCTCGCCGCGGCGCTGGCGATGATCGAGCAGGAGGGGGAGGGGGTCCTGCTCTACCTCTCCCAGGAGGGCCGTGGGATCGGCCTGCTCAACAAGCTGCGCGCCTACAAACTGCAGGAGGAGGGCGCCGACACGGTCGAGGCCAACCTCAAACTGGGCCTGCCCGCCGACCTGCGCGACTATGGCATCGGCGCCCAGATCCTCGGCGACCTCGGGCTGAGCAGCATCCGGATCCTCACCAACAACCCGAAAAAGATCGTCGGCCTGGAGGGCTACGGCCTCTCGGTCACCGAACAGGTCCCGATCGAATCGGATCCCAACGCCCACAACGAGGCCTACCTGCGGGTCAAGCGCGACAAGCTCGGCCATACCCTGCACCACCAGGGGCTCGCCTTCGACGAGGAGATGATCCACGACGAGGAGGAGCGCGACGCGGGGAGCAGCGGTGGCTGAGTCGGGCGCGTTCCTGGAGAGCTTCGACCAGGCCGAGCGCTCGATCCTCGGCACGCTCGGCTTCGCGGTCTGCGTCGGGCGCTTCTACGAGGACCTGGCGCTGCGCCTGCTGAGCGGCGCCAACGAGGGCTTCGAGCTGGCCGGGGTGCCCGCGACCTCGGTCCGCCACGCCTCGGTGCCGGGCGCCTACGAGCTGCCCTATGCGGCCAAGCTGCACGCCGAGAGCGGCGAGTTCGCCGGCGTCGCCTGCCTCGGCGTCGTGATCCGCGGCGAGACCGACCACTACGACTTCGTCTGCGCCGAGGCCGCCCGCGGCATCCAGGACGTCCAGCTCGCGACCGGTGTGCCGTGCGCATTCGGGGTGATCACCTGCGACACGATGGAGCAGGCGCTGGAGCGGGCGGGCGGTGGAAAGCGCGACCAGGGCCGCAACGCGGCCCTGACGGTGGCTCGGATGGCGCTGCTGCAACGCCAGCTCGCCTGAGGCGCCTGACCGGGCCCGGTTCCAGCTACTATCCACGACCCGATGGCCAAGGTATGCCACAGCTGCGGCAAGGGGCCGGCGTTCGGCCAGTCCCGGAGCCACTCGATGGTCGCCACGAAGCGGCGCTTCGATCCGAACCTGCAGAAGGTGCGGATCCAGGAGGAAGGCCGCAAGCTGCGCGCCTACGTCTGCACACGCTGCCTAAAGGCCAACAAGGTAATTAAGTCCGCCTGACACGCCACGCCCTCGCTCGGTCAGTCGGCCTCGGTGGGCACCGCTGCGAACTCGCCGGTCGGGGAGGGGTCGCCCTCGGCCGGCTCGACGTGCAGGCGGGGGAGGATGCGGTCGAGCCATTTCGGCAGCCACCAGGCGCGCTTGCCGAGCAGCTGCATGATCGCCGGCACGAGGACCGAGCGAATGATCACCGCGTCGATGAACACCGCGGAGGCGAGCCCGAGGCCGAAGAGTTTGATGATCCGGTCTTCGCCGATCATGAAGGAGGCGAAGACGGTGACCATGATCGCCGCGGCGGCGGTGATCACGCGGCCGGTGAGAGCCAGCCCCCGGGTGACGGCGACGGTCGCGTCGCGCTTGTGCTCCCACTCCTCGTGGATCCGCGACATCAGGAAGACCTCATAGTCCATCGAGAGCCCGAAGATGATCGCGAAGAGGAAGATCGGGAAGAAGGAGATGATCGGGCCGGTGTTGTCGACCCCGATCAAGCTCGCTCCCCAGCCCCACTGGAAGACGGCGACGATCAGGCCGAACGCCGCGCCGATGCTGAGCAGGTTCATCAGGACCGCCTTCAGCGGCACCAGCACCGAGCGGAAGACGGCCATCAGCAGGAGGGCCGAGAGCAGGACGACGACGCCGATGAAAAGCGGCAGCTTGTCGGCGATCGCGTTGCCGAAGTCCTCGAAGATCGCGGTGATGCCGCCGACGTGGACCTGCGCCCCGGTCCGCGCCTCGATCGGCGGGATCACCTCGCCACGGATGTGGTCGAGCAGTTCGGTCGTCTTCTCGCTCTGCGGGGAGGTCGTCGGGTAGACCTGGAAGACGCCGGTGTTCTTCGCCGGGTTGAGCATCACCGGCGTCGTCGCGGCAATGCCTTCTTCGCTTTTGAGCGCCCTTCGGGTCTCGGTAAGAACGGCGTCTTCGCCCTTGGCGGGCAGGGCCGCGACGATCGAGAATGGGCCGTTGAAGCCGGGCCCGAAGCCCTCCGCGAGCAGGTCGTAGGCTTCGCGCGTCGTCGTCCCGGCCGGGTCCGTGCCGGCGTCGTTGGAGCCGAGGCGCAGCGAGAGGGTCGGGACGCAGAGGGCAATCAGGAGGCCGCCCGAGAGCAGGGCGGAGAGCACCGGCCGGCGTTGAATCTCACGGCTCCAACGGAACCAGCGGGTGTCCTCGGCGGTGGAGGAGCCGCGCTTGCCGAGGCCGGGAATGCGCAGCCGGTCGACCCACCTGCCGGCGATCGTCAGCAGCGCGGGCAGCAGGGTCAGCGCCGCGATCATCGTGAACAGCACCGCCAGGGCCGCCGCCATCGCCACCCCGTAGAGGAAGCTGAGGCCGAGCAGCAGCATCCCCATCAGGGCGATGATCACCGTCACGCCGGCGAAGAGCACGGCGCGGCCCGCGGTGTCGACGGCGGCGATCGCCGCGTCGCGCGGCTCCAGCCCCTCGTCGAGGCCGTTGCGGAAGCGGGTCAGGATGAAGAGCGCGTAGTCGATGCCGACACCGAGGCCGATCATCGCCGCCAGCTGCGGCGCGAACTCGGCGGTGCTGAAGACGTGGGTGCCGAGTGTGACCACGCTGAGGCCGACTCCGAGCGCGAACAGGGCCGTGAGCAGCGGCAGGCCCATCGCGACGGCCGAGCCGAAGGTGATCAGCAGGATCACGACGGCCGCCAGCAGCCCGATCATGAACGAGGAGTCGCCTTCTTCTTCGGCGCGCGCTTCCTCGACCGGCTGGCCGCCGATCTCTACCCGCAGGCCGTCGCCGGAGGCCGAACGCGAGTCGTCGATCACCTTCTGGATGTCGCCGTCGTCGATTTCGTTGCTGATCGCGTCGAACTGGACCGTGGCGTAGGCAATCTGCCCGTTGGCGGCTATCGCCGCCGCGCCACCCTCGTCGTAGGGGCTTGCGACTTCGCTGACGTGCGGCACCTTGGCGACGGCCGCGAAGACGCCCTCCATCTTGCGCTTGACCGGCGCCGACTCCACCCCCTGGGGCGCTTTGTAGACGATCGTCGCGGTGTCGCCGGACTGCGCCGGGAACCTCGTTTCGAGCAGGTCGAAGGCTTCCTGGGAGTCGGAGGCCGGCAGCTTGAAGTCTTCGGAGAATTCCGAGCCGACCGAGCCGGCGATCATTCCGACTCCGATCAGGGCGGCGATCCAGGCGAGGATCACGGTCTTGCGGTGCCCGGTACACCAGGTGGCGAAGCGTCTCATCGGCGCCGCACGGTAGCGAACGTCAGTTCCCTTCGCCTCGCGTCCGCGCGGGGCAGCTAGATTTGGCCCGATGCCCGACCCTTCGATCGCGCGCTTCAAGCGCGTAGTCACCGCTGCCTACGCTCATCTGGAGGAACGCCGCCAGGAGGTCAACGACCTCAACGTGTTCCCGGTGGCCGACGGCGACACCGGCGACAACATGGCGATGACGATGCGCGCCGTGATGGAGGAGCTCGACCGGCTCGACGGGCTCGAGGTCGACGAGGTCGGCCGCACCGAGCTGGTGCAGGCCCTTGCCCGCGCCGCCCTGATGGGGGCGCGGGGCAACTCAGGGGTGATTCTCAGCCAGATTGTCCGTGGTGCCGCCGAGGAGTTGGCGAGCAGGCCGGGGGAGCTGGTCGACCCGGTGCTCGTCGCCTCCGCGTTCGCCAGCGCCGCCGACGCGGCCTACGCGTCGGTCCGCGATCCGGCCGAGGGCACGATGCTGACCGTCTTCCGCGAGATGGCCCACTCGATCGCCCGCCGGCTCGCCCACCTGGAGGCGGAGAAGCAGCGGCTCGACAAGGGCGTCGGCGAGGAGCAGCAGGACGCGGTGCTGGCCGAGGTCTTGGAGGAGGCGATCGCGGACGGACAGCGGGCGGTCGAGCGCACCCCGGAGCAGCTCGAGGTGCTGCGCGAATCGGGCGTCGTCGACGCCGGTGGCTACGGCCTGGTGCTGATCCTCGCCGGTGTCGTCGCGGGGCTGCGCGGCGACGCTGCTCCCGCCCCGGAGATCGCCCACCACGACGCGCCTCCGCTGAGTCGCCCGCACCATGAGGACAGCCGCTATCGGTACTGCACGAACTTCATCGTCTCCGGCAGCGGGCTGGCGGCCCGCGACTTCCTGCCGCAGCTGGAGGGGCTCGGCGACTCGGTGCTGGTCGTCGGCGACGAGGTGACGCTCAAGGTCCACGTGCACACCGACGAGCCCGAAGACGCGGTCGCCCTGTTCGAGGGCGTGGGCCGTGTCACCAACCTCGATGTCGCCGACATGCGCGAGCAGATCGCCGAGCGCCGGGCGCGGCTGGAAAGCGGGCGGACCGGCGTGCTCGCGGTTGCCGCGGGCGAGGGCCTGGAGCGGCTCTTCGCCGAGCTTGGCGCCCACGTGGTTCCCGGCGGCGAGACGCTCAACCCGTCGACCTACGAGCTGCTGGCCGGTATCCACGAGGTGCCCGCCGAGGAAATCCTTGTCCTGCCCAGCTCCTCAAACGTGATCATGGCCGCCGAGCGCGCCTGCGAGCTCTCCGAGAAGCCGGCCCGGGTCGTCAAGGCGACCTCCCAGCAGGCCGGCCTGCTGGCCCTGGTCGAGCTCGATCGCGGCGTCCCCGCCGACGAGAACGCCGCGCGGTTGGAGGAGGCACTCGGTGAGATCGTCACCGGCGGTGTCGCTCCGGCTGGGCGGGACGACGCCCAGGGCCGCTTCCGCAAGGGCGACGCGGTCGGCTTCGCGGACGGCGAGATCGTTTCCTGGGGGGGCGCGGGCTCGACCCTGGCGACTACGCTCGAACGACTCGCGGAGCGCGCCGAGATCGTCACCGTGCTGTCCGGCAAGGAGGCACCGATCCCGCTCGAGGAGATTGACACCCACGTCCCCGACGGGGTCGAGATCGAGACCCACGAGGGGGGGCAGCCGAGCTGGTGGTGGTTGCTGGCGGCCCAGTAGCGCGCTCGATCGGCGGCGCCATCGGGCTGACCCGGGCGCAGCTGCTGGCCGCGCCCGTCCACTGGCCGCGCCCGAGCGTGCTCGACGTTTCCCTGGAGGCCCTCGACGGCGTCGGGCCGAAGCTTGCCGAGGCAGCCGCCGAGGCGGGGATCGGCACCATCGGCGGGCTGCTGCTGCGCTTCCCCCGCGGTCACCGCGACCGCACGGTGGTCCCGGTCTCCTCACTGGAGCCGTCCAGCCGGGCGACGATCGCGGTCGAGGTCCTGGCCGATGCGGGGCGGCCGTTTCGCAAACGGGGCCTGAGCATCCTCACGGTGAAAGTCGGGGACGAGTCGGGGCACGTGCGGGCCACCTGGTTCAACCAACCGTGGCTGGCGCAGAAGCTGACGGCGGGGACCCGCCTGCTGCTCACCGGGTCTCGGGACAAGCGTGGCTTCCGGGTCTCCGAATACGAGTTCGACGGCGAGGGCGGCCAGTTCGTCCCGGTCCACCCGGCGACCGAGGGGCTGAAAGCGCAGCGGATCCGGCAGTGGGTTGAGCAGGCGATCCCCTGGGTCGGGAACGTCGTGGAGGCGCTGCCCGCCGAGCTGCGGGCGCGCAGGGAATTGGCCGGGGCGGCCGACTCCGTAAAGGCGATGCACTTCCCGGTGAGCCCGGCGGACGTCGATCGCGCCCGTGAGCGCCTGGCCTTCGAGGAGCTCTTCCTCTACCAGGCGATCCTGGCGACGCGGAAGCGCAGCCGCCGAACCGCCCGGCCGGCGCCGCGCTTCGGCAAGCCCGGCGCGGCGGTGGGCGGCTGGGTCGAGTCGCTGCCATTCGAGCCGACTCGCGATCAGCTGGCCGCCTTCGAGGAGATCGATTCCGACCTCGATTCCGGCGAGCCGATGCAGCGGCTGCTGATGGGGGAGGTCGGGTCGGGCAAGACCGTCGTCGCCCTCTACTCGATGCTGCGAGCCCTGGAAGCCGGCTTCCAGGCGGTCCTGATGGCGCCGACCGAGACGCTCGCCGAGCAGCACGCGCTGACGCTGGGCAAGCTGTTGGCGGCGGAGGCGACCCCGTTCGCGCTGCTCACCGGGGCGACGCCGACGGCGCGGCGCAGGGAAGCCCTGAATCGGCTCGCCAGCGGCGAGTTGGGCCTGCTCGTCGGCACTCACGCGCTGATCGAGCCCGACGTCCGCTTCGCCCGGCTCGGCCTCTGCGTGGTCGACGAGCAGCACCGCTTCGGCGTCGCTCAGCGGCGGGCGCTGGACTCCAAGGGGGTCGAGGGGATGGCGCCGCATGTGCTGCACATGACGGCCACGCCGATCCCCCGCACGCTCTCGCTGACCGCCTACGGGGACCTCGACACGACCGCCCTGCGCCAGCTGCCGGCCGGGCGCCGGCCGGTCGAGACCAGGGTCGTGAACGAGGACGAGCGCCCGGCGGCCTACGGGTTCCTGCGCGGCGAGCTGCGCGCCGGCCGCCAGGCTTTCGTCGTCTGCCCGCTGGTCTCCGAGTCGGAGAAGATGCAGGGCAAGGCGGCGGAGAAGGAGGCGGCGCGGCTGGCGGCCGAGGAGCTCAACGGCTTCGCGCTCGGCGTCATCCACGGCCAGATGCCCTCGGCGCGCAAGGCGGCCGCGATGGAGGCGTTCGCGGCGGGGGAGAGCGACGTGCTCGTCGCGACCACGGTGATCGAGGTTGGCATCGACGTGCCCAATGCCACCGTGATCGCGATCGAGGGGGCGGAGCGCTACGGGGTCTCGCAGCTGCACCAGCTGCGCGGGCGGGTCGGGCGCGGCGAGCACCATTCCCACTGTCTGCTCTTCCCCGAAGACGCCGGCGCGATGGCACGGCGGCGCCTCGGGGCGGTCGCGGGCGAGCGCGACGGCTTCAAGCTGGCCGAGGTCGACCTCACCCTGCGCGGCGAGGGCGAGGTGCTGGGGACTCGTCAGAGCGGCCTGCCGCGTTTCGCGGTGGCCGAGCTGCCCGACGAGGCGGCGCTGCTCGGCGCCGCCCGCGACGAGGTGCTCGCCCTGTTAAAGCGCCACCATTCGCTCGACGCCCCCGAGCTCGGGCCGCTGCTTGACGCCGCCCACCGTCGCTTTGGCGCTGGCGCCTCCGACCCGATCCCGCTATGAGCGCGGAGTTGCGATGAGAGTGATCGCCGGAGAGCTGAAGGGCCGGCGCCTGGTCGCGCCGCGCGGCTGGAAGGTGCGGCCGACCTCCGACCGCGTCCGCGAGGCGGTCTTCTCGGCGCTCGGCGAGATTGGCGGCGCGCGGGTGCTCGACCTCTACAGCGGCACCGGCGCGCTTGCGATCGAGGCGCTCTCGCGCGGCGCCGCAACCGCTGTCCTCGTCGATCGCGATACCCGGGCGGCGCTCGGCAACGTCGAGCGGCTTGGCCTTCGCGAGCGGGTTGAGCTGGTCCGAAGCGACGTCGGCCGTTGGGTAGCGAGCCGCGGCCCCGACGTGGACGCGCGGCGTTTCGACCTCGTCTTCGTCGACGCCCCCTATAGACTCGCCGACCGCGTGGGGCAGGCACTCGACACACATCTGCCGCAGCTGCTCGCCTCCGGCGGGCGGGCTGTGATCGAGAGCGGCGCCGGAAGGCCGCTGCGGATCGAGTCGCTGGAGCAACTGCGCCAGCGCCGCTACGGCGGCACCGACGTAGCCTTCTACGGGTCCGTGAAGAGATGAGGCGCGATTTTTATGTCTAACACCGTCATCTGCCCGGGCAGCTATGACCCGGTCACCAACGGCCACATCGACATCGTCACCCGCACCTCCGAGGTCTTCGAGCGCGTCGTGGTCGCGGTCGTCAACAACCCGGTGCGCAAGGACAAGACGCTGTTCACCGCCGAGGAGCGCAAGGCGTTCATCGAGACCGCGACGGACGGCCTCGCCAACGTCGAGGTGCAGACCTTCTCCAATCTGCTGGTCGAGTTCGCCCGCGAAGTCGGCGCGCGGGCGATCGTCAAGGGCCTGCGCGCGATCTCCGACTTCGAGTACGAGTTCGAGATGGCGCAGCTGAACCGCAAGCTCGACCCGGGAATCGAGAGCATCTACATGATCTCCTCACCCCACTACAGCTTTCTCTCCTCGACCGGTGTGAAGGAAATGGCGACCTTCGGCGGCGATGTCTCCGACCTCGTTCCCGCTCCAGTTGCGGCCGCGATGGCGGACCGCCTGGGCGAGAGGTAGGCTTTGACCGACCGTCGCCCTTGGGCGAGAGTTTGCAAAAAGCTGAGGAAATCCCGGCTTCTTCACCGAAAGTGCCTCTGACCCGTAGGCTTACGCCCTGCTGATGGACGTTCTGGTCTTAATAGACAAGCTGGACGATGTCGTCCACAACGCCCGACCCGTGCCCCTCACGGATCAGGTTCGTGTGGACCGCGAGGAGATCTACGACCTCCTCGACCAGATGCGCGCGACGATCCCCGAGGAGATCAAGCAGGCGCGCTGGATCGTCAAGGAGCGCCAGGAGATGCTCGCCGAGGCCAAACGCGAGGCGGAGCGGATCGTGCGCGAGGCGCGTGAGCAGCAGGCCCGTCTGATCTCCGACGAGGAGGTCACCAAGCAGGCCGAGCGCGCCGCCGACGAGATTGTCGAGGACGCGCGCACCCGCGAGCGTGAGATCCGGCTCGGCGCCGAGGACTACGCCGACGAGATCCTCAACACGCTCGAGGTCAACCTTCAGAAGTTCCTCGCGGCCGTGCAGCGCGGTCGCGACCGGCTCGCCGGCCGTGACGAAGAGCAGCCGGTCGCCGAGCTGGAAGAGCAGCAGCAGTAGCCGGCGCTCAGTAGGTCGCGCGGACGACGGCGAGGCCGTCGGCCTGCCAGGTGACTTCGCCGTCGCACCACTCGACGAGCTTGTCGAGCTCGTCGTCCTCGAAGGCGTCGCCGATGACAAGCGACCTGGAGTGGTCCCTGACGCGGCGGAACAGTGCCTGCTTCTGCTCGTCGGTCAGGTCGTTGACCGAGAGCACCGAGATGACCAGGTCCCAGGGGCCGTCGGGCAGCGGGTCCTCCATGCGGGCGAGCTGCACGTCGTCGTATGTCTGGCGGGTGCGGAAGACCATGTCCGGGCTGGAGTCCAGCCCGACGACCCAGGAGTCGGGGAAGGCCTCGATCAGCCTTCGCGTCGTCTCACCGGTTCCCATGCCCAGCTCGAGGACGCGCTCGGGCCCGAACGGGATCGCGGCGACGGCCTGCTGCTGCAGCTCGTCGTAACGCGGGAACCGGGCGCGGATCCGCTCCAAGTACTCGTCGGGTGTCCAGTCGAATTGACCCATTTCGTAACCTCGTCGGGAGGGTGCCATCGTAAGCGGCAGGGCGGAGGAGCTCGCAATGGCCAATAAACCGACCACGATCATTGACCTCGCGCGCCTCTCGCTCGCGCACGGGGACGGCGTCCGCCTGGACGCCCCGATTCGACTCGAACCGCTCGAGCTCGGCGGCCAGGCGTACCTGTCGGGTGCCAAGGCCTTGGAGGCTCGGGTGGACGTCTCGCGACCGAGCAGCGGCTACGCCTTCCGGCTGCGCTTCCCGCTGCAAGTCGAGGGGCCCTGCATGCGCTGCCTCGAGGACGCCAGGGTCGAGACGGAGGTCGACGCCCGCGAGGTCGACCAGGCTGACACCGACGACGAGGAGCTGCGCAGCCCCTACGTCGTCGACGACGAGCTCGACCTCGGCCGCTGGGCGCAGGACGCCGCGGTTCTCGCTCTGCCGGCCCAGATCCTCTGCCGCCCCGACTGCGCGGGTTTGTGCCCGGTCTGCGGCGAGCCGCTCAACGACGCCGACCCCGAAGCGCACAAGCATTCGAGCGCGGGGGACCCCCGCTGGGCGAAGTTAGACGAGCTCAGGTGATCCCCGCTACCATGCTCAGCCGATGGCGGTCCCCAAGAGGAGAACTTCGCGCACGCGCCGCGACAAGCGGCGCGCTCAGCACAAGGCCGGCAAGGCGCGGCTCAACAGCTGTCCGCGCTGCCACAGCCCGCGGCTGCCGCACCGGGTCTGCCCGACCTGCGGCACCTACGCCGGGCGCGAGGTGATCAAACACACGATCGCCGACCCCACCGCGCCCGCACCCGACGCGGAGTAGCGCGTGGCGGGCGGCGTGACCGTCGCCCTCGACGGCTTCGGCGCCGAGCAGGGCTTTGAGGCACTCGCGGCCGGCGCCCGAATTGCGGCCGCGGACGGGATCCGGTTGCGCGTCTTCGGCCCCGCGAGCGAGCTGGGCCTGGACGGGGTCGAGGGCGTCGAGGTCGTTCCGACCGCGGACTCGATCGGCAATGAGGAGGAGCCCGTGCCCGCTGTGCGGGCGAAGAAGGAGGCCTCGGTTGTGCGCGCCGCCCGCGATGTCGCCGAGGGGCGCTCCGCCGCGCTGGTCAGCCACGGCTCGACCGGGGCGACGATGGCGGCGGCGACCTTCGGGCTGCGACGGTTGCAAGGGGTGCAGCGCCCGGCGCTCGCCGTCCGGCTGCCGGTCCCCGGCAAGCCCGTGCTCTTTCTCGACGTCGGCGCCAACGTCGAGGTGCGCGCCCAGCACCTCGTCCAGTTCGGCTTTCTCGGCGCCGCCTTCAGCGAGGCGGTGCTCGGGGTCGAGCGGCCCCGCGTGGCCCTGCTCTCGGTCGGCGAGGAGGCCGGCAAGGGGAGGGAGGAGGTGAGCGCCGCCCACGCGCTGCTCGCCGAGTCCGCCGGGATCGACTTCGCCGGCAACGTCGAGGGCCGCGACCTGCCCGGCGGCGAGGTTGACGTGGTCGTCACCGACGGGTTTACCGGCAACGTCGCGCTCAAGTTGATGGAGGGAACGGCGCGGACGGTGACCGGTGCGATCCGCGCGGCCGCCCGGTCCAACCCGCTCGCCGCGCTGGGCGGATTGCTGATGCGCCCCGCGCTCGGCGGCCTGCGCCGCGAACTGCACCCGGACACGACCGGCGGTGCGATCCTGCTCGGCCTGCGCGGCATCGCGATCGTCGGCCACGGCAGCGCCGGCCCCGAGGGGGTCGCCAACGCCGTGCGCCTCGCGGCGCGCAGCGTCGAGGTCGAGGCGGTCGGCCGGACCGCGAGCCTGCTCGAGCGCGGCGAGGCCGGTCGCGGCTCGTTGGCCGCCGGGAGCGGCGCGTGATAGGACATCGGGCATGAACAGGGACGAGGTTTTCGAGCTGGTCCGCGACCACCTCGCCGAGGAGCTCGAGGTCGACCCGGTGGAGATCGCCGATTCGACGCGCTTCAAGGAGGACCTCGACGCTGACTCGCTCGACCTCTACGAGCTGGTGATGGAGCTGGAGGACCGCTACGGCGTCTCCGTCTCCGAGGAGCAGGCGGCGCGGATCGAGACCGTCGGCGACGCGGTCTCCTTTGTCGTGGAGCGCGCCCCGGCGTGAGCGTCGAGGCGCTGGCCGAGCTCGTCGGGGCGCTGCCCGACGACCTCCGGGGCCGCGCCCTCACGCATTCCTCCTGGACGCTCGAGTCGCCGCAATCCTACGAGCGGCTCGCCTATCTCGGCGACAGTGTGCTCGCGCTCGCAGTCGCGGCCGGCATCTACGAACGCTTCCCGGAGGTCGACGCGGGCGGCCTGACCAAGATCCACAACCAATCGGTGAGCGGCGTGTCCTGCGCCGAGGTGGGCCTCGAGCTGGGCGTCCCGGCGATGCTTGAAGCCGCCGAGCCGGAGGCCGAGGACGCGATCCCGGCCGAGGTCCTGCTGGCCGGCTCGCGGCCTCTGCCGGAGGTGACCGAGGCCCTGATCGGCGCCTGCTTTCTCGCCTTTGGCTTCGAGCGCGTCGCCGCCGCCGCCGTCGCCGCCTTCGCGGCGCAGATCGAAACCGCCGTCGAAGCTCCGGTAGATGCGAAGTCGGCGCTGCAGGAGCTGCTCGCACGGCGCGGGGCGCGCGTAACCTACGTCGTGATCGGTGAATCCGGCCCCGCGCACCGGCGCACCTTCGAGGTCGAAGCGACCGTCGAGGGCAAGGCGGTGGGGACCGGCGCCGGACAGAGCAAGAAGGCAGCCGAGCAGATGGCCGCCGAGGAAGCATTGAAGCGCCTGGAGGGATGAGCGGCGGAAGGTCGCGTCCGACCCGCCCGCCAGCCTTCCCAACCGAGGACGAGGGATGTATCTGAGATCGATCGAGATGAAGGGGTTCAAGTCGTTCCCCGCCCGCACCAAGCTGGAGTTCTCTCCGGGCGTGAGCGTGATCGTCGGCCCCAACGGCTCGGGCAAGTCGAACATCACCGACGCCGTGCTCTGGGCTCTAGGCGAGCAGAGTCCGGGCGCGATCCGCGGAGCGTCGATGCAGGACGTGATCTCCGCCGGCGGGCAGGGCGTCGGCCAGCGCCGCGCCGCCGAGGTCGAGGTCGTGATCGACAACGCCGAGGGCCGTGCCGCCACCGAGCTCTCCGAAATCGCGATCCAGCGCAGCCTCGATCGCTCCGGCGACGGCGCCTACCGACTCAACGGCGCCCGCTGCCGTCTCGTCGACGTGGTCGAGGTGCTCTCCGACACCAACCTCGGCCGCGAGATGCACTCGGTGATCAGCCAGGGCCGGGTCGAGTCGATCATCCACTCCAAACCGCGCGAGCGGCGGCTGCTGGTCGAGGAGGCGGCCGGCCTCGGCAAGCACCGCAAGCGCCGCCGCCGGGCCGAGCTGAAGCTGCGCGGGGCGCGCGACAACCTCGACCGTGCGCTCGACCTCGAGCGCGAGGCGCGGGCGCGGCTGCGGCCGCTGAAGCGCCAGGCGCAGGCCGCCGAGCTGGGCGCCAGGATCGAGCACGAGGAGTTGGGGCTGCGCGGGCGGCTCGTCGCCGAGGACCTGCGCTTCGGCAAGGACCGAGCGCTGGCGGCCGAGAAGACTGCCGAGAAGGCGCGCGCCAAGCGAGCCGCGGTCGAGAAGCGCCTCGCCGAGGTGAGCGAGCGCCGCCGCGCCGCCGAGGAGCGTTTCGCCACCCGCGACCGCGAGCGCACCCAGGCCTGGGGGCTGTTGACCAAGTTGCGCGGCGAGCAACAGCGGATCGCCGTCCGCGCCGCCGCGCTCGCCGGCCGCGTGCCGGAGCTCGAGCGGTCGCTCGAGGGCCTGCGGGCCGAGTTCGGGCCGCTGACCCTGGATCTCGGCTCGACCGAGGGCACGCCGGGCGAGCGCGTGCGCAAGCTCGAGCAGGAGTTCGGCGAGATCGACGCCGGTCTCGCCGCTGCCGGCGAAGGGCTGGCGACCGCGCGCTCGGCCGACGCCGCCGAGGCGCAGCGCGAGGCGGCGCTGGGCGAGGTCCAGGCGGGCGCCGAGCGTGCCGTGCGCCATGCACGCCGCGCCGAGGGCCTGCTCGGCGAGCGCCACCGCGAGGCGCTGCGCGAGCGCGTCGCGGCGGGCGAGGCGCTGCTCGATGACGTGCGTTCGGCGGCCGCTGCCGTCGCCGCCGCCGAGGCGGCGATCCGCGGCCGGGTCGGGCGGATCGAAGCCAAGGTGGTCGGCGAGGAGGGCGACGGCGACGCGATCGCCGAGGAGATGCGCGAGTGCTCACGGCAGGAGTCGGAGTTGCAGGTCGAGATGAAGGCGGCATCCGACGAGCTGACCGAGGCCCAGGTCGAGGCGGCCCACCTCGGCGACCGCCACGCCGAGGCGAGCAAGGAGCTGGCCACGATCGCCGAGCGGCTCGGCGAAGAGGTCGGCGCCGCGGAGGAGGCGCTGAGCGACGATGAGCGCGCCGACATCGACCGGCGCCTGCTGCGGCTGGAGCGCCGCCGCGCTCAGATCGGGCCGGTCAACCCACTGGCCGAGCAGGAGTACGAAGAGGCTCGCGAACACGTCGAGTCGCTGCAGACGCAGCGCGAGGACACCGAGCGTGGGATGCGCGAGCTGGAGGCGCTGATCCGCGACATCGACCGCGAGATCGAGCGCGCCTTCGAGCAGACCTTCGAGGCGACCGCGAAGAACTTCGAGGAGATGGTCGAGCACCTTTTCCCCGGTGGCAGGGGCCGCCTGCGGCGGGTCAGCCTGCGCCCGGTGCGCGACGCAGAGGAGGCCGCCGCCGAGGCCGAGCCCGAGGAGGAGGACGGCGAAGCCGAGGGCTCGCGGGAGGACGCGGAGGAGGAGCGCGAGGTGCTCGGGGTCGAGATCGAGGTGACCCCGGCAGGCAAGTCGACCCGCAAGCTCTCGCTGCTCTCCGGCGGTGAGAAGTCGCTGGTCGCGCTGGCCTTCGTCTTTGCGGTGTTCCTCGCCCGGCCCTGCCCCTTCTACATCCTCGACGAGGTCGAGGCGGCGCTCGACGACGCCAACATCGACCGCTTCCTGCAGTTGATCAGGCGCTTCTCCGACCGCGCTCAGTTCGTCATCGTCACCCACCAGAAACGCACGATGGACGCGGCCGACGTGCTCTACGGCGTGACCATGGGCGGCGACGGGGTGACCAAAGTGGTCTCGCGGCGCCTGCCGCGCGAAGTCGAAGCCGGCGACGGCGACGGCGCGCCCGGCGAGCCGCCGGCGCTCGAAGCGGCCTAGCCGCCAGTCCATAGGATTGCCGCCATGCCCACCTCCTGGCAGGAGATCTTCGATCTCGGCGCGCGCGAGCCGGCGGCCGCGGCCGAGCCACAGGGCGAGGAACGCCGTAGTGGCGTCTTCCGCCGCTTGCGCGAGAGCCTCTCGAAGAGCCGCCAGGCGCTGGTCGAGGAGATCTCGGCCAGCCTCTTCGACCGCATCGACGAAGAAACCTGGGAGCGCCTCGAGGAGGCGCTGATCATGGCCGACGCCGGGGCGCCGACGACCGCCGAGGTCGTCGAGCGGCTTGAGCGCGAGGTCGAGAGCGGGGTCGTCCCGGCCGACGGCGAGGCCGTGCATGAGCGGCTGATCGAGATCCTCGCCGAGGTGGCCTCGGCCGGGCGAGCGCCGATCGACCTCAGCGCCGAGCCGGCGGTGCTGCTGATGGTCGGCGTCAACGGGACCGGCAAGACGACGACGATCGGCAAGATCGCCTGGCACCTCTCCAAGGAGCTCGGGCTGTCGGTGGTCATGGCGGCCGGCGACACCTACCGCGCGGCGGCCGCTGAGCAGCTCGCGGAGTGGGCGCGGCGGGCCGGGGCGGAGCTGATCCGCTCGGACCCCGGCGGCGATCCGGGCGCGGTCGCCTATGACGCGATCGCCGCCGCCCGCGCCCGCGGCGCCGACGTGGTGATCGTCGACACGGCGGGAAGGCTGCACACCCAGGGCAACCTGATGGACGAGCTCGCGAAGGTGCGCCGGGTGATCGCCAAGCAGATGCCTGACGCTCCGCACGAGACGCTGATCTCGATCGACGCGACGACCGGCCAGAACGGACTGCGGCAGGCGAAGATCTTCTCCGAGGCGGTCGAGGTCGACGGCGTCGTCCTGACCAAGCTCGACGGCACCGCGAAGGGCGGGATCGTGCTTGCGATCGCCAACGAGGTGGGCATCCCGGTCAAACTGATCGGGGCCGGCGAGACGCTTGAGGACCTGCGCCCGTTCGACCCCGAGGAATTCGCCCGCGCCCTGCTCGCCGAGTAGCCTGAAGGCGTGTTCGACCAGCTCTCAGACCGCCTCCAGTCGACTCTCTCCGACGTCCGCTCGCGCGGCAAGCTGAGCGAGGGGGACGTCGACGCGGCAATGCGCGAGATCCGCCTCGCCCTGCTCGAGGCCGACGTCAACTTCAAAGTCGTCAAAGGCTTTACCAAGACGCTGAAGGAGCGCTGTCTCGGCGCCGACGTGCTCGAGAGCCTCGACCCCGGCCAGCAGGTGGTCAAGATCGTCAACGAGGAGCTGACCGGGCTGATGGGCGGCAGCGGGCGCGACCTCGCCTTCGCCTCCGGCGGCCCGACGGTGATCCTGATGGCCGGCCTGCAGGGCTCCGGCAAGACGACCGCCTGCGCCAAGCTCGCCCGCCACCTCGGCGAGTCGGGCAAGAGCGTCGCCCTCGCCGCCTGCGACGTTTACCGGCCGGCCGCGGTCGACCAGCTGGTCACCGTCGGCGGGCGCGCCGGAGCGCACGTCTACGAGCAGGGCACCGACGCCGATCCGGTCGAGATTGCCGCCTGGGCGCTCGACCGCGCCCGTGCCGAGGAGCGCGACGTGCTGATCGTCGACACGGCGGGGCGCCTGCACGTCGACGAGGGCCTGATGGACGAGCTGGCGAAGATCCGCAAGCGGACCAAGCCGCACGACGTGCTGCTCGTCGTCGACGCGATGACCGGCCAGGACGCCGTCGGCGTCGCCGAGTCCTTCGCCGAGGCTGCCGAGTTCGACGGCGTCGTGATGACCAAGCTCGACGGCGATGCCCGCGGTGGCGCCGCGCTCTCGGTCAAAGCGGTGACCGGTAAGCCGATTCTCTTCGCCTCGACCGGCGAGAAACTGGACGCCTTCGAGCGTTTCCACCCGGACCGGATGGCGTCGCGGATTCTCGGCATGGGCGACGTGCTCAGCCTGATCGAGAAAGCCGAGCAGCAGGTCGACGAGCGCCAGGCGGAGGACCTGCAGCGAAAAATCGAAGGCGACAGCTTCACCCTCGAGGACTTCCTGCAGCAGATGAAACAGGTCCGCAAGATGGGCCCGCTGAGCGGCCTGATCGGGATGCTGCCGGGGATGGGCGCGATGAAGCAGATGAAAAACGCCGAGGTCGACGAGGGCGAGCTCGACCGGGTGGAGGCGATCATCCTCTCGATGACGCCGCTGGAGCGCGTCAACCCGGCGATCATCAAGGGCTCGCGTCGCAAGCGGATCGCGGCCGGCTCGGGAACCCGGATCCAGCAGGTCAATCAACTCGTCAAGCAGTTCGACCAGATGCGCAAGATGATGCGCCAGATGATGTCCGGCCAGCAGCCCAGCCAGCAGCAGCTCGCCCAGATGGCCGGGGGCCGCCCAGGGCGCCCCCGAAGAATCAGATAGCGACGGGGACGCCCTGTGCGCCAACAAAACGGCATGTCCTCCGCTTCGCGTCCGGGCATGCCGGTGACGGTCATGTAACCTGCCCGGTCCCAATGGCCGTGCGCATCAGACTCAGACGTGTGGGTTCGAAGAAGAACCCCGTGTGGCGAATCGTCGTCGCCGACAAACGCTCGCCTCGCGACGGGCGCACGATCGAGACGATCGGCCGCTACAACCCGCAGACCGAGCCCTCGACGATCGAGTTCGACGAGCAGCGCGCCAAGCACTGGCTCGAGCACGGGGCACAGCCCTCGGAGACGGTGGCCACCCTGCTGCGGACCAAGGGCATCGCCGCCTCCGGAAGCTGAGCGGTGACCGAGCTATTGGAGTTCCTCGTCAGGGCACTGGTCGAGGACCCCGAGGCGGTCGAGGTCGAGGAGCTCGAAGAGGACGGCGACCTCATCTATGAGATCAGCGTGGCCGAGGGCGATCTCGGGCGCGTGATCGGCAAAGGCGGACGGGTCGCGAACGCGATCCGCACCGTCGCCAAGGCCGCCGCGGTGCGCCTCGATCGGCGCGTCGTCGTCGACATCCTCGACTGAGCGGCGCCCACCTTGCGGCTCGACGTCTTCACCCTCTTCCCGGAGGCCTTCGACTGGTTCCAGGGCCAGCGATCGGTGCAGAACGCGCTGTCGAAGGGCAATCAGCTGAACCTGTTCAACTACCGCGAGACGACCCCACTCGGGGCCGGGCAGGTCGACGACGCGCCCTACGGCGGCGGCGCCGGGATGGTGCTGCGTGTCGATGTGGTCGACGCGGCCCTGCAATCCGCCTACGTGCGCGGCGAGAGCCCGCGGGTGGTGCTGCTCTCGCCGACCGGGCGGCTGCTCGACGACGAGTTCGCCGACGAGCTGACCGCGGAGCCCCACTTGGCGCTGCTCTGTGGGCGCTACGAGGGTTTCGACGAGCGCGTTCACGAGCACTTCGCCGACGACGAGGTCTCGATCGGCCGCTACGTCCTCGCCGGGGGCGAGCTGCCGGCGATGGTCGTCGCCGACGTGCTGATGCGCAAGCTGCCCGGGGCGCTCGGGCACGAGCAGAGCGCCGTCGAGGAGTCCTTCAGCCGCCTGCTCGAGGGGGCGCCCGAGTACCCGCATTACACCCGCCCGCCTGCCTACCGGGGCTGGGGCGTGCCCGATGTCCTGCTCTCCGGTGACCACGAGCGCGTCCGCCGGTGGCGGGCGGAGCAGAGCAGGGCCCGGGCTGAGCAGTTCGAAAAAGACCCCGAGTAGGTACGATGCCGCAACCGCGCGGCTGCCGTTTCCGGCTCCGGCGGTTTTTTCTCGCCAGATGAGCTCCGTAATCGACAGCATCGAGCGCAGTCAGCAGCGGCAGGGCATTCCGCCCTTCGCCGCCGGCGACCGCGTGCGCGTCCACTTCAAGGTGGTCGAGGGCTCACGCGAACGAACCCAGGTCTTCGAGGGCATCGTGCTCAAGCGGCAGGGCTCCGGCGCGCGCGAGACGTTCACCGTGCGCAAGCAGTCATTTGGTGTCGGCGTGGAGCGGACGTTCCCGCTGCACTCGCCGAAGATCGAGACGCTCGAGGTGGCGGCCCGCGGCGACGTTCGCCGCGCCAAGCTCTATTACCTGCGCGGGCGGATCGGCAAGGCTGCCCGTGTCGCCGAGCGGCGTTGGGGGATCGACGAGGAGCTGATCTCGACTCCGGCCGAGGCCGAGGCCGAGGAGCCGGCGGCGGTTGACGCCGAGGGCGCCACCGTCGAAGAGGCTGAAGCCGAGGACGCCCCGCAGGAGGACGCCCCCGCGGCAGAAGCAGCTGAGGAAAGCACGGACGCTGAGGCGCCCGAGGCAGGGGAGACCGAGGACACCGCCCCGGCGCAGGATGCCGAGGATGAGTCGCCGCGGGAGGACTCCGGCGACTCCGGTGAGGACCCGGCCTGAGACCGCTTATTCCCAAGCCGAAGAGCCGCGCCGGCGGACTTGTCGAGTTGGTCGTTATCGTCGCCCTGGCACTGGGTCTGGCGCTGGCGATCCAAGCCTGGCTGATCAAGCCGTACCAAATCCCCTCCGGATCGATGGAGCCGACGCTCGACATCGGCCAGCGGGTCCTCGTCAGCCGCTTCATCTATCACTTCGAAGACCCCTCGATCGGCGACATCGTCGTCTTCCATCCGCCCAAGGGTGCTGACCGGGGCACCGAATGCGGCACCCCGCACTCGCCGCGGCAGTCCTGCCCGCGCCCGACCCCCGAGGAGTCGAGCCAGAACTTCATCAAGCGGATCGTCGCCGGACCGGGCGACACGCTCAGTGTCCGCGGCGGCCACCCGGTCGTCAACGGGGTTGAGAAGACCGAAGAGTCCTACACGCTGCCCTGCGGGCCGGCTCCGGCCTGCAATTTGCCCAAACCGATCGTCGTTCCACCCGGCTACTACTTCATGATGGGCGACAACCGTGGGGCAAGTGACGACAGCCGTTTCTGGGGACCCGTCCCCCGCAAGTGGATCATCGGCAAGGCCTTCGCCACCTACTGGCCCCCGGACCGGGTCGGGATCCTCTAAGGCGCACCAGCGCCGCCTGGCGCGTTCGCGCCGACTCTTTGCCTTCGATCGTGGCCTCGGCAGCGGCCAGGTGGCGGGTGCCGACGAGGCCGGACGGGGCTGTCTCGCCGGGCCGCTGGTCGCCGCCGCGGTGCTGCTCGACTACGAGGCCCTCTCACGCGCCGATCGCCGTGCCCTGGCCGGGCTGCACGACTCCAAGCAGATGAAGCCCGAGAAGCGTGAGGAGCTCTACCCGGCCGTCCTGCGGGCCGCCGACCGGGTCAGCGTCGTCATTCGCTGCGCACGCGGGATCGACGACCGGGGCCTTCACGTGACCAACATCGAAGCGCTCTCCCGCGCGCTGGAAGGGCTGGCGCCGGGCGCGGGGGCGACCTGCCTGGTCGACGGCTTCGCGCTGCGCGAGTGCAGCGTCCCCCACAGGGCCGTGGTCGAAGGCGACGGGACGAGCGCGGCGATAGCCGCCGCCTCCGTGATCGCGAAGGTGACTCGCGACCGCTACATGCACGGCGCCGCGGGCACCCATCCCGGCTGGGGATTCGAGGAGCACGTCGGCTACTCGACCCCCGAGCACCGGGCGGCGATCGAGCGCCTCGGCATCTCGCCCCTGCATCGCCGTTCGTTCCAGTCGGTCGCCTACTCCCAGCTCGAGTTCGCCTGACCGGCTGCTTGATCAGGCGAACTCGAGTTCAGAATGCACCCCGGAGGTGCTCGTAGTCGACCACGTGGCCGCGGTCGTAGGTGACGCCGACCGCGTCGAAGCGGATCTCCTTGTAGCGCGGTAGCTCGCGCCGCTCGCTCATCCAGGCCGTGGCGAGGCGGCGGATGCGGCGCTGCTTGCGCGGCCCGACCGCGAGCACCGGGCGCTCGGGCCCGTATTCCGACCCGGCCCTGCCGGCCTTGACCTCGATGAAGACGAGGGTGCGGCGGTCGAGCGCGACGATGTCGAGCTCGCCGTGGCGGGTACGGGCATTGCGCTCGACGATCTCCCAGGCGGCGGTGGCCAGCCGCTCGGCGACCAGGTCCTCGGCCGCCCTGCCGAGCCGTTGGCGGGCGTGGGGCATCCGCCGAAGCTAGGGCACCGGCCGAGCGCATGCCTTCGGTCACGAACTCGGCGCGGAGATTTTTCCCTCTGCGCGCCACATGCGCGTCCCGGCTCGGGAGGGTGGCCTCAATGCTCGCCACGGCGCGGACATTCACGCTCGACGGCATCGCGGCCAGGCCCGTGCGGGTCGAGGTCGACGTGCACCGCGGCCTGCCGGGCTTCTCCGTCGTCGGCCTCCCCGACGCCGCGGTCAGGGAGGCGCGCGAGCGGGTGCGCGCTGCGCTCTCCAACTGCGGCTTCGAGTTCCCGCTGAAGCGGATCGTCGCCAACCTCGCGCCCGCGAGCCTGCGCAAGGCGGGGCCGGGGCTCGACCTGCCGATTGCCGTGGCGCTCCTCGTCGCCTCCGGGCAGTTGGACTGGGAGCGGCTGCCGCGCCTCGCGATGGCGGGCGAGGTCGCGCTCGACGGCTCGGTGCGGCCGATCCCCGGGGTGCTCGCGATCGCCGAGGCGGCGCGTGAGGAGGGGATCGAGGCGATCCTCGTCCCGGCGGCAAACGGGCCCGAGGCCGCGCTGGCCGGGTCGTTGGACGTGATCCCGATCGACGGCCTCGGGCAGGTCGCGGCGCTGGCCGCAGGAGATTGGGCGCCGCAGCGGCCCTCTCCGCTGCCGCTGCCGCTCGGGCCGTCGGAGAGCGTGCCCGACCTTGCCGACCTGCGTGGACAGCCGCACCTGCGCTACGCGCTCGAGGTCGCCGCCGCGGGCGGCCACAGCGTGCTGATGATCGGGCCGCCGGGCGCCGGCAAGTCGCTGGCGGCGAGCCGCCTGCCCTCGATCCTGCCGCCGCTGAGCCCGGATGAGGCGCTGGAGGTGGCGCGGATCGCCAGTGCCTGCGGACGGCTCGGCGCGCGTCCGGCGGGGGGAAGGCCGTTCCGCGCCCCGCACCACACTGTCACCGCGGCGGGGCTGGTCGGCGGCGGCAACCCGCCCGGGCCCGGCGAGGCGACACTGGCGCACCGCGGCGTGCTCTTCCTCGACGAGCTCTGCGAGTTCCCTCGCGAGGCCCTGGAGGCCCTGCGGGCGCCCCTGGAGAGCGGTTGGGTGACAATCGCGCGGGCCGGGAGCAACCGTCGCCTGCCCTGCCGCTTCGCCCTCGTCGCCGCCTCCAACCCGTGTCCCTGCGGGCGTGGCGAAGCCGACCCGGAGTGCACCTGCGCACCACTCGCCGTCCGCCGCTACCAGGGGCGCCTCAGCGGGGCCCTTGCCGACCGGCTCGACATCCTGGTCGCGATCCGCCAGCCCGGCGCGGACGAGATCGGCGGTCCCCCCGGTGAGGCATCCGCGCCGGTGCGCGAGCGCGTCGCGGCGGCGCGGCAGCGCCAGGAAGCGCGGCTCGGCGCCGGGCGCTGCAACGCGGAGATGACTCCGGGCGAGGCGCGCGAGTGCTCGCTCGAGGAGCCCGCGGCCACGCTCCTCGCCAAGACCTACTCGAGCCGGCGTCTCAGCGGTCGCGCCCACGACCGCGTGCTGCGCCTGGCGCGGACGATCGCCGACCTCGACGGCGCCGACCGGATCGAACGCGACCACGTCGCCCAAGCGCTGCAACTGAGGAGGAGGGACCGTGATTAGCCAAATCAACCCGGAGGCCTGCCCGCAATGCCTGCGTCGCGCGCGGCTGCTGGCCCACCTGGCCCCGTACATCGAGAAGATCGCCACCGGCGCGCCCGGCCGTCGCTCGCCGGAACTGCTGCGGCTCGGCAACGAGGATCTGGCGGAGGCGACGGCGCCGAAGGTCGCCGGGCAGGTGCTGGCCGGGATCGAGGCGGTCCCCGAGCGACAGCTGCGCGGCGAGCTCGACGAGGCCGGCTGTTGGGCCTGCTGCCGCCACGACCCGTTGTTCCCGGTCGGCCTCGGGGACGCGCCCGACGCGCCGTGGACGCTGATCGGAAGAGGCGACCCGACGCTGCTGACGCGGTTGTCGCCGGAGGAGGCGGTGACCGTTGTCGGGGCCCGCCGAGCAAGCACCTACGGCCGCGAGGTCGCACGCGAGCTGGGTCGCGAGCTGGCGATGGCCGGGCTCGTCGTCGTCAGCGGGCTCGCCTTCGGAATCGACGCCTGCGCGCACCGCGGTGCGCTCGACGGCGGCCTGACGGTCGCCGTGCTCGGCTGCGGCGCCGATGTCGCCTACCCGGCTGCGCACCGTTCGCTGTGGCGGCGGATCGGCGAGAGCGGCCTGGTGCTCTCCGAGCTGCCGCCCGGCAGTGGCGCCTGGCGCTGGAGCTTCCCCGCCCGCAACCGGATCATGGCGGCGCTCTCGGGGATGACGGTCGTGGTCGAGGCGGCGGAGCGCTCCGGCTCGCTTATAACCGCCGACCTCGCCGCCGACCTCGGCCGCGACCTGGGCGCGGTGCCCGGCCCGGTCGGCTCTCGCCTCTCGGCCGCACCCAACGGCCTGCTCGCCGGAGGGGCTTGCCTGGTCCGCGACGCCCAGGACGTGCTCGACGCGATGCTCGGGCCGGGGGCGCGGCGGATCGAGCGCACCGGCCCACGGCTCGACCCGATCCAGCTGGCGGTGCTCGAGGCGCTGGAGCTGGGCGCCGAGACCTGCGACGCGGTCTCCACGGAGCTGGGCCTCGACGGCGGCGACGCGGCGGCGGCGCTTGCCGACCTCGAGTCGCACGGCTACGTCAACTGCTCGCTCGTCGGCGTTTACACACGCACAAGCCTGCGGCCCGCGAGCGAGGCATAATATCCATGTCCAGTGTCCATGGTAAGTTGAAAGGGGATGAAGACAGTTCCAGCTGGAGAGTTCAAGCAGACCTGCCTACGGCTCCTCGACGAGGTCGGGGTCTCGGGGGAGCCGATCCTGATCACCAAGCGCGGCAAGCCGGTGGCGCGGCTCATGCCTGTCAGGCCGGACCGCCCCGAGGACTGGTCGGGCGCGCTGCGCGAGCGCGGCCGGATCGCGGGCGACCTCGTCGCCCCGGCGCTCGATCCCGGCGAGTGGTCGGCCTTGCGGGCCGAGGGCGGATGAAGCTGCTGCTTGACACGCACGTCTGGCTCTGGCGCCTACTCGCCCCCGAGCTGGTCTCCGCCGCCGCCGAGAGAGCGATTGCCGACCGCGAAAGCGAGCTGTTCCTCTCGCCGATCTCCACCTGGGAGGCCTTGGTCCTGGCCCGCAAGGGTCGTGTGTCGCTCGAGCCGTCGCCGCGCGAGTGGGTTCTCGAAGCATTGCGGCGCTCCGCTCCGAACGCCGTCCCGCTGGACCACGGCATCGCGATGCGCAGCGAGGGGCTGGAGGGATTCGCCTCCGAGGATCCCGCTGACCGCTTCCTGGTCGCGACCGCGCTGGAGCACGAGCTGACACTGGTTACCGCTGACGGGGCGATGCAGGCATTCGCGCCGTTGAGCTCACTCTGGTGATGGCGTCGGGGATCTAGGCTGCGTGATCGTGAACGACGCCCGCGTGCCCACCGTGCTCTCGATCGCCGGCTCGGATTCCGGCGGTGGCGCCGGAATCCAGGCCGATCTGAAGGCGTTCGCGGCCTGCGGGGTGCACGGAACGACGGCAATCACGTCGATCACGGCGCAGAACACGCGTGCGGTCGAGTGGGTTGAAGCAGTCTCGCCGCAAGCGGTCTTCAATCAGATCCTGGCGATTGCCGAGGACATGGGGGCCGACGCGGTGAAGATCGGCATGCTCGGCTCCGCAGCGACGATCGATGCGGTTGCCGTTGGCCTGACCTACCTCGGCGTTGCGCTTGCGCCCATCGTGATCGACCCTGTGATGGTGGCCGAGAGCGGAGCGGCGTTGATCGACGACGAGACCAGGGCGGCGCTTGTCGCCCATCTGCTGCCACGCTGCGCGATCGTCACTCCCAACATCCCCGAGGCCCGTGAGCTGACCGGTTTGGGGGAGGGAGCCGCGCAGAGGGACCTGGCACGGGGGGTTCTGGAGCTGGGGCCGAAAGCGGTGGTCGTCACCGGCGGCCACAGCGAGGATCTGATCGACATCTTCTTCGATGGCGAGCGCCTCGTCGAGATTCCCGGCGACCGCCATCCCGACGGCGCCGCGCACGGCTCCGGTTGCACCCATTCCGCATCGCTGGCCGCTTTTCTGGCGCGTGGCGCCGAGCCACTGGAGGCAGCGCGCTGTGCGCGGCAGGTCGCATCGAGGGCCGTAGGGCAGGGCCTGCGGCGCATTGGCGCCGGGCCGGGGCCCGTCGACGTTCTCGACCTTTCCGATCGACGCTCCGAGACGCCTGTGCCCTCCGACGGCTAGATTTCGTTGCATGAGCTCGAACGGCGCCACTTCAACCAATCTGCCCCGCCCACGCTCGGCTACCGTCTTCGACGGTCCCGAGCGCGCCCACGCGCGCGCCTATATGAAGGGAATCGGGTTCGACGACGACGCGCTCAGCCGGCCGACGATCGGCATCGCCAACACCTGGACCGAGGCTATGCCCTGCAACTTCCACCTGCGCGGCCTCGCCGAGCACGTCAAGCAGGGCGTGCGCGCCGCGGGGGGCACGCCGATGGAGTTCAACACCGTGGCGATCTCGGACGGGATCACGATGGGCACCCAGGGGATGAAGGCCTCGCTGGTCAGCCGCGAGGTGATCGCCGACTCGATCGAGCTGATGGCCCGCGGCTACCAGTTCGACGCGATCGTCGCCCTCTCGGCCTGCGACAAGACGATCCCCGGCTGCGCGATGGCGCTCGCCAGGCTCGACGTGCCTTCCGTGCTGCTCTACGGGGGCTCGATCGCACCCGGTCGCTGGCAGGGGCGCGACGTGACGATCCTCGACATCTTCGAGGCGGTCGGCGCGCACGCGGCCGGCGACATGAGCGACGAGGAGCTCAACGAGCTCGAGGGCGTCGCCAGCCCCGGCGCCGGGGCCTGCGGCGGCCAGTTCACCGCGAACACGATGGCCTGCGCCTTCGAGGCGCTGGGGATCAGCCCCGGCGGCTCGGCGATGGTGCCGGCCGAAGACGACGACAAGGGCACCGTCGCCGAGAAGATCGGCGAGCTGGTGCTCAGGGTCCTCACCGACGACCTGAGGCCGAGCCGGGTGATCACGCGCGACTCGCTGGAGAACGCGGTCGCCTGCGCCTGCGCCTCGGGCGGCTCGACCAACGTCGTGCTGCACCTGATCGCGCTCGCCCACGAGGCCGGGATCGAGCTGAGCATGGACGACTTCGAGCGGATCTCGCGCGAGACCCCGCTGCTCGCCGACCTCAAACCGGGCGGCCGCTTCGTCGCCACCGACCTCTACCGGGCCGGCGGCGTGCCGCTGATCCTCAAGCGCCTCGCCGAAGCGGGCAAGCTGCACGGCGACGCGATCACGGTCAGCGGCCGCACGATCGGCGAAGAGGCCGAGGCGGCCGAAGAGGCCGAGGGTCAGGAGGTGGTGCGGCCGCTGTCGGACCCGCTCAAGGCCGAAGGCGGCCTGGCGATCCTGCACGGCAACCTCGCTCCGGAAGGCGCGGTCGTGAAGCTCGCCGGAACCGAGCGCAAGCGCCAGGTCGGCCCGGCGCGCGTCTTCGAGTCCGAGGAGGAATGCTTCCGCGCGGTCAAGGAGCGCGGGATCAAGGCTGGTGACATCGTCGTGATCCGCAACGAGGGCCCGGCCGGCGGCCCCGGGATGCGCGAGATGCTGCAGGTGACCGCGGCGATCGTCGGCGAGGGGCTCGGCGAGGAGGTCGCTCTGCTCACCGACGGCCGCTTCTCGGGCGCTACCCGCGGCCTGATGGCCGGCCACGTCGCACCCGAGGCGGCCCGAGGCGGCCCGATCGCGGCGATCCGCGAGGGCGATGAGATCTCCCTCGACGTCGAGGCGCGGCGGGTCGACGTCGCGCTCTCCGACGAGGAGATCGCCAGGCGCGTCGCCGAGTACGAGTCGCCGCCCTCGCCCTTCGGGCGTGGCGTGATGGCCAAGTACGCGGCGACCGTGTCCTCTGCCGCGCAGGGAGCCGTCACCGGCTGAGTCGTCTACTCCGTCAGAAAGTCGTCCAGCAACTGGTTGAAGCGAGCCGGGCGCTCCATCTGCGGCACGTGGCCGGTGCGCTCGAACAGCTCCAGGCGCGAGTCGGGGATCAGGCGGTGGTAGCCGATCGCGGCCTCGACCGGGACGACGTGGTCGTTCAGCCCCCAGACGACGAGCGACGGAATCTCGATCTCGGTCAGGCGGTGGCGGGTGTCGTATCCGCCGATCGCGCGGATCGCGTCGGAGAAGCCGGGCGCGCGGACGCCCGGCTCCATCTGCTCCTGCAGCAGCTCGGGCCGCACCCGGTTGGGGTAATTGAAGATCCGGCCGAAGGCGAACTGGCGGCCTCGGTCGCGATTGAGCCAGACACGGCGTGGCCCGGCGAGGAAGGCCGTCGCCGCTTCGAACAGGCTCACTCCGGCCTCCAGTTTGCGGCCCTGCGCCTCGGCGAAGCTGATTCCGGCCGCCGAGACCAGGACCAGCTTGTCGACCCGCTCCGGCCGCTCGACGACGGCCTCGGTGGAGACGAAGCCGCCCATCGAGTTGCCGACCAGGCCCGCCAAGCAGTCGATGCCCAGCTTCTCGCAGAAATCGTGGATCAAGCGGCCGTAGGAGGGCATATCGATCGGCCAGGAAGGCATCGGGCTGTGGCCGAAGCCCGGTAGGTCGAGGGCGATCGCCCGGTGGGTGCGGCCGAAGTGGGGGAGGTTCTCCAGCCAGTTGCGCCAGCAGCCACCCAGTCCGTGAACGAAGAGGATCGGCTCGCCTTCGCCGATCTCGGCGTAGTTGACCTCGGCGCCGGGCAGCTGCACGCGGTGCAGGTGCTCGCGCCAATCGATCTTCAGCCACTCGGGATCCGGGTTGCCGTAGTCGCTGGCGGGGAAGACGACCGATCCGCTCATCACGTCTTGGGGGCTCTCAGGCATAGCCCATCCTTTCCAGAATCGGGATCTCGCGGATTTGCGGCGGTTGCAGGTGGTCCCAGAGGATGCCGCGGGGGCGTTCGTACTGGCGCTCGACCTCGATCACCGCGCGCGGCGTCGCGATCATGTCGACCGGGAGGTCGTGGGAGATCACCGGCAGGTGGCGGCGCAGGATCTGGATCGGGTGGACGGTGGTGGCGATCGTCGTGTGATCGTCGATCTTCCCGGCGTCGATCAGCACGCCGTACTCGAGGTCGTTGTAGCCGCCGCCCTTGCCGATCCGGGCGCCGCTGAGGTTCACGGCAACGGAGCCGGTGAGCACGAAGTCGATCTCCGGCAGGTCGTCGAGGGCGACGACGCGGCCGTGTTTGAGCGCGCCCTTGATCGTCGCCGCCTCCTTGATCGCCGCTTTGGAGAGCCGCTTCGGCTCGAGCACTCTGAAGGGGTGCGGGTCGCGCAGGCGCGGCACGGCCATGATTACCGTCTTGCCCTCCTCGAGCGCCATGCGGCGGGCGTGGGTCTGCGGCGAGTCGGGGTTTGCCTTGATCGCCCGCGCCCGCTTCCAGAGGCGGTGGGCTGCGAGCTTCTCGGCCGCGAGACGCGCCCCGGCGAAGTTCGGGATGCGGCCCTCGGCGCCGGGGAATCGGGACACGCCCTCCCGGTCCATCGCCTTCCAGACCTCCCTGCGGACCTCGTCCTTGGAGCGCACGGGCGCAACGATATCCACCGGCCGCCATCCCGTTCACGCTCGCATGCGTAATTGCAGGTCCGACGCCCGTCCGGCCGAATGATCCGTATGCCTAAACTTTTCGCAGTTCAACGCGAAGCACGCCCAGTCGCCAAGCCACGAGAGATCTGATGGGTCGCAAGACGAAAATCGCAGTCGTCACCGGCGTGGCTGTGCTCGTCCTCGGGGCAGCCGCGGCGTACGCGTACGACAGCAGCCAGGGCGACACGATTGCCGACGGTGTCACGATCGGCGGCGTCGACGTCGGCGGGATGGACGAAGGAGAAGCCAAGAGCGCCGTGCGCAGGCAGCTGCTGGCCCCCCTGCGGCACTCGCTCAAGGTCTCTTACGACGGCGAAAGCTGGGTCCTGCCGGGCGACTCGCTCAATGTCAAGGCCGATCTCGAAGGTGCGGTCGGAGAAGCGCTGGACGCCAGTCGCCGGGGTGGGCTTCCCGAGCGGATCGTCCGCTACGTCACCGGCAGCGAAGTCGACGAGACCGTCCCGGCCGGCGTCACCTACTCCCACCAGGCGGTCAACCGCTTCGTCCGCCACGTCGCCTCCGAAGTCGGCCGCGAGCCGCAGGACGCCGGGGTCGAACCGAGCGGCGCCGAACTGGTCGTCGTGCCGGCCGAAAACGGCCGCAAGCTGCGCGACAACCTGCTGACCAAGCAGCTGAACGCCGCTGTGCTCAACGCCGCGGCGGACCACACCATCGCCGCGCGGACCCATGCGGTCAAGCCGCAGGTGACCGGCAGCGAAGTCGCCGGCGAGTATCCGTCCTACCTGACCCTGGACCGGGCCGGCTTCAAGCTGCGCCTCTGGGAAAACCTCAAGCTGGCGAAGACCTACACCGTCGCGGTCGGCCAGGAAGGCCTGGAAACCCCTGAAGGCCTTTACGACATCCAGGAAAAGCAGGTCAATCCGTCCTGGCATGTTCCCAACTCCGCCTGGGCCGGCGATCTGGCCGGCAAGGTGATCCCGCCCGGGCCCGCAGACCCGATCAAGGCGCGCTGGATGGGCATCTACGAAGGCGCCGGCATCCACGGGACCGAAGAGACCTACTCGCTCGGCTCCGCCGCATCGCACGGTTGCGTGCGCATGTCGATCCCCGACGTGGAAGAGCTGTACGACCGGGTTGAAGTGGGCACTCCGATCTACATCGGCTGAGCGCCCCGCTCAGAGGACGAATCGGAAACGGCCCGAACTAGACCCCGTGGACTGGAGTGACGCACTTTCGCTATTCGATCGGGATATGAGGGCGAGGAATCTTGCCGAGAGAACTCGGCATGCCTACGGTGTCGATCTGGCTGACTTTGTCGCATGGGCCGAAGCTAGGGGTCTCGGGGCGGGGGATGTGCGCCACCGCGACGTGCGGCGCTACGGGGCCGGGCTCTCCTCGGGCGGCGCCGCGGCGGCGACCGTGGCGCGGAAGCTCGCCTCGATCCGCGGTCTCTTCGATTTCCTCGTCCGCACCGAGCGGGTCGGGCAGAACCCCGCCGACCTGGTCTCCAGTCCGAAGCGCGAGGAGAAGCTGCCGCGGGTGCTCAACGCCGAGCAGATGCGGGACCTGCTGGAGCGGATCCCGGCACACACGCCGCTGCAGCTGCGCGACCGGGCGATGCTGGAGCTGGCCTACTCATGCGGCTTGCGCTGCGAGGAGATCGTCAACCTCGACCGCGACGCCTATGACTTCGAGACGGAGCAGCTGCGGGTGCTCGGCAAGGGCTCCAAGGAGCGGTTGCTGCCGGTCGGCGAGCCGGCCCAGCGGGCGCTGCGCCGTTACCTGGACAAGGCACGCCACGCGCTCGCGACCGACCCACGCGAGGCGGCGCTCTTCCTCTCCAAGAGCGGACGCCGCCTCTCGTCCTCGGACGTCACGCGGCGCCTCGGCCTCTGGGTGCGCGAGGCGGCGCTCGCCGCGGGCGTCTCACCGCACGCGCTGCGCCACAGCTTCGCCACCCACCTGCTCGAAGGCGGGGCCGACCTGCGCACGATCCAGGAGCTGCTCGGCCACGCCTCGATCTCGACGACGCAGGTCTACACTCGTGTCGACGCGGCTCGCCTGCGGGAGGCGTACGCCGCGACCCATCCGCGTGCTTGACGCCCATATGAAGCCACAGCGACCATAGAATCAAGCGAATTCCATGGAAACCGGCGTAAAAGAGGTTGAGCTCCGCGATCTGTGGCGCCGTTACAAGGACGACGGCGACAGGTCGGCGCGGGAGCGCCTGGTCGTCGCCTACTCGCCATTGGTCAAATTCGTCGCCGGGCGGCTCGGGGCCGGGCTGCCGTCCCACGTCGAGGATGCCGACCTCATCTCCTACGGCCTGATGGGCCTGATCGGCGCGATCGAGCGCTTCGAGCCGGAGCGCGGGATCAAGTTCGAGACCTTTGCGATGACCCGGATCCGCGGGGCGATCATCGACGAGTTGCGCTCGCTGGACTGGGTGCCGCGCTCGGTTCGATCGCGCGCCCGCGAAATCGAGGCGGCGCAGTCCAAGCTCGAGCACGAACTGCAGCGGGCGCCCACCGAGGCCGAGCTGGCGACCAAGGTCGGTCTCAGCGAGGAGGATCTGCAGACCTCGCTGCTGGAGATCGCGAATTCCTCGATCTACGCCCTCGACGAGCTGTGGACGATCTCTGACTCCTCGGGCGACTCGGTCTCCCTGTTGGACACGATTTCCGACCCGCGAGCCGAAGACCCGCAGGAGTCGCTGGCGAGCAGCGAGGTCAAGGATCGCCTGACCGAGTCGATTTCCGGCCTGCCAGAGCGCGAGCAGCTCGTCGTCGCCCTCTATTACTACGAGAACCTCACCCTGCGTGAGATCGGCGAGGTGCTCGGAGTCACCGAGTCGCGCGTCTCGCAACTGCACACGAAGGCGGTCATGCGCTTGAAAGGCTCCCTACAGGAGGACTGACCCGCCGCTGCTAGCTTTGCGGGGTGAGCCCCGACAAAGTCTGCGCCGTCTGCGGCCGAACCATCCTCGCGGGCGAGCGCACCCGCAGCTACATGAGCCCCAAGGGCGGACCGCGGCTGGTCTGCGACCTCTGCCGCGCCCGCGCCGAGCGGGCGGGGTGGATCGACCCGGCGGCGCCGGGCGCCAACGTCGGGCGCCGACCCCAGGAGCCCGAGGTCGCCGAGTCCCCGCGGAGCCGCCTGGAGCAGGCAGTTGATCGCTTCAACGCCAGCGATGCGGCGCGCACGGTCGCCGGCCTCACACGGACGCTAGGCGAGCCGTGGGTCTCGATCGGCGCGGCTGCCGGCTCGTCGAGCGAGGTGCGGGTCACCGTCGCCTGGGAGCTGGGCTGGTACCAGTGGGGCGTCGACATGGGCGACGAGATGCGGGCTGTGTTCCAGCTCGGCAAGGGCGACGAGGTCGGTCAGCTCGACGGCTCGGCCCGAGAGTGGAACGCACGGTCGGTGGAGGGCGGGCGCCTGTCGCTCGGCACTCCGAGCGCGAAGCGGTCCCGCGACGGCGAGCCGGTCGGGTAGTCGACGTGAAGCTGGTGGTGAACGTCGACGGCGGCGCCCGCGGCAACCCCGGGCCTGCCGCAATCGGGGTCGTGGTGCAGTCCGAAGGCGGCGAGGTGCTGGAGGAGCGCGGCGAGCGGATCGGCGCCGCGACCAACAACGTGGCCGAGTACCGGGCACTGCTGCTGGGTATCCAACGAGCGGCCGAACTGGGGGCAAACGAACTGGAGCTGGTCGGCGACTCGGAGCTGGTCGTCCGTCAGGTCAAGGGCGAGTACAAGGTCAAGGACGCGACCCTGCGCGAGCTGCACGCCGAGGTGAAGCAGGCGCTGCGCCCGTTCGGGGACCGTTGGTCGATCCGCCACGTGCGCCGCGAGCGCAACGCCGAGGCCGACCGCCTGGTCAACGCCGCGCTCGACGGCGGCTGAGCGGTCCGACCACGACTCCGATCCTCACCGGAGCGTGCGGCCGCCGCGCAACGGATAGAATCCGCCTCGTGCGGCTGTAGCTCAGCTGGCTAGAGCGTCTGCTTGCCATGCAGAAGGTCGTCGGTTCGAATCCGATCAGCCGCTTCGCATCGAATCCCCTGCACATTGCCGCTTCGCCATTCGCAGTCCAGCTCGTCTGTCGGGGGTCAGCTCGGGTCCGTGCGGATGGTCCGTGAAATCCTCGACATCGGTGAGGCGATCTGGCCACCGCCTCGGATCTGAGCGACGACTGGGCGATGGCCGATGGGGGCGAGGCGGTCCACACCGCCGGGGCGATCGCTCAGTGCTTGGTGGCCAGCAGGCCGGCGGTCGTCATCGCGGCGCCCGCGGCGAGAACGCCGGCGACGGCGCCGCGGTGGCGGCTCAACCACCACTGGATGCTGTGTGAGTGCGCCATGCCGTCGAAGGGGCCATGCGCGCCGGGGTCCTCGGCCGGCGGCTTCATCAGGTTGCCCTTGCGGTTGGCCTCGGTCGGCCCGGTTTCGGTCTGCTGGCCGTCGACCGCTGTGCGGGCGAGGTAGCGCTCAGCCAACCAGGGGGCGAATTTGCTGCCGAGGATCGTGTAGGCGGTTGGCACGCCGACGTAAACCTCGCGGCGGCGATGGCAGGCGGCCCAGTGCACCGCGTCGGCGGCGACCTCGGGCTGGTAGACGGGCGGCACCGGCATAGGGTGGCCGGGCATCTTCGAGCGACCGTGCTCGAACTGCGGCGTGTTGACGCCGGGCAGCTGGACCATCGTCACGTGCACCTTGGAGCCCTTGTGGCGCAGCTCCGTGCGCAGCGAGTCGACGAAGCCCTTCATCGCGTGCTTGGCGCCGCTGTAGGGGGCCTGCAGGGGAATCCCCTGGTAGGCCATCGCTGAGCCGACCTGGACGATCGTGCCCTGATCGCGCGGAGCCATTCGCGCCAGCGCGGCGCGCGTGCCCCAGACAGTGCCGTGGTAGGTGACGTCGGTCGCGCGCTCGTACTCCTTTGGCTCGATCTCGTCGAAGAAGGAGAAGACGGTGGTCATCGCGTCGTTGACCCAGACGTCGATCGGGCCGAGCTCGTCCTCGATCCGCCCGGCGGCCTCCTCGACCGCTTTCGCGTCGGCGACGTCGACGGTGATGACCAGCCCGACACCGCCCTCGGCCTCGACCTCTTCGCGCACGCCGTCGAGCGCTTCCTCGCCGCGCCCGAGCAGGGCCAGCCTGGCGCCGTCGCGGGCGAACCGCCGCGCGATCGCACGGCCGATTCCCGACCCGGCGCCGGTCACGACCACGGTCTTTCCGTTGAACTCGTCGATGTTTGTCAGCTACCCGGACGGTGGCGGGGCAAAACGGCCCACCGCGTACGCAAGCGGCACGTTCGCGGGCAGCAGCAGAACTTATGCGGCGCCAGCGAGCCTCGGCAGCATGGATGGACGAGGACCAAACCGGCGGCGCTGGGATCGGTTCCTTGGATCAGCTGCTCGCGCCCGCCACCGCGCGCTGCAGTTCCTTCTTGTTCATGCTGGAGCGGCCTTCGATGTCGAGCTTCTTGGCATCGTTGTAGAGCTGCTCGCGGGTGCGCCCGCCGGGGCCCTCGCCGGAGCGCTTGCCGCCCCGGGCGCTGGCCGAGCGGCCACTCGTCGAGGAGCCCGATGACCGGCGCGACTCGCCCGAGCGGGCCTTTTCCTTGTTGACGGCCCTGGCGGCGATCTCCTCGGCGCGCTCCTCAGAGCGGCCCGCTTCCTTCTCGCTCTTCTTGACGTGCTCGTACTGGCGGGCTCGCTTGGTTCCTTTCTTCACTCCGCGCGGTGGCATCGTCTCTCCCTTCTTTTCCTCGCCGGCTCCGCCTCAGCCGGCAGCCTGCGCCGTCTGCTCGCGCTGGCCTTCATGGAGGCCCTCGCAGAACTCCTCGACGATCTTTGCGTTGAAGGCCTCGAGGTCGTCGGGCTTGCGACTGCTGACCAGGCCCTGGTCGACGTGGACCTCCTCGTCAACCCACTCCGCTCCGGCGTTGCGCAGGTCGGTTTGCAGGCTGGGCCAGGAGGTGAGGGTGCGGCCCTCGACCACGCCGGCCTCGATCAGGCTCCACGGGCCGTGGCAGATCACGCCGACCGGCTTGCCGGCCTCGAAGAAGGAGCGGATGAATTCGACCGCGTCGCCACTGGTGCGCAGCTGGTCGGGGTTGGCGACGCCGCCGGGCAGCACGAGCCCGTCGAACTGGGAGGCGTCGGCCTCGCCGACCGCGTCGGCGTCGAACACGTCCCCCTTGTCGAGGTGGTTGAACGCCTGCACCTCGCCGCCCGCGGGCGCCAGTAGCTCTGCCTCGGCGCCCGCATCGCGGACGGCTTTCATCGGCTCGGTCAGCTCGACTTGCTCGACTCCCTCGTTGGCGGTGAGGAAGGCGATTCGCTTGCCCTGCAACACGTCGGACATCGGGATTCCCTCCTTTGACTCGCTTGCCGGACGCCTCGCCGTCGACCCAGGTGGGCGACGGTTGGTCTTCTCACCCGAGCGGGAACCGCGGTCGCGGTGAAAGCCGCTGGGGTCCGGGCCGGGTTCGCTCCCGGTTACCCGTTCCGCCCGGGGTGGGAAACCTCCTATCAGTCGGTCCAGCCATAGTGAGAACGTTCTTCGCTGCCGTTTAGGGTCGGCTCACCGGCGCCCGACATCCTCGCCGACGTGCAGCGGCCGCCGGCCCACCGATCGAGGCGAGCGCGACGGCGACAGCCTTCGCGCGCACATCGACGGCGCCGGCTCCTGCTGCCCGCCGCGGCGCTGGTGCTCGTCGCACTTCTTCTTGCCAGGAGCTTGGGGGGGTCGGGGTCGGGGTCGGGTAGCTCGGCTGGAGGCGGGGTTGCCGACGCGGCGGCCGCGTCGTCACTCGTGCTCAGCGCTCGCATCGCCGCGGACCCGCTGCCGGCGCCGACCACCGGCGCCGCCGCGGCCCAGACCCCGGGGGGCACTCTCGCCGTCGGCGGCCTCGACGCGACAGAAACCTCGGTCGCCGACGTCTTCCTCCTCGACCGAGGCGGAAAGCTGCGCCCCGACGGTGAGCTCAGTGGCCCGCTCCATGATGCCGCCGCGACCACGCTCGGCGACCGCGTCCTGGTCTTCGGTGGCGGCACCGCGACCAGCACCGACGTGGTGCAGGAACTGCCTGCCTCGCTTGGCGCCGGCGCTACCGGTGAAGCCGGCCAAGGCGAAACCACCGCGACCGTCGTCGGTCGGCTGCCGGCGCCGCGCTCGGACCTCAGCGCGGTCACGGTCGGCGACCGTGCCTACGTGCTCGGCGGCTACGACGGCACCGAACTCGACGCCTCGGTCCTCGCCACGGCCGACGGCACCGCCTTCGACCGGGTCGGCGAACTGCCGGTCCCGGCCCGCTATCTCGCCGCGGTCGCGCTCGGCCGTCGCATCTTCGCCTTCGGCGGCGAGACCGGGGAAGGAGCAGCGACCGACGCGATCCAGGAGTTCGATCCGGCTCGCGGCACCGCTCGCGTCGTCGGCCACTTGCCGCACCCGCTCTCCCACGCCTCCGCGGTAATCCTCGGCGGCGCCGTCTATGTGGTGGGTGGCGAGAGCGCCGCCGGCGAGCCGACCAGGGCCGCCTGGCGCTTTCACTCCGGCAGCGGCCGCGTCACCAGAGCGCCGCGCCTGCCGCTCGCGGTCGCCGGCGCCGCTGCGGCCGGCGACGGCCACTCCGCCGCGCTGATCGGCGGCGCCGGCGCCGGCGGCGAAACCCTCGCCACCGTCGTCGGCCTCGGTCTCCATCGCCCACCGGCCCGCGTCGCCGCGGGAAACGCCGCTGCGGGCACCGCGACGGACGCCGGCGTCGGCACCAGCGCAAGGGTCCCGTTCCACGGCAGCCTGATGATCGCCGACCGCGGCAACGACCGGATCATCGTCGTCAACAGCCGCAAGCAGATCCTCTGGCGCTTCCCGTCCAAGGCGCATCCCGCTCCCCCCGGCGGCTTCTACTTCCCCGACGACGCCTTCTTCATCCACGGCGGCCACGGCATCATCTCCAACGAGGAGCAGAACGAGCGCATCGTCCAGCTCGCCTACCCGTCGGGCAAGCTGCTGTGGTCCTACGGCCACCCCGGGGCCACCGGCTCCGAACCCGGCTACCTGCACGAGCCCGATGACGCCTACCTGCTGAAGAACGGCGACGTCACCGTCGCCGACGCCCAGAACTGCCGCGTGCTCCGCATCTCCCCCGGCAAGCACGTGCGCAGCACCTTCGGCGACCCCTCCGGCTGCTTCCACGAACCGCCCACCTACCTCGGCTCACCCAACGGCGACACCCCGCTGGCCAACGGCAACATGCTCGTCTCCGAGGTCAACGGCTCCTACATCGACGAGCTGACCCCGTCCGGCAAGGTCGTCTGGAGCGTGCAGCTACCGATCTCCTACCCCTCAGACCCGCAGCAGCTCGGCCCCGACCGCTACCTCGTCGTCGACTACGCCGAACCCGGCGCGATCTACAAATTCGACCGCGCCGGCCACCTGCTTTGGAGCTACCGGCCGGAATCGGGGGCCGGCCGCCTCAACCATCCCAGCCTCGCCGAGCGCCTGCCCGGCGGCTGGATCGCGGTCAACGACGACTACCGCCACCGCGTCGTCATCGTCGACCCGAAGACGAAGAGGATCGTCTGGCAGTACGGGGTGACCGGACACCCCGGCAAGGGCCCCGACCATCTCCGCATCCCCGACGGCTTTGACCTGCTGGCGCCGAATGGGACGACGCCGACGCACCCCTTTACGGGTTGACTCGCGCCCGAACGTCGGCCTGAAGTCGCGAGATGGGTCTCCGTCGTCTGGGAGCATGGGCAGGTGGCGGCGATCGAGACGGATGGGCTGACCAAGTACTACGGCCGCAATCGCGGCATCGAGGACATCTCGATCGCGGTCCAGGCAGGAGAGGTCTTCGGCTTCCTCGGGCCCAACGGGGCCGGCAAGACAACGACGATTCGCACCCTGCTCAACCTCCTGCATCCGAGTCGCGGAAGTGCCCGGATCTTCGGCATGGACAGCCGGCGCGAGAGCGTTGCGATCCGCGCCCGGCTCGGCAACCTGACGGGCGACTTCGGCTACGGCAAGCACAGCAGCGGGCGCGAAGCGCTGTCCCTGCTGGCGCGACTGCGGAGGGTCGATGGCATCGACCGCGCCGAGGAGCTGGCCCGCCGCTTCCAGGCCGACCTGGACCGGCCGCTGGGGCAGCTCTCACGCGGCAACCGCCAGAAGATCGGGCTGATCCTGGCTGTCTTCCACCGACCCGAGCTGTTGATCTTGGACGAGCCGACCAGCGGCCTCGACCCGCTGATGCAGGAGGAGTTCCTCTCGCTGGTCGGCGAGGAGCGCGAGCGCGGCTGCACCGTCTTCCTCTCCTCGCACGAGCTGGATGAGGTTGAGCGGGTCTGCGACCGGGTCGGGATCGTCCGCGAGGGGCGCCTGATCGCGGTCGAGCGAATCGCCGACCTGCTCGGCAAGGCGCAGCGCAAGGTTTCGGTCGAGTTCGCCGAGCCGGTCGACCCGGCGCAGCTGCGCGACTGCCCGGGGGTGAGCGACGTCGTCGCCGAAGGGCGGAGGCTTAGCTTCAGGGTCGCCGGCGATGTCGACGCCGCGCTGAAGGCGATCGCCGCCCATGCGGTCGTCGACCTCGAGTTTGCCCATCCCACCCTCGAGGAGGTCTTTCTGACCTACTACCGGGAGGGCACCGGGGCGGAGGGCGGAAGGGGATGAGGGCGCTCGTCTTCGCTCAGCTCTGGGACCGACGGCGCTCGCTGCTTTCCTGGGGCGTGCCGCTCGGCCTGCTGGGCGGCTTCGAGGTGGCGATCTTTCCCTCGATCGAAACCGCGCTCGCGAAGACCGTGAGCGAGTATCCGAGCGCGCTGAGGGAAGCCTTCGGGATCGCCGAACTTTCGACGGTGGAGCAGTTCCTCGGAGCCGAACTGCTGGGCTTCATCATGCCGCTTGCGGTCGGCTACCTGGCGGTGCGCTCGGTCGCCAGCGGCCTCTCGGGCGCGGCGGAAAGCGGCCGGCTCGAGGTCCTGCTGTCGGCGCCCGTGTCCCGTCGGCGCCTCGTCGCCGCCGGGTTCTCGGCGACGGCGATCGAGTTGGCGGTCATCCTCGTCGCGGTCCTCGCGCTCGCGATGATCGCCAGCCTGCTCTTCGGCGTCGGCCTCTCCTTCACCTCGGCGCTTGCGGGCTTCGCCAACGTCTGGCCGCTGGCGCTGCTCTTCGCCGCCCTGGGGATCGTCGTCACCGGCTGGTCGTTGCGCAACAGCATCGTCACCGGCTCGGTCGCGGGGGTGCTGGTGGGGATGTACGTGATCGACGTGGTCGGTCGCCTCGACACCGGTCTGGACGCGATCCGCTACGCCTCGGTCTTTCGCTACTACGGCCGAGCGATCGAGGACGGCATCGACCCCTTGTCGTTCCTCGGGGTCACCGCGGTGGCGATCATCCTCGCCGCGATCGGCTCGGTGCTGTTCGAACGCCGCGACCTGTCTTTGTGAGGTGGATACGCACGGATGCCGTGGATCTCACCGCCACAGCTCGCGGCGCAGCAACGCATTGCCGCGCTCGAGCTGCTCGATGGTGGCACTGGAGACCGAGCGCGCACGGGTGGCGCGATTGATGCGGGCCTGGATCTCCCGGTGCGACGCGCCGGTGCGCCGGGCGACGTCGGCGACCAGGCGCCTGCGCTCGCCGCGCAGCCGCTCTCGGGCCGCATAGGCCGACTCCCGCTCGGGTCCGCCGTCCTCCGCCGTGGATTCGCGCCTGGTGGCGGCGGTCGCCTTCTTCCTTCCCGGCTGGGGGTCATCGGTCGGGAAGAGCTGCAGCGTGGTCTCGCTCATGATCGCCTCGTCCAGCTCGGCGTCGCCCGAGCTCAGGGCGGCAAAGCCGTCACCCGGCTCACTCCGCTCCGGATCGGAGTCGTCCATCCCCTCGCCCTCTTCCTCCTCGGCGTCCGGCGAGAGCTCGAGCGCGTGGCGGCGCTCCAGCTCGATCTCGTGGGCCAACGCTTTCAGCCGCGCGTCGGCCGGCATCAGGAGGTAGCTCATCTGGCCGTGCGGCCTCGGGGTGGTCCGGATGAAGCGACCGACCACCTGACGGAAGAAGAGCTCGGTCCGGGCCGCCGTCGCATAGACACCGACCCGCAGGCGGGGGATGTCGACGCCCTCTGAAACCATCAGGACCGAGACCAGCCAGCGTCGATCGGAGGAGGCGAAATCGGCGATGCGCCGGCTGGCATCGGGCTCGTCGCTCATCACCAGCTCGGGTCGCTCCCCCGAGACCGACTCGAGCCGTGCGGCAATCGCCCGCGCGTGATCCTGATCGGAGGCGATGACCAGGCCACCCGCGTCGGAGTGCCCGCCGGCGCGCACCTCGTTCAGCCTGGCATCGCCGTCGCGCAGCACCTCGCCCATCCACTCGCCGTCCGGGCTAAGTGCCGTCCGCAGTCGCCGGGCCGCCTCCACCGCCGGCAGGGCGAGGTCGAAGTCGGCGCTGCGCAGTCGACCGTCGGAGAGCCACTCCATCTCGCCGTCATACGGCAGGAAGGTGATCGGGCGGCATACCCGGTCGACCAACGCCTGCGGGTAGCCGTAGACGTAGTCGGCGCGGCTGAGGCCGTCCTCGTCGTAGGTGACCCAGGGGATGGCCGAGTTGTCGGAGCGGAAGGGCGTGCCCGAGAGCAGCAGCCGGAAGCGGGCGCCGTCGAAGGCCCTGCGGGTTTGCAGCCCCCAGGCAGCCTGGTCGCCCATGTGGTGTGGCTCGTCGGCGATCAGCAGGGTCGGTCGGCGGTCGGCGGCCAGCCGGTGCGTGTCCGGCCCGGCCGCGATCGTCTGGTAGGTGACGGCGACGCCGTGGAAGTCGGCCGACTCCGGTCCGTCCGAGTTTGGCCTGTTCGGCTCGAGGTCGATGCCGTAGCGGGCCGCGTCGGCGGCCCACTGGCGGCAGATGTGGGTGGTCGGCCCGGCCACGACAACCCGAGAGACGAAATTGGCGCTCAACATCCGGTGGGCGATGTGCAGGCCGAAGGTGGTCTTGCCGGCCGCCGGCGTTGCCGAGGCCAAAAAGCTGGTGGCCGAATGCGCCCGCACGGCCTCGGTCGCCTCCTGCTGCCACGAGCGGAGGGGTCTGGCATCGGGCCAACCCGGGAGCGAACCGGCAGGCGCCCCGCCGCCGATCAGGTGCTGAGAGGCGTCGTACAAAGGGCGGGCAACAATAGGGTCGCCGGCGGTCGGAGGACGACCGACCCGCGCTGAAGTTTGCGGCGAAGAGGAAGCGGCGCATGCTGGGGCTGCTTGAGCGGTACGAAAAGACCGTTGACCGGACTGCTCCAACCAAGAAGGTTGAGCCAGACCGATTCGACGGGGTAGCGTTGGCGGTGCGATGGCCATGCCCCCGGCGACGATCGACCGTGACCTTGAGCTGGGACGGCTCGGCGCAGCCCTCGATGCCGCCGACGAAGGCCGAGGAGCAACCGTCGTCCTCGAGGGCCCGGCCGGAGTGGGGAAGAGCCACCTGCTCGCGTGCGCAGCGGCTCTGGCGACGGCACGCGGCACGCGGGTCCTGGGCAGTCGCGGTACGGCGCTGGGCGCGGCCGCCTCGTTTGGCGTGGTGCTAGACCTGTTGAGCGAGCTGGTCGACCCACTCCGGGAGGGCGCTGTCGTGCCAGCGGCGCTGCGCCCCCTACTCGAAAGCGAGGGGCCAGTTCCCGAGGACGGCGACGAGATGGTTGCCCGCGCCTCCTTTGCCCTCGCGCAGCTATGTCGGTCGGCAGCAGCCAGCCGGCCCCTGGCGCTGCTCGTCGACGACGCCCAGTGGGCGGACCCGCCAAGCCTCGATGTGCTCGCGGCGATCTCGTCCCTCACCGAAACCGCTCCGATCATCCTGATCGTCGCGGTGCGCAGTGGGGAGCGCGTTATGCATCCCGAGGCGCTCGCCCTGCTCCGGGGCGAGCCGCCGGCTCGGCTCTTGCGGGTGCGGGAGCTGAGCCCACAGGGAGTGGGAAAGCTGCTGGAGCTGTGTGGTGTCGAGCGCGCCGAGGAGGCCTTCGTCACGGCGTGTGCTGAGCTGACCGGGGGGAACCCATTTCTGGTGACCCTGGTAGCTGGGTTGCTGCGGGAGAGCGGGCTGCCGGCAGCACGCCCCTCGCTCGACTCCGTCGCCGCCGAAGGCGCCGACGCGGTCGCTTCGACGATCGCACCTCGACTACGGCGCTTGGGCCCGCTCGCCGAGCGGCTGACTGTCATCTGCTCGGTACTGGGCACGGAGGCGGAGTCGCGCCGAGTCGCGGCACTCGCCGAGGTGGAGCTCGACGAGCGCTTTGCGGCGACCATTGACGGGCTCGCCGCGGCGGGGGTCCTCGCGCCTGGCGAGCCGCTTCTTTTCGCGCATCCGCTGGTGCGCGAGGCCGTCTACCACTCACTGCCGGCGGCTGCCCGCGGGCGCGAGCATGCGGCGACGGCGCAGTTGCTTGCCGACGAGGACGCCGACCCCGAGCTCGTCGCATCGCACCTGCTGCGCGCGCCGCCGGCCCATTCCCACGAGACGATCGAACAGCTCTCCGAAGCCTCCGATCAGGCCTTGCGCAGGGGAGTTCCGGCGTCGGCGGTCAAATACCTGGAAAGGGCGCTTGCCGAGCCGGCCACAGGCGAGGACCGGGTCCGGTTGCTGTTGCGGCTCGGCTACGCGGAGGGGCTGCTCGGGGGTCCAGGGGCGGAGCGGCGCTTTCGCGAGGCGCGCCTTCTCTCGGCTTCGCCGGTGCTGCGCGCGGAGGCCGACCTGCGCCTCGGCCGCAGCCTCTACGCGGGCGGAGACTTCGGTGCTGCCGAGCGGTCCTTCGAGTTGGGGCTGACCGAGGTCGGCAGCGAGCGCAGCGGGTTGGCAACCGAGTTGCACGCCGGCGCGCTTGCCGCCGGCCGCTACGCGGGATCGCTTGGCCACGATGACCCACGGCTCACCGCGGTCAGCGGCGACAGCTTCACCGGCGCCACGCGGGCCGAGCGGTCGCTGCTGAGCGAGCTCGCGGTCCAGGCCGGGTTTCGTGGCGAGCCGTGCGAGCAGGTGATCTCCCTCGCCCTCCGTGCCTGGGCGGACGGCGAGATGCTGACGAGCTCCGACTGTCAGGCGATCACGATCTCCCAAGTCGGGGCGGCGCTGGTCTGGTCGGGTGCCTACGAGGAGGCCGATCGGGTGCTCTCGATGACCGCCCGGCATGCCGAGGAGACCGGCGCCAGGGTCGGCTGCGCGACCGTCCGCTACGCCCGCGGCTGGGCGCGGCTGTTCCGCGGCGACCTGGTTGCGGCGACCGAGGACCTGGAAGGAGCGCTCGCGACCGAGGGGTGGGAGATGTATGGGCCCCCCGCCCGGGCGGCGCTCGCCCACGTCTGGATCGACCGGGCCGAGCTGGCCGCGGCGGCCGCCGCTTTGACACCGGCCGACACTGGCGACGCATGGGGCGAGGCAGTGCCGCTGGCAATGGTGCTTGAGGCCAGAGGGCGGCTCGCCGCCTTGAATGGCGACTTCGCCGGCGCCCTCAAACATCTCGAAGCCTGCGGGGAGCTACTTGGTCCGATGGGCGACCATGTCCCCCTCAGCCAGTGGCGCTTGCGCACCGCGCTCTGCCTCCACCACCTCGGCAACTCGACGGATGCCCGAGCGTTGCTGGAGCGGGAGCTGGCGGCCGCCAGCGCGACTGGCTCGCCGCGGCTGCTCGGCATGGCCCTGGCGGCACTCGGTGCCGTCGTTGGCGGTGAGGACGGGCTGAAGCATTTGCGTGAAGCGGACTCCACGCTCGCGAACTCATCGGCTCGACTAGCCCACGCACGAGTGTTGGCTGACCTCGGCACCCACCTGCGTCGCCTCGGGCGCGACCGGGAAGCGCGCGACTCGCTGCGCGCGGCGCTCGCAGCTGCTCACGCAATGGGGGCGACTCTGATCGCCCAGCGGGCGGCGGGTGAGCTGACCGCTGCCGGATGGCCGCACTCGCCGACCACGGGCGAGCCCTCCGCTCGTTCCCCGGTCGAGGGACCGGCGGCCAACCAACGCGGCGCTCGGCTGGGCTTCGCGCACGCAGGCGAGGAAGCCACAGGAGCGATTGCGCTCGAGCCGCTGCTTCGAGATGCCGGCCTCAGTCGGCGCGAGGTGGAGGTGTTCGCAGTCCTCGCAGAGGGCGTTCCCAACGCTGAGATTGCCGGCCGGCTCCACGTCAGCCCGCACACCGTCAAGCGCCACCTCGAGAACGTCTACGCGAAGCTCGGCGTTGGCAGCCGCACCGAGGCGCTGGCCTATCTGTTACGGGCGGGCGGGGGTAGCCGCGGTGGGACGAAATAGACATCGCGATTCGCCTGCGTGGTGCGGCTCGTCCTCAGAAGGCGATGCCCGGCGCGGCGTCGCCCAGCATCGCGTCCTCGGCCTCGGCGGCGAAGATGTGCAGGCCGAGATTCTCTGACATTTCGCGACAGACTCTGACCCCGCGGGCGCTGTTGCCGTAGGCGTCGAGGCCGGGGGAGAAGACGCCAATACCGCCTTTGCCGGGGACGACGGCGAGGATGCCGCCGCTGACGCCGCTCTTCGCCGGCACGCCGATGTCGTACGCCCACTGCCCGGCGGCGTCATACATGCCGCAGGTGTGGAGCACGCTGAGCACGTCGCGCACACGGGGCAGGGGCAGGACGCGCTCGTCGGTGAAAGGGTTGACGCAGCCGTTCGCCAGGGTTGCCGCCATCACCGCGAGGTCGCGGCAGGTGACGTGGACAGAGCACTGCTGCAGGTAGAGCCCGAGGATGCCCTCGACGTCGCCGTCGATCATTTTGCGGTCGCGCATCAGGTAGGCGACGGCGCGGTTGGCGTCGGCGTGGCGGATCTCGTCGTGGAAGGTGTCGCGGTCGACGCCGAGCTCGTCGTTGCCCGCGAAGAGGCGCAGGCAGGTGAGGATCCGTTCCAGCTTCTCCTCGGGCGAGCTGCCCTTGACCAGGTCGCTGGTCACCAGTGCCCCTGCGTTGACCATCGGGTTGAACGGCCTGTTGTTGCGCTCGTCGAAGACGATCGAGTGGAAGGAGTCGCCGCTTGGCTCTACCCCGACCCGCTCCAGCACGCGATCGCGACCCCAGTCGGCGAGGGCGAGACCGTAGGCGAAGACCTTGGAGAGCGACTGCAGCGGGAAGGAGACTTCGTCGTCGCCGATCCCGTAGACCCTGCCGTCGCAGCTGGCCAGGCAGATCGCGAAGCGCTTGCTCTCCTCGCCCGCCTCCTCTGGCGGGTAGTAGCCGCGCGCCGACCCGTAGTAGCTGGCGACGGTGCCCGGCTCCTCGTGCTCGCAGCGGCGGTAGAGCTCCTGCAGGCGCTCCTCGATCTGCTCCGCGGGGACAGGCGTGGCCATATGGGCATCCTGCCACGCCGCCTCGCCGCGTGGGCAGGCGAGCCGTAGCCGCCGCAGCATCGGACCGGTCCGGGTAAGCAGTAGCGTCGCCTGGGCGATTCATCTCTTCTCGGTCTACGGGGCTCAGGGCGTCAGGGTGAGCCAGAGCAGCAAAAATGGGACGAATTAGACTGCGCGAACGGGAATGCACCCTGAGGTGAGGCCGGGAAAAAGAGGCGACCACGAGGCGGCGGCTGAGGCTCTGGCCCTGGCGTTTGCCGACGATCCGGGCTGGGCTCACCTGCTCCCCGACCCTGGCACTCGTGCGGAGCAACTGCTGAAGTTCTTTACGGCTGAGATCGGGAACGTCGTGCCCGACCACCGTGAGCTCTGGGTCACCGACGACGGATGCGGTGCCGCAATCTGGGGGAGGCCGGGGTCGTGGCGCGTGCCGATCGCACGGACGGTGCGGCCGCTGCGCGAGATGACGCGGGTCTTCGGCCGGCGCCTCGGGCTGGCGTTCTGGTCGCAGCTGCGGTTCGAACGGCGCCACCCCAGGTCGCCTCAGCACTGGTATCTGCACTACCTCGGAGTCGAACCTCGCCGCCAAGGGCGTGGCCTGGGCGCCGGCCTACTCAAACCGATGCTCGATCGGTGCGACAGCGAGCGAGTGCCGGCGTACCTGGAGTCGAGCTCCGATCGCAACCAGGTGCTCTACGAACGCCACGGCTTCGAGCTGACCGCAACCTTTCCGCTGCCGATCGGCGGTCCGCCGATCCGCGAGATGTGGCGCGACCCGGCCGGCACGTAGCGCATCGCTTCTTCGGGTCAGCCTTGCCCTTGTGGCTCAGGGGACTGCGTGGCGGGGCCGGAAACGCGGCGGAGGAGCGGCCCGGCCAGCAGCCCGATCGCGCAGCCGATTGCGAGCAGCGTTGCGCTGCGCAACGGATCGCGGCGCAGCTTCGAGCCGGTCCCGTTGGCGGTGTGCTTGGCGGTGGACTTGATCGCCTTGCGGGCGACTGTGGATTTGATCGAGTTCATTGGCTGGCGTCTACCCAGGCCTGCGCCCGTATACACACCTGCCACGGCAGCCTGCTGCGCGATCGCGGCCAGCGCCGACGTTCGCGCTCTTCCGGCATGCCGATCCGGCTACGCTTCAGCCGCTCGGCGCCTTGGCGGAGTGGCTACGCAGCGGCCTGCAAAGCCGTTTACACCGGTTCGATTCCGGTAGGCGCCTTGACGAAAGCCCCGCAAAAGTGGGGTTTTCATTTGCTTGACGAGGAAACCGTGTCCCGAGCGTGTCCCGAAGCCTGTCGTGCTCGGGACATGGAACGCTGGTCTAGACTTCCCGCTATGGCCACGCGAGACCGCGTAATCCACGTCACGCCTGACGCCTACGACCGCCTTGAGCGCGAGGCTGGGCGCCGCGGCGTGCAGCCGGACGCGCTCGCAGACGAGCTGCTCGCCGCCGAGCTGGCGCCGGCAAGCTCCGACCTGGAGAGCATCCTTGCCGATCTCTCCGAGATACGGGGCAGGGTCCGCGGACCTGTCGATGCGGTCGCCGTGGTGCGCGAGGGCCGTACGGAACTCGAACAGCGCGGCCTTTGACGGTCGTCCTCGACGCGAACGCCGCCGTGGCGCTGGCGCTCGATCAAGAGCGCGCGACGGCCGTGGCGGAGTACCTTCACGAATGGGAAGAGGCGGGGGAGGGGTTGCATGCGCCCTCGCTGTTTCGCTTCGAGGTCGCGAACGCGCTGACTCGCAATGTTGTGCCGGCCAGATCGAGCCGGACGATGCGAAGGCGGCCTGGCAGCGGATCGTCGCCATCGAGATCAGCCTGCACGGCTTGACGGACGGGCCGGCCGTCATCTCGGTCGCCCGCAAGCTCAAGCGCGAGAGCGCCTACGACGCCGCGTACATCGTCCTGGCGCAGGAACTCGATGGCGAGTTGTGGACGCTCGACCGCCCGCTTGCCAACAATGCGGCCAGCGTCGACCTCCCCGTTCGCCTCATCGACCGTCCAGCTCCCGCGGCCTGAAGACCCGCACGATCCCCGTTCGTCTCCTGGGTGGGTGCGATCAGCGCGGCTTCGCCGACACCGAGGCGCTTGATCTCGTCGGGAAGAAGCACGAACTCACGCGCGCGGGTGCGGGTGCCTTCGCGAGGCGCGAAGAAGCCGTTGGGCTTCTGCCCGCCGACCCGCTCGGTGGTCGACCAGGACTCGTAGGTGCCGGCCATGCGCGCCAGGCGCTCGGCGGAGTCCGGGTCGGCCTCGCGGTGGACGATCGCGCAGCCGAGGTTGGAGAGGATCTGCGGCGAACACGTCAATCATGAGCAGTCCGCGCGTCTGTCCGCCCTGCAGGTCGGCGGTGAGCCCGACGAGGTCGACTCACCAGGGCGGCGGCGAGAAGCTTCGAGGACGCCGGATAGCGGTCGGCGTCGATGTGGAAATAGACGAACTCGCGTTCGCGCAGGGCGCGGGCGAGGTCGATTTCCTCACCGTGCCCGCAGGCGGGGTCGAGCAGGTGCCCGAGGTCGCCCTCGGCGAGGCCATCGAGCAGCTTTGGCGGAGCTTCGCCGATCTCGGTCAGATCGAGGACGACGCCCTCGATGTGGCGGATCTGGATCCGGAGGAGGTCGCGGACTTGGTCGACCGACGTCTTCAAGCCGGGTTCCTCACTGTCTGAGCGAGCTCGTTTAGCGTGGCTGCCAGCAGCGTGCCCCCGGCGTCGCGTCGCCAGTGCTCGGGATCGACATAGCGGGCGCCGACCTCCAAGACGCCTGATTCGACCGGCCATATACAGTCATGACCAGACTTGTCCGAGTGCATCACCCTTCACACTGAGTCGCAACGCCGACCACTGCTGCGGCGGAAACGGAGCTTCCGCATCCATGTGGCACTCTTCGTCTTTGCCCAGGTGCTGCTGTTCGCGATTTGGGACTGGCAGCATTGGCTCGGGAGTACCAGCGATCCCTGGTTCCTGTATGCCCTGGTCGGCTGGGGGATCGTTCTCGCGGCTCACTACGCGGTCACGCGCAGTGATCGCGTAGTACCGCCCGACTCCAACGGCAAACCCCGGATGAAAGTGTCGAGGGCAGCCGCGCTGATCGCCGTAACCCTTGGCCTGTTCCTGGGCGGTGGCTATCTCTTGCTGGCGCGCCCATGGTCGAACTACAGCCTGGTCGACATGCTCACGTTGTTCGATCCCGGCAAGCGGTCCTACAACTTCCAGCACATGGACCAGATTTTTCCGGCGGAGCAGATCAGCGCCGCCCCGGTGCCGTACGAACTTCCGCGAAGGGAACAACCGCTCCCCGCGACCTACTCGTTTGACGGTGCAGACCGGAGCCTGGGCCGCTTTCTGAAGCGGACTTCGACCACCGGCCTGCTGGTGATCAAGCACGGCGTGATCGTGCACGAGAGCTATGACCTGGGCGCCAGTGCGTCCAGTCGCATTACCTCCTGGTCTGTGGCCAAGTCATTCGTGGCGACTCTGGTGGCGCGGGCGCTGGGCTCTGGCCGCATCCGATCATTGAGCGATCCGATCAGCTCCTACGTCCCGGCCCTCGTCGACACCAGCTTCGACGGGGCGCCCATCCGCGATGTCTTGGAGATGGCCTCGGGGGTCGATTTCAACGAGAGCTACAGCTCGCCTTTCTCGGACATCAATCTTTTCTTCGTGAAGCTATTTCTCTTCGGGCAAAGCGCAAACGACGTCATGGACGATTATGGTCATGCAGGGCTGGCGGGTGAGGAATTCCACTATGCCAGCATCAATACCCAGGCGCTGGCCATGCTGGTGAGTGCTGTCTACGGTCAGCCGCTGATCAAGGTGATGGAGAGCCAACTCTGGCATCCCCTCGGAGCGCGTGCTGCATCTTGGAACATCGACGATACGGACGGGCACGGGACACCGATCGCATTCTGCTGCATCAATGCGCGCCTGCGCGACTTCGCCAAGCTCGGCCAACTCTACCTCCAAGGAGGGCATTGGCGCGGCAAGAGGCTCCTGCCGGCGAGCTGGGTGAGAGAAGCGACCACGCCCCGCGCCCCGTTTCTGAAGCCGGGTGCGATGTCGACAAACGGTGACGGTCCAGACGGATATGGGTATCAGTGGTGGATCCCACCCGGGGTTCAGCGTACCTATATGGCATCTGGACTCATGGGCCAGTACATCTACGTATCGGAACCGGACGACGTGGTCATTGTCCGCACCTCAACAGACGCCAGTTCCGAAGATGAAGAAATGGAGATCCTCACTGTGTTCCAAACGATCGCCAACGATCTCCACGGATCAGCACCGACCTCCGCCAATTGAAGTGGACTCCGCGCCGGAGGGTTGAGCAGGCATGACCGCGAGGAGCGTCTCTTGATCCGCGGCCTCACGACGACAGCCAAGACATCGCCAGGGAAACGTTTCCGGCACTAGTAGTCAAGCTCGCCCAGGACCGGCACGGGGATGACGGCGTCCTCATCCGGCTCTGCGATCAGCGCCGCGCAGGGCTGCTGTGGGTCGGCCATGGCGAGCCTTGGACCGATGTAGCTGCTAGGGTCGCCTTATGACGCTACATCCGAACAGTGGCGAGGTCGGCGTGCGTGAGTTGCACGATCGTCTCAGCGAGTACTTGCAGCGCGTCGAGGAGGGCCAGGAGGTGCTCGTCACTCGGCGTGGGCGCCCCGTCGCGCGCTTGAGCGCCGTCGGGCGGCGCGACCCGCTCGCGGAGCTTGCCGATCGCGGCTTGGTGCGCCTGCCGCAGAGGCCGCGCTCTGCACGCCGAGCGCGGGTCGAGGCGAGCGGGCCCGTATCCGACCTGATCGCCGAGCAGCGCCGCTGACCCTGTACTTCGACACCTCGGCTCTGATCAAGCTGGTGATCGCCGAGGAGGGCTCTGAGCTGGTCTCCGAGCTCTGGGAGACGACTCACGCGGCGCTCACCGGCATCCTCGCCTACCCCGAGGGACGCGCCGCCCTGGCAGCGGCGCGACGAGGCGGGAGGTTGACCGAGCGACAGCACGCCAGCGCCCTCGCCGACTTCGAGGATCTCCTACCCGACCTCGCCCTTGTCGGAGTGGATGAGCATCTCGCCCGGCGTGCCGGCGCCCTCGCCGAAGAGCTCGGCCTGCGCGGCTATGACGCCGTGCACCTCGCCACCGCGCTCTCGCTGGGCGAGGATGGAGTTGCCCTCGTCACCTGGGACGGCAACCTCGCTGAAGCCGCAATCGAGCTCGGCCTGCCGGTGGCGGGGGCTACGGGATGACAGCTCCTCGTCCATTCGGGGCGTCTACTCGGGTGTGGCGCGGACGCTCGCTCGGCTTTGCAAAGCGGCGACGATGGGACTTTGCTGCCCGAGGCCCGACGAGGAGTCCGGGGCCCAAAGCGGTGATTGGTTTGGGGCCGGGAGTGTTGGGACGGAGGGCTCATGGCGCCGGAGCGGGGTCGACCGGGAGCTCCTTTTCGAGGCGATGGCAGGGATGAGATGCGACGGATACGACGAGCAACTCACGGAAAATGCGCATGAACAAATCGATCATCACAGCTGAGCCCATCTGACCTCCTCGTCGGTCCGTCTCACCCCGTTGAAAGACTCGGCACATGCCGAGGAAGCCGCGCAACTGGAACGACCCAGCGGGCGTTGATCCGCAGACGGGCGAGGAGCTTCGCGTCTGCGATCTCGTCCGTATTGGCGAGGAAATCCTCGGCGTGCGTCACAATCCAGAGCGAGCCAAGCACTGGCATGCATGGCGAGAGGAACTGACCGATGACCAACGCGCGCAATACACGCAAGCCAGAGGACGCAGAGCCCGCAGTCGCAGCTAGGGCTGAGCAGCTTGTCAGCGAGGCCGACGAGTTGCTCTCCGATGCCTTCGGGCCGGGGCAATGGCCCGAGGCCGAGGTCGCGGAGCGTTTTCTCGCAGAGGGCAAGCTCGACCGCGTATTGGCGCTCTATGGACAAGCCATGCGCCTGGACGCCGGCGAGCCCGCCTATCCGTGGAATCTCGGCTCGGCAATGAACCGCCTTGGTCTCAACGACCTTGCCCTGGGGTTTCTGACTCGTGCCATCCACCTGGCGGAGCAGCGAGGGGAGAGCGAGTGGTCTGGCCCGGATGCCCAGCTTGCCGTCGCCGAGGTTGCCATCGATGCCGGTGAGTACGACCTCGCCCTGACCGCGCTCGCCCATGCTCGCGCCGACGACCAGCAGAACGGCCGCGAAGCTCAGATCGGAGAACTGCTCAAAGAGGTAGGCAGCGAGCAAGACGACCCGAGCCCGCAGGCGTCTTTGGTTTCGCTGCTTGAGCAGCTTCCGGCGTAGCTGGCGATTTCGTCATTAGCGGTCGCCGCCGGCGTCTTCGCCGACGTCGCTACGGCGCCGACGTCCCGGCTCGGCCGTAGTCGTCGATGACGCGCACCACGTCGTCGAGCTCGGGCGTCGAGACCTCGACGACGACCGAGTCCTCGAGCGCCTCGATCGTGTGCACCTGTCCCGGCTCGTTGCGCCACGCCGCACCCGCCGTCAGCTCGCTCGTCGACATCGTCTCGGCTTCCGGGCCCTTGCTCAGCAGCAGGCGCCCGGTGAGCAGGTAGGAGGTCTCGTCCTTGCGCTCGTGGTACTGGACCGAGAGCCGCTGTCCGGCCTGGACGTGGAGCAGCTTGCCGGCGTAGCGCTCGGTCTGTGCGAACCACAGCTCGTGCCCCCACGGCTTCTCCACCCGGCGCGGTAGCTCCATCACTGAGGCTCCACCTCCACCGGGCAGCTGACGCTGTTGGCGATGAAGCAGCGCTCGTGGGCGCGATGGTGGAGAGAGTCGGTCTGCTCTTCGGTGATGTCGTCGTCGAAGGCGACCCTGGGGCGAAGGACCACGCGCGTGAACCTCGTGCCGTCCATCGTCCCCTCCGGCTTGTCCTCGTAGGCGGTCGCCCGAAGGCGCGCGGCGCGGGCCAAGGAGAGGAACCACAACATGTGACAGCTCGCCAGCGAGGCGACGAACATCTCCTCCGGATCCGCCTTGTCCGGATCGCCGCCGAGGACGGCCGCGCCCGACACGGCGAGCCGTTGGTTGGCCAGGTCGATCGTGTGAGCGCGGCGATCATCCTGGCTCGGATCCCAGATGACCCGCGCGTGGTGGACGCTCGCGTGCCTGCTCAACGCTTCGCCGACCCGTTCGAGAGATATTCCGCTCTTCGGCTCACGTGAGCATGCTTTCACGAGGCGTCCCGCCCGGACGGAAATCCTGTTTGACTGTGGCGGCATGGAGCCTTCGAAGTCAGAGATCACCTTGCGCTACGCGGACGACGCAGATCAGCTTCACGCGGTCGAGCCGCTCTGGAATGCGCTCCAGGAGCATCATTCCAGTCTCGTTCCGAACCTCGGCGGCAGCGCTCCGAAGCGCGAGCTGGCGGACTCCTGGCGGCGTCGGCGGGCCAAGTACGAGCGCTGGCTCGAAGGTCCCGCGACCTTCTTCGTCATCGCGCAGGACGGCGACCACCCGATCGGCTACGCCTTCGTCACGGTCGGTTCCGGCTACGCCGCCTGGCAGACCGGCGAGCGGCTCGCCGAGTTGGAGACGCTTTCGGTCTTTCCCGAGCGCCGTGGCGACGGCGTAGGCTCCGCGCTGCTGGAGGCGGTGTGGCAGCGCCTCGCCGGGATCGGCGTCGAGGCTCTCGCCATCACTGCCGCGAAGACCAACGTCGACTCCCACCGCTTCTACGAGCGCCACGGCTTCACCCAAGCCTTTGTCGTCTTCTACGGTAAGCGCAACACGCCGGCGCCGAGCTGATCGCGACGGTTCGGCGGATGGCAGAAGGACTCAAGCAGGGCCACTACCTCCTCGGCATCGAGGGCCTGGCGCTGCTGCGCGCCGGGGCGCGTCGTTCCTTCGACGGTGTCGAAGCCCGCACCGAGGAGATTCGGGAGATCCTCTCGCGGCTCGACGAACCGCCCTACGCGGAGCGACGTGACCTGCCCGAGACGGATGTCGACGCCGGCTATGCGCAGTGGGCAGAGGATTACGACGAGCCCGGCAACGACACGATCGCGGCCGAGGAGCCGGTTGTTCGAGAGCTGCTCGACCAGCTGCCGCCTGGGCCGATCCTCGACGCTGCATGCGGCACGGGCCGTCACGCCGCCTACCTGTGTGGTCGGGGCCGACAGGTGATCGGCGTCGACGGAAGCCAGGCGATGCTGGATTGCGCCGCGGCCAAGCTTGCCGACGCCGACCTCCGCCTCGGCGAGCTCACCACGCTGCCGCTCGCAGACGGCGAGGTGGCGGGCGCGGTCTGCGCGCTCGCGCTCAGCCATCTGTCCGAGCTCGGCCCAGCGATCATGGAGCTGGGCCGGGCCTTGAAGCCGGGCGGACGGCTGATCGTCTCCAACCCTCACCCGTTCGCCACGGCGATCCTCGGCTGGCGGGCCGTGTTCGTCGATGCGGATGGGCGACGCTCGATGATCCCCGAGTACCCCCACCTGCACGGCGACTACATTGCGGCATTCGGCGCTGCCGGCCTCGCCGTTCGCCGCTGCATCGAACCCCGGCTGAGCGCCGAGCAGGCCCAGGCCCGCGCGAAGAAGCACCGGGTGGACGCCTTCGAGGACGCCCTTACCGACGTTCCCGCCGTGATCGTGTGGGAAGTCGAGCGTCGGTAGGGAGTCTCCCGCGAACGGATAGGCCACTTTGGCCATGTGGACATTGCCTGCCGGTCAACAGGCAACGAGAATGCGGCCATGAACGAGAAAGCCGCGGTGCGCGATGCGTTGTCTGACGACGCCACAGCGATATCCGAGATCTACAACGCCGCGATCGCCGAGCGGCGCTCGACATTCGAGACGGCGCCGAGGTCGCCCGAGGACTTCGGGCCTCGGCTTGGGCAATCGCGGCACCCCCTGTTCGTCTGCGATGCGGGCGCGGACATTGTCGGATGGGCGGGCCTTGCCCCCTACAGCACCCGTGGGTGCTACGAGGGCATCGGCGAGGCGAGCGTCTATGTGGCACCGCAGGCGCGTGGCCGCGGGCTCGGCACGCTGCTGGCCGAAGCGCTTGCCTCCGCGGCCGAAGAGCGCGGCTTCCACAAGATGATCGGCAAGCTCTTCACCGACAACACCGCGAGCATCCGCTTGACCGAACGCTGCGGCTTCGACTCCGTCGGCCTGCATCGGCGACATGGTCAGCTCGACGGCGCTTGGCGGGACGTGCTCGTTGTCGAGCGACTGCTGTGATTCGGGCTAAGGCGTGCCATTGCTGCTGAGCAGGCATCCGTACTGGATTTGGGTGCGGGTCAGCCCGCGCGCGCTTTTCCCCGTAGTGTTCCGCTTCAACAACCGGGACAACGCCTAACTGTTCCGCGACACGCTGTTGCGGATGATCGAGGACGAGACCTTGCCACGAGGAGCTTGTTCATCTGGTCACCAATTCCGCCCGAGGAATGCCAACTCCATCCCTGTGTACCTCCGCAGGCGTGATCCTGACCTGAAACTTCTTCGCGGAGATATTGCTTCCTTGAAGCATCAATTCCACGACAAAAGGGAATGCGAACCCAATCTCCACGTGGGCTTCCTGGTTTGAGATCGTGCAGGACTCCTGCTCCGGAAACTGAGCGACAACGTCGAGATAGAAGTCGCGGCCATTGGCGGGTAGCCGCATCTCGGCGAATTCATCTTCGGGCGTCCAGTCCTCAGACCAGCGGCCCCCCTGTGGAGACAAGGACCACCACCGTGCCGGCAACCAATCCGTGCCTCGATCTCCCTTGATGGGTAGCACACGAATTCGCGCATGGACCTCCTCGGCGGCGGTCCCGCCCTCTGCGCCGACCTCTGGTTCATTGCGGATCGGGACGTACACAAACGCCGCGAGACGGGCTGGTCGCCCTTCATTCCACTCAATCGGGAGGGCACGACAGAGAGGCTGGCCGACCTGAAGTTGGGGCTCAGCAGATTCGAGCTTCTGGGCATATCGGCGGGCCTCGTTGCGCTGAAGCATCAGTGCGCGAAGGAGAGCTATGGCGATCAACAGCGCCAAGCCGGTTGCGAAACCAACGAGGGCACCGATCACAAATTCCCCCGTTGCATCGAGCCAGTGGTGACGGTTGAAAACGGCGGTCCCGATTCCAGTGCAAGCTGCTACCACAACCGCTCCGGCGGCGCGCCCGCTTGCCTGGTTGGCGTCGTTCCATGCGCGCTGAAACGCGCTCTCCGAGAGATCCGGCGAATCCATGGCGCTAGCCTAGAAAGGAGACTGGACACTGTGTCAAGGGGACAGCCCCCTTCTGCACCCAAGGTCGCGGGTATCGGCCTTCGCGTGAAGCGGCACCCAGCGCCGAACCCGGACTAGGACACGTAGGCCTTGCGCACCATGGCGGCCGTCCATTGGTTCGTGCCGTGTGCGGGGGGAACACCCTTGCGGTTCAGGAACTCGGCGATGTCAGCGAGGGACTTTCCCTTCGCGAGCTGCGTCCGGACTTGCGCCCGCCAACCCCAGTCCCGCTTGTTGCACCAAGAGTGGGAGAGTCGAACGTTCTCGGCGACGAACCTACCGCCATCCGATTTGAGCGTCGGGTAGTGGTCGCGCGAGGGCGTCCACTTGTTGCCCGGGGTCCCGACCGGATCGAACGCGCCGCGCCCCTTGTGGTGGTAGCACTGCGGCATCTCGCACTTCAGGGCGAGGAGCTGGCCGCGCTCGGCCATCCGCACGAGGACATTTGCATTTTTCACGCCGAGCTCGCGGAGTTGGTCCGCGACCGATTTATCTGCCATGCGGCGATCCTGACACAACTGCTCTCGCGTGGTTGCGAGCGTCTGCCAGATGTAGCCCGAGGGGCCCGCTCAGGACGAAAACCGAGCGGCATCGCCGCCGTCAGCCGCCTCACGCACGGACGAGTCCCGAGGGCGCTGTTGGAGCCCCAGCGACTGTCTCCCCGCCAGTAATGCCGGCGAGGCTCCCGGCAATCATCTGGACACCGGAATCGCCCAACCGAACCGGCCTGCCTTCGATCCAGCCCAGCAGCTTGGAGCCGTGCAGGAAGACGCATCGACCATCGTCGACCACTCCTTGCGGAAACTCTGACCAGAAGACGACGACAGCTTGCACCCAGGTGCGCTCCGTCGCGCAGCTCGACGATGCCCATCAGGTTCTTGCTTTCCAGCAGGACCACGCCGGCAGGGCCGACCGCGATGTGGTCGTAGTTGCCGTATCGGGCCTGTGCGTCGTGGAAGGTCCGCCGGCCTTCCCGTTCGAGCGGTCACAGTGCCTTCTCGGTCTTCCTCTCTCCCTCGGCGCCGTCGTGCCAATTCTCGACGTAGCGAGGAGGCGAGTCGCGCAATGCGATCCAGGCCCCGACGAGCAACCCGGTGACCAGCCCCGCGAGCCAGACAAGCCGGTGCCCGTCGATGAAGTAGACGGCCCGGCAACGATGAACGGCCCGAAGGCCGAGATGAAGAGCGGTCGCGCCTTCGCCCACGGGGGCGACAGCGAGATAGGCTCAGCCTGTGCGCATCGTCGTCAACCATCTGAGGTTCGAGGAGCCCCTTCCCGAGGCAGTCATCGACAGTGCAAGGGAAGTCGCCAAGCAGTTCGTCGACGCGGGCGGGCACTCGGCCAAGTTGGTCAAGGTGGATGACACCCACGCGATCCTCATCCTCGCCTTCCCCGATCAAGAGACCGAGGAGCGGATCAAGTCCGAGGTCGGCGGCCCGTGGATGAAGGAGCACGTTGTGCCGCTGCTCGCGAGCGCGACGGAGCGAAGCTCAGGCGAGGTCGTAGCCAGCGCTGGCTGAGGTCGGCTGACAAAGCGCCAGAAGCAGACGCGAAAACGTCCCCCAAGCGTCGGGCGGGGTTCGGCCTACCCGAGTATTCAGCTTCGGGGATGCCGCGATGGCGCCAGGCGGAGCTGTAGACCGCGGTACCTGACGCCTCCGCCCCTCAGCCGCACGGCGAAGCGGTGATGGGGCGCGCGGCGCAGACGCTTCCTGCCCACTCGGTTGAGTCTGACTCGAACGAGCTTCCGCCTGCCGGCGGCGATCCTGAAGGCTCGCTTGCCCAATAGCAGTCGCCTTCCCCGCTTGGTTGTCGGCCGGTGCGTGTGACGCTTCGGCTTGATCCGCATGATGAGCTTGACGACGCCCTTGCAGTCCCCGCCGCCGGAAGGGCAACGCATTCGCAGCAATGCCCGGCCGTGCTTCACCTTGGCCCGGCCGGCAGCGATCGCCTTGCCGTGAAGCTTTGGAGGATTCGGAGGACGTTCGCTCACCCGGGCCACGGTGCTGGTCTGGACCGCCGAGCCGGCCCGGTTGGCGGCAGTAACCCGGCAGACATAGGCGCCGGCCGCCGCCGGGACGTAGGTGTTCTGCTCGGCGCCTGGGACGGCGGAGCCGTCGCGCAGCCACTCGTAGGCGTAGCCGCTCGGCGCACGGTAGAGCTGGGAGCTGAAGCTGTCGGGCGCCCAGGCCCCCTGCGAGCAGCTGAGCGTGTCGCCGGCAACCGTGCCGCCGCTGATCGAAGGTGGCGCGACGGCGACGGGCGCCTTCTGCAGGATCGGGAACTGCGGCCATTCGAGAGGCGCCCCGGAGGTCGGGAGCACACCGCCCCCGCTCCCTTTGAGATCCGCGTAGGAGATTGCGCCCATGGTCTGCGATTCGTTGCCCCAGTAGATCCGCCGCGCTTCGGGGTCGATCGCGACGCCCCGCGGCGGAACCGTGCTGGCGCCGCTGACATTTAGGGTGCCGCCGCCGGAGCCGTCGAGGTTGGCGTAGGCGATTGGTTCCGCGCCGCCGAAGTTCGCCCAGTAGAGCCTGCGGGCAACGGGGTCGATCGCGACGCCGTCCGGGTTGGACTTCGGCGCCCCGGCCGTGTTGAGTTCGGCGCCGCCGGAGCCGTCGAGGTTGGCATAGCCGATACTGGGGCCGTAGAAGTTCGCCCAGTAGATGCGGTTGGCAGTCGGGTCGATCGCGACGCCCTCGGGAGAGACGACGGGCGCGCCGGCCGTGTTGAGGACGCCACCACCGGAGCCGTCGAGGTTGGTGTAGGAGATTCCTTCTTCCTCCGCCCAGTAGATGCGGCGCCCGATCGGGTCGATCGTCGCGGCCCTAGGTTCTTCGAAGCGGGCTCCGGCGGCGTTGAGCAGGCCGCCGCTCCCGGAGCCGTCGAGATTGGCATAGGAGACGCTGCCCCCGCCGTTGACCCAGTAGATGCGACCCGTGGCGCTGTCTATCGCCAAGCCCAGCGGTTCGTCAAGCGTTCCGTCGGCAACTGGCAGGACCGAGCCGCCGCTGCCGTCGAGCGCGGCTCGCCCGATTTCTCCGGGTGACCCGCCGGCGTTCCAGTAGATGCTGTCGGCGGCGCCGGCCGCCGCGGGAAGTGCCAGGGACAGGGTCAGGGCTGCGATCACCACCAGAGTCCCTCTCATGTCGATCGACCCTCGCATCACCTCAACAGAGTGTAGGGCGAGTGGCACCAGGGTCAAGGCGGGTCTGCACCGAGGTCAGCGAGGTGGTCTCCGGGCCTGTTACGGTCGCGCGTAAGCGAGTTGATTGTTGATCGTGTTGAGGGTGGTCGCATGTCGCCGCCGGGGAAGACCTAAGGACTGGCACGGCGAGCTCGGGAAGCTGGATCTCCCTGGAGCTGGACCTCCCTCAATCTCGATGTTCCTCGCGACTGAATTACCTAGCAATCGTCGCGCGGTCGCAGTGTGGCGGCGCGCATAAACAGAGGAGGAAGGAAGTCCACAGATGTTCTCCAAGCTACGCAGGCCCTTCGGAGTCGCCGCACCAATCGCGGTGCTGGCGCTAGTCGTCGCGGTCGCCTTCGCCGGTGTTCCCGCGGTCGCGCAGCCCATCGCTACCAGCTCGACCAACATCTTCGGCAAGCTGAAGCGGTCACTTCATCTCGGTGCCGCCGCCAACAAGCGCGCCGTGATAGCCAACAAGCGTTCGATCAACGCGATCAAGTTCGCCCGTGGTATCCAGAACGAGAAGGGCCCGCAGGGACCCCGAGGCCCCAAGGGGGACAAGGGAGAGCGCGGAGACCGTGGCCAACAAGGGGTACCCGGTGAAGATGGGGCCAGCGTGACCGAGCAATCGCTCCCGCCTGGCGATTCGAACTGCCCCTATGGCGGTGCGAGTTTCAGCGTGGCCGGTGGAACCCGATCGTATGCGTGCAGCGGAGCGCCAACCAATATCTACTGGGCCGTGGTCGAAGCCGACGGGTCTATCAACCGCAGCTCGTCGCCCGGCATCACGTCCGAAGCGTATAGCTCGACGTATGAAGGTCTCTATGAGGTTGAGTTCCCGATCAACGTGAACAAATGTGCATACACGGCCTCGATCATGGACGACACCGGCAGCGGCAGGCATGGGTTCATCACGACGAGCACGAGCTTCCTCGAAGGAGTGCACGGGGTCTTCGTGCGGATAACCAAGGCTACGGAACCCGAAGTGAACATCGACGAAAAATTCTCCCTGGTGGTCACCTGCTAACGACTGACCGACATCGATCCGAGCCGTGAACGACTGCGCAGCAGGCGGGGTGGACGCTTCAACGGGCCACCAGTGATCGTGGTCGCAAAACGGTTCGATCGTCTCGCCTGGAGTGCACAGCGTCCTTCGACGCTGTGCACTCCAACGGCCTGCTATCTGTCCCGCGCGGACTTCGCCGGCTGGTGCGACCGACGCTATGGCCGCTCCGCTCAGGTCTCGACCGGCGTCTCCGCCGAGCTCCCCCACTCAGACCACGAGCCGTAGTAGACGGCCACGTCGGGGTATCCCAACTGGTGCTTGAGGGCGAACCCGACTTGGCCGGCCCTGTTGCCGATCGTGCAGTAGACGACCACCCTCTGACCGGGCTCGACCCCCCGCTCCTCGCAGGCCCGCCGCAGCGCCTCGCCGTCCGCCAGGGAGCCGTCCTGTTCCCGCGCCAGCTCGACCGGGACATGAACCGCCCCGGGCAGGCGGCCGGGGCGCCCGGCTCCCTCGCTGGCGCCGGAGGGCCAGAAGCGCTCGCCGCTGAACTCCTCCTTTGAGCGCACGTCCACCAACACCGTCTCGGGGTCCCCGATCATCTCCCGCACCTGCTCAAGCCCGACGACCAGCTCGGGCCTCTCGCCCTGGCGCTCATAAGGAGACGATTCCGGCTGCGGCACTTCGGTGCTCCAGGCGTGTCGGGCGTCCTCCCAGCGCTCGCGCGGGCCCTCCATCACCCGGATCCGCTCGTGCCCGTGGCGGTCCATCAGCCAGAAGCCGAGATAGGCGGCGTAGCCGTAGAAGACGACGGTGCTCTCGGCCGTCACCCCCGACCTCGACAGGACCTCATCGAGCTCGTCCGGGTCGATCGGCGTGTGGTCGGGATGGCGCAGGTCCCCGTAGGCGTTCCAGAAGACCGCGCCGGGGATGTGGCGTTCCCCATAGGCGACGGGGCTCACATCCACCTCGACCAGCCGCACCATCGGATCATCGAGGTGTCGGGCCACCCAGTCCGGATCGACCTGTATGCCGTCGTCCATCGAGGCCTCAATATCCCACACCACAGATGGTCAGCGCCGCAATGGGCGAGTTTGCGCGCGCTAGGGTCGTGCGTGAGGATGGTGGTAGCCCGCATGGGCCTGCCCCAACGACACAAGCGGCTTCGCCGCTGGAACGGGATGGCGAACATGGAGACGTTCAAGGACCCGGCAGGCTCAAACCGGGTCGGGGTGATCTTCGAGGTCCCCAGCAGGGCCGAGTTGGAGGAGGTGCTGCAGACCGAGGCGGCGGCGGAGGCGATGAAATTCGATGGCGTTCGGCCCGAGACGATCTTGATTCTCGTCGAGGGTGCAGTGACGAGCTGAGGAGGTGGTCGGAGGGATGATTCAGGTAGACGTGACGATGAGAGGTGACGTCCCGGGTGAGGCGCGTGAGCACGCGGAAGAGAAGGTCGGGGCGCTGGACCGACTCGTCGACATCCCGATCCTCGGCGCTCGGGTGGTGCTTGCCCAGGAAGCGAACCCGCGGATCGAGCGCCCTGCTCGCGCCGAGGGCGAGATAGACCTGAATGGCCGGATGATCCGGGCGAAGGTCGCCGACCTCGACCTGGTCACGGCGGTCAACAGCCTCACCCAGCGGCTCGAGCGGCAGCTGCGGAGCTTCGTCGACCGTCGCACCGACAGGGCCCGCCGTCCGGCCGAGCGCGAGGCGGGCGAGTGGCGGTATTCCAGCCTTGCCACCGACCGTCCGGATTACTTTCCGCGAGTGCCGGAGGAGCGGGAGGTAGTCCGCCGCAAGACCTTCGCCACCGACCCGCTCACCCCCGCCGACGCTGCCGAGGAGATGGAGTTCCTCGATCACGACTTCTACCTGTTCAACGAGCGCGAGACCGGCGCCGACGCCGTCGCCTACCACCGCGACGACGGCCGACTCGGTGTTATCGGACCGAGCGGGATCGGCTGGTCGGGCGAGAGCGCCGGGATCGTCTACGAGGAGAGCCGGATGAGCGGGCCGACCAGAATCGAGGATGCGGTGGCGGAGATGAACATCCTCAACCATCGGTTCATGTACTTCACCGATGCCGCGAGCGGCCGCGGCAACGTGATCTACATGCGATACGACGGCAACTACGGCCTGATTGAGTCGGCCCGGTAGCCGGCAGCGGCAGGAGATACGGTCTGGTCCGGTGAGCGCTGCGACTGGCACCGAGCCCGCCGCTATCGCGGCTGAGCGGGAGATCGAGGACCATGTGATCGTCCTCTTCGGGGCGACCGGCGATCTGGCCAGGCGCAAGCTGCTGCCGGGGATCTTCCATCTCTCTCAGGCGGGGTTGATGCCGCGCCGATTCCGCGTCGTCGGCGCCGCGAGGCACGACGTGGGCGAGGACGAGTTCCGCGAGATCGCCAGGGAGGCGGTCGAAAAATCCGACAGGAGGTCACCCGACGCGGGGGGCCTGGAACGCTTTGTCGAGTGTTTGCGCTTCGCCGGCGTGGGGGAGGGGCTGGCACCGCTCGCCGAGGCGATTGGTCAGGCCAGGGAGGAGATCGGCGCGGGCGCTCGTGTCCTCCACTACCTCTCCCTGCCGCCGCAGGCCACGGGCGGCACCGTGCGCGAGCTCGGAGAGGCGGGGCTTGGCGCCGATGCCCGCGTCATCACCGAGAAGCCCTTCGGCCTCGATCTCGCATCCGCGCGGCAGCTGAACGAGTGCCTGCTCTCGGTCTTCGACGAGGAGGAGATCTTTCGCATCGACCACTACCTCGGTCGCGAGGCAGTCCAGAATCTGCTCGCCCTGCGCTTCGCCAACGGAATGTTCGAGCCGGTCTGGAACCGCAATCACATCGACCACGTGCAGATCGACATCCCGGAGACGCTCTCAATCGAGATGCGGGCCGGCTTCTATGAGGAAACCGGGGCGTTTCGCGACATGGTCGTCACACACCTGTTCCAGGTGCTCAGCTTCGTCGCGATGGAGCCGCCGACCTCGCTTGAGGCAAAGGCGCTGACGAGCGAGCGGGAGAAGGTCTTCGACTCGATGGCGCCGCTGGACCTCGATGCGGTCGTCCGCGGCCAGTACGAGGGCTACCGGGGCGAGGATGGGGTCGCCGCCGCCTCGGACACCGAGACCTTCGTCGCCCTGCGCGCCTGCGTCGACAACTGGCGCTGGGACGGTGTGCCGTTCTACCTGCGCACCGGCAAGCGGCTGGCCGAGAACCGCCACCTGCTGACCGTCGCCTTCAAGCAACCGCCGCGGCGGATGTTCCCGCTCGACTGCAACGAGATTGCCGAGTCCTTCGGCCACGACCACCTGACCTTCGAGCTCGGCGAGCCCGGCAGCATCTCCGCGTCGTTTCTGGCCAAGGTGCCGGGGCCGACCATTCGCCTCGGCGAAGCCCACATGCGCTTCGATTACGCCGACAACTTTGACGACAACAGCCACGCGCTCGACCCCTACGAGCGCCTGATCCACGACGTGATGCTCGGCGACCGCACGCTGTTCACGACCTCGGCGGGCGTCGAGCGGCTCTGGGAGGTCTCGGCGCCGCTGCAGCGCGAACCGCGACCGGTGCGGCCGTACGCCCCCGGCAGTTGGGGCCCGGAGGAGATCGACGAGCTGATAGAGCCGCGCCGCTGGCACCTGCCGAGCACGCACGTCGAGTGACGGGCAGCACGGAAAAGGGCCCCATTACAGGGGCCCTTTTGTTCCGAAGGACGTGCCACCAGTTAGTTCACGTAGCTGGCTCGTCAGTCCTCAAATCTGTGAAGTTTTGGCGCTGTCGCCAGGCGACTGCTAATTGAGAAACACCGAGGCGGCTGAAAAGTTGCACTATTTGGATCGTCTGGCGGCGCCGGGAACTTGAGCCGTGCCTCGTAGGGCCATCCGCACAATGCCTACGACTTCCCGCGGCGTGCCGAGCCATCGACGCGCTGGTAGATTTCGGTGCCCCTGGGGCGCATAGCTCAGTTGGGAGAGCGCCAGCTCGACAAGCTGGAGGTCACAGGTTCGAGCCCTGTTGCGCCCACTTCTCCATCTGCAAAGGAGCGATCGATGGCCTGACTAGGGTCGGTCCCCTGGCTGAGCCCCGTCATCTAGGCTCGCCGCCTTGTGATCGGGACCTATGCGGCGGTTGTGGCGGTATGCGGCGCCTCGCTGGCGATCGGGCAGGCGGCCTTGGCCCTATGCGGGGCGAGGCGCTGGTCCTGGCTCGCGCCCGCGGTGGGCTTGGCCATTGTCTCCGCGGTCTGCTGGGCGACCGTGCGGATGCCGGGCGATGGGGCGGTCTCGGCAGCCGTCGTCCTCGCCCTCGCTGTCGCGGCCGTCCTCTACCTCCGTCGGCGGCTCGAGGGAGGTCTTGATGCGCTGCGCGCGGGGTGGCCGGTGGCCCTTGGCGCTCTGTTCGCCGCCTCGCTTCCGTTTGCCGTCGAAGGCCACTTCGGCATCCTCGGCACCGGCTTCAACCCGGACATGTCCCAGCACCTGCTGGCAACCGACAGGCTGGCCCACGGCGAGGGCTCGCAACTGCTGCGCCAGGGGTATCCAATGGGCCCGCACGCGGTCGTCGCCGCCCTGAACAAGGGCCTGGGGGTCGGCATCGTGCATGGCTTCGACGGCCTTACGGTGGCCGCCGCGATCCTCGCCCCGCTAACCGCGCTCGCGGCGTTCGTGGATCGGCCGGCATGGCGGCGGACCGCAGCTGCCCTCGTCGTGGGCCTCGCCTACCTGGTCGCCTCCTATTACGCCCAGGGCGCCTTCAAGGAGGTGATCCAGGCCCTGTTCGTCCTCGCTTTCGTCCTCGCCCTGAGGGAGAGCGCCCGGGCCTGGAACCAGCTTCCATTGAGGTTCGCCCCGGCCGCGATCGTCGCGATCGGGTCCGTCTACGTCTACAGCTTCCCGGGCCTGATCTGGCTGGCGGCGATCCTTGCCGTATGGCTGGCGCTTGAGCGCTCGCTGCCGTTGCGACCCTTGCTGCTGGCCCTCGTCATCTTCGCGATCGGCGCCCTTCCCGAGCTGGGCCGGATGGTCGACTTCCACAGCTTCGAGACCTTCGACCCCAACGGTCCCGGCCTCGGCAACCTCTTCGGCCAGGTCTCGCCCTTCACCGCGTTCGGAATCTGGCCGTCGGGCGATTTCAGGTTGGCGCCGGGGGACGGTGCCGTCCCGGCTCTCTTCTATTACCTGGGGGCCGCATTCGCGACCCTGCTCCTCGCTTTCGGCACGCGGCGCGCGCGGCGCGGCGGCGAGCGAGCGCTACTCGCCGGGATCGGGTCCGTCGCCGCCCTGTATCTCGCCGCCCGCCTCGGCGGCACCCCGTACACGTCGGCGAAGGCACTCGAGGCCGCCGCTCCGCTGTGTGCCCTGGTGATCCTTCTGCCCGCCGCGGGGCGCCTTTCTCGACCTATGCACGAGAAAGGCGCCCCGCGCCCCGCCGTCGGGCTCTATCTGGCGCTCGCCGGCCTCTGCTCGTTGCTCGCTCTGGCCAACGCTCCGGTCGGCCCGACCTCATACTCGCCGGCACTGACAGGCCTGCGGCCCTTGCTGAGCGGCGGCTCGACCCTCGTCCTCGCTCCCGATCGGCTGCTCGCCGACGAACACGGCGAGCGCTACATCGCCTGGGAGCTGCGCGGCGGCCGGGTCTGCATCGAGCCGGCAAGCACGGCCGGCGGGGCGCCGCCGAGTGGGATCAGGTTCGTCGTCACCGGCGGTGAGTCGACACGGCCACCGTTCGCCCGACTAAGCCCGCGCCGCCGTGTCGGCCCCTACATGGTCTGGGAGCGCCGCGGTGTTCTCGGCGGTCCGAGCCCGTGTCCCCTGATCGCCGAACGCCAGGCACGCGCCGGCGCAGAATGAAGCTTTTGGGGGCCTATGGACCCCAAAAGGCTGCGATCGAGCGAGGAAGACACCCCGCACGTAGCATGGGGGCCGATGGAGGCCGCGACCAAGATCACCGTGAAGCTGCCGGACGGAACCCCGCTCGAGCTGCCGGATGGGGCCAGCGGCGCCGATGCCGCCGCCGCGATCGGCCCCGGCCTGGCGAAGGCGGCACTGGCGATCCGCGTCGACGGCGAGCTGCGTGACCTTGCCGCCCCGCTGGGCGACGGCGCCGAGATCGCGATCCTCACCGAGCGCGACCCGGAGGCGCTGGAGCTGATCCGCCACGACGCGGCTCACGTGATGGCCGAGGCGGTGATGGAGCTCTACCCCGGCACCAAGGTGACGATCGGGCCGCCGATCGAGCAGGGCTTCTACTACGACTTCGAGTTCCCGCCCGACGTGAAGGTCAACGAGGACGACCTGAAGCGGATCGAGGCCGCGATGCGAGCCCACATCGGGGCCGATGAGGCGTTCGAGCGCCGCGACGTCCCGACCGCGGAGGCGATCCGGATCTTCCGCGAGCAGGGCCAGGACTACAAGGTCGAGCTGATCGAGGACCTGGTCCGCGACGAAGGCGTGGAGACCGTCTCGCTGTACCGCAACGGCCCCTTCGAGGACCTTTGCCGCGGGCCGCACGGCCCCGGCACCGGGCGGATCAAGGCGATCAAGCTCAGCTCGCTGGCGGGCGCCTACTGGCGCGGCGACGAGAGTCGCGCGATGCTGACGCGGATCTACGGCACCGCCTTCTTCTCGAAAAAGGACCTCGACCTGCACCTGGAGCGGATCGAGCAGGCGAAGGCGCGCGACCACCGCCGCCTCGGCCCCCAGCTGGGCATCTTCATGCTGCGCAAGGAGGCCCCCGGCATGCCCTTCTGGCTGCCGCACGGCACGACCCTGCTGCACCTGATCGAGGCCGAGGTCCAAAAGCAGTTGCGCCGTCGCGACTACGTGGAGATCAAGACGCCACACCTGATGGACGTCGAACTCTGGCACCGCTCCGGCCACTGGGACAACTACGAGGAGAACATGTACCTCACAGAGTCCAAGGAGCGCCAGTACGCGATCCGGCCGATGAACTGCCCCGGCGCCTGCCTCGTCTTCGATTCCGAGCGCCACTCCTACCGCGAGCTGCCGCTGCGCGTCGCCGAGTTCGGCCAGGTCTCCCGCGCTGAGCGTGAGGGCGTCCTGCACGGCCTGCTGCGGGTGCGGTCCTTCACCCAGGACGACGCCCACATCTACTGCACGCCGGAGCAGATCGTCGACGAGGTGACAGGCATCTGCGAGGCGATCGACGAGCTCTACGCCCGCTTCGGCTTCGACGACGTGCAGATCGAGCTCTCGACCCGTCCGGAGAAGTCGATCGGCACCGCCGAGCAGTGGGAGCAGGCCGAAGCGGCACTGCGCGACGCGCTCGACAGCCAGGGCCGCGAGTACACGCTCAACCCCGGCGACGGCGCCTTCTACGGGCCGAAGATCGATTTCCACATCACCGACGCGCTGGGTCGCTCCTGGCAGTGCGGCACCTGTCAGGTCGACTTCTTCATGCCCGAGCGCTTCGACCTAACCTACACCGACCAGAACGACGACCCGCAGCGCCCCGTGATGATCCACCGTGCCCTGCTCGGCTCCTTGGAGCGGTTTGCCGGGATCCTGATCGAGCACTATGGTGGCCGTTTCCCGGTCTGGCTGGCGCCGGTGCAGGCGACGATGCTGTCGATCGCCGACCGCCACGTGGAGTTCGGCGAGCGGGTCGCGACCGAGCTGCGCGAGCGCGGCGTGCGGGTCGAGGTCGATCGCCGCTCGGAGTCGATCGGCAAGAAGGTGCGCGATGCCGAACTGGCGTGCAACCCCTACATGCTCGTGGTCGGCGACCGCGAGGAAGAGAGCGAAGAGGTGGCGGTGAGATCCCACGCCGACGGCGAGCTGGGGGCAATGCGGTTGGACGCCTTCGCCGAGCTCGTCCAACGGGCCGAGCGGGCCGCCTGAGTGTCCGACTGCCTCGATTCCGCGCTGTCTCTATACTCGGGGCACTTGTTCGCAGGCACGCCAAACACACCGCGCCGCTGAGCGTCCCTTGGCCGCCCCCGCATACCTCGTCCTCTTGAAGCTCCACCTCACCTCTCACTAGTGCCTGTCCCGCGCAGGTTCGATCGCCGTCCGCCGGAGCGCGACTCGACGCGCATCAACGAGCGGATTCGCGTCCCCAAGGTGCGCCTGATCGGCGCCGACGGGGAGCAGCTCGGCATCGTCGAAACACCCGAGGCGATGAAGAAAGCCCAGGAGGCCGATCTCGACCTGGTCGAGGTCGCGCCGAACTCCAAGCCTCCGGTGACCCGCCTGCTCGACTACTCGAAGTACAAGTACGAGCAGGAGCAGAAGCAGAAGCAGGCCCGCAAGCACCAGACCCAGGTCAATGTGCGCGAGATCAAGCTGCGACCGAAGATCGCCGACCACGACTACGAGACCAAGAAGGGCCACGTCGAGCGCTTCCTACGAGGGCGCAACAAAGTCAAGATCACGATCATGTTCCGCGGTCGCGAGCAGGCTCATCCGGAGCGCGGCCGCGACCTGCTCCAGCGCCTCTTCGAAGACCTCGACGGGCTTGCCACGATCGAGTCCGAGCCGCTGCAGGAAGGGCGCAACATGAGCATGATGCTGGCGCCCAGCAAAGAGGCCGGCAAAGACGACGAGGAGTAGGGCGGGGCTCTACTCGCCGGCGATGACGTCGGCGATCCTCTCCGCCGCGTGGCCGTCCCAGAGGGGCGGCGGCTCGGGCTTTCCGGCCGGGCGCTGCGCCAGCGAGGCGGGTATCCCGGCGATCGCGGCCGGGTCGAGGCCGAGCAGCGTGTTGGTGCCGGCCCGGATCGTCACCGGCCGCTCGGTGTTGTCGCGCAGGGTGAAGCAGGGGACGCCGAGGTATGTCGTCTCCTCCTGGATGCCGCCCGAATCGGTCAGCACGGCGCCCGCGTCGGCGACGAGGGAGAGGAAGTCGACGTAGCCGAGCGGCTCGGAGAGCAGCAGGCCGGGGTGGTCGGAGGCAACCGCCTCCATCTTCTTGCGCGTGCGCGGGTGGACGGGGAAGACGACCGGCATCTCACGGGCAAGCTCGGCCAGGCGCTCGACCGTTTGCGGCAGCAGCTCTCCGTCGACCAGGGCGGGGCGGTGCAGGGTGACGAGCGCGTAGTCGCCCGGCTCGACGCCGAGCTTCGCCGCCGAGCCCGCCGCGCGGAAGCGACCTTCGAGCGCGACCAGGGTGTCGATCATCGTGTTGCCGACGAAGTGCATGCGCTCGTCGGCGATGCCCTCGGCGCGCAGGTTCTCGATCGCCTCGTCGCTGTGCAGGAAGAGCCGCTCCGAGAACTCGTCGGCGACGATTCGGTTGATCTCCTCGGGCATCGTGCGGTCGAAGCTGCGCAGGCCGGACTCGATGTGGGCGACCGGGATCTGCATCTTGACCGCCGTCAGGACCGCGGCCAGGGTCGAGTTGACGTCGCCGGGCACCATCACCAGGTCGGGCCGCTCGGCTTCCAGCACCGGCTCGAGGCGCTCCATCGTGCGCGCCGTCTGCACCGCGTGAGTGCCGGAACCGACCTCGAGCATGTGGTCCGGCGCGGGCACGCCCAGCTCCTCGAAGAAGACCTCCGACATCGCCCGGTCGTAGTGCTGGCCGGTGTGGACGATCGCGTGGCGGCCGTCGGGCAGACGCTCGCGCAGGGCGGCGATAACCGGTGCGGTCTTGACGAAGTTCGGCCGGGTTCCGATCACGTAGACGATCCGCATCGGGCGGCAGCCTACCGCCGTGGTCCGCGCCTGCCGCGGTCCTCGGCACGCGTCTGCTTCAATACCGGACCCGATGCCCAAGATGAAAACCCATTCCGGCGCTAAGAAGCGCTTCCGCAAGACCGCCAAGGGCAAGCTGCGTGGGCGGCGCGCCTACTCGAGCCACATCCTCGAGAAAAAGTCGCCGAAGCGCAAGCGCCAGATGGCGCGCCCGGTGGAGATCGCCAAGCCTGACGAAAAGCGCGTCCGCACCCTGCTCGGAGGCGGAAAGTGAGCCGCGTCAAGCGCTCCGTCCACGCGCGCAAGAAGCGCCGCAAGGTGCTCAAGGAAGCGAAAGGCTACTTCGGCCGCAAGCATTCCTCCTATCGCTTCGCCAAAGAGCAGGTGCAGCGCTCGGGCATGTACGCCTACCGCGACCGGCGCAACCGCAAGCGTGAGTTCCGCAAACTCTGGATCACGCGGATCAACGCCGCGGCGCGGCTCGAGGGGATGAGCTACTCGCAGTTGATGCACGGGCTCAAGCAGGCCGAAGTCGAGGTCAATCGCAAGATGCTCGCCGAGATCGCGGTCTCCGACCGCGAGGCCTTCCGCCGATTTGTGGAGCTAGCCCGGGAGGGTGCGGCCGCCTAGCCGCAACCCACACTTTCCACTTCCCGGGCGGGCCGTCTTCACGGCCCGCTTTTTTGTTCGCCCAGGCGTTCCAGGAGAAGATTCGACCGAACCGAACTGACAGAGATGATTTCCAGCCCCCAAAACGAGAAGCTGAAGCTGGTGCGCAAGCTGTGCGAGCGCAAGCACCGCGAGCGCGAGGGGCTGTTCGCGACCGAGGGAGAGGACCTGGTCGCGGCCGGGCGGGCGGCAGGCGTGGAGCCGCGCTTCCTGCTCAGCGCGGCCGGCAGCGGCCTGGGCGGCGAGGAGGTCGAGCCGGAGCTGCTGGGCGCGGCCTCGGCACTCGGCTCGGGCACGCGGGCGATCGCGGTCTGGCCGATGGCGTGGGCCGATCAAGTGCGGCCGCCCTGCGTCTACCTACACGGCGTCGCCGACCCCGGCAACGTCGGCACGATCGTGCGCAGCGCTCACGCGCTGATCGGCGGAACCGTCGTCCTCGGCCCCGATTGCGCCGACCCGTTCGGGCCGAAGGCCGTGCGGGCCAGCATGGGCTCGATCTTCGGCCAGCCGTTGCTGCGGGCGGCGATCGAGGCGACCCCGGCGCCGCGGGCCGCGCTGGTCGCGCACGGCGGCGAGGGCCTTGGGGCGCTCGCCGGGATGGCGACGATCTGCCTCGGCGCCGAGCGCGGCGGGCTCCCCGGCGCGGTCGTCGCGCGATGCGACGCAGAGGTGACCGTTCCGCTGCGCCCCGCCGCGGCCGAGTCGCTCAACGTCGCGGCCGCGGCGGCCATCGTCTGCGAGCGGATATCGTCGCCCGCGATGCGGGAGGTCCACTCAGATGCTTGATCGAGTCGCCGAGATCCAGGCTGAGGCCGAAGCCGCGATCGGCGCCGCCGCCGGAACCGCCGAGCTCGAGCAGCTGCGGGTCCACCACCTGGGCCGCAAAGCCGAGCTGACGACGATCCTGCGCGGGATCGCCGAGCTACCGCCGGAGGAACGCGGCAAGGTCGGCTCCGGTGCGAACAAGGCGCGCCAGGCGCTCGAGAGCCTGCTTGAGCGGCGCGCCGCCGAGCTCGATGCGGCCGAGCTGGATCAGCGGCTGGCGAGCGATCTGATCGACGTAACCCTGCCCGGCGCACCGGTTCGCCCGGCCGGGCACCTGCACCTGATCACGCGCACCACGCGGCAGATCGAGGACGTGATGACCGGGCTCGGCTACCGCGTCGTCGAGGGGCCCGAGGTCGAGCACGACTACTACAACTTCACCGCCTTGAACCACCCGCCCGGCCACCCGGCGCGGATGCTCCAGGACACCTTCTATATCCAGTCGCACCCCGACGTGTTGCTGCGCACCCACACCTCGCCGGTGCAGATCCGCTCGATGGAGACGCAGGCGCCGCCGATCTTCGTGATCGTCCCCGGCAAGGTCTACCGGCGCGACTCCGACGCGACCCATAGTCCGATGTTCCACCAGATCGAGGGGCTGGCGATCGGCGAGGGGATCACTCTCGCCGACCTCAAGGGCACGCTGGAGGAGCTGCTGCGGGCCGTCTTCGGGGCCGAGCGCGAGATCCGCATGCGCCCGCACTTCTTCCCCTTCACCGAGCCCAGCGTCGAGGTCGACGTCTCCTGCTTCCGCTGCTCGGGCAGCGGTTCGCTGCCCGGCGGGGAGCGCTGCAACCTCTGCAAGGGCCAGGGTTGGATCGAGATCCTCGGCGCCGGGATGGTCGACCCCAACGTGCTCGGCTTCGTCGCCGAGCAGGGCTATGACCCCGAGCGCGTGCAGGGCTTCGCCTTCGGCATGGGCGTCGAGCGGATCGCGATGCTGCGCCACGGGGTGCCCGACCTGCGGCGCTTCTTCGACAACGACGTGCGGATGCTGGGGCAGTTCCTATGAGAGTCCCCTTCTCCTGGCTGCGCGAGTACTGCGACCCCGGCCTCGAGGCCGGGGTCCTGGCCGAGCGCCTGGCGATGACCGGCACCGAGGTCGAGCGTGTCGGCAGCGTCGGCCCGCCCGCGCCCGACGGCTTCGTCGTCGGCAGGGTGCTGACGCGCGAGAAGCACCCCGACGCCGACCGGCTCAGCGTCTGCACGGTCGACACCGGCGACGGTGAGCCGCAGACGATCGTCTGCGGTGCGCCCAACGTCGACGCGGGGCAGACTGTCGCCGTGGCGCTGCCGGGGGCGACGATGCCCGGCGGAGCGAAGCTGGGCAAGGCGAAGCTGCGCGGCGTCGAGTCGCACGGGATGATCCTTTCCGCCGCCGAGCTCGAGGTCGCGGAGGAGTCCGACGGGATCCTCGTCCTCGACGACGGCCCGGCGCCCGGTGCGCCGCTGACCGAGGTGCTGCCGGTCGCGGAGCCGGTGTTGGAGCTGGAGGTGACCCCGAACCGGGTCGATTGCTTCGGCGTCTACGGCGTCGCCCGCGAGGCGCACGCGGTCACCGCCGCCCCGCTGGCCGCCGAGCCATGGGCCGAAGACGCCGCCGCCGAGGGTGCGGGGGAGGCGAGCGAGTACGCCTCGGTCGCGGTCGAGGTCCCCGAGCTCTGCCCGCGGTTCACCGCCCGCGTCTTCACCGACGTGACGATCGGCCCCTCGCCGGCCTGGCTGCAGGCCCGGCTCAGCGCCGCCGGGCAACGGCCGATCAACAACGTCGTCGACATCACCAACTACGTGATGCTGCTGACCGCGCAGCCGCTGCACGCCTTCGACCTCGACAAGGTCCCGAACGGCGCGCTCACCGTTCGCGCCGCTGCCGAGGGGGAGAAGATGAAGACCCTCGACGACATCGAGCGGAGCTTCGACGCGGAGACCGTGCTGGTCTGCGACGAGCGCGGGCCCTCGGGCATCGCCGGGATCATGGGCGGCCAGGTCTCCGAGGTCTCGGCGGAGACGACCCGGGTGCTGCTCGAGGTGGCCAACTGGAACGGGACCAACATCCTGCGCACCTCGCGCAAGCTCGGATTGCGCTCGGAGGCCTCCTCGCGATTCGAGAAGCAGCTGCACCCGGAGCTGTGCATGCGGGCGCAGCGGGTCGCCTCGCGGCTGCTGGTCGAGCTCTGCGGCGCGAAGTTGGTTCCAGGCACGATCGACGTCGCCGCCGAGCCCCTGCCGCCGCTGAAGCTGCGCCTGCGCGGAGAGCGGGTAGCCGGCCTGCTCGGCATGGCGATCGAGCAGAACGAACAGGTCGCCTACCTGGAGCGGCTCGGCTTCGACGTCGCGGCCGACGGCGATGGGCTCGATGTGACCGTGCCTCCCGATCGCCGCTACGACGTGACCCGTGAGGTCGACCTGATCGAGGAAGTCGCGCGCGTGCACGGCATCGACGAGCACCTGCCCTCGACCCTGCCGGCGGTCGGCCAGGCCGGCGGGCTGCGCCGCGACCAGCGCCTGCGCCGCCGCGCCGAGGACGCCCTGCGCGACCTCGGCTTCGACGAGATCGTCGGCTGGAGCTTCACCGATGCCTCCGAGGCGGCGCGGCTGCGGCTGCCGGGCGACGACCCGCGCGCCGCCGGCGTGGTGATCTCCAACCCGCTTTCCGAGGATCAATCGGTGATGAGGACCACGCTGCTCGGCTCACTGCTCGGCGCCGCCCGGCGCAACCTCTCCCGCGACGCCGAGCGGGTCGCTCTCTTCGAGTCCGGCCGCACCTACCTCAACCACCCGCCGACGGGCCTAGATGTCGGCGTAGACACGACAAATCGGCCCGTCAGCCCGTTCGGCGGGGAATTTCCCGGGAAGCGGGCGGCGCCGTTCGTCGAGCCGCAACGGCTCGCCGCGCTCGCGACCGACCTGCTGACGCCGGGATCGTGGCGAGACGACGGCGCGCCGGCCGACTTCTTTGCCCTCAAGGGGGTGTTGGAAGCCCTCGGCGCGCGGCTCGGCCTGACGCTCGCCTTCCAGCGCGGAGCGGAGCCCTTCCTGCACCCGGGCCGCGCGGCAACCGTGCTTGTCGGCGCTGTCGAAGCCGGGTGGATCGGCGAGCTGCACCCGCTGGTCTGCCGCGCGTGGGACCTGGAGGCCGCGGTCGGGTTCGAAATCGAGCTCGCGGCGCTGGTCGGCACGGCAGTGGCGGGTGATGAGACGTTCGAGGACGTGACCACGCACCCGTCCGTGCGGCAGGACCTCGCGGTCGTCGTGCCCACAGATGTGTCCGCGGAGCAGCTGCGCGAGGCCGTCCTCACCGGTGGCGGCGAGCTTCTGCGCGCCGCCGATGTCTTCGACCTGTTCGAAGGCGAGCAGCTGGGGGAGGGGCGCAAGAGCCTCGCGCTGCGGCTCGAGTTCCGGGCCGCGGATCGGACCCTGACCGATGACGAGGTCGCCGCCCGGCGCGACGAGATCGCCGCGAGCCTGGATCGGATCGGAGGGTCGTTGCGTGGCTGAGAAAGTAAGAGTCCTGGTCGCCGGAGCCTCCGGCTTCACCGGCGCGCTCGCGGCCCAGATCGTCGACCGCCACCCGCGCATGGAGCTTGTCGCGGTGACCTCGCGCAGCGACGCCGGCACGCGTCTCGACCGGCTCTACCCGCGTTACCGGGTGGCGCTCGAGCTGACCGAGCTGAAGGTCGAGGCGCTGGAAGGGATAGACGCGGCGATCGTCGCCTACCCGCACGGCGCCGCCGCGCCGACGGTCGCCGCCCTGCGCGAGCGCGGGATCGTCGTCGCCGACCTCTCCGCCGACTTCAGGCTGCGCGAGATGCCGACCTACGAGCGCTGGTACGGCGAGCACGGCGCTCCCGAGCTGTTCGGCAGCGGCGTCTACGGGCTCGCCGAGCTCTACCGGGAGCAGCTGCGCGAGGCCGAGCTGGTTGCGGTCCCTGGCTGCTACCCGACCGCGAGCGTGCTGGCGCTGGCGCCGCTGGCGGAGCGGGGCCTGCTCAATGACGTCGTGATCGACGCCAAGCAGGGCGTGTCCGGCGCCGGGCGGGGCGGGGGCGACGCGATGCACTACGCCTCGATGGACGAGAACGCCTTCGCCTACAAGACCGAGGGCCACCGCCACCGGCCCGAGATCGAGCAGGAGCTGGCGGCGCTCGGGGGCGCCGCCCCGGTCACCTTCGTGCCCCACCTGCTGCCGCTCGATCAGGGCGAGCTGACCAGCTGCTACGCGCAGCTGCGCGAGCCGATCGGCAAGCAGGAGCTGCAGGCCCTCTACGCCGAGCGCTACGCGGACGAGCCGTTCGTGCACGCCGTCGACCGGCCGCCCGGCCTGCGCGACGTGCGCGACACGAACGAGTGCCACGTCTACGTCACCGTCGAGGAGCGCGGCCGCGTGCTCGCCTTCTCGGCGATCGACAACCTCTGGAAGGGGGCGTCGGGCCAGGCCGTGCAGTGCCTCAACCTGATGCTCGGCTTCGGGGAGACGGAGGGGCTGACGTGAGCGAGGCCTTCTTCAAGTCCCGCTGGGTCGAGCCGCCGCAGGGGGTCGAGCAGCTCGACTCCGCCCAGCTCGCGCCCGGCTTTCGCTCCGGCGCGGCCCACTGCGGCCTCAAGGGCGGCGGCAAGACCGACGTCGGGCTGCTCGTCTGCGACGCCCCCGAGGTCTCCTCCTCACTGCTGCTGACCCGCAATGCCTCCGCCGCGGCGCCGATCCGGGTCTGCCGGGAACGGGTCGACCGGGGCGCTGTGCGGGCCGCGGTCGTCAACTCCGGCAACGCCAACGCCGAGACCGGTGACAAGGGCGTCGCCGACGCCTGGGCGATGTGCGAGAGGGCCGGGGTGGAGCTGGAGCTCGAACCGTCCACGATCGCCGTCGCCGAGACCGGCGTGATCGGCGTGCCGCTGCCGATCGACGCGGTGCTGGCGGGAATCGGCGCTGCCGCGGGCTCGCTCTCGGCGAGCGGCGCCGGCGCCTTCTCGGACGCGATCCTCACGACCGACCGCTGGCCGAAGAGCTGCACCCTGCGGGCCGGCGGCGTGACGCTCTCCGCCCAGGCAAAGGGGGCCGGGATGATGCAGCCCGACTTCGCCACGATGCTCTGCTTCGTGCAGACCGACGCCGTCGTCGACGACGCCGGCGCTGCGCTGCGCCGCGCGGTCGCATCCTCCTTCGAGCGGATCACCGTCGATGGCCAGATGAGCACCAACGACACCGTCCTACTGCAGGCGACCGGCGAGGCCGGTGCGCCACTGCCCGACGGCCTGCTCGAGGCGGTCCTGCTGCAGCTCGCGATCGAGATCGTCGCCGACGGCGAGGGCGCCGTCCGTGTCGGCCGCGTCGAGGTCGATGGCGCCGCCACGGCCGCCGAGGCCGAGCGCGTCACCCGGGCGATCGCCAACTCGCCGCTGGTCAAAACCGCGCTCTTCGGCCGCGACCCCAACTGGGGCCGGATCGCCCAGGCGGCCGGGATGGCGCTGGCGGGAGAGGACCTGGAGGAGATCGGCGCCGGCTCGATCGACGCCGCCGAGCTCGGCGAAGACGTCGCCGAGGCCGAGATCGGGCTGCGGCTCGATCGCGGCGAGCACAGCGCCCACGCCTACTTCTCCGACCTGGGTTACGAGTACGTGCGGATCAACGCCGAGTACACCTCATGACGCTGCAAACCTGCGCATCTTGGGGTCTTCGGTCGGTTGGCTCGGAAAACGCACCAAATGGTGCGCTCCTCTCACCAGCCCTCCCTGAATCCCTCAACCTGCTTGGTTTTCGCGCCATGAGGAAGGCCAAATTGCCATGAACGCACCGAATCAGACGAACATCGAGACGCTGCTGGAGGCGCTTCCCTATATCCGGGAGTTCCACGGCCGCACGGTCGTGATCAAGTACGGCGGCTCGGCGATGCGCGACGAGTCGCTGCGCGAGGCCTTCGCCACCGATGTGGTCCTGCTCAAGTACGTCGGGCTCAACCCGGTGATCGTCCACGGCGGCGGCCCGGAGATCACGCAGTACATGGAGCGGCTCGGGCTCGAGGTGCGCTTCCACGAGGGCCTGCGCGTCTCCGACGCGGAGACCGTCGAGGTCGCCCGCATGGTTCTGGTCGGCAAGCTCAACTCCGACATCGTCCAGCGGCTCAACCGGCACGGCCAGCCCGCCGTCGGCCTCTCCGGCCAGGACGGCACGCTGTTCGAGGTCGCCCCGGTGCCCAACGCCGAGCAGGTCGGCTTCGTCGGCTCGATCGAGCGCGTCGACGTCGACGTGCTCAACCACATCGCCGCCGACTACATCCCGGTCGTCGCGGGCTCGGCCTCCGATCGCGACGGCAACGCCTACAACGTCAATGCCGACGAGGCGGCCGGGAAAGTCGCCGCGGCGCTCGGCGCCTACAAGGCGATCTTCCTCACCGACGTGGTCGGCTGGCTCGCCGATCCGGCCGACGAGGGCTCGCTGATCTCCCGCGCCACGGTCGGCGAGGTCGAGGGCCGGCTGTCCGAGGTCGACGGTGGGATGCGGCCCAAGCTGGCAGCCTGCGTCGACGCGATCCGCGGTGGCGCCCAATCGGCGCACATCGTCGACGGGCGCAAGCCGCACAGCCTGCTGCTCGAGCTCTTCACCGACGCCGGCATCGGCTCGATGGTGACCCCATGACCCTGGCCGAGCTGCGCGAGCGCGAGCAGCGCTGGCTGATGCAGACCTACAGGCGGGCTCCGGTCGAGTTCGTCCGCGGCGAGGGCGCCCTGCTGTGGGACTCCGAGGGCAAGGAGTACCTCGACTTCCTCGCCGGGATCTCGGTCTGCTCGGTCGGCCACTGCAACCCGGCCGTCGTCGAGGCGGTGCGCGAGCAGGCCGGGAGGCTGATGCACGTCTCCAATCTCTTCTACACCGAGCCGATGGTGCGTCTCGCCGAGCGGCTCTCCAGCTCCAGCTTGGGCGGCAGGGTCTTCCTCTCCAACTCCGGCACCGAGGCCAACGAGTGCGCGATCAAGATCGCCCGCAAGCACGCTCACGGCCGCGGCATCGAGAGCCCGGAGATCGTCAGCTTCGAGCGCGACTTCCACGGCAGGACCTACGGCGCCCTCTCGGCGACCCCGAAACTGGCCGAGGACCCGGCGCTGGGGCCGATGCTGCCGGGCTTCCGCTCGGTTCCCTTCGACGACGCCGGCGCCCTGCGCGAGGCCGTCTACGAGAACACCGCGGCGGTGATGATCGAGCCGATCCAGGGCGAGTCCGGCGTCTACCCGTTGAGCGACGAGACTCTGCTCGCCGCGAGGCAGGCCTGCGACGAAGTCGGGGCGCTGCTGATCCTCGACGAGATCCAGACCGGGATGGGGCGGACCGGGTCGCTGTGGGCATACGAGCAGACGCCGGTGCGGCCCGACCTGCTGACCGCCGCCAAGGCGCTCGGCGGCGGCCTCCCGATCGGCGCCTGCATCGCCGCCCCCGAGGCGAGCGAGGTGCTCGAGGCCGGCGACCACGGCTCGACCTTCGCCGGCGGCGCGGTCGTGTCCGCCGCGGCGCTCGCCGTGCTGGAGCTCGTCGACGAGCCGGAGCTGCTGCGGCGCGTGCGCGAGCTGGGCGCCCGGTTGCGGGAGGGCCTGCTCGCCCTCGACGGCGTGGTCGCGGTCCGCGGCCGCGGCCTGATGCTGGGTGTCGGCCTCGCCGAGGGCATCGACGGCCCCGCGGTCGGCGCCGACCTGCTCGAGCGAGGGCTGATCGTCAACGTGCCCGAGCCGCTCACCCTGCGGCTGCTGCCCCCACTGACGGTCGATTCGGCCCAGATCGAACGCGCTGTTGCGCTGATCGGCGAATCGCTCGTAACCTACCCGGTGAGATGAGCGCCAAGAAGTTTTCGCCCGAGGGCCACGCGCCCGCGTCGGCCGCCGACGCCGCCCAGCGGCTGGCGCGGATCGTCGACGCCGCCGAGCAGGCGGCCGCGAGCGTGATCGACGATGCCGAGCGGCAGGCCCAGCGCACCCTCGATGGCGCCCGTGAGCGCGCCGACGGAATGGTCGCCGAGCGTCTGCGCGAGCTGGCCGACGAACTCGATCCCCCGGGAACCGCCGAGCGGGCGAAAAGCCACCTCAAGTCGGTCGAGGCGGCGGACGCCGACGGCGGCGTCGAGCCGCTGGCGCCGCGTCGCTCCGGCTCGGCCGGGGCGCGGCTGCTGGCGACCCAGATGGCGGTCTCAGGCGCCGGGCGCGAGGAGATCGAGGACCGCCTGCGCCACGGATTTGAGATCGAGGACACGAGCGAGATCCTCGACGCGATCCTCGGACCGGAGGGATAGGCGATGCACGACGACCCGACCCGGATGATGCGCCAGCCCGACGACCCCGGCGAGCCCGGAGGTGGACGGCCGCACGGCAACATGCGACTGCTCGTCGCGGGCCTGATCGCGGTCATCGTCGGCCTCGCGATCGCGATCGTCGTGATCGCCTCCGACAGCGGCAGCGGCGAATCCAGCTCCGCGGTGACGACGCTGCCGACCACGGCGGAAACGACGGCGCCGACGACCTCGACGAGCACCGAATCGACCGCCACCGAAACGACGACGCCGACCGAGTCGACCGAAACGACCTCCACCGCGCCACCCACCACGGCTCCCGAAGAAGAAGCGGAAGAAGAAAACGGCAGCGGCGGGATCCCCGCCGAATGAGCGACGTCTCGCCCGAGCAGGTCCGCACCGCGGGCTACGAGGCCGACCCCGCGAAGGTGCGGCGGGTGCTGCTGCTCTATTCGGGCGGCCTCGACACCAGCGTGATGCTGAAGTGGATCCAGGATCGCTACGGAGCCGAGGTCGTCTGCCTGACCGTCAACCTCGGCCAGCCGGGCGAGGACTACCCCGTGATCGAGGACAAGGCGAAGCGGCTGGGCGCGCTCGAGTGCCACGTCGTCGACGCCCGCGAGCGCTTCGCGGAGGACTTCGTCGCACCGGCGATCAAGGCCAACGCCCTCTACGGCGGCGGGTACCCGCTCTTCACGGCGCTCGGCCGCCCGTTGATCGCCGAGCTGGCGGTCGATTACGCGCGGCGCAGCGGCTGCGACACGATCGCCCACGGCTGCACCGGCAAGGGCAACGACCAGGTGCGGATCGAGGCCACGGTGGCGACGCTTGCGCCCGAGTTGAAAACGATCGCCCCGGTGCGCTCCTGGCAGATGGGCCGCGAGGAGGAGATCGCCTACGCCCGCGAGCACGGGATTCCGGTCAAGGGCGGCGCCGAGGTGACGCCCTACTCGATCGACGACAACCTCTGGGGCCGCTCCTCGGAGGGCCGCTGGATCGAGGACCTCGGCCACGCGCCCGAGGACGACGTCTTCCAGCTCGTCACCCGGCCCGAGCTGGCGCCCGAGGAGGCCGAGACCGTGAACGTCGAGTTCGAGGCCGGCGTGCCCGTCGCCCTGAACGGCGAGCGCCTCGGCCTGGTCGAGCTGCTCGAACGCACGGCCGAGATCGGCTGCCGCCACGGGGTCGGGATCGTCGACCACATCGAGGACCGGATCGTCGGCCTCAAGGTGCGCGACATCTACGAGATCCCGGCCGCGGCGATCCTGCTCCCCGCCCACCAGGAGCTGGAGAAGCTGGTCGGAACGATCCACCAGAACCAGTTCAAGCCGGGCGTCGACCAGAAGTGGGGCTACCTCGTCTACGCGGGGCTCTGGTGGGAGCCGCTGCGAGTCGACCTCGATGCATACATGGATGCAGTCAACGCCCAGGTGAGCGGCACGATCGGCATGCGGCTGTACAAAGGAAGCGTGCGAGTCGTCACCCGTTCCTCCCCCAACGCCGTCTACGACGCCGACCTGGCCTCCTTCGCCGAGTCCGGCGGCCTGTTCTCGCAGGCCGCATCGCCGGGCTTCATCGAGCTCTGGTCGCTGCAGTCGCGGATGGCCCACCGGATCCGCCAGCGCGATCGGGGTGAGGCGAGCTGATGTACGACCGCTTCGGCAAGGCAGCGCTGCGCTTCACGGTTTCCTACCTGCGGCGGCGCTACCGGCGCGAGATCCGCATCGGGGCCGGCCTCGGCATCGCCGCGATCGGCATCGCGATCTACCTCGCCAACCGCGAGGTCCCAGAGGGCTGAGGTGCCGCCATGCGCTGGAAGCCCGCAGTCGTTCTCCTCGCTGTAGCTCTGCTCGCGGTCGCCTCGGCGCAGGCCGCCGACATCGGCGCCCTGCGCGACAAGGTTGGCGGCGCCCGTGACGAAGCGGCCGCGCTCGGCGCGAAGATCCGCGCCACTCAGGAACGCCTGGCGAGCACCGAAGCCGAAGCGTCGGCCGCGGCGGCGCGCGAGGCGCACCTTACCGACCTGCTCGCCCACGGTCGCGAACGCGCGGCGCGCCTGAGCGCCAAGGTGCAGCGATCCGAAGCGCACCTGGAGGCAGAGCGCGAGCGGTTGCGGCGAGCGCGCCGCGCCCTGGCCGATCGCCTCGTCGCGATCTACGAGAGCGGTTCGCCCAGCACGGTCAGCATCGTGCTCGGCTCCGGCGACGTCAACGAACTCGAGGTCCGCACCGAATACCTGCAGCGGATCGAGGAGTCCGACACCCGCCTCGCCGCCCGGGTCGAGCAGGTCCGCAACGGCGTGCGCCATGAGCTCGACCTCGTCGCGGCGTTGAAGGCCCGCGTCGACGCCTACAACGAACAGCTCGCCGCCGCCCGCTCGGAAATCGCCGCGGTGCGGGCACGCGCACAGGAGACATCCGCACGATTGGACTCGCTCGCCGCCGAGCGCTCCTCGGCGCTGGCCGAGCTCAAAGCCCGAATCGGCGACTGGGTCGGCGAAATCGAAGCCGCCGAAGCGGCGAGTCGCGAAGCCGCCGAAGAAACCGTCGGGCGCTGGCTCGGGGGCCCGTTCACGATCCCCACCTACATAGTGATGTGCGAGTCCGGCGGCAACTACGGCGCGGTCAACGCGAGCAGCGGCGCCGGCGGCGCCTACCAGATCCTGCCCTCGACCTGGGACCTCTACGGCGGCCAGGGCGCCCCGCAGGACGCGCCGAAGGCCGAACAAGACCGCATCGCCGCGGAAATCTGGGCCGATTCGGGCGGCAGCGCCTGGGTCTGCGCCGGCTGACCCCGATTCGCCCGCACACCCAGGCAGGGGCGCGGCGCGGCGCGTCGAAGCGGGTGCAATGTTCGTGCGCAAGAAGCGAAGCTCGGCCGCGCGCCGCAAGCCGAAAGGAAAATCGAAAGCAAAAGGCGGCTCGCGGTTCCCGCGGCCACACCTCCCCGAAGGTCTGCAACAGCGCCACCTCGACCTGATCGGGCTCTGCCTGATCGCCGCCGGGGTGTACCTCTGCTTCGTCCTCTTCTTCGGCTGGGACGGCGGCAAGGTCGGCTACGGGCTCGAAACCGGGCTCGAGTACCTGTTCGGCAGGGTAGGCGCGCGGATCGCCACCGTGTTGATGCTGGCGGCGGGCGCGATGCTCGTAACCGGCACCTCGATTTCAACCGTCTTCCGCGGCCTCGGCCGCGGCGCCCGCCACACCTTCTCCGGAGGTCGCGACATCGCCAAGACAGCGATCCAGAGCCGTGAGGCGAGACGCGACGAAAAGGCTGTCGACCTAGCGACCAAGGCCGGCCCGACCGACGTGATGAGCGCCTACCCCGAGAACGACGAGGAGTTCGAGCCGACGGTCGCGATCGCCGAGGACCCGGTCGACCCCGAGCCCGAGGCCGAGGCCGCGACCCACGACTTCCCCGAGCTCGCCGAGGAGGCCGAGCGGGAGCCCGACGCCGAGCCCGACCCGACCGAGGGCGAGCCGGTGGCGTTGACCCCGATGGGCAACAAGCGCGGCGTGACCGAATCTGAGCAGATCGACTACCGGCCGCCGCCGGGAAAGGTGCTCGAAAAGGGGAAAGGCGACAAGGGCCCGGACCCGCGCGACCACGAAATCATCGGCCGCAAACTGGTCGAGACGCTGGGCCACTTCGGCGTCGAGGCGAAGATCGTCGGCATCGTCAGCGGCCCGCACGTCTCGCGCTTCGAGCTGCGGCTTGCGCCCGGCACCAAAGTGAAGAAAGTCACCGAGCTCTCCAACGACCTCGCCTACGCCCTCGCTTCGACCGACATCCGCATCCTCGCGCCGATCCCCGGCAAGCAGGCGGTCGGCGTCGAGGTCCCCAACACCCGCCGCCGCCTGGTCCGCCTCGGCGACATCTACGCCGGGCGCCCGGAGAAGACCTCGCCGCTGGTCGCCTGGCTGGGCAAGGGCATCGACGGCAACGCGGTCTCGGTCGACCTGGCCAAGATGCCGCACGTGCTCGTCGCCGGGACGACCGGCTCGGGCAAGTCCGGCTGCGTCAACGCGATCCTCTCTTCGATCCTGATGCACGCCTCGCCCAACGACGTGCGCCTCGTCCTCGTCGACCCCAAGCAGGTTGAGCTCAACCACTACGAGCACGTACCCCACCTTCTCACCCCCGTCGTCACCTCACCCCGACTGGCGGCCAACGTGCTCGCCAACCTGATCGGTGAGATGGAGAGCCGCTACGGGATCATGGGCGAGGCGCGCTGCCGCAACCTCGGCGAGCTCAACCGCGCGCGCGCCAAGGCGGGGGAGCCGCCGTTGCCGCACATCCTCTGCGTGATCGACGAGCTCGCGGACCTGATGATGGTCTCGCCGGCCGAGGTCGAGGATTCGATCATCCGCCTGGCGCAGAAGTCACGCGCGACGGGCATTCACCTCGTCCTGGCGACGCAGCGCCCGTCGACCGACATCATCACCGGCACGATCAAGGTCAACATCCCTGCCCGGATCGCCTTCGCCGTCTCCTCGCAGACCGACTCGCGGGTGATTCTCGACCAGGGCGGAGCCGAGGCCCTGCTCGGCCAGGGGGACATGCTGTTCCGCGGCGCCGGGACTTCGAAAATGGCGCGCGTGCAGGGCGCCTTCGTCACCGAGGAGGAGATCTCCCGGATCACCTCCCACTGGGCCAAGCAGGGCGAACCCGAATTCGAGGCCGAGTTGCTCGAGGTACACGAGGGCAAGGGGGTCGAAACGGAGGACGACTTCGACCCCGACAGCGACGACCTGCTCGATGACGCGATCCGCACGGTCGTGCAGACCGAAACCGCGTCCGTCTCGATGATCCAACGCCGCCTGCGGGTCGGCTACACACGCGCCGGCCGGCTGATCGACATGCTCGAGCGGCGCGGCGTCATCTCAGGCTACGAGGGCTCCAAGCCCCGCCAGGTGCTGATCACCGAGGCCGACCTCTCACGGGTGCTGGCCGGCGGCGATCCGGCGCCGGTCGCGGTCGAGGCCGACGAGTAGCCCCGCCGGCCGACCGAGGATCCACCGGACCCAGATCGACGCTCGATGTAGGTCGCGTGGGTCTGTTTCGCACCGAAGCGGCGTAATGGACACAATGTGGGCGTGGACACCGGCATCGGACCTACCCTGCGCGAGGCGCGGAATCGTCGCAAAATCGACCTTTCCGAGGTCGAAACGGCGATCAAGATACGCGTCCGCTACCTACAGGCGATCGAGAACGAGGAGTGGGACGCCCTGCCCGGCGGCGCCTACACCCGCGGCTTCATCCGCACCTATGCCTCGTTCCTCGGCCTCGACGGCGAGCGGCTCGCCGAGGACTACCGGCGCAGCGCCGTGCCGGATGCCGGCGATCGCGTGCCCAAACGGGTCGAGCCGGTTCCGACCGGGGCGCGCCGCCCGCGGCCGCAAATCTCGGCCCGGTTGCTGATCGTGGTCGTCTGCGTCGCCCTCGTCGCGCTCGCCGTCGGGATCGCCCTTGCCGGGGGAGACGGTGGCCCCTCCGGCCCTTCGTCCGCTACGCAGCAGGAAGGCAAGCAGGGCGGTAAGGCACAGAAGAAGGGCGCCACGACGCCCTCCAAGCCGGGTGTGGGGGTTCGCCTGGCGGCGACCGGGGAAGTGTGGGTCTGCGTTGTCGGCGCAGCCGAAAAGCCGCTGGTCGACGGCCAGATCCTCGCCGAAGGAGAAGAAGTCGGCCCGTTCCGTTCGCGCGAGTTCGAAATGGCCTTCGGCAACGGCTTGATCACCGTCTACGTCGACGAGCGGCCGGTTGCGATTGAACAAAGCTCCAGCCCGGTCGGCTACGCGGTCGACAGCAAGGGCGAGCTCACGGCGCTGGAAGAAGGCGAAAGGCCCAGCTGCGAATGACAGATACCGTCGCCTCCTCTGCTCCCGCGGATGCCTGAAGAATCAGAAATGGACCGGCATCAGCTCCCGCGTCAGGAGGGCGCGGGGGTGGTCAGGGCAGGCATTGTCGTCACCGGGACTGAGGTGATCACCGGGCGGATCTCCGACAGCAACGGGCCTTGGATCTCCGAACAGCTGGCCGGGCAGGGGGTCGAGGTCGCCCACATCCTGGTCGTCGCCGACCGCCCGGATGACCTGGAGGCAGCGCTGCGCTTCATGGCCGCCGAGGGGATGGATCTGATCGTCACCTCGGGTGGGCTCGGGCCGACCGCGGACGATCTGACCGCGGAGGTGGTCGGCCGTTTCGCCGGTCGCGAGATGGTGCTCGACGAGGAGATGGAGGAGAAGATCGCCGCGATCCTGCGCGGCTTCGCGCGGCGCTTCAGCTTCGACGAGGAAGCCGTGCGCGAGGCCAACCGCAAGCAGGCGATGGTCCCCGACGGCTCGCTGCCGCTGGATCCGGTCGGCACCGCGCCCGGCCTGGTCGTCCCCGCCGGGGCGCGGGCGGTGATCGTGCTGCCGGGCCCGCCGCGCGAGCTGCAGCCGATGTGGCCGCGCGCACTCGAGGCCCCGCCGGTGCAGGCGATCCTCGCCCGCGCGACGCCCCTGCTCGGCTACACGCTGCGCATGTTCGGCATCCCGGAGTCGGAGATCGCCAAGAGCCTGCGCGAGATCGAGGCCGACGGAGTGCAGCTCGGCGCGGTCGAGATCACCACCTGCCTGCGCCGCGGCGAGATCGAGATCGACGTGCGCTACCGGGCCGAGGCCGCGCCGGTCGCCGAGGCGGTGCGCGACGGGCTGGCCGATCGTCACGCTCAGCACCTCTTCAGCCTCGACGGCGAGACGATCGACTCGCAGCTCGCCGGGTTGCTGCGGGGCCGGACCCTGGCCCTCGCCGAGTCCTGCTCGGCCGGCCTGCTGGCGGCGCGGATCACCAGGCTACCCGGCGCCTCGGAGTACTTCGCCGGCGGCGTCGTCGCCTACTCGAACGAGGCCAAGGCGGAGCTGCTGGGGGTTGAGCCGGGGCTGATCGAGGCTCGCGGGGCGGTTTCGCCCGAGGTCGCGGAGGCGATGTCACGGGGCGCCCTGGAGCGCTTCGGCGCCGATGTCGCCGTCTCGATAACCGGCATCGCCGGGCCCGACGGCGGGACCGAGAGCAAGCCGGTCGGCTATGTCTGCTTCGACGCCCGCCTCGCCGACGGGACTGGGCTCGCCCGCGCCCCGGTCATCCCCGGCGACCGCGAGGACATCCGCGAACGCTCGGCTCTGGTCGCGATGCACCTGTTGCGGACCCTGCTCGGCGACGACGACGCGCCTTTGTAGGCGGAGTCGTCACACACATTTCACGCTCGGCGCGCCAACCGCGCGCGGGCGGGTCTTAGCGTCCGCACCCGCGACTACGGTTCCCTCTCCATATGCAGGAAGGCGGATGAGATGGCAGACAAGAAAGCGGCCCTGAAGGACGCCTCGGCCAAGGAGGCCAAGGCCAAGGACGCGGCGCTGGAAAACGCGGTCCAGCACATCAAAAAAGACTTCGGCGAGGGTGCCTTGATGCGCCTCGGCGCTGACACGAGGGTGAAGGTGCCGGCGATTCCGACCGGGGCCCTCGCGCTCGATCTCGCGCTCGGCGTCGGCGGCGTTCCACGCGGCCGGATCGTCGAGATCTTTGGCCCCGAGTCCTCCGGAAAGACGACGCTGATCTACCACATCATCGCCGAAGCGCAGAGTCGCGGCGGCGTCTGCGTCTTCATCGATACCGAGCACGCGATGGACCCGATCTACGCCAAGGCGATCGGTGTCGACACCGACGAGCTGCTCGTCTCCCAGCCCGACTACGGCGAGCAGGCGCTGCAGATCGCCGATCGCCTGATCGCCTCCGCCGCGATCGACGTGGTTGCGATCGACTCGGTCGCCGCGCTGACCCCGAAAGTCGAGCTTGAAGGCCAGATCGGCGACACGACCGTCGGCCTGCAGGCACGCCTGATGTCGCAGGCGATGCGCAAACTTGCCGGCAACCTGAACCGGACCAACACGGTCTGCGTGTTCACCAACCAGATCCGCGAAAAGGTCGGCGTCCAGTTCGGATCGCCGGAGACGCAGCCCGGCGGGCGGGCACTGAAGTTCGCTTCCTCGCAGCGGCTCGACATTCGCCGCATCGAAACCCTCAAAGAAGGGACCGAGGCGGTCGGCAACCGGGTCCGGGTCAAGGTCGTCAAGAACAAAGTCGCGGCGCCGTTCCGCCAGGCCGAGTTCGACATCGAGTACGGGGCCGGGATCTCGCGCGAGGGCGGCCTGCTCGACTTCGGCATCGAGCACGACCTGGTGCAGAAATCCGGCTCCTTCTTCTCCTACGGCAAGACGCGCTTGGGCCAGGGTCGCAACAACGCCAAGCAGTTCCTCGCCGACAACCCGGAGATAGCGGCCGAGTTGGAGGCGAAGATCCGCGCCGCGCTCGGCATCGGCGCCGAAGACGCAGTGGTCACGCCGGAGCCCGAGGCAGGGACAGAGGCCGCAGCGGGGGATCCGCCCCCGGTAGCCGAAGCCGCCTGATCCGCCTCGCTAGACAAGCAGTTCTATAGGAGTACCCTGTGGCCTAGATGAAACTCAGCATGCCGTCGTGGACGCTTTCACGCGGCAACGGCTCGGAGCCCGACGGCGCTCTGGACCGGCTGGAGGCGCTCGACTCGCAGCTCGCCGAGCTGTGGCGTGGCGAACTGGAACGGATTTCGTCGCTGACTGCGAGCGAGGCGCGGCAGATGCTGCTCGACGAAGTCGAGGCCGATGCGCGCCGCCGGGCCGGCCTCACCCTGCGCAAGATCGAGGAGGAGACCCGCCGGGAGGCCAGGCACCGCGCGCGCGGAATCCTCGCCACGGCAACTCAACGGATGGCGGGCAAGCACGCGGCGGTCGGCACGACCCGGATCGTGCAACTGCCCAACGACGCGATGAAGGGCCGCATCATCGGCCGTGAGGGGCGCAACATCCAGGCGCTCGAGCAGCTGACCGGGGTCGACATCATCGTCGACGACACGCCCTCCGCGGTGCGCCTCTCGAGCTTCGATGGCAGGCGGCGCGAGGTAGCTCGGCTGACGCTGGAGCGCCTCGTGGCCGACGGCCGCATTCATCCGGCCCGCTGCGAGGAGGCCTTCGAGCAGGCCAGCGCCGAGATCGGGGAGCGTGTCATCGAAGAGGGCGAGCGAGCGGCGCTCGACGCCAACGTCAACGGGCTGCACCCGCAGCTCATCGACCTGCTGGGCAGGCTCCAGTTCCGAACCAGCTATGGACAGAACGTCCTCGCCCACCTGGTCGAGAGCTCCTACCTCGCCGGCTTGATCGCGGTCGAGCTGGGCGCGGGGGCCGAGATCGCCCGCCGCGCGGCGCTGCTGCACGACATCGGCAAGGCGGCCGGCCAAGAGGCCGACGGGACTCACGCCGAGGTCGGGGCCCGCCTTGCGCGCCGCTACGGCGAGAGCGAAGAGATCGCCCACGCGATCGAGGCCCACCACGACGAGGTTGAGCCGCACAGCGTCGAGGCGGTCGTGGTCCAGACCGCCGATGCGCTCTCGGGCGCCAGGCCCGGCGCCCGCGGCCACACCGTTGAGGAGTACGTCAACCGCCTCGAGCAGCTCGAGCAGCTCGCCGCCGGCCACGAAGGGGTGGAGAAGGTCTACGCGATGCAGGCGGGGCGCGAGATGCGGGTGATGGTCGATCCGGGCGAGGTGGACGACGAGCACGCGGCACTGATCTCGCATGAGATCGCGACCGAGATCGAGCGCGACGCTTCCTACCCTGGGCGAATCAAGGTAACCGTGATCCGCGAGAGCCGTGCGACGAACTACGCCCGCTAGGAGGCCGCCGCAATGGATAGGATGCCGCCCGCATGGACTACGGAACGATCTTCTACGTCGTCGGGCCGCTGCTCGCCGCATCGGCGGTCATCGTCAGCTTCCTCGGGCTGCGCTTCGAGGGGTTCCCCGGGCGCTTCGCGCCGCTGGTCTTGATCTGGTTCCTGGTCCTGGTCGGCGGCTCGACCACCTTTGCCGTGCTGCACTCCAAGGACGAGGAAGTGCACAAGGAGCAGGAAAGGGGTCTGCCGCAGGCCACCGAGGAATCCGAAGCCCAGGAGTCCAAGTAGGCCGGTAGGGCTTGGCTAGAGTCTGGGCCATGCCCAGGTACCACGTCACCACGTTCGGCTGTCAGATGAACGTGCACGACTCGGAGCGGATGCAGGGGATGCTGGAGTCGCTCGGCTACGAGCGCGCCGAGAGCCGCGCGGACGCCGACCTGATCCTCTTCAACACCTGCTCGATCCGCGAGTCGGCCGATAACCGCTTCGTCGCCCACCTGGGTGAGGCCAAGCGCCTCAAGACCGAAGACCCGGCGCGCGTCGTCGGGGTGGGGGGCTGCTGGGCGCAATCGGTCAAGGACGAGGTCTTCCAGCGCTTCCCGTTCGTCGACGTCGCCTTCGGGCCTGGCCAGATCCACCGCCTGGCCGAGTTCCTCAACTCGGACTCGCTCACCGCCCAGGGCTACTTCGAGTTCGAGGACTTCTCCGGCCACCTACCGGCCCGCCGCGAGCGCGAGTTCCAGGGCTGGCTGCAAATCTCGCAGGGCTGCAACTGCAGATGCTCCTACTGCATCGTTCCCTCCACCCGGGGCCGCGAGGAGAGCCGCGATCCCGACGAGCTGATCGTCGAGGCTGAGGCGCTCGCAGCCGACGGGGTGCGCGAGGTGACTCTGCTGGGCCAGAACGTGAACAGCTACGGGCGTGACCTGCCACCCGAGTCGCGGATCGGCTTCGCCGAGCTGCTGGCCCGCGTCGACGCCGTCGAGGGAATCGAGCGAATCCGCTACACCAGCCCGCACCCCAAGGACATGAAGGAGGATGTGGTCCGCGCGCACGCCGAGCTGCCGGCGCTCTGCGAGCACATCCACCTGCCGTTGCAGTCAGGCTCCAGCGCCGTGCTCAAACGGATGCGCCGGACCTACGACCGGCAGCGCTACATGGACCGCGTCTCGCTGATCCGCGAGCACGTCCCCGACTGTGCGATCACGACCGACATCATCGTCGGCTTCCCCGGTGAGACCGAGGCCGATTTCGAGCAGACCCTGGAAGTCGTCGAGGAGGTCGGCTACGACAGCGCGTTCACCTTCATCTTCTCGCCCCGCCGCGAAACCGAGGCGGCGACCCTGGGCGAGCAACTGCCGCACCCGGTGAAGCGCGAGCGCATGGAACGCCTCGTCGAGTTGGTGCAGGCACGGGCGACCGAGCGGGCGCAGCGCTTCGTCGGCCGCGAGCTGGAGGTCCTGGTCGAGGGCCCGAGCCGTACCGACCCGACCCGTCTGCGCGGGCGGACGCGGCACAACAAGACGGTCAACTTCGACGGCTCCGCCCAGCCGGGCGAGTTCGTCCGGGTCGAGATCGACGCCGCCACGTCGACTACCCTCAGCGGAGTTGCGGCGAAGCCGATCCCGGTTTGAACGTCGTCGGGATCTTCGGCCCGACCGGCGTCGGCAAGACCGGGGTCGCGATCGCCCTGGCGGAGGAGCTGCGGAAGCTGGGAGAGGACCCTGTAGCCATTTCTTGCGACGCGCTGCAGGTCTACGAGGGGCTGAGCGTGCTCACGGGCGTGGCCAGCGCCGAGGAGCAGGAGAGGTTGGAGCATCGGCTGATCGGGTTCGTGCCCGTCACCCAGCCGTTCTCCGTCGGCGACTACATGCGCTTGGCGCACGCGGAGGTCGACCGCGCCCTCGCTGCCGGGCGGCGGCCGATCGTCGTCGGCGGCACGGGGCTCTACCTGCGCGCGGCGGTCGCGGAGCTCTCATTGGAAAAGGCGCCACCCGAATCCGAGGGCTCCGAGCTGTGGTCGCCGCGGACCCGGCTGCCGACGACGATCTTCGGGCTCGAGATGGTGCGGGCGCGACTGTATGAGCGGATCGACGGCCGCACCGAGGCGATCGTCGCCGGCGGCGCGGAGGAGGAGGTGCGGCGCGCGGAAGGCCTGGGGCCTTCGCGGACCGCGCGCAAGGCGCTCGGCTTCGACGAGCTGCTCGGCGGTGACGTCGAGCGGATGAAGAAGCGCTCGCGCAACTACGCCCGCCGTCAGCTCACCTGGATGCGCAAGATCCCGAATCTCACCACGATCGACCGCACCGACCTGGCCGACGCCGAGGTGGCCACCGAGATCGTCAATAGGCTGCGCGCGTGAGATTCGAGAAGTGGACGGCGCTGGGCAACGACTACGTGATCGTCGAGGCCGATGACCTGCCTTGGGAGTTGACGGGGGCGCGGGTGCAGCGGATCTGCGATCCGCATTTCGGCGTCGGCGCCGACGGGGTGCTGCTGCTCGAGCGCAGCGACGACCCTGCCTTCGTCGCCGCGCTGCGGATCTTCAACCCCGACGGTTCCGAGGCGGAGCTGTCGGGCAACGGCGCGCGCGAGGCGATTCTCTACCTGCGCCGCCACGGCTGGACCAACGAGGACGTCTTCTCGATCTCGACGAAGGCCGGGCCGGTGACGCCGACGATCACCTCCGAGCGGACCTGTTCGGTGGAGATGGGACAGGCCGCGACGGTTTCGAAGGACTTCCCCGATGGGGAGCCGGACGGAAGGGGGGTTCTCACCTCTTCCGGGCGCGACTGGGAGTTCCAGCACGTCTCGATCGGCAACCCCCAGTGCGCGATCGTCGTCGGCGATGAGTTGGAGGCGCTCGACCTCAGCTCGATCGGCCCCGGGATCGAAGGCCACGAGCTGTTCCCCAACCGCACCAACGTCTCCTTTCTGCGGATCGAAGGCGGGCGGGTCAGGTCGCGGATCTTCGAGCGCGGGGTGGGGGAGACGCTCTCCTCGGGCACGGGCGCCAGCGGCGCCGCCGTGACCGCGTTCCTGCGCGGCACGCCGAGCCCGATCGTGGTCGAGCTCGACGGCGGCGAGCTCGAGGTCGAGGTCTCCGAGGACCTCGGCGTGCGCCTCAGCGGCTGGGCCGAGCCGATCTGCTCGGGGCAGCTCTCGCGCGAGCTGGTCCAGACACTGTCCGAGCTCACCTAATACATTCCCGCGCCCGTGGGAATCGCAGACCCATCCAAGCGCCTGGAGGCGATGCCTCCGTACATGTTCCAGGAACTGGAGCGCCGCATCGCCGAGAAGCGGGCCGCGGGTATCGACGTGATCAGCCTCGGCATCGGCGACCCCGATGAGCCGACCTACACGCACGTCGTCAACGCGATGCAGGCGGCGGTCGCCGACCCCGGCAACCACCAGTACCCGAGCAACCGCGGGCGGGACGAGTTCCGCGAGGCCTTCGCGCGCTTCTACGACCGGCGCTTCGGGGTCGAGATCGACCCCGACAGCGAGGTGATCCCGGCGCTCGGCGCCAAGGAGTGCATCTACAACCTCTGCTTCGCCTTCCTCGACCCGGGTGACGTCGCGCTGGCCTCCGACCCGGGCTACCCGGTCTACACCGGTGGGCCGATCCTCGCCGGGGCCGCTCCCGAGCTGCTGCCGCTCGCCCCCGATCTGGGCTTCGCCCCCGACCTGACCGCAGTTCCGGCCGACGTCGCGGCCAAGGCGCGGCTGATGTTCATCAACTATCCGAACAACCCGACCGGGGCGGTCGTCCCCGAGGGCTTCTTCGAGATGGCCGTCTCCTTCGCCCGCGAGCACGAAATCCTCGTCGTCCACGACAACGCCTACTCGGAGACGACCTACGACGGCTACGTCGCGCCCAGCTTCCTCGCCACACCCGGCGCGAAGGAGGTCGGCGTGGAGGTCTTCTCGCTCTCCAAGGGCTACAACATGACCGGCTGGCGCTGCGCGGCGATCCTCGGCAACGCCGAGGCGGTGCAGGCCTACTGGCGACTTAAGACCAACATCGACTCGGGCATGTTCGAGGCGGTGCAGATGGCCGGCGTCGCCGCCCTGGAGGGGCCTTCCGGCCCGCTGGAGCGGATCAACGAAACCTACGCCCGCCGTCGCGACCTGGTCGTCTCGGCCCTGGATGAGATCGGCGTCGCGGTGGCCGCACCGAAGGGGACGATCTACGTCTGGGCACCGGTTCCCGACGGCCATACGTCGACTTCGTTCGCCGAGTTGGTGCTCGAAGAGGCCGCGGTCGTCGTCTCGCCCGGTTCGATGTACGGGCCGAGCGGCGAGGGGTTCTTCCGCATTGCGCTCACCACCCCCGACGACCGCATCACCGAGGCGGTCGAGCGGATGCGCGAGCACCTGTCCTAGCCGGCTTCGCGCTCCGCCCGCTTGCGCCAGTAGCGGTCGAGGCCGCGCCATTGGTACTGCGGGGGGACGCATTGGATCATCTCGGCCGCTGCGTCTTCGCTGCCGGAGCTGGCGGCAACCCGTTGCCGATGCCGCGCCTCGTAGGCGTCTTCCGGTAGATCGCGGGCGAGCTGGGCCTCTTCGCGGAGGCGGTCCTTGACCAGGGCGAGGTGGGGGAGGGGATCCTCGATCGCGCCGAAATGGGTCAGGGCGAGGCGCTGGGGCTGCCAGCCTTCGACGATCCCGATCGATTCGATCCAGGTCTCGATGTCGATGTCGGGTGGTGGGGTGGGGGGCACGACGAGGTCGACACCGGGGATTGAGACCGCGGCGACGTCGCCGACGAAGGCCGTGCCGCTCTCCTCGTGCAGGTAGCTGACGTGGTGCGAGGCGTGGCCCGGGGTGTAGGCGACGCGCATGCCGAGCAGCGTCTCGCCGCCCGCGAGTGGCTTCACGTTGGCCTCGGGCACCGGCACGATCTCCCCCCACAGCCGTTGCATCTGGTCGCCGTAGAGCCGCTCGGCGCTCGCCAACAGCTTCGTCGGGTCGATCAGGTGTGGGGCGCCGCGCTCGTGCACGTAGACCTCGAGGTCGGGCCAGCGCCGGACCAGCGCGCCGGTCGCGGCTGCGTGATCGAGGTGAATGTGGGTGAGCAGCAGCGCCCGTGGCCGCTCGTCTCCCAGTGCGGCCAGCAGCGTCTCCAGCGACGACTCCGGACCGGGGTCGACGAGGGAGTCACCGACCTGCCAGCAACCGATCACGTGCGGGCGCCCGAGATGCTCGACGTCGATTACGCGCATCGCGGCGCCGTGCTCAGGGTGCGACCGGGGCGGGAAACCGGTCGTCGGCCTCGAGCGTCTGGCGCAGGCCCTCGTCGAGCCCGCGCGGCGCGTAGCCGAGCTCGCGGCTTGCCTTCTCATGGCTGGCCCAGAAAGTGACGCCGTCAGCGGACGCGATCAGCTCGCGCAGGTTCGGCGGCTGGCCCATCAGCTTGCCGACGAGTGGGCCGACCGGGGTCAGGGCCTTCATCAGGCCGACCGGCATCGCGTGCTTCGGCGCCTTGCGGCCCGTGGCGGCGCCGACGGTCTCGATCGCCTCGCGCATCGTCGTCACCGGGCCGCTCAGCACATAAGCCTCGCCGACCCTTCCTTTGTCGAGCGCCAGCAAGATCCCCCCGGCGATGTCCTCGACATGGGTAAGGCATATGCCGAACTCCGGGAAAGGCATCAGGACCAGCTTCCCGGCGAAGAATTCCTCCAGCAGGTCGGCGACCTGCGAGGTGTCGCCCGGGCCGTAGACGCCGCCGGGCTGGACGATCACGCCCGGCAGGCCGTCCTCGATCATCCGCTTGGCGATCTTGTGGGCCTCGAGCTTGGTCTCCTCGTAGTAGGACGTGAACTCCTTGCCGGGGTGCTCGTAGTCCTCGTCGACGACCTGGCGATGCGTGTTTCCGAAGATTCCGCAGGTGGAGACGTAGACGAGCTTGGCGACACCGGCGTCGCGGGCGGCCTTGAGCACGTGCTCGGTGCCGGCGACGTTGGCCTCCCACATCGCCGGGTGCTGCTTGGCCGGGATGCCGACCTGGTACATCGCGGCGGCGTGGATGACGGCATCGCAGCCCTCCATGCCCCTGGCTATCGCAGCGGCGTCACCGAGGTCCCCGGCGACCGTCGCGCAGCCCAGGCCGTTCAGCCCGCTCGCCTTCTCGGGGTTGCGCACCAAGCAGACGACCTCGTCGCCGCGACCGCGCAGCTGGCGGGCGACCTCGCCGCCGATGAATCCGGTTCCCCCCGTCAAGAAGACCTTCACTGACGAACAGACTATCCGCACCGGGGCGAGGCCTACAATCGGACCGAGTGGATCGATCCAGGAACGGGCGCAGCAAGCAGACCCGATACACGGCCAACGGCGCCGGCGTCTCCAATCCGCGCGCCCGTCAGCGGGCGCTCGCGCTCGGGGTTGGCGACGGCCGGACGGAGAGCGACCCTCTCGCCGAGCTGAAGGAGCTGTTGCGCACCGCGGGGGTCGCGACGGCGGGCGAGGCTCTGCAGCAGCGCGATGCACCGGACCCCGACCGCTACCTCGGTCGCGGCAAGCTGGCCGAGGTCAAGCAGCAGATCGCCGTCTGCGACGCCAACCTGGTCGCCTGCGACGACGAGCTGGCGCCGCGCCAGGAGCGCAACCTCGAGGCGGCGCTGGGCGTGCCGGTCGTCGACCGCACAGCGGTCATCCTCGACATCTTCGCCGACCACGCCCACTCGGCCGAGGGCAAGCTGCAGGTTGAGCTCGCGCAGCTGGAGTACAACCTCGCGCGGATGCGCGGGCTGTGGACCCACCTCGAGCGGCTCGGAGGCGGGATCGGCACCAGGGGCCCCGGCGAGAGCCAGATCGAGACCGACCGCCGCCTCGCTCGCGACCGGATCGCCGCGCTACGCCGCCGTCTCGGGCGGCTCGAGCGCAACCGCGGCGTGATGCGCGCCCGCCGCGATCGCTCCTCGCTGCCCCGCGTAGCGCTCGCCGGCTACACCAACGCCGGCAAGTCGACCCTGCTCAACGCCCTCACCGGGGCGCCGGAGGTCGGCGTGGGTGACAGGCTCTTCCACACGCTCGACCCGACGACCCGCAGCGTGCCGCTCTCCGGGCGGGACTTCCTCTTCACCGACACGGTCGGCTTCATCGAGAAGCTGCCCCATCAACTGGTCGAGGCGTTCAAGGCGACCCTGGAGGAGACCGTGCTTGCGGACCTGATCCTCCAGGTGGTCGACGCGGCGGCGCCCGAGGAGCGGCGCCTCGCCGACCTGGAGGCGGTCGACGCGGTCCTGGGGGAGATCGGCGCTGGGGACAGGGCGCGCCTCCTCGTGCTCAACAAGGCCGACCTGCTCGACGAGGGCGAGCGCCGCGAGGCGCTGCTGCACCACCCCGGGGCGGTGCTCGTATCCGCACTCGACGGCGAGGGGGTCGGGCAGCTGTGCGGGCGGGTCGAGGAGGCCTTCCGCGACACCCTGGCCGAGGTCGAGCTCCTCGTTCCCTACAGCGAGGGTGCGAGGCTGCACGAGCTGCACGAGGTGGCGGGGGAGTTGGAGCGCACCGAGCGAGAGGACGGCGTGCTGGTTCACGCACGGGTGCCGGTGGCCGAGCTGCACCGGTTCGACGATTTGGCGGTGGCGTAGGAGGGTGAGGGTGTCTCTCGGCCCCTCCCTGCGGGCGCTGTAGGGTGCGCGCGGTGGAGTTACGGGTTGCCAAGCTGAAGGACGAGGCCGTCTTGCCCACTCGCGCGCATGTGGGAGATGCCGGACTTGATCTGTACGCATGCGAGGCGGCGCATCTGGGGCCGGGGGAGCGGTGGAGCGTGGGGACGGGGGTGGCGGTGGAGATTCCCGACGGGCATGCGGGCTTGGTGCTGCCGAGGTCGGGGATCGCGCGCGAACATGGGATCGCGCTGGTCAACAGCCCGGGTTTGATCGACAGCGGCTACCGCGGCGAAGTGCGGGTGCTGCTGCTCAACACCGACCCGGCCGAGACCTTTCGGGTCGAGCCGGGCGAGCGGATCGCCCAGTTGGTTGTGGCCTCGGTGGGGTTGCCCGAGCCGGTCGAGGTCGAATCGCTCAGCGAGTCGAGCCGCGGTGGCGGTGGCTTCGGCTCGAGTGGACGCTGACCGGCAGGATCCGGAACCGGTAGACGACCGGCGTGCGGTCGCGGTTCCGGGCCGGGTCGGTGGCGTAGACGCGGAAGGCGTGGCGTCCGGCGTGCACGCGGTAGCGGCGCGGTGAGGCGCAGGCGCTGAACCGCTGTCGGTCGAGCCGGCAGCGGTAGGTAGAGCCGGGCTCATTGGATTTGAAGGCGAAGGAGACCCAGCGGCGGCGACGGTTGCTCGAAGCGACGTGCGCAGGCCGGCGGTAGAGGCGGGTTCGCGGGGGCTCGGTGTCCGGCGGGGGCTGGATCGTGGCTGCTTCGGCGATCGGCGTTTCAGGCGCCGGGTTTGGATTCGGCGGCGTCCCCGGCGGGCGGAAGCTGTTGACCGGCCGTTTTTCGACGTCCTCGCAATCGACCGGAGTCGGGTCGGCATAGCCTTTGGCTGGGATGTCGATCAGCGCCGTGTCCCAGCCTTCGCCGCAGTCGATCGCCAGGTCGGTGTCGCCGGAGTTGGCGAGGATCGAGTCGTTGCCGGCGGCGGCGAAATAGGAGTCGTGGCCAGGGCGGCCGAGCAGCTGGTTGTCGCCCGCGTCGCCCGCGAGGGTGTCGTCATAGCTGGTGCCCTCGATGTCCTCGAGCCCGCTCAGCGTCGTCAGCGGACCGCTCGGGCAGGCGGGCTCACCGGCCGAGCCGACCAGTCCTGCGTGCCCGCCTTCCATGTCGATCGAGATCCCGCTCCCCGAGCCTTCTGGGTCGAAGTTTGCCCAGTTGGCGTTGTCGCGGTCTGGGCCGCCGTCGAGCAGGTCCCCTTCGCAAACCGCGTCGTCGACGAACAGGTCCTCTCCGGCTTCGGCGTGGAGGTTGTCCGCGCCTTCGTTGTTGGGCACGGCGTCGTCGCCGCCGCCCGCATGGACTTCGTCGTCGCCCGGTCCGTCGACCAGCGCGTCTTCCGTGTCGCCGCCGGTGAGGCGGTCCACGCCTTCGCCGCCCAGGAGAACCACTGAGGTCGTCGCCGGGAAGTTGGACGCCGACAGCGAGTCGTTCCCGTCTAGGCCCGCGAGGACGATGGAGTCGGGTGGCGTCGGGGACGGGCAGACGACCTGGCCGCCCGCCGGTGCGCCGCAGCCGCCCGCGGCCGTGCTTCCGGCATCGAAGCCGGCCTGCGATCCCGGCCCGAGCGTGAACGTCACCGCGCCAGCGGCATATGTCGCGGTGACCACGTCGCGCATGTCGCTGCCGGTCAGGTAGAGCGCCGCCGGCCCACTCCCCTGCGGCGCCATAAGGCCGGCGGAGACCGCGCCGGGGTCGCGTGGGTCGACTTCGCGCGCACCGTCTTTGAACTCGCATTCGTCGGTGCTCGCGGCGTCGCAGTAGTCGCCGTCAGCGCCGCCGTAAGCGAAATCGTCCCCTCCTTCGCCGAGGATCACGTCCGCACCGCCTCCGCCGTAGATCGTCTGGTCGGCGCTCGTGCCGACGATGTAGTCGTCGAAGGGCGTGCCGATCACGATCTCGAATTCCGACCCTTCGACTTCTTCGTCGACGCCGCCGCCGGCCGGGGCGAGGCCATTGTCGCCCTTGCCGGTCTGGAGGTTGATGTAGGCGCCGCGGCCCTTGACCGTCGGCGGCAGGCCGTTGTACTCGGAGAAGTCAGGGTAGGAGGATTTGTTGAAGAAGCCAGGAGTCACTCCGGTCGCGTAACTGAGCGTGTCGACTCCACCACCGGTGTTCTGGATCTCGTCGATCGTCGCGTCGCCGCGGACGAGGTCGTTGCCGGCTTCGCCGTCGAGCACGGAGTCGGCGCCGAAGCCGCCGGAGAGCAGGTCGTCGCCCGTGCCGCCGCGCAGCTGGTCGTCGCCGATTCCGCCGTAGAGTCGGTCGTTCCCCGACCCGCCGAAGAGGAAGTCGTTGCCGCGTTGGCCGTAGAGGGTGTCGTTGCCGCCTTCGCCGTAAACCCTGGTGACGCCGCGCGGCGCACGGTAGGTGTCGTCGCAGGCGGTGCCGTAGTAGGTGCCGCCGACGACTCGCGGTTCTTCACCCCCGCAATCGGCGGCCGCGGCACGTTCGACCGACCCGGTGGCCAGCAACGCCAGCAGCGCAAGCGCCAAGGTCACAGCCACGGCAGCGGTTTGGGCCGCATAGCGGGCAAAAGCTCCACCGCGATCGGGCGCCTCGACGAGTTGCATGGCCACAGTTATCCGAACCGCTTCCATCGTACTCAGTTGCGCAGCGCGACCTCGCGGGCGCAGCGCTCCGCCGCTTGCTCGAGCGAATCCTCCAATGGCTCCAGCTCGGGGCGGGCGCCCTGGCGACGCTCCAGGGCGAGTGCGATCAGGCGGTCGGCCAGCCAGGCGTTCTTCGGCAGCAGCGGGCCGTGTAGGTAGGTGCCGAACAGGTTGTCGCGGCGGACGCCCTCGAAGCCGTCGGCCCCGTTGTTGCCGTGGCCCTGCAGCACCCGGCCGAGCGGCTCGGCCCCATCGCCGAGGTAGGTTCGGCCGCCGTGGTTCTCAAACCCGGCGATCGTGCGCGGGCCTTCGCCGAGGTCGGCCTCGATCGCGATGTTGCCGATCAGCCGCTCGCCGGGCTCGCGGACGGTCTCCAAGTCGGCGAGCCCGAGGCCCGGCAGGCGCTCCTCGCCGAGCTGGTAGCTGTGCCCGAGCAACTGGTACCCGCCGCAGACCGCGAGCAGGACGGCGCCGTCGGCAACCGCCGACGCGAGCGGTACGCGCTTGCTCGCGACCATGTCGGCGGCGACGGTGCGCTGGTCACGGTCCTGGCCGCCGCCGAGGTAGATCAGGTCATGTGCGCCGGGGTCGAGCCCTTCGCCGGGGCCGGCCGCCGCGTAGGTGAACTCGATTCCGCGCCACTCGCAGCGCCGCCGCAGGAAAATGATGTTGCCGCGGTCCGCGTAGATGTTCATCTGGTCGGGGTAGAGGGCGAGCAGGCGCAGCTCCATCAGACGGGCCTTTCGAGTAGGACCACGGTCGAGCCGACGTGGTCGGCGGTGGGCGGGACCGCCCGCCGCCCGGCGGATCGCAGCCCGTGCGCTTCGGCCTCGCGCTCGAGCGTTGCGGCCTCGAGCGTCGCGAGCAAAATCTCGTCCAGCTCCTCGCTCAGCTCCCCCGCGGGGGAGACCGTCTGCCGCAGGCGCCGCGCTCGCAGGCCGTCGCTGTCGACGCCGGCCTCGATCGGCAGGCTCGAGTAGACCCAGCCATCGATCTCGCGCGTGTCGGGCAGGGGAGGGGGGCCAGCGACCGGGTCGGGCACGCCCTCGACGATCGCAAATGCCGCAAGCCCGCCGGGCTCGAGGTGCGCCTCGACGCAGCGCAGGCAACGTTTGCGCTCCTCGGCATCGGCAAGTAGCTGGATCAGTTGCATCGGGGCAAGCACGAGGTCGAAAACAGAATCAAGCCTGAAATCGCGCGCGTCGCCGGCGACCGCCAGGACGGACAGCTGGGTCGACCGACTGTTCAGCTCAGCCACGAAGGCGGGTTCCGCGTCGAGCCCGATGACCGAATGGCCCCGACGCGCCAGATGCCGCGCGACCCGCCCCGTTCCACAGCCGAGATCCAGCACGGCACCCTCCGCCAGCTCCTCCCAGAGGGGCAAATCCGCCGTGTAGCTTCCGCACTCCACGTCATGCCAGATCACTCCCTCATCGGTCATCTCCAGAACTCCTCCGTGAGGCTCCTGCCCGAGAGCAGTTTGTGCAGCTCGAGCAGCGCCGTGTAGGTCGGCAGCGCGAAGAGCTGCCCGGGGGCCTTGGCGAGAGCGCGGTCGAGCGAGGCCTCGATTCGCGGCTCGACCGCGATCGACTCCTCTGGCCAGCCGGCGTATTTGAGCCGCAGCGCCATCTCCGGCGCCCGCGTTCCAGCGCAGGTGACCCGTCGCACGGCCCCGGCCAGCAGCTCGAAGTCGGCGTCCCAGATCCAGGACACGTCGCGCCCGTCGGCAATCCCGTCGTTGAGGGCGATCCAGAGGTCGAGGCCGTGCTGGTCCGCCTCGAGCCCGAGCGTGCGCAGCACCTCGTTGGCCCCGGCCGGGTTCTTGACCAGCAGGATCGAGAGCCGTTTCTCGCCGACCGAGATCGTCTCGACGCGGCCGAAGGCACCGTGCATACCGGTCAGCGCAGCTCCGATCGAACTCGGTGCGACGCCCAGCTCGAGCGCGCCGGCGATCGCCGCCAGGGCGTTGTAGACGTTGTAGAGGCCGGGCAGGGGAAGCTCGAGCTGGAGCTCATCGTGCGGCGTGCGCACGGTGAGCGAGGAGCCGCGCATGCCGTGCAGCTCGATCCGCGTTGCGGCCACGTCGGGCGACGGTCGGCCGGCGCCGCACTCGGGGCACGAGTAGTGCCCGAGGTGGCCGACGAAGGCACGTGCGTAGGCGTATGGATGACCGCAGCGACGGCAGTGCTTGGCGTCGAAGGCGTGTTGCAGCTCCGGCAGCGCCTGCGAGTCGTCCTCGATGCCGAAGTAGACGACGCCCGGGCGTCGTTGCCCATCCGGGCCGCGTCCCAGGTCGGCGATCAGCGGGTCGTCGGCGTTGAGCGCGAAGCGGCTGCGCCCCGCTCGAGTGGCGACGGTCTTCGCCCACTCCTCGGCAAGCGCCTCGGTCTCGCCGTAGCGGTCGAGTTGGTCGCGGAAAAGGTTGCCGAGCACGAACAGCGAGGGGTCCAGCTCGGCGCTGACCTGCGGCAGCCAGGCCTCGTCGACCTCGAACAGGCCCTCCTCGCCATGCTGCTCGAGCAGGGCCGTGGCGATTCCCCAGGTCATGTTCGAGCCGGCTCGGTTGTGAACCGGGACACGGCCCTCGGCGGCGAGCAGGGCGGAGAGCATCGCCGCCGTCGTCGTCTTGCCGTTGGTCGCGCTGATCAGGGTCGAGCCGCCTTGGAGCCCGGCACCGAGTCGGGCGATCGCCCGGCTGTCCATGCGCAGCAGCAGACGGCCCGGAAGCGTCGTGCCTCCGCCGCGCCCGCTGGCCCGGCTGGCCGCGCCGACGCCCCGGGCGGCGAGCCGCTTGGCCCCGAACAGCGCCCCGCCGCGCTCCGTGCTCACTCCCCGTCTCGCGGCGGGACGATCACGCTCAGCGATTGCGGCAGCACTCGCAGCGTCGCGGGCAGGTCGGTCAGGTGCTCGCCGTCGGCGTAGACGGGGAACGGGCGACTGGCGCTCAGCTCGAGGCGGGAGGCGCGGAACACGCGCACCTCGTCCTCCTCGACGTGGGTGCCCTTGAACACCTTCGGCAGGTTACTCAGGAAACGCAGCTTGCCGACCTCGCCGACGGTGACCACGTCGAACTCGCCATCGTCGAGCTCGGCGTCGGGGGCGATGAACATCCCGCCCCCAAACGCTTTGCTGTTGGCAACCGAGACCGAGTAGCCGGTGAAGCGCTCGCGCTCTTCGCCGACGCGGATCGTGAAGCGGGCGGGCTTCCAGCCGAGCAGCGTGCGCACGCCGGAGTAGGCGTAGACCAGGTTGCCGCGCAGCCAGCGAGTCTCGTTTGCGCGCTGGTTGGCCACCGAGTCGAAGCCGACGCTGACGATGCCCAGGAAGCGCTTGCCGTTGACCTCGCCGACATCGATGCGTCGGGTCTCACCGGCCGCGAGCATGTTCACCACCGCCTCGGGGTTGTGGGGGATGCCGAGTACGCGGGCAAGGTCGTTCCCGCGCCCGCCGGGGACGATTCCGACCGGCGACTCGAAGCCGGCGAGAGCGCCGCCCACGGCGCCGACCAGGCCGTCGCCGCTGAGCACGACGGGGATCTCGCCGGATTCGGCGGCGCCCACGGCGCGCTCGACCCCGTCCTGCAGACCGCGGGTGCGCTCGACCCGGAAGGGGAGGCGGCGCTCGTCCAGCGCGCCCTCGAGGCCCGGCAGCAGCTTCAACCCGCGCCCGTGCGCCGACGACGGGTTGACCAGCAGAACCAGCGGCATCCCCTCGGCTCTCATTGCGAGCGGCAGCCTAGTCGGGCGGCCTATTCGCCGTGGTAGAGCCGCAACACGTGAAATCGCTCGCCCCCGGCTTCACCGGCTTCGACCGGGTCGAAGCCGCGCCTGCCGAGCCGCCACTCGAGCAGGCGCCAGCGGCCGGCAAGGATCAGGTGCCCGCCGGGGCGCAGCACGCGGGCGATCTCGCCCGGGTGCAGTTGTCCGCCCGCCTGGGCGACCAGGTCGAAGAAGTCCTCGGGGTAGGGGAGGGATCGCCCGCCGCCCTGCTTGAAAGCAACCCGGCCCTCGGGGTCGAGCCCGATCCGGGCGACGGCGTCGTGGATCGCCTCCGCGGAGGGATCGACGCCGCGCACCCGGGCAGCCGGGAACTCGCGCGCGAGGAAGAGCACGCCGTCGCCTTCGCCGCAGCCGACCTCGAGGATCCGCTCCGGCAGGTCGCGCACGTGCAATACGGCGGCCGCGAGCGCGGTGAGCGATGGCGGGGGCATCGGGAGATGATCTAGGATCCCGCGCCGATGAAGGGCTCACAGGACAAGACCAAGCTGATCGCACTTGCCGTCTTCGCGCTGATCGCGGTCGGCGTGGTCGCCGCGATCCTGATCGGACGTAGCGGCGGCGACGACTCGGGCGGCACGGCGAGCGTCGCCGGCTGCAAGAAGGTCAAGGCCCCGAAGCCGAAGACCGTCAGCTTCAAGGCGCCCAAGCAGGTCGTCAAGAAGGGCGAGAAGCTGACCGCCGTGGTCGAAACGAGCTGCGGCGGCTTCGACATCGCGCTCGATTCCATGCGGGCGCCGAAGACCGTCAACTCCTTCGTCTTCCTCTCCGAAGAAGGCTTCTACGACGACCTCACCTTCCACCGGGTCGCGCCGGAATTTGTCGTCCAGGGCGGCGACCCGCTCGGCACGGGCACGGGAGGGCCGGGCTACAGCGTCGACGAGAAGCCCCCGGCCAACCTCGCCTACACGAAGGGCGTCGTCGCGATGGCGAAAAGCTCGGCCGAGCCCCCCGGCCGCTCGGGCAGCCAGTTCTTCGTCGTCCTCAGCGCCGACGCGGGCCTGCCGCCCGAATACGCCCTTGTCGGCAAGGTCGACAAGGGCTTCGACGTGGTCGAACGGATCGGCATGCTCGGCACCCCGGCCGAAAAACCGAAACAAACCGTCCTGATCGAAAAGATCTCGATCGAGAAGGGCTGAGCTTAGGCCGCGAGGAACTCGCGGGCTCGCGCGGCGACGAGCTCCGGCTTCTCGTCGGCGATGAAGTGGCCGCAGTCGGGGACCAGCTCGACCTGCATATCGTCGGTGTGGCGCTCGTAGCCGGCGAGCAGCTCGGGACGCAGGGCGGCGTCGTCGGTGCCGAAGAGCATCCTCGTCGGCACCGAGAGGCGCTGGCGCTCGTAGCGGCCGCGCAGGATCGGCCAGGTCTCGCGCAGGTTGAAGACGCGGTACATCTGCACCGCGGCGCGGGCGCGCGCCGGTTCGGCCAGGTTGTCGCCGAAGGAATGAAGCGTCGCGTCGTCCCAGGCGTCTTTGACCGTCGAGGCCCCGACCAGGACTCGCGGGACGAAGGCGCCGCCGCGGTGCAGGCGATAGCCGATCCCGGGGGTGAGGATCATCCACTGGTACCAGAAGCGCCACAGTTGGGCGAGCGTCCGCGCCCGCGGCGGCCACGGGGTGAGGATGTTGAGTGCCAGGTAGCGCTCGAAGCGCCGCGGGGCCTTGAGGCAGAGCAGGAAGCCGATCCAGCCGCCCCAGTCGTGGCCGACGAGATTCACCCGGTCGAGGCCGAGCGCGTCGAGGACGGCAAGCACGTCGTCGGCCAGGTTCTCCTTCTCATAGCCACCGCGTGGCGCATCGGACCAGCCGAAGCCGCGCAGGTCGAGCGCGAGGACGCGGTGGCCGTCGGCCAGCGCAGGCATCAGGTGGCGCCACTCGTACCAGTGCTGCGGCCAGCCGTGCAGGCAGAGGACGACGTCGTCGCCCGATCCCGCTTCGGCGACGTGGAAGTCGAGCCCGCGCGCCCGCACCCAGCGGTGGCTGACGCCGTCGACGTGGGGTGGGTCGCCCATCGCTCCAATCTATAGGCGCAGCGCCCACCGCAGTAGTCTTTTCGACATGGCCAAGGTCGACGTGGGAGATGCGGCGCCGGACTTTGAGCTGCCGGGCACCGGCGGCGAGACCTACAAGCTCTCCGAGTACGGCGGGCGCAAGGTCGTGCTGGCGTTCTACCCCGGCGATTTCACCATGGTCTGCACGAAGCAGTTCTGCTCCTACCGCGACGAAAGCGAGCGACTCGACGCGATCGACGCCGAGGTGCTCGGCATCTCGCCGCAGTCGGTCGACTCGCACGAGCGCTTCACCAAAGAGAAGAGCCTCAACGTGCCACTGCTCGCCGACGAGGACAAGGCGGTCGCCAAGGCCTACGGGATCGTTGCCGGGCCGATGGTGCGGCGGGCGGTCTTCGTCATCGACGAGGAGGGCATCGTCCGCCACCGCAGGGTGACGATGGCCGGGCTCAGCTTCGAGACGGTCGGCGACATCGAAGAGGCCGTCGCAGCGATCGCTTGATGGCAGCCGAGCCGCGGCAGTTCTCCGCCGGAACGCAGCCGGCGCTTCGCGGCGAGGTGGCGGGGGAGGGGCCGCCGATCGTCCTCTGCCACGGGATCACCGCGACGCGCCGCTACGTGGTGCATGGCTCGCGGGCGCTGGAGCGTGCCGGCCACGCCGTGGTTACCTATGACGCCCGCGGCCACGGGGAGTCGGACCCCGCCCCCGGCGGGCGGGGTTATGGATACCCGGAGCTGGTCGGCGATCTCGAACAGGTGGTCGCGGCGACGATCGGGGAGGGGCGGTTCGTCGTTGGCGGCCACTCGATGGGCGCCCACACGGCGGTTGCCTACGCGCTGCGCCATCCCGAGCGACTCGACGGGCTCGTCGTCGTCGGGCCGACCTACACCGGCGAGATCTCGGCCGAGACGCTTTTATACTGGGACGGCCTCGCCGCGGCCCTCGAGGATAGCGGCGTCGACGGCTTCGTCGCCTACATCGACCGCGAGCAGCAAACCGATCCGGCCTGGCGCGACTCGGTGCTGCGCTTCACCCGCGAGCGGATCGAACGCCAGCGCCACCCGGCCGCGCTGGCGATGGCGCTGCGCGAGCTGCCGCGCTCGCGCCCATTTCGGGAGCTGAGTGAGTTGGAGTCGCTGCGGGTCCCGGCGCTCGTCGTCGCCAGCAACGACGCGGCCGACCCCGGCCACCCGCGCCACGTCGCCGAGGCCTACGCCGAGCGCCTGCCCGCTGCGCAGCTTGTCGGGGAGGCCGAGGGCGAGTCGCCGTTGGCCTGGCAGGGCGGGAAGCTCTCGCGGGAGATCGCCGCCTTCTGCGCCGAGCTCGGCCAATCGTAAGAATGGGTGTTATGCAAGGGAACAGGGGGATGCTCGACGAGGGCCACGCGATCCATTACTCGGCGGTGCAGCCGGAGACGCCGATCTACGCTTCCGACGGAATCCACGTCGGCCACGTGCGCGAGGTCCTCGACAATCGCAAGGAGCACATCTTCGATGGGGTCGTCTTCGAGAACCTCGAGGGCGACCTGCGCTTCGTCGATGCGCCCGAGGTCGCTCGCACCGCCGAGCGGGCGGTGGTGCTGACGATCGACGCCGAGGCGGCGAAGCGGCTCGGGCCGCCGGAGGAGGGTCACTCGAAGGTGGTTCCCAACCTGCGCACCGGCCGGCTCGGAAAACTCTTCGGCGGCGCTTGGCGACGGCGCTAGGCATGTCGGCACCGCCAGAGGGGACGCTGCGGATGATCGCGACCTTCGTCGCGGCCTTCGGCGTCGGCGTCGCCACCTACATCGCGATCGCCGATTCCGGTGGCGGCGCGCCCGCTTGCATCGCCGGCGGTAGCGGTTGCCAGACGGTCGCCGACAGCACGTACTCCCACCTGGCGGGGGTCAATATCGCGATCTTCGGCATCGGCGGTTACGTCCTGCTGCTCGCGGCCGCGGCCCTCCGCGGGGACGTGGCCCGGATGGGAGGGTTCGCCGTCTCGCTCGCCGGCTTCGGCTACAGCCTGTACCTGACCTACCTGGAGCTGTTCAAGATCGAAGCGATCTGCCAGTGGTGCGTGGCGAGCGCGATTCTGATGACGATCCTCTTCGGCTTGAATGCGCTGCGCATGGTCGGTTACGTTGGGAGGCCCGCATGAGTGGTAAGAGCGCAAGAGAGGCACGCCGTGAAGAACGGCTGCAGGCCGAAGGCGAAGGCGAGGCGCAGGAGCGCCGCAAGCGCCTGCTCCAAATCGGCAGCGCCGCGGTCTTCATCGTGGTGGTCGTCGTCGCTGTGCTGATTGTCATAAGCCAGAACGAAACCGACGGCGGCGACACGAACCTGGAGGATGTCGGCCTGGTCAAGCGCAAGTTGCAGGGCATCCCGCAGACCGGCCTGACTCTCGGCGACCCCAAGGCGAAGGTGACCCTGGTCGAGTTCGGCGACCTGCAGTGCCCGGTCTGCAAAGCCTTCTCCGAACAGATCGTGCCCGAAGTGATCGACTCCAAGGTGCGCAGCGGCGAAGCGAAAATCGAGTTCCGCAACTTCACGATCATCAGCGAAGAATCGACTCCGGCGGGTGCCGCTGCGATCGCGGCGGGCCAGCAGGGCCGCGGCTGGAACTTCGTCGAGCTCTTCTACCGCAACCAGGGCCGCGAGGCCTCCGGCTACGTCACCGACGAGTTCCTCACCGAAGTCGCCAGGGGCGCCGGCGTCACCGACATCGCGCGCTGGAACAAGGAACGCAAGGACGAAGCGGGCGCGCTGCGCGAGATTCAGCGCTCAACCGACGAAGCGCAGCAGCTCGGCCTCACCGGCACGCCCTCGTTTGCTGTCACGGGGCCGAACAGCGAAGGCATCGAAGTCCTCGGGACCCCCGGCGACGCCGGCATCCTCGAACGGGCAATCGAAGCCGCCGGTTAAGCCTTCCCCGCCTGGGTTTACATAACCACCATTATCGTGCGTTGATTCCGAGCGCGCCGATGTCGATCGCAGGCTTTGTGGCGTTATAGCCCCGACAACCCTTCAAGCGACGGTCGCTCGGCCCCAGGCCAGCGGCCTGGTGATCGGCGGGGACTTGGGCAGCTCGCCGCGCTCCACGGTGTCGAGCGTCAGCGGCGAGGCTTCGATCTTGGCGACGGTGTCGCGGTTGCAGCGGCAGCCGTCGGCGAAAAGCTTCCAGGGCCTCTCCAGGCGGTCCTGCCAGCGGGCGACGTTTGCCTCGGGCGCGCGGACGTGCTCGACGAAGAGCAGCTGACCGCCCGGCTTGAGGATCCGGGCCGCCTCGACGAGTGCCGCGGCGGGATCGGGGACCGTGCAGAGCACGAGCGTGAAGACGACGGTGTCGAAGCTCGCGTCCTCGAAGGGCAGGCTTTCCGCGCCGGCTTCGACCAACTCGACCTTCGCCCCCGAGGCGGCGATCTTCTGGCGCAGCCGCTTGGTCATGTGCGGGTCGGGCTCGGCCATCACGATCTCGGCGTCCAACGGGAAGAGCCCGAGGTTCGCCCCGGTGCCGGCGCCGATGTCGATCGTGCGGCCGCGCGCGTCAGTTAGCACCGATCGCCGCCGCTTGCGCAGCCCCGCCTCCTCGGTTCCCCTCAGCAGCCGGTCGTAGAGGGCCGAGAAGGCCCGACCCCAGGTCGCGTCGTAGACGCGCCCCATGGCTAGGCGGCGTCGCGCTGCGCCACGCCCTCCGCTTCGCTCTGCGCGGCGCGCTCCTCATAGGCCTGCCTGGCGCCATGGTCGACTTCGGTCATCAATTTGTCGACCTTCATCAGGCGGCCGAGGGCCTCGCGCCAGGTGCGCGGCAGTAGCGCCACGACCTTGAACAGGCCGCCGTTCTGACGCGGCACCCAGACATCGAAGCGCGGCACTTCGAGCGCGTCGACGATCTCGTCGGCGACGTCGGATGCCTCGACGGCTTTGATCATCTTCTGGCCGACACCCGAGGTCAGCTCGGTGTTGACGACGGTCGGCATCACGCAGGCGATCTCGATGCCGCTGCCGCGCAGCTCCGCTCTCACGGCCTCGCTGACCCCGACCACGGCGTGCTTGGTGCCTGAGTAGGTGGCAATCCCCGGAAAGCCGCCTTTGCCCGCCTGCGAGGCGAGGTTGACGATGTGCCCGGCTCCCCGTGGCCGCATTCGCTCGATCGCCAGCTGCATCCCGGTGATGACGCCGAAGACGTTGATGTCGAGCTGGCGCCTGACCGAGTCGGCCGACTCCTCGACGAACGGCGTCACGGGCATGATCCCGGCGTTGTTGACGACGACGTCGAGCGGCCCGAGCTCGCGCTCGGTCTCGTCGAGGAAGGCGGCGAACGAGCCGCGGTCGGTTACGTCGAGGGCGACGGCGATCGTGCCGCCTCCTAGCTCCGCCGCGGTCTGCTCGGCGAGCGCCGGGTCGAGGTCGCCGATCGCAACCCGGCAGCCCTTGCGGACCAACGCCGTCGCGGTCGCCTTGCCGATTCCCCGGGCGCCCCCGGTTATCGCCACGACCTTGCCGCTGAGTGACTGCCGCTGCTTCGCCATGCGGGCCCTCCTCCTCCGGCGGTCCCTAGACCGCCGGCTTGTAGACGGTGACCACGGCGGCGCCGCCGAGGCCGATGTTGTGCTGCAGGGCGGTCTTGGCGCCGTCGACCTGTCGCTTTTCGGCTTCGCCGCGCAGCTGCCAGGTCAGCTCTGAGCACTGCGCCAGGCCGGTTGCACCGAGCGGGTGCCCCTTCGAGATCAGCCCGCCGGAGGGGTTGACGACGACCTTGCCGCCGTAGGTGGTCGCCTCTTCCTCGACCAGCTTGTGCGCCTCCCCCTCGGCCGCGAACCCGAGCGCTTCATAGGTGATCAGCTCGTTGGCGCTGAAGCAGTCGTGCAGCTCGCAAACGTCGACCTGCTCGGCGGCGACGCCGGCCTCGGTGTAGGCCTCGTCCGCGGCTTGCTTCGACATGTCCGAGCCGACGATCTTCATGCAGTCGGTCTCCTCGGCGAAGGTCGAGCCGAGGTCGGTGACCATCGACTGGCCGGCGATCTCGATCGCCTGGCCGCCCAGGTCGTGCTCTTCGACGTAGCGCTCCGAGGCGACGATCGCGCAGGCCGAGCCGTCGGAGGTCGGCGAGCACTGGAGCTTGGTCAGCGGGTCGTGGATCATCTTCGCGGCCTTGATGTCCTCGATCGTGTACTCGTCTTGGAACTGAGCGTAGGGGTTGTTGACGGAGTGCTTGTGGTTCTTCCAGCCGATCCAGGCGTAGTGGTCGGGGTTGGAGCCGAACTTCTCCATGTGGTCGCGGCCGGCGTTGCCGAACATCTGCGGCGCGGGCGGCGACTGCTCGGGGTCGCGGATCTCGAACATCCGCATCGCGTGCTTGTCGAGCGCATTGGTGCGGTCGGTGTACTTGACGCCGAGCGAGCCCGGCTCCATCTTCTCGAAGCCGATCGCCATTGCGCACTCGACGAGGCCGCCCTTGACCGCCTGGCGGGCCAGGAACAGCGCCGAGGAGCCGGTCGAGCAGTTGTTGTTGACGTTGACGACCGGGATCCCGGTCAGGCCCAACTGGTACAGCGCCCGCTGGCCGTAGGTCGAGTCGCCGTAGCAGTAGCCAGCATAGGCCTGCTCGACGTCCTCGTAGGGGATGCCCGCGTCGGCGAGCGCCTTCTCCCCCGCTTCCTTGGCCCAGTCGGGGTAGTCGCCCTCCTTCGTGCCCGGCTTCTCGAACTTGGTCATGCCGACCCCGATGACGAACGTGCGGTTGCTCAAAGTCTCTCCTGTGTTGGCGCCGCCTGCGCGCGGCGTTTGGCTGGCTGGCCAAGAAATCTACCGGGCTGGGCGCGGTGGCGCGACCGCCTCCCCCTTTTCTCCCGGATTCGGCCAGAGCAGGAAGGCGGCGGCGCAGATCGCGATCCCGATCGCGGTGGCGATCGCACGCTGCCCGGCGGCGTGCAGAGGGGCCTCGCCGAGCGTGTCGGCGAGCAGCACGGCGTAGGTCGTGATCGCCGTCGTGAAGAGCGCATACTGGACCGTGAGCAGGCCGTAGGCGAAGCCGGTAGCGAGGGTCAGCGCGACCGCGAGGGCCACCCCGTCGCCGCCGAGCCATTCCGAGAGCGCCGTCGCGATGACCAGGCCGACGGCGGTCCCGATCGCACGCAGGATCAGCCGGTGGAAGGTCTCCTCTCTTTCCGGGCGCAGGACGAAGAGGATCGTCAGCGGGATCCAGAAGCCGTGCGATTCGATGTCCAGCAGCCAGTAGGCGGCAACGCCGGCGGCGAGGGCGGCGCCGAAGCGCAGCGCGTGACGGGTGCTGATCGAGCGCAGGGTCAGGTTCGAGCGCAGGTCCTCCACTCCCCCACGCCAGTCCCAAACCGCCGCGCTTGGCGTCCCGTTCCAGGCCCAGACCGCGAAAGAGAAAAGCGCCTGGCCGAGGCCGCCGGCGGTGGCGAGGAGAAATGCGGGGAGCGCGTCGGCGGCGTCGAGTGGCAGGCCCTGGGCGATCAGCAGGGAGAGGGCGACCGAAAGCCCCGCGATCGACAACCGCAGCGAAACGGCGAAGCAGTAGCCCGCGGCGGCGCCGACCAGCGCCATGGTCGCGACCGCCGGCACGACCGAGGATCCAGTCAGGACGCCGAGCGCGGCGGTCAGGCCGATCAGCGGCGCGACGACCGCCTGCCAGGCGGAGCGGATGCCCGCCGGTGCATCGAGCGCGGGGAAGCCCGCCAGCAGGGCGCCGGTCGCGATCGCCCCCTTGCTCGGCCCGTCGAGGCCGAGCTCGAGCAGCAGCGCGACCCCGACCGGGATCGAGACCAGGGCCCCGCGCCGCAGCGCCGGGCCCGGCGCTGCGGGGCCGATCGCGAACAGAGGCGCGGCCCGCAGCGCGCGCGCCGCGCCGGTGGCGTTGAACAGCGGCGATCTGGAGCGCGCGGCCAGCTTGTGGCGAGTCTAAGCATGAGGCTGGATGGCCGCCCCAGGTAGCCTGAGGAGTCGTGATCGTCGCCGATTTGAGCACCGATCCGACCGCGGGTGTCGGCGTCCTCGCCGCTCTCGCGGCGGGAATCGTCTCCTTCCTCTCCCCCTGCGTGCTGCCGCTCGTACCGGGCTATCTCTCGGCGGTCAGCGGGGTCTCAGCGTCCGAGCTCGACAGCGCCGGCTGGCGCCGCGTGCTCGGCCCCAGCCTGCTGTTCGTTGCCAGCTTCTCGGCGATCTTCATCGCCCTCGGGCTGACCGCGACCGGCCTCGGCGCGACCCTGCAGGACCACAAGCAGCTGCTGACCAAGGTCTCGGCCGCGCTGATCATCGCGATGGGCGTCCTCTTCGTCGCCTCGCTGTTCGTCACCCGGCTCAACCGCGAGTGGCATGTCGACGCGCTGCTCGAGCGCGCCGGCAAGGGCGGCCCGATCGTCGCCGGGGCCGCATTCGCGATCGCCTGGACGCCGTGCATCGGCCCCACCCTGGGCGCGATCCTCTCGGCCGCCTCGATCTCCGGCTCGGCCGCCCACGGCGCCCTGCTGCTCGCCGTCTACTCGGCCGGGCTGGCGATCCCCTTTCTGCTCACCGCGGTGGCCTTCTCCCGCATGACAACGGCTTTCGGCGTCGTCAAGCGCCACTACCAGGCGATCGTCGCCACCGGCGGCGTGATCCTGATCGCGATGGGGGTCCTGATCTGGACCGGCGAACTGACCCAGCTCAACATCGAAGCCCAGCGCCTGCTCGGCGAAGTCGGGCTGGACTTCTGGAACGGCGTCTAGCCGTTCGTCGGCGTGACGGTCTCCAACTCGCGCCCGATCGCCTCGGTCTCTTCCAGCCCAGCGTCGTCGAGTTCGCGCGAGCAGACGATGCGAAAGCGGCCGGTGCCGATCTCCGGGTCGGGCACGACCGGCAGCCCGCGGATCTCGTCCCAGCCCAGCCGTTCGACCTCGAACGGGTTCATCCGCACCTCCGCCGCGGGGTACGGGCAGCTGCTGTTGTGCTGGTCGATCGCCTTGGAGATCGCCTCCAGGTTCTTCGCCTCGGGTGAAGCCATCGCCCAAGTCTAGGACGGCCGCGCAGCTACAGCGTGCCGCCGGTCGCGTACGCCTCGCCCGGCGTCGCGCCGATGACCATCAGCCGGATGCCGTCCGGTCCCGGGGTGACCTTGCGCTTCACGTCGGGGCCGACGCGGGCGATGTGATCGGCGTCGAGCGGGTAGCGCTCGCCGTCGGCCTCCAAGGTGCCCGAGCCGCTCAGCGCCACGTAGACCTCCTCCTGGCCGAGCTGTTGGGGGCGCTTGGCGAACATCTGCCCGCCCATCCCCTGCTCGGAGTGGTCGTGCTCGGGGTAGTCCTCCGCGCCCGGCGCGAGGTCGGTGATCGACATCCCGAAGGACTCGATCTCCAAGCCTGCCGCGGCTTTGTGGAACTTGATGCCCTCGAAAAAGCCGTCGATTGCGTCCATCTCGTCGATCGAGACATGGGTCAGGTCGGTCATGCCGCGATGCTACCCAGAAGCGCCACGCGGCAATCGTCAGGCCGTCCCAGCCTCGCCCTACCATCGATCCGATGGGCTCCGACCGCACGATTGCCCACCTGGACATGGACGCGTTCTACGCGTCGGTCGAGCTGCGGCGGCGGCCGGAGCTGAGGGGCAGGCCGGTCGTCGTCTGCGGCTCGGGGCCGCGGGCTGTGGTGACGACGGCTAGTTATGAGGCTCGCAAGCTGGCCGGGATCCATTCCGCCATGCCGGCGGCGGTCGCGCGCCGGCGGCTGCCCGATGCCGTCTACCTGAAGCCCGACTTCCCCGCCTACCGGGAGGCGTCGGCCCGGGTGATGGAGATCCTGCGCGCCAACGTGGAGACCGTCGAGGTGGTCGGGCTGGACGAGGCCTACCTCGACCTCACCGGCCTCTTCTCACCAAAGGCGACGATGCGCCGGATCGCGACCGAGATCCGCGAGGACCTCGGCCTGACCTGCTCGGTCGGGATCTCCGAGAACCGGCTGCTCGCCAAGATCACCAGCGAGCTCGGCAAGCCCGCCGGGCTCGTCGTCCTCTCGCGCGAGGAGGCGCTGGGCCGCTTCGCCGCCGAGCCCCCCGGCTTGGTACCCGGCATCGGGCCGAAGACCGTGGTCAGGCTGGAGAAGCTGGGCATCGGCACGCTGGCCGAGCTGCGCGACCACGATTCCGCCGCGCTCGAGCGCGCCTTTGGGCCACGCATGGGCCGCTGGCTGCCCGCCCGGGCGCGCTTTGAAGACGAGACGCCGATCTCGATCGAACGCGAGACCAAGTCGCAGTCGGCGGAGACGACCTTCGACGTCGATGTCGCCGACCGGGCCGAGATGGAGCGGCACGTGGCATCGCTCGGCAAACAGCTCTGCGGGCGGCTGCAAGGGCGTGATCTGGCCGGCCGCACCGTCGGGATCAAGGTGCGGCTGGACGACTGGACCAACGTCAGCCGCGCGCAGACCGTCGAGGAGCCGACCAACGACCCGCAGGTCGTTGTGCCGGTTGCCCTTGAGCTGTTGCGCGCCTACTCCCCGCCGCGACCCGTACGCCTGCTCGGCGTGCGGGTCGCGGGTTTCGCCGTCGAGGAGCGGCCCGAGCCCGCCGCCTTGGCCGGGCAGCTGCAGCTCGGGCTCGGCGAAAAGCGCTCAGCGGCTTGAGAGCAGCACCCCGGTGCTCGGGAAGCGCAGCCGCGCCCGCGTTGCCTCGGTCAGGTCGTAGTCGCGGCCGGCGACGTACGGCCCGCGGTCGACGACCGGCACCGTGACCGTGCGGCCGCGGTAGCGCAGCCTCACCTTCGAGCCGCAGGGCAGCGTCTTGTGGGCGACGCCGAGCGTGCCTGGCTGCAGCGTCCCGCCGCAGGCCAGCGCACCGCCGTAGAGGCCGGGCCCGTAGAAGGAGGCGGCCGCGGTGCGGTACGCGGTCACCCGCCGCGCGGGACTGACGGAAGAGCGCATCCTTCTGTCGTGCAGGCCGTAGGCGCGCATGCTGTAGCTGCCGGTGGCGCGGGGGCGCCAGCGCAGCGAGAAGCCGCCGCCGCGGCCGCTCGCCGTCCCGACCGTCCTGCCGCCCGCGCCGCGCACGACGACCTTGACCCGATGCGCGCCGCGCGGCCGCACCCGCCCGCGCAGGACGAGGCGCCGCCCGCTGACGACGTTGTGGCTGGAGACGTGCAGGGTGACATGTGAGCGCACCCGCTCGGGCGTGCGGTGACGGTGCTTGCTCGCCAGGGCCGGAACCGTTCCGGCAAGGAGGGCGGCAGCGGCCAGCGCCGCGGGCAGGATGAATCGCATCGTGTCTCAACTCGCTTTCTCGTCTGCCTACGCGGGGGAGCCGCTCTGGGCGGCTCACGGTCAGAAAACGGCAGATGGATTGCTTGGTCGGACAATGGACGGTAGGGGCCCTGCGGTGGGGTCGGGCGTGAGCGCAATCACACTTGGAGAAGCCGCACGTTGCGTTGCAAACCTGTGCGAAGATGGGCCGGTGAACGCCGACCGACTGACCGGGCTCGACGCCTCCTTCCTGCACATGGAGCGCGCCGGCGCTCACATGCACGTCGCCTCGACGATTCTCTTCGACGGCGAGGCGCCGACGCACGAGGAATTCCGCGACCAGATCGAGTCGCGCCTGCACCTCGTCCCCCGCTTCCGCCAGAAGCTGCGCTTCGTCCCCTTCGACCAGGGGCGCCCGGTCTGGGTCGATGACCCCTTCCTCAACCTCGACTACCACGTGCGCCGCTCGGCGCTGCCGGCGCCTGGCTCAGAAGAGCAGCTGCGCAACCTCGCGGCGCGGATCTTCTCCCAGCAGCTCGACCGCACCAAGCCGCTCTGGGAGTTGTGGCTGGTCGAGGGGGTCGAGGAGGGCCGCTTCGCCGTCGTCGGCAAGAGCCACCACGCGCTCGTCGACGGCGTCTCCGGCGTCGACATCACCACTGTCCTCTTCGACCTCGAAGAGGAGCCCGACAACCCTCCGGTGCGGCCGCCGAGGTGGGCGCCCCGTCCGGAGCCCAGTGACTTCGACCTGCTCCGCGACGCCTGGCAGGAGCGGCTGACCAGCCCGCGCGAGATCGTCCGTGGTGCGCGGGCCGCCGTGCGCGGGCCGCGGCAGGTGCTGCGCGGCCTCGCCGATACGAGCAAGATGCTCGGGGCAGCGGCGTCGGCACCCGGGACGCCCTTCAACGTCGAGATCGGCCCGCACCGGCGCCTCGCCTTCGTGCGTGGCGACCTGGCCGACTTCAAGCGGGTCAAGAACGCCCACGGCGGTACCGTCAACGACGTTGTCCTCTCAGTCGTCGCCGGCGCGCTCGGCAATTACCTGCGCGCCCGTGGTCACGACACCGAGGAGCTGGAGATGCGCGCGATGGTCCCGGTCAGCGTGCGCGCCGACGAAGAGCACGGCGCGCTCGGCAACCGCATCTCGGCGATGATGGCGCCACTGCCGGTCTTCGCCGAGGACCCGATCGAGCGGCTCCGACTGGTTTCCGAGACGATGGGCGACCTGAAGGGCTCCGGCCAGGCTGTCGGCGCTGAGCTGCTGACCAGGCTTACCGACTTCGCCCCGCCGACGATCGCCTCGCAGGCGGCCCGCCTGCAGCCGGCGCAGCGCTTCTTCAACCTGGTGGTCACCAACGTTCCCGGCCCGCAGTTCCCGCTATACCTGATGGGCCGCCGGATGACCTCGATCTTCCCCCTGGTCCCACTGGCGCGCCGCCAGGCACTCTGCGTAGGGATCATGTCCTACGACGGCAAGATCGACTTCGGCCTGGTCGGCGACTACGACGCGATGGCCGACCTGGACAGCTTCGGCCTCGACCTCGAAGGGGCGATCGCCGAAGCGGTCGCCACCGCGCCCCCGTTGGAGAAGGACGCTCAGCCGGCCGAGCGGGCGCGGACCACGAACGGCGCGGTGTCGGTCAAGTAGTTCCAATCGAGCCGCCGGGCGCTGAAGCCCTCGGCGCGCGTGTCGGCGTTGATCAGTACCGCGGTGATCCGTTTGAAGCGTCCCGAGCGGCCGAGACTGACGTTGAGCTTGCCGCCGTTGCGGCTGAAGCGAAGGCGGGAGACGACGTGGCCATGCTGCTCGCTGCCGGTGCGTCCGACCAGGGCCAGGCCGGCTGCGACCCCGCGCGGAGCGACGGCGCTCGCGATCACGGCGCGCCCTCCGGCCGGGTGGACGCGGAGCAGCTGGAAGGTGGCGTGGTTGAGCGAGCGGCGCAGCGGCCGACCGTCGCTGGGCAGGCTGCCCTGGCGGGGCACGTCGGGGTAGCGACGGCCTTCGCGGAAGCGCGTGCCGGTGCGCCACTCGGCCACGTCGCGGGCGAAGCGGGCGAAGTCGAGGCTGAATTCCGAGCGGCCGGCGGCGCGGATCGCGGAGTCGTAGCTTGCGACCGAGAAGCCACCCGGGCGGGTGTGCAGCGCCCGCGACCAGGCGTCGCGGACGATCCCGCGGCCATAGCGGCGCACCAGCCACTCGTTCCAGACCGTCGCGCCGTACTCGCGGATCGAGTTGGCGGTCAGCGGAGTTCGGTAGAGGCGGACCCAGCGGCGCACGTAGCGCAGGTAGTCATCGATCCCGTTGTAAACCTGATCCTCCATCCAGACGGCGGTCGACTCGGCCATCCAGGCGTCCTGGTAGGCGTCGTAGCCCATCTGCAGGATGTGGCAGTACTCGTGGGCGAAGGTCACCTCGAGATCGGCCTGCTGCTTGGTCCCCGGGTACTGGAACGGTTCGTAGTCGTTGTCGAGCACGAGGTAGCCGTGCAGGCGCCGGGGAAGCCGCCGCCCCATCTGGGATTGGCCGCGGTCGGGAGCGGCGTAGCCGAAGAGCAGCCGCCCCAGCTCCTTGAGGTAGACGTCGGTCTTGCCCCTGCGCCCGCCACGGCGGCCGTCGGAGCGCGGCTCGCGCCAGTGCAGCTTGCCGTTCTCGACCGAGTGCACGTGGACCGCGACCTTGAGCACCTGCTCGACATAGTCGGGGATCCCGTCGCCGTCCTGGAACCCGTTGGAGTCGGTCAGTTCGGGGGCGTCGATCCCCTCGGCAACCCAGTGCACGCAGAAGCGCCCCGCGCAGGCGGGCGAACGCGGCGCTTCGGGCACCGAGTAGGAGTGGCGCGCCGGATCGGGATGGTCGGTCGGCCGCGCGAGCGGCTGGCGGAAGGTCCACTGATCCCCCGCGCTGGCCGTGGCGGGGAGCAGCGTCAGCGCCGCGAGCAACGTGAGCGAGGCACAGATCAGCGACGGAATTGCCCGCATCTGACCCAATGTACAGCCCGGGGAGGCGCGTCCCGCCTGGTGCGGTAGCGATACTTCAGGCGTGAGCAGCCGGAGGCCCCCGTGCGCATAGCCCTCGCCCAGATCGACCCCACCGTCGGCGACCTCGACGGCAACACGGCCAAGGTCGCCGAGTGGATCGACCGCGCCGCCGCCGCGGGCGCGGATCTGGCGATCTTCCCGGAGCTCTGCCTGCCCGGCTACCCGGCGGAGGACCTCTACCTGAAGCGCCATTTCGTCGCCGCCAACCTGGTCGCGGTCGAACGCCTCGCCCGCGGCGTCGGTGGGATGACCGCCCTCGTCGGCTTCGCCGAGCCGGTTGAAGGTGGCGGCGACCACCGCCATGCCCACAACTCGATCGCCGTGCTCCGCGACGGTGCTGTGCGGGCGATCTACCGCAAGAACAGGCTGCCCAATTACGCCGTCTTCGACGAGCAGCGCTACTTCGTCCCCGGCGACGCCCCGCTGACGATCGAGGTCGCCGGGTCCGGGGTCGGTCTGACCGTCTGCGAGGACCTCTGGGAGGAGGGCCCACCCGCGTCCGAGGAGGTCGCGGCAGGCGCGCGCCTGATCGCCAACCCGTCCGGCTCTCCCTATCACCGAGGCAAGGGCCGCGAGCGCGAGGCGATGTTCGCCGAACGCGCCCGCGCCTACGGCTCCCACATCGCTTTCTGCAATCTCGTCGGAGGCCAGGACGAGCTCGTCTTCGATGGGCAGAGCCTGCTCGTCGGCCCCGAAGGCGAGGTTCTCGGCCGCGCTGCCCAGTTCGAGGAGGAGCTGCTCGTCTGCGAGCTGCCGGGGCCGGCGGCTCGGCGCGCCGAGCCGCTCGCCGACTTTGCCGAGGTCTATGCCGCTCTGGTCCTCGGCTTGCGCGACTACGTCGCCAAGAACGGCTTCCGCCATGTCGGCCTTGCTCTCTCCGGGGGAATCGACTCTGCCCTCGTCGCGCTGCTCGCCGCCGACGCCATCGGTGCCGAGAACGTCAGCTGCGTGGTCATGCCGTCGCCTCATTCGAGCGATGAAACCCAGTCCGACGCGAGAACTATCGCCGCCAACCTCGGCGCCGAGGCGATTGAGATCCCGATCGAAGCCGCGATGGCTGCCTACGAGATTTCGCTGCGGGGCGCCCTACGGGAACGCGAAGCGTCGCCGGGGGGCGACGAGGAGCCGCTGCCGCGCGATCCGACCCGGCCCTCGGATCCCGACCTCGCCGCCGAGAACGTCCAGGCGCGGATCCGCGGCAACATGATGATGGCGCTCTCCAACAAGCACGGTTGGCTGGTTCTGACGACCGGCAACAAGAGCGAGATGTCGGTTGGCTACGCGACCCTCTACGGCGACATGGCAGGTGGCTTCGCGGCGATCAAGGATGTGCCGAAGACGCTGGTCTACGAGCTGGTCCGCCACCGCAACGAGGTCGCCGGCCAGGAGCTGATTCCGGCCTCGGTGCTGGAGAGGGCCCCCTCGGCGGAGCTGCGCCCCGACCAGCTCGACAGCGACAGCCTGCCCCCGTACGAGCTGCTCGACCGCATCCTCGAGGCCTACGTCGAGCGCGACCAGGGGCGCGAGGCGATGGTCGAAGCGGGAATGCCGGGCGAGGTCGTCGACGAGGTCACTCGCATGGTCGACCACTCCGAGTACAAGCGCCGCCAGGCGGCGCCGGGCATCCGCATCACCCCGAAGGCATTCGGCCGCGATCGCCGCCTGCCGATCACCAACCGCTTTCGAGGCTGACCGACCGCGAAAAAGAAGCCGTCAGGCGCCGGTTTGCAGCGGTCTGACGGCGATTGTCATCTGGGCCAGCGCGCAGAGCCGCTCCTCGGCGTCGAGCACCTCGGCGTCCCAGACCCAGGTCGTGCGGCCGCGGTGGCGGGCCCGCGCTCGCACTTCGGCGTGGCCGGCGGTGATAGGGCGGGTGAAGCTGACGGAGATCGACTGGCCCATCGCCGCCATCCCACCGTCGAATATGGCCAGCGCGGTCGCCCGCGAGCAGACGCTCTCGACCAAGCTGGAGAGGACGCCGCCGTGCATCAGCCCGAACGGCTGGCGCAGGTCGTCGCGGATCGCGATACGGGCACGGGCGCGATCGGGGTCGTCGTCAAGCCACTCGGTGCCGAGCAGCTCCGCGTACCCGGGCGGCGCGGTGAATGCGTCCTCGGCCATCGGCGCGGACCCTACCTGCTCGCACATCTCGTCTTAATGCGTGTCGCATAGGCTTCCGCCGGGTTATGGCATTGAGCGACGACCAGAAGGCGCTGTTGCGGCTGCTCGCGCAGCGCGAGCAAGGCTACGACGACATCGCGGCCCTGAAGGGGATGAGTGTCGAGGCCGTGCGCGAGGAGGTCCGCGCGGCGCTCGCCGAGATGGACGCCCCGCCCGAGCCCCCTCCCCCTGCTCCGGCGCCGGAGCCCGAGCCCGTCAAGCAGCCGGAGACCGTGGCAGCCGCTGCCGCCGGGCCCACCTCGCCCTCGTCCGAACGCGCTCCGAGGACGCCGGGATCGAGCGTCGCCGTCGAGCGCCGCCGCATCGTCGCGATCGCCGGTGGCGGCTTGGCGATCGTCGCGGTCGTGCTGGGCGCCGTTGCGATCTTCGGCGGCACGGGCTCCGGATCGGGCGAAAGCCCGTCCGCAAGCGCCGGCGGGGCGCAGGTAGCCGCTGTCGAAGACAGCAAAGTCACGCAGGCCGTGCTCGAGGCCGCCGACGGCAGCGACGCCAGTGGCCAGGCGGTCTTCGGCCGCGTCGGCAAGGAAGAAATCGTCCTCCAGGTGACCGCCGAAGGCCTTGAGCCGACCGAAAAGGGCCAGTCGTACACGGTCTGGCTCTACCGCTCGCCGAAACTCTCGCTGCGGATCGGCAGCGTTCAGGTGGGCGACAAGGGCGATCTGGGCGCCCGCTTCGCGATCCCGGCCGAACTGCTCGCCTACGTCGCCAGCGGCGCCTTCGACCAGGTCTACGTCTCACGCACTTCGGACGCCGCCTACCAGCGCGAGGTCGCCAAGGCGAAGAAGGACAAATCGCTGCCGCGCTACACGGGCGAAACGGTGCTGACGGGCAAAATCACCGGCCCGATCGCCAAAGCTGGCAAGAAGGGGAACTAGCCCGGGAGGAGCTTCCCCGGGTTCATGACGCCCGCCGGGTCGAGCCGCTCCTTGGCGGCGCGCAGCACATCGAGGCCCGTCTGCCCCACCTCGGCCTCCAGGTAGGGGGCGTGATCGCGGCCGACGGCGTGGTGGTGGGTGATCGTTGCGCCGCAGGCGACGATCGTTTCGCAGGCGGCGCGCTTGACCGCCCCCCACTGCTGCAGCTCCTCGCCGCGCAGTGCCCTCGAGATGAACGTGAAGTAGAGCGAGGCGCCATCCGGGTAGGCGTGCGAGAGGTGACAGAAGACGAGCCCGGGCGTGCCCTGCCCGGCGAGGCCCTCGCGGATCGCCTCGCCGACGGCGGTGTGCAGCTCGTGCAGATGCGACCAGGTGTGTGACGTCTCCAGCGTCTCGACCATCGCCCCCATGCCCATCAGGGTGTCGCGCAGGTAGGGGCCTTGGTAGCGGCCGTGCTCCCAGGAGCGCCCGGCGGCCTGGCCGAGGTAGGCGGCGCCGCCGCGGCGCAGGGCGCGGACCGTGAGAGCGCGGCGTCGGGCGACGGACTCCTCCTCGCCCTCCAGGCCGACCACGATCAGGCAGCCGTCGCGCTTGCCGCGCAGACCGAGGTAGCGGCCGAACATGCTGCCGGCCAGCCCGCGCGGGCCGGAGAGGGCAAGCGAGACCTCGGTCTCCTCCTCGTCGGAGATACGGATCACGTCCGGCAGGCCGGGGCCCTGGGCAAGGGCCCGGACTATCTCGGCGCCGGCCTCGAAGTCCTCGGCGATCCAGGCCTCGTAACGGCGCTGCGGCGGCAAGGGACGCACCCGCACGGTCACCTCGGGGATCGCGCCGAGCACGCCCTCCGAGCCGACGACGAGCTCGCGCAGCGCCGGCCCGGCGGCGGTGTGGGGCGTTTCCAGCGTGCGCAGGTCGCCGCCCGGGGCAATCAGGCGCACACCGGTGACGAGGGCGTCGAAGCGCCCGTAGCCGCTGGAGGCCTGGCCGGCCGAGCGGGTCGCGGCGAAGCCGCCGATGGTCGCGTACTCAAAGGACTGCGGATAATGGCCGAGCACGACCCCGGCGGCGTTCAGCGCCGCTTCGGCCTCCGGCCCGCGCAGCCCGGCGCCGAGCCGGGCGGTGAGCGAGCGTCGGTCGACCTCGGCTTCGCGCAGAAGGGTGAGGTCGAGGCTGACCAGGCGCTCGTGGGGGCCGCGCAGCGGCTCGACCCCGCCGACGACGCTGGTGCCGCCGCCGAATGGAACGACGGCGATGCCCTCGGCGGCGCAGACGTCGAGGATGCGACGCAGCGAGCCGGCGTCGGGCGGCAGCAGGACGGCGTCGGGCGCGGCGTCGAGCCGCCCGCCGCGCAACCGGGCCAGATCGGCGTAGCCGCGACCGGTCGCGTGGCGCAGCCTGTCCTCGGCGGAAGCGAAGACGTTTGCCTCGCCCGCGGCGTTGCTCAGGGCCGACGGCAGGCGCTCGGGCGCCGGCAGCTCGAAGCGGTCGAGGTCCTCCGCCAGCGGCCACGGCTCCAGCTCGCCGACCCGCTCGCGCAGCGTCGTAAGCGCCTCTCCATCCAGCTCCGGTTCGATCTCGGGGTCCCCCCACCCCCACCACTTCGCGTCGCGGCGCGGGCCCCGCATCAGGTCAACGCCGCCTCTAGCCCGTCGAGCGCCTGCTCGAGGATCTTGCCTTGACCGCCGCGCATCAGCACCGAGCCCAACCGCGACATTCCGCGCAGCTTCTGCTCGGAGCTGAGGCTGACCTCGGTGTCGCGGCCGGCCCCGCTCAGGGCGATCTCGACGACGGAACGCCGCAGATGGCGCTCAAAGGGGCTGCCCTCGAGCTGCTGCTCCCAGACGTAGCGCTCGTTCTCGGCTGAGCTGAGGCAGCGGTAGTCGGCCCGCACTCCGCGTCCCTCGGCCGTCTCCAGCACCTTGGTCCACTGGCTGCGCCTGCCCTCCGGCTTGCGGTCGACGCTCTCCACACGGCTCGTCCGCGGCCACCAGCGGGGCAGGCTGTATGGGTCGGAGACGAGGTCCCAAACCTCCTCCAGGGGAGCCGCGATCTTCCGGCGGCGGGTCACCCGCGGCAACGGTCGGCGCTCAGTCTCCGGCGAGGCGGCGCAGGTCGCGCACCAGCAGCAGATGCTTGAGGTGGCTGACGGTGGCGGCGAGGCTCTCCAGGCTCTCCAGGGCCTCTTTGCGGCGCTCGGGGTTGCGCGAGCGCAGCGAGGGCCCGAGCAGCGCTTCCAGAAGGTTGGCCTCGCGGTCCGCGGAGGAGCGGAAGACGCGCAGGTTGCGCGCCCCGACGCCGACCCGGGAAAGCTCGTTGGCGGCGCGGACGATCTCGCGGTCGGTCTCGTCGTAGACGGGCCTGCCGTCGCGCTTCTCCGGTTGGACGATGCCGAAGTTCTCCAGCTCGGCGATCAGCTCGCTGCGCGCCCCGGTCTCCTCGACGATCTCGTCGAGGCTCAGGTAGGCGCTCGAGGTGTTGACCAGGATCGCCCGTCGCACGCCGCCGGACGGTCGCCCGCCGTCGCCTCCGTTGCCACTGCCGAGGTCGATTTCGCCGCCCGCCGCGAGCTCCTGTCGAATCACCCGCAGGGGCAGGAACTCGTCGCGCTGCAGGCGCAGGATCGTGCGCAGGCGCTCGACATCGGACTGGCTGTAGAGCCGGTAGCCCCCCTGGGTGCGCCGCGGCGTCAGCAGCTTCTGGTCCTCCAGGTAGCGGATCTTCGAGATCGAGATGTCGTCGAACTCGTTCTGGAGGATCTTGCAGACGGCGCCGATCGTCAGCGCCTTGCGCGGCCGCGAGTCTCGCCTGCTCGCCTGTCCCTGTTGCTCGGACACGCTCATCATCCGCTCCTACTTCTCCAGATAGCTCAGCTTGTACTTGCCGACCTGGATCTCGTCGCCGTCGGCAAGCCGGTGGGACTCGATCCGCCGTCGGTTTACATACGTTCCGTTGAGCGAGCCGAGGTCGTCGATGTAGAAGCCGTCGCGACGCCGCACCAGGAGGGCGTGGTTGCGGGAAACCGTGACGTCGTCGAGGAAGACCCCGGCGTCGGGGCTGCGGCCGATGCTGACCCGGTCCTCGGTGACCGTGAAGCTCTCCCCGGCACGGCCACCGCCGGCGCGGATCACCAGCGCGGCTCCGCTGGTCTCCAGGACCTCGTCGATGTCGATCGGCTGCATCTCACCGGTGTCGTCGACCGTGTAGGTCATCGTCGTCGGCTCGTCAGCCTCATCTTTCGGCCCACCGAGGTAGGCGCCGCACTTCTGGCAGTAGTTCGCCCCCTCGGGGTTGACGGTGCCGCACTCTGGGCAGTGGATGGCCATGGTCTTCGCCGCCTATGCGGCCGCGTCGTCCTCCGGCCCGGGCTGCTGCGCCTTGCCGGCCAGAATGTCGGTCAGCTGCGCCACGTCGTCGCCGGAAATCAGCGAGTCGCCGCTTTCGCGCTTCTGGCGCAGTCGGTTGACGAGCTCGGCCCGCAGGATGTCGATTTTGCCGTGCAGGACCCGGCGTTTGTAGGAGATCTCGTTCTCCTCCGTGGTGAGCTTGTCGATCAGGTCCTTCAGCTCTTCGTCGCTGAGCGAACCGAGATCGGGAAAGGTGTCCTCCATCTCGCTCCTTCATCGGGAGGCCTTCGCCTCCGTTGGCCGCTACCCGGGATTATAGGTCGCCTGGCCAAAGGTTCAACTGAAGGTTGAAGGTTATGGAGCCTGAGAGGCCGATTGCGCCCTGCGCTCGGCGACCGTGCGCAGGCCGACCCGCGCGTACATGATAGTCGCGAGGATCGCCAAAGCGACGCCCACGACCAGCAGCGCAGCCGGCACCCAACCGGCGAAGACGAGCGCGAAGAAGATGCCGCCCATGATCGGGAAGACGGAGATGCGGCCCGGCCAGTTGACCGCTATCTGGACTCCCCGGCGGAGGCCGTACTGGGCGAGCGCGAGCATCGCCACCTCGCGGGCCACCAGCAACGCCAGCGCCCAACGCGGCAGCAGCTCGAAGTGCCAGCAGACGACGGCGCCGGAGAGGATCGTCAGGCGGTCGATCAGCGGATCGAGCATCGCCCCCAGGCGGCTGTACTGGCCGGTGACGCGGGCAAGGAGGCCGTCGAGGTAGTCGCCCGCGGCGATCAGCCAGAAGAGGATCGCGGCCGCCGTGCTACGGCCGTCGCCGGATTCGAAGGCGAGGTAGAGGAAGACCGGCAGCCCGGCGAGCCGCAGGTAACCGACGAGGTTGGGCAGCGTCCACGGGTTGAGCGGCTGCCCCTCCCCCGTCTGTGGCGGCGGCGGGCCGCTGCGGTCGAGGCCGAAGAGGCGGCGGATGCGGCCGCGCCCGAAGGGAGCGGCGTCAGCCATCCTCGCCCTGCAGGAGGGCGAGGGCGCGCTCGCCGGCCTGCTCGACCGGCAGTTCGTGCTCTGCGCCGCCGTCGCGCTCGCTCGCCTCGACGACGCCCTTGGCCAGCCCGCGGCGGCCGACGACGACTCGCAGCGGGCAGCCGAGCAGCTCGGCGTCGGTCAGCTTCTCGCCGGGGCCGGCGTCGCGGTCGTCGTAGAGCACCTCCACCCCGGCCTCGCGCAGCGTCGCGTAGAGGTCGTCGGCGGCCTCGCGCTCGGCCTCGCCGGCCTTGGCAAGTGAGACGAGTTGGATCTGCCAGGGGGCGAGCGCACCGGGCCAGACGATTCCGCGCTCGTCGGCGCGCTGCTCGATCGCCGCGGCGACGATCCGCGCCGGGCCGATCCCGTAGCAGCCCATCACGATCGGCCGCTCGACGCCGTTCTCGTCGAGGTAGGCGGCGCCCAGCGGCTCCGAGTAGCGGGTGCCGAGCTTGAAGATGTTGCCGACCTCGATCGCCGGCTCGATCTCGATCGTGCCGCCGGGTACGGTGTCGCCGGCCTCGACGGCCCGCACGTCGAGCTCCTCGAACTCGAAGTCGCGCCCCGGTCGCACGCCGCGCAGGTGGGTGTCGGCCTCGTTGGCGCCGGCGACGAAGGAGTCGCCCTGGATCGCGGCGTCCTTGACGATCGGCACCCCGGCCCCGACCGGGCCGGCGAAGCCGACCGGGCCCAGCTCGGCCTCGATCTCGTCGCCGCCGGCCGGGCGGAAGGCGGCGCCGAGCGCGTTGCGCAGCTTGACCTCGTTGAGGCGGTGGTCGCCGCGCAGCAGGACGAGGACCATCCCGCGCCCCTCGACCATCACCGGCATCGCCTTGATCAGCGCCCCGGCGGGGACGCCGAGCGAGCCGGAGACCTCCGCGACCGTGGTCAGGCCTGGGGTCGAGACGCGCTCGGGGGCGCCGAGCGCCGCGGGCAGCTCGACCGGCTGCGGCTCGGCGGAGGCGACCTCGACGTTGGCGGCGTAGCCGGGCGCCAGGGCGACCTGGTCCTCCCCGGCCGGGCAGGGCGCCATGTACTCGTGCGCGTCGGTGCCGCCCATCATCCCCACGTCGGACTCGACCCGGTACCAGCGCAGGCCGCAGCGGTCGAAGATCCGCTCGTAGGCGCCGCTCTGCAGATCGTAGGAGCGGGCGAGGCCGTCCTCGTCGCGATCGAAGGAGTAGGCGTCCTTCATCGTGAACTCGCGAGCCCGCAGGACGCCGGCGCGCGGGCGCGGCTCGTCGCGCTCCTTGGTCTGGATCTGAAAGGCCATGATCGGCAGGTCGCGGTAGGAGCGCACCTCGCGGGCGACGTGGTAGGTGAGGCTCTCCTCGTGGGTCATCGCCAGCACCATCGGCGCCCCCCTGCGGTCTTCGAGCTTGAACAGCTCGTCGATCGCGTAGCGCCCGGTCTTCTTCCATGACTCGGCCGGCTGCAGGACCGGCATCAGCACCTCCTGGCAGCCGATCGCCTCCATCTCCCCCCGCAGGATCGCCTCGACCTTGCGCTCGACCCGCAAACCCGCGGGCAGGTAGGTCCACAGCCCGGCGCCCAGTTGTCGGATCAACCCCGCCCGCACCATCAGCTTGTGCGACACGGCCTCCGCATCGGACGGCGGATCCTTGAGAGTCGGCAGGAACGTCTGGCTCAACCGCGTCATGGCGGGGAACTTATCTCGCGCGGACCGTGCCCGCGCGCCACTAAGCCCTGGTGAACCGCCGCCCCGCGGTCGGCGACGCCTCCTCGTCGAGCAGGACCTTGTCCGCCTCGCCCTTCTCGACTGCTTCCTTCTCCATCTGGGCGATCCTCTCCGGCGTCAGTTCGCCGGCGTTTTCCTCCTCGATCTTGGCCAGCCAGGCGGCGCCCTCGCGCGACTCAGCCTCGTCGACCTCGACCCCGCCGCGGTCAAGCGACTTGTCGATCTCCTCGAACAGGGTGTCGACCAGCTTCTCCTGCGGCACCTTGCGCAGCGGCTTGCCGTGGGCGAAGATCAGGCCCTCGTTCTTCGCCCCCGCGATGCCGAAGTCCGCGTGGCTGGCCTCGCCGATGCCGTTGACCGCGCAACCCAGCACGGCGACCTCGACCGGCTCGGCATAGCCTTCGAGTCGCTGCTCGATTTCGGCCACAACCGAGTCCATGTCGAACTGCAGGCGGCCGCAGGTCGGGCAGGCGATCAGCACCGGGCCGCGCTCGCGCAGCTGCAGCGCCTTGAGGATCTCCCAGGCGACCTTGACCTCCTCCTCGGCGTGGAAGGTCGAGAGGCTGATCCGAATCGTGTCGCCAATCCCGTCGGCCAGCAGCGTGCCCAGCCCGACCGAGGACTTCAGCGCGCCGGACCATTTCGTCCCCGCCTCGGTGATCCCCAGGTGCAGCGGATAGGGGATCTTCTCGGATAGCAGCCGGTTGGCGGCGATCGTGTTGGGAACGTTGGTCGACTTGATCGAGACCTTGAAGTCTTCGAAGCTCAGGCTCTCCATTAGCTCGACGAACTCGACCGCGGCGGCGACGAGCGCCTCGACCGGGGCCTCACGCTCGAGCTCGTGCAGGTGCTTGGGCAGCGAGCCGGAGTTGACGCCGATCCGCATCGGCACGTTCGAGGCCGTCGCCTTCTCAGCAACCTCGGCGACCTTCTCGCGCCCGCCGATGTTGCCCGGGTTGAGCCGGATGCAGTCGGCGCCTGCGTCGATCGCCTTCAGCGCCAGGGTGTGGTTGAAGTGGATGTCGGCGATCACCGGGATCGGCGACTGCTTGACGATCGTCTTCAGCGCGTCGGCATCCTTCTCGCGGGGCACCGCGACGCGGACGATGTCCGCCCCGGCGTCGGCGACCTTATGGATCTGCTCCATCGTCGCGGCGAGGTTGGCGGTCTCGGTCTTGGTCATCGTCTGCACGGCGACCGGCGCGCCGCCGCCGATCGGGACCTTGCCGACGAATATCTGCCGCTTGGAACTCATGCCTACAGGCTATCTGGGCGTTGCGGTGAGCCTCCGTCACTCGGCGTAGAGGGCCTCGATCTCCGCCGCGTACTTGCGCTCGATCGGCTTGCGTTTGAGCTTCATCGTCGGGGTCAGCTCGTCGCCGCCCGGCGCCCACTCGGCGGGCAGGATCTTGAACTTCTTGATCTGCTCGACCCGGGCCATGCGCTCGTTGGCCGCCTCCACCGCCGCGTCGATCGCCGCCTCGACCTTCCCGTGCCCGGCGAGGCTCGCCGGGGCGACGTCCTCGATCCCCTCGCCCTGGGCCCAGGCGGGCGCGTAGTCGGGGTCGAGCACGATCAGGGCGACGTTGTAGCGGCGCCCGTCGCCGATCGCCGCGGCCTGGCCGATCAACGGGCTGGCGGCCTTCAGGTTCGACTCGATCGAGGCCGGCGACATGTTCTTCCCGGCGGCGTTGATGATCAGCTCCTTCTTGCGGTCGACGATGCGCAGGTAGCCGTCCTCGTCGAGCTCGCCGATGTCGCCGCTGTGAAGCCAGCCGTCGGAGTCGATCGTCTCCGCTGTCTTTTCCGCCATGTTGCGGTAGCCGGGCATGTTCGCGTCGCTGCGGACCAGCACCTCGCCGTCGGCCGCGAGCTTGACCTCGGCGCCCGGAATGGGCGGCCCGACGGTGCCCAGCTTGATTCGGCCCGGCGGGTTGCAGGTGGCGACTCCGCAGGTCTCCGACATCCCCCAGAGCTCGCCGACCGGGATGCCGATCGCGTGGAAGAACTCGAGCACCTCGACCGGCGTCGGGGCGGCGCCGACGCTGACCGCTACGGCCTCGTCGAGGCCGAGCTGGTGGCGCAGCCCGGCGAACATCGCCTCGTCGGCGCGGGCGGCCGCGGCGGCGACGTCGTCGGGCACAGTCTCGCCGCGCTGCTCCAGGCGGACCTTTTCCAGGGCGGCCTCGAAGCCGCGCTCTGCCGGCTCGCGCTGCTCGTCGGGGAGCCCGGCAAGCATCGCCTCCAGGCCGGCCTTGAGCTTCTCCCAGACCCGCGGCACGGCGAAGAACCAGGTCGGCCGCGCCTGCGGCAGGAACTGGACGATTTCGCGCGGGTCGGGGCAGATGTGGATCTCCAGGCCCTTGACGACGGGAAGGTAGTAGTTGGCGCCGCGCTCGGCGATGTGGGCGGCGGGCAGCCACGAGATCACCCGACCGCCGTCCTCGGGAAAGGGCACCAGGTCGTCGACACTGGCGACGAGGGTGAGCAGGTTGCGGTGGGTCAGTTGGACGCCCTTGGGCGGCCCGGTCGTGCCGGAGGTGTAGATCAGAGTGAGCTGGTCGTCGGGCCCGACTTTGGCGCCCGTGGTGCCGGGGTCGCAACCCGGGTCGCGTGCTTCGAGCTGGGCCAGGGTCTCGGTGCCGCCCACTTCGGCGTCGAGGACGATCACGTGCTCGACCTCCGGCAGGTCCTCGCGGGCGCGTGCGAAGGCTTCCAGGTAGGCCGCCTCGACGATCGCTACTCGCGCCTCGGCGTCGCCGACGACGTAGGCGATCTGCTCGGGCGAGGAGGTTTGGTAGATCGAGAAAGCTCCGACCACGTCTGCACCCATTCCCCGCTGCGCAGAGCGGTCTCGCCGCCCTGGCGTTCGACCGTGGCCACGAAGGCGTCGTAGAGGCTCTGGGCGGGCAGCTCGGCCGCCGGGCCGCCGCTCGCGTGGCTCTGCGGCGCCGAGGCCTCCATCAGCGGACGTTGATCCCTTCCCCCGTGAGCCGACCGATGTCGTTGGAGAGGCCGAGGAAGAAGAGCATGATCACCAGCACGAAGCCGATCGCGCTGGCCCGTTCCATCACGCGGTAGGCGACCGGCCGCCCGCGGGCCTTCTCGACCAGGCTCCAGAAGATGTGGCCCCCGTCCAGCGGCAGGAAGGGAAAGAGGTTGATCAAGCCGAGCGAGAGGCTGACCAGGGCGAGCAGGAAAAACGACTCCCGTGTGCCGATCTTGAGCGTCTGGTCAGCCGCGGCGCTGACCCCGACGATCCCCGAGACTTCCTTGCGCTTTTCCTCTTCGAAGAGCTTGGCGAAGACGGTTGCCGTGCGGCTGGCGACCAGCCACATCTTGTCCGCCGCCCACGCGCCGGCGCCGCCGGCGCCCAGGTTGGCCGGTTCGATGCCGTAGCCGAACCCGACCAGGGCGCGGTCGGCTTCGCCGCTGTATTCGGGTCGCAGCGAGAGCTTCCTCAGCTGGCCGTTCCTCACGATGGTCAGCGTGACCGGATTGTTCGCGCGGCAGCCGTCGACCTGCTCGCCGGGGCAGCGGTGCGCGGCGACATCGTCGCGGAAGCGTTCGAGTCGCGCTTCGGCGCCGAGGCCGAGGTAGCGATGGCCGTCGACGGCGAGGATTTCGTCCCCGGCCTTGAGTTTCGCCGCGGCGGGGGTGTCGGGGAAGACTTCTTGGACCGTCTGGTTCGGCTTGCCGACGCCGAAGGCGAGGACGAAGAGAATCGCGAAGGCGAGCACGATGTTCACGGCCGGCCCGGCCCCGATAACGACTATCCGCTTCCAGACGGGCTGTTGGTAGTAGCCGCGCCCTTCGGCCTCGGGCGGCAGCTCCTCGTCGGGGTTCATGCCGCTGATCTTCACGAAGCCTCCCGCGGGGATCGCGCCGATTCCGTACTCGGTCTCACCCCGTTTGATCGAGACCAGCTTCGGCGGGAAGAAGAGGAAGAAGCGCTCGACCCGCATCCCGGTCGCCTTGGCGGCGAAGAAGTGGCCTGCCTCGTGGATCACGATCAGCGCCGAGAAGCCGATGAAGATCAGAACCCAGTTCATACCTTCGCCAACCCCCCGACCTGCTCTTCGGTGCGGCGCCGAGCCTCGGCATCGACGGCGAAGAGGTCGTCGAAGTGGGTCACCGGCAGCGGCGGCATGTCCGTCAGGACGCGCTCAATCGCTGTCGCGATGGCCCCGAACTCGATCCTCCCGGCGAGGAAGGCGGCCACCGCGACCTCGTCCGCCGCGTTGAGCACACAAGGGCGCCGTCCCCCCCGCCTGGCCGGCCTCCAGCGCGAGGCGCAGGCAGGCGAAGGTCTGCGGGTCGGGCGGCTCGAAGGAGAGCTCGCCGACCGCCGCCAGGTCGAGGCGGGGCACGTCGACGTCGGCCCGCTCGGGATAGTGCAGCGCGTAGGAGATCGGCACCCGCATGTCGGGGTAGCCGAGGTGAGCCAGGGTCGCCCCGTCGTTGAGGTCGATCAGCGAGTGGACGATCGACTGCGGATGCACGACGAGCTCGATCCGCTCGTAGGGGACGCCGAAGAGGTGGTGGGCCTCGATCGCCTCGAAGCCCTTGTTCATCAACGTCGCCGAGTCGATCGTGATCCTGCCGCCCATCTTCCAGGTCGGGTGGTCGAGCGCGTCCTCCACCCCCACCCCGCCAAGGTCCTTACGGCCGCGAAACGGCCCGCCGGAGGCGGTCAGCACGAGGCGGTCGACGGTGCCCGGCTGCTCGCGGCCGATCAGCTGAAAGAGCGCCGAGTGCTCGGAGTCGACCGGCAAGAGCCTCGCCCCGGTTCCCTCGGCAAGGGCGGTGGTCAGCTCGCCGCCGATCACGAGGCTCTCCTTGTTGGCGAGGGCGACGTCGATCCCCTCGGTCAGGGCGACGACGGTCGAAGCGAGCCCGGCGGCGCCGACGATCGCGTTGAGGACGAGGTCGGCGCCGGAGCTCGCGACCAGTTCGCGGACGCCCTCCTCACCCTCGAGCACCCGGCCGCTCCAGGCCCTGTGGGCAGCGGCCGCAGCCGCGGGATCGGCGAGGGCGATCGCCGGCACGCCGTGCTCTCGGGCCTGCTCGACGGTCGCCTCCCAGCCGCGCCCGGCGGCAAGGCCGACGACTTGGAGCTCGTCGGAGCGGCCGACGACTTCCAGCGCCTGTGTGCCGATCGAGCCGGTCGAGCCGAGGATTACCAGCTTCTTCATGTTGACCAGTCTAGGTGGCTCAGTAGACCAGCTGGACGGCAAGGTAGTAGCCGGCGACGATCGTGAAGAGGACCGCGTCGAGGCGATCCAGCAGGCCGCCATGCGGCCCGAACAGCTTGCCAGTGTCCTTCGTGCCGAGGTCGCGCTTGATCATCGAGGCGAAGAGGTCGCCGACCGGGGCGACCGCGGCGACTGCGGCGCCGATGATCAGAGCGTCCGCGCCGGAGAGCCAGTCCTGATAGAGGCCGGCGAACCAGAAGGCCATCGTGCCGATCAGGAAGCCGCCGACGAGGCCCTCGATCGTCTTGTTCGGCGAGAGGTCGGGGGCGATCCGGTGCGAGCCGAACATGCGGCCCGTCGCGTAGGCGCCGGTGTCGGCCGCGAAGGTGCCGACGAGGACATCGATCAGGAGGGCGGCGCCATGGTCAGGCAGGTCGCGGAGCAGCACCGCGTGGACCAGCGGCAGCCCGATCCATGCCGCGCCGAGCACCGTCACCCCCATCGCGACGACGACGCCCTCGCGCGGCCGGCGGCGCGCCGCGAAGAAGAAGAGAGGCAGGAACGACGCGGTTCCCAGTAGCAGCACGCTGTAGGCGCTGCCGAAGTAGGCGGCGGCGACCATCGCGACGAGCGCGACGTAGGCGGCCATCTGCACCGGGCGCAGCGACGCTGTCATCAGGAAGTACTCGCGCAGGCAGAGCACCCCGATCCCGATCATCGCGGCGGCGAAGACGATCCCGCCGGCGACGGAGATCGCGATCGCGAAGGCGATCCAGGGAATTGCGAAGAGGATCCTGCGCGCCGTCTCGCCGCCCAGCGGGGAGCTTCGCTTGCGCCGCGGCTCCCGAGGCGGCCGCTCGCGTGGAGGCGGGTCCTCGGCGAACATCTCGTCGTCGAAGAGGTCCTGGACCACTAGGAGCGCCCCCCGAACCGCCGCTTGCGCGCCTCGAACTCGGCCAGCGAGGCCTCGAACGCACCGCGGTCGAAGTCGGGCCAGAGCTCGTCGCGGAAGACCAGCTCCGAGTAGGCGCACTGCCAGAGCAGGTAGTTGGAGATCCGCTGCTCGCCGCTGGTTCGGATCAGGAGGTCTGGGTCGTGCATCTCGGGCGCGTAGAGGTGTTGACGGAACTCCTGTTCGGAGCTTCCCTTGAAGCTTCGAGCCGCGTCGGTGATCTCCGCCCTGCCGCCGTAGTTGAAGGCGACGAACAGCGTGATCCGGCTGTTCTTCGCGGTCGTCTTCTCCGCCCACTCCATGCGTTCGACCAAGTCCCCGGCGACTCCCTCGCGGCGGCCCACGAAGCGCATCCGCACGCCTTCGGAGTCGAGTTCCGGGGTCTCGGCGTCGATTCGCTCGCCGAACATCTTCATCAGCCCCTCGACCTCCTCGGTCGGTCGGGCCCAGTTCTCGGTCGAGAAGGAGAAGACCGTCAACTCCTCGACTCCGAGCTCGACCGCATCTCGCAGTCGTGCCTTGACCACGTCCGCGCCGGCGCGATGCCCGTCGGCGACGGGGAGGCCGCGCTGCTGCGCCCAGCGCCCGTTGCCGTCGGTGATGATCGCTACGTACCGCGCGGAGGCGCTCACACCTCGAGGATCTCTTGTTCCTTGCCCTCCAGCAGCGAGTCGATCTCGGCGATCGCGTCGTCGGTCTGCTTCTGCAGGGAGGTCTCGGCGCGGCGCTCGTCGTCCTCGCCCGCTTCGCCCTCTTTCTTCAGGTCTCGAAGGTCTTGCATGGTGTCGCGGCGGATGTTGCGGATCGCGATCCGGCCGTCCTCGGCGACGCCGTGCACGACCTTGACCATCTCGCGGCGCCTCTCCTCGGTCAGCTCCGGGATCTGCAGGCGGATCAGGTTGCCGTCGTTGCTCGGCGTCAGGCCGACGTCGGACTCCTGAATCGCTTTCTCGATCTCACCGATCGAACCCTTGTCGAAGGGCGTCACGGTGAGCAGGCGGGCATCCGAGGCCGCGATGTTGGCGAGCTGCTTGAGCGGCGTGTGGGAGCCGTAGTAGTCGACTGAGATGCGATCGAGAAGATGTGGAGAAGCGCGCCCGGTTCGCACCGTCGCCAACTCGCCGCGACTCGATTCGACCGACTTGCGCATGCGGCCTTCGGCGTCCTTGAGCAGCTCGTCGATCAGCTCCACTTGATCCTCTCTCCGGGGTCTCAGGCGGGAACGCTGTCGACCAGCGTGCCAACCCTCTCGCCGCCGACGATCCTATCTATGTTGCTCTCGTCGCCCATGTTGAAGACGTAGATCGGCAGGTCGTTGTCCATACACAGCGAAAGCGCGGTCGAGTCCATCACCTTGAGACCCCGCTCGATCGCTTCGCGGTGGCTGATCTCGGGGATGAACTCGGCCCCCGGGTTGGTCGCCGGATCGGAGTCGTAGACGCCCTCGACGCCGTTCTTGGCCATCAGGATCGTCTCGGCGTGGATCTCCAGCGCCCGCAGCGCCGCCGCCGTGTCGGTGGTGAAGAACGGATTGCCGGTGCCGGCCGCGAAGATCACCACACGGCCCTTCTCCAGGTGGCGCATCGCCCGGCGGCGGATGTATGGCTCGGCGACCTCCTTGACGTCGATCGCCGACATCACCCGCGTGTGCTCGCCGATCTTCTCCAGCGCGTCCTGCAGGGTGAGCGCGTTGAGCACCGTCGCCAGCATTCCCATGTAGTCCCCTGTCGCACGGTCCATGCCCGCGGCTGCTCCCTGCAGCCCGCGGTAGATGTTGCCGGCGCCGACGACGATCGCCACCTCCACTCCGCGCGCCCGCACCGCGGCGACCTGGCGCGCGATCCGCTCGACCTCACCGCCGTCGGTGCCGTACTCGAGCTTCCCCATCAGCGCCTCCCCCGAGAGCTTCAGGAGGATGCGGCCGAACTTGGGCTCGGGCTCGGTCAATCTCCGACGCGGAAGTAGGCGAAGCGTGCCACGCGGACGTTCTCGCCGGTCTTCGCGGCGAGCCCCTGGCGCAGCTCCTCGATTGACTTGGAATCGTGCTTCTCGGCGTTGACGTGGTCCTGGTCGAGCAGCGCGACCTCCTTCGCCCACTTGGCGAGCTGGCCCTCGACGATTTTCTCCACGACGTTGTCGGGTTTGCCGTCCTCGCGCGCCTTTTCTTCGAAGACCTTCTTCTCCGCCTCGCGCTCGTCAGCGGGGATCTCGTCCGCTGTGACGTACTGCGGCGCGGTTGCAGCCACGTGCAGCGCCACCTCATATGCGAACGCCTTGAAGTCCTCGTTGCGGGCGACGAAGTCGGTCTCGCACTGAACTTCGACCATCGCCCCGACCTTGTCGTTGGCGTGGATGTAGGAGGCGACGACGCCCTCGCTGGTGCCACGCCCTTCCCGCTTGGCGGCGGAGGCCTGGCCCTTCACACGGAGGATCTCGATCGCCCGGTCGACGTCGCCCTCTGACTCCGAGAGCGCCGCCTTGCAGTCCATCATCGCCGCCCCGGTGCGCTCCCGGAGCGCCTTCACATCGGCCGCCGTAACGCTCATTTGACCCCCTCCTCTTTGGCGGGCTCGGCCGGAGCTTTGTCCGCCGCGGGGGGCGGCGTCGCGGCTGGGGCCTCAGGCGCAGGCGCAGGAGCCGGGGGCGCCTTGGCGGCCTCCGCCGCCTTAGCAGCCTGTTCCGCGGCCTGCTTCTCTTCCGCGGCCTTCTTCTCAGCCTCCTCTTTTTCGAGCCGCTCTTTCTCTTCTTCCTCGCGTTTCTTGCGCTCTTCTTCCTCTTTTTTGCGCCGTTCCATCTCCTCGGCGATGCGCCGTTCCTCCTGCACGCGCCAGGCGCCGGCGCCTTTCTCGACCGCGCCGCCGATCGTGCCGATCACGAGCTGGCAGGAGCGGATTGCGTCGTCGTTGCCGGGTATGACGTAGTCGACGGGGGTCGGGTCGCAGTTGGTGTCGACCAGGCCGATGATCGGAATCCGCAGCCGGGCCGCCTCGCGCACCGCGATCTCCTCTGTTTTGAGGTCGGTCACGAAGACCGCGTCCGGCAGGCGGTCCATGTCGCGGACGCCGCCGAGGTTGTACTCGAGCTTGGTGAGTTCGGCCCGCATGCGCATCTTCTCCTTGGTGGGCAGCAGCTCGAGTTTGCCCTCCTCCTCCCAGCCGGTCAGCTCGTGCAGGCGGGAGATTCGTGCCGAGATCGTGTTGAAGTTGGTCAGCAGGCCGCCCAGCCAGCGCTGGTTGACGTAGGGCATCTTGCAGCGTTCGGCCCATTCTTGGACCGGGCCGCGAGCCTGCTTCTTGGTGCCGACGAAGAGGACCGTGCCGCCGCCGCTGGAGAGCTCCCCGGCGAAGCGGCGCGCGTTCTCCAGCAGCGCCTCGGTCTGGATCAGGTCGATGATGTGGATCCCGTCCAGCTCGCCGAAGATGTAGCGGCGCATGTTCGGGTTCCAGCGACGGGTCTGGTGGCCGAAGTGGACTCCGGCCTCCAGCAGCTCTTTGAGGCCTGCCTCGGGCATAGGGGAAAATCTCCTTGATTTTGGGTGAAGCCCCATCGTCCTTGCCGGGGACCGGCCGTCGTGGCGGGGTCAGGATCCGGGTTGGCGCGACGGGGGTAGGTTTAGAACGGACAAAGTGTAGTGCGGCGACTGCGCTCAGGCGGAGCGGGCGGCGACAAGTGCGGCCGCCAGGTCGCCGGGCAGCTCGGATCGGAAGCTGAGCGCCTCGCCTCCGACCGGGTGGGCGAAGGCGAGCCGGTGGGCGTGGAGGAACTGGCGGTGCAGGCCGTACTTCACCTCGCCGCCGTAGGTCGGGTCACCGACGAGCGGGTGGCCGATCGCGCCGAAGTGGGCACGGATCTGGTGGGTGCGGCCGGTCTCCAGCCGCGCCTCGACGTAGCTCTCGGCGCCGAGCAGCTCCAGCACCTCGAAGTGGGTGCGTGCCTCGCGCGAGGCGGCGCCCGAGATGGCCATCCGGTGGCGCTGGCGCGATGCGCGCCCGATCGGCGCGTCAATCGTCCCGGTGCGCGAGGCGAGGCGGCCACCTGCCAGGGCGAGATAGACACGCTCTATCCGGCGATTGCGCACCTGCTCCTGCAGGGCGGTGTGTGTGGCGTCGTCGCGGGCGACGACGAGCAGCCCGCTGGTCTCCTTGTCGAGCCGGTGGACGATCCCGGGGCGCTTCGGGTCGGCGCCACCGCCGAGGATCTCGCCCAGCTCATCGACGAGGGTCGGGCCGGTGTGCGAAGGGGCCGGGTGGACGACGAGGCCGGCGGGCTTCTCGACGACCGCCAGGTGTTCGTCGAGATGGACGATCCGCAGTGTCTCGCTCACCCTTGCTCGCCTTCGCTCGTGTAGCTCAGCGCCAGCACGACGACACCCAGGGTGATCGCCACGTCGGCGAGGTTGAAGGGCGGCCAGGAGAGGAAGTCGATGTAGTCCGTCACCGCGTCGGCGCGCACGCGGTCGATCAGGTTCCCGAGCGCCCCCCCGGCCAGCAGGCCGACAGCGACCCACATCCCGGGCCGGGTCGGGTTGCGGGCGAAGAGGACCCCGACGAAGCCCAGGGCGACCACGGTGAGCGCGACGAGGGCCATGCCTCCACCGCTGGCGAGCCCGAAGGCGACACCGCTGTTGTGGGCGAGAGTGAGGCCCAGCGGCCCGAGCACGTCGACGTGCTCACCGGGGACGAGCCGATCCTCGATCGCCGCCTTGGCGATCTGATCGGCGACCACGACCGAAAGGCAGAGGGCGCCGGCAAGGCCCCAGGCACGGTTGCGCGCGGCGCTCACCCGGAGATCAGGCCGACGACGAGCGCGCGCAGGATGTAGAGCACGACGATCCCGATCATCGGGCTGAGGTCGAGCCCGAAGCCGCCGCCGCCGATCGGCGGCAGGATGCGGCGGAAGAGGTTGAGGTACGGGTCGGTCGTCTCCGAGACGAAGTCGAGCACGGCGCGAAGCGCCGGGTGGTACGGCATCCGCGGGATCCACGACATCAGCACCCGGATCAGGATCAAGATGATGTAGACGAGGAAGAGCGCTCCGACGTAGTCGGAGATGTCCTGCCTGCTCAGCGCCAGGGCGATCATCCGCGCATCCGCTCCAGCGAGGCGCGCACGGCCGCTTCGAAAGCCCCTCTGGCCCCTTCGCGGTCGAGTGCTTCCAGGCCGGCCTCCGTACTGCCGCCGGGCGACGCGACCGCCCCGCGCACCGCGGCAGGATCGCGCTCGCGCAAGAGCTCCGCCGTCCCGACGGCTGTCTCGACGACAAGCTCGCGGGCGAGCGCGGGATCGAGCCCGTCGGCGGCCCCGGCCTCGGCAATCGCCTCAACCGCCAGGGCCAGATATGCGGGCGCGCAGCCCATCACCGCCGTCGCCGCGTCAAAATCCGCGTCCGCCAACTCGACCAGGTGCCCGAGCGTCTCCAGCAGCCTGCGAATCTCGGGCCGGACGAATCCGGCGAGGCAGAGTACGCCGCGCCGCACCTCAACCGCCACGTTGGGCATTACCCGTGCGACCTCGGCGCCGGGAAGGGCCTGCTGGACGGTCTGCAGCGAGGTGGCGCCGAGCAGGGAGACGACCGACTTCGCATCGCCCAGCGCGGCCGCGGCCTCCGTCAGCTTCGCCGGCTTCACCGCAAGCACGACAAGATCGGCTCGCTTGCCGACCTCCGCGTTGGAGGCCGCCTCTCCGCCCAGCTCCCGAGCCAGCTCAGCGGCGCGCCCGGACCCCGAATCGGAGAACAGCATCCCGTTGACCTCACCGGCCAATCCCCGCGCCATTGCCGCGGCCATGTTCCCGGACCCACAGAAGCCAACGATCACGCTGCGGGACCCTAACCATCCGGGGGAATGGGGGGAGGGACACCCGACCCCTACACAACCACTAGGACTGGTTGAAGAAGCCTTTGTCCAGCAGCCGCGCCTTCTCCTCGGCGGAGACCTCGACGTTGCGCGGGGTGAGCAAAAAGATCTTCTCGGCGATGCGCTGCATGCCGCCGTCGAGCGAGTAGGTCAGGCCGGAGCAGAAGTCGATCATCCGCTTGGAGAGCTCGTGGTCGGTGGTCTGCAGGTTGAGAATCACCGGCACCGAACGCTTGAACTGGTCGGCGACCTGCTGGGCGTCGTTGAAGTTGCGCGGGATGACGAGGTGGACTTTGACGTCGGAGTCGTCACCTACCGGGCGGAGCACCCGGGTGCGTGAGGCCGAGATCGGCTCGTCGTCGGCGAAGATGTCGTCGATCTCGTCACGGCGCGAGCGGCGCGAGGTCGGCAGTCGGCGCACCTGTCCGGACTCGCGCCGGGCCTCGATCTCCTCTTCGGAGGTCTCGGGGAAGTCCTCCTCGTACTCGAGGCCGTGCTCGTGCTCTTCCGCCAGTCCGAAATAGACCAGCGCTTTATGCCAGCTGTCGCGTAGTGCCATGGGTATCGGCGTCTTTCTGCCCTGAGCAGCCTATTCCTCCAGCGATTATGAATGACATAGCGCCTTTTCACACATAAAGGGCGGTCCCGAGCCGGAGTATCGTTGCTCCCTCCTCGGCCGCGACGCGCCAATCCTGCGAGGTGCCCATCGAGAGCGTGTGCAGTCCCTGCTCGGCCGCGAGCTCGGCCAGGCGGGCGAAATGCCGGCGCGAGTCCTCGGGATCGGTGCTGAACGGGGGCATCGTCATCAGGCCCACGACGCGCACCGGGCAGCGCTCGACGAAGGCGGGCAGCTCGGCCGGGGCGACCCCGCCCTTGCCCTCCTCGCCGGCGACGTTGACCTCGACCAGGATCTCGGTCTCGGCGTCCCCGTGGCGACCGAGCTGCTCCAGGACCGAGTCGGTGGCGACCGAGTGGACGAGACGGCAGAGCGGCAGCACCCGCTTGACCTTGCGGCTCTGCAGGTTGCCGATGAAGTCCCAGGTGAATGCATCTCCCCAGCGCGCGTGCTTGGCCTCGAGCGCCTGCTGCCGGTTCTCCCCGACGAGCTTGACGCCTGCCTCGGCAAGCGCGCCCATCTCCTCCTCGGGCACGTACTTTGTGGCGGCGAGGATCTCCACGTCCGCACCGGCACGCTCGCGCACGGCCTCCAGATTGGCGGCGACCTTCGCCGCCTCGATCCCGTGGATCAGGCCCGGCACCTCAGCTCGCCCCCGCCTCGATCCAGGCCAGGCCGGCCTGTCGGCCCGGCCCACCGTCGCGGCGATGGGAGAAGAAGAGATTCTCCTCGCAGCGTGTGCAGAGCGCGGCGGACTCGATCCGCTCGACCCCTGATCGGCGCAGGAGTAGCCGCGCGACCTCGGGCAGGTTGAGCATGCGCCCGGTGGCGACGCCCGGCCCGAGTGCGGCGAACTCCCCAAGCACCTCGTCGCCGACCTCGTAGCAGCAGGGGCCGATCCCGGGGCCGATTGCGGCATCCGTTGCCCCGACCTCCTCCACCCCGCGCGAGACGATTCCCGCCGCGAGGCCGCGCCAGCCGCAGTGCAGGATCGCCACGCCGTCGGGCCCGGCGACCGCGACGGGCAGGCAGTCCGCGGTGTAGACGAGCCCGACCGGCCCCGCCCGCCGGATTACCTGGCCGTCCGCCTCCAGCTCGCGGCCTTCATTCTCGCCGGCGTTGGCCAGTTCCACGCCATGGACCTGACGCCCGCCGGCAATCCTTCCCGGATCGATGCCCAGGGCGCCGGCCAGGGGCGCCGGGTCCTCCTTGACCGAACCGGCCGAGCGGGTGGAGAAAATCGTCCGTGAGCCAGGGAGATCGGCCGCCAGCCAGCGGATTCCTTGATTTTCCTCCCACCTCATGTGGGCTTTCGGGCGGCCTCGAGCGCCGCGGAGAGCTCTGCCTCGCGGCCGGAGACCTCACCATCGAGCTTGCCCCGCAGCGCGACGGCAAGGCCCCGACCGAGCCGCGGGCCCTCGGGCACTCCGGCGGCGATCAGATCGGCGCCGTCGATCTCCAGTGCAACGTCGCGCCATTCGCGCAGGTAGCGATCAAGCCACTCGGCCCCCATCGCGCGCGCGAGGACGAGCTCGATCGGGCCCGCTCCCCGCGCCAGCCCCACCGCCTCCGAGGGCCGTCCGGGGTGAGCCGCCGCGAGCTCCTCGGCCCGGCCCCAGCAATCCGTCACCGCGGCGAGGATCGCCCGATCGCGGGGGGCGACGTCGGCCCACGGGAGCTCGCCGAGCAGGCCAGACACCCGTCCCGCCAGCTCAACCCCCTTCGGGCTCAGCCGGATCAGCCCCCATTCGGCGAGCAGGCCGAACCCGCGGACGGCTTCGACTTCCCCGGCGAGCCGCAGCAGCTCCGCTTCGCGGCGGTCGGCGGAGACGGTGTCGAGATCGGTCTGACTCAACAACTCCGCGGTGTCGGGCTCGAGCTCAAATTCAAAGCGCGAGAGGTAGCGGGCTGCGCGCAGCGCCCTGGTCGGGTCGTCCTCGAAGGAGTTCGGATGCAGGATCCGCAACAACCCGGCTTCGAGGTCCTCCCGGCCGCGGTGGGGATCGATCAGCTCCGGATCGCGGCGCAGCGGGATCGCCATCGCGTTGATCGTGAAGTCGCGACGGGCAAGGTCGGCGGCGATTCCGGGCGCCGGCTCGACCTCGGGCAGGGCGCCCGGGCGCGGGTAGGTCTCTGCCCGGGCAGTGGCGATGTCGACCTCGTACCCGCCAAGCCGGACCTTCGCCGTCGCGAAACGCTCGTGCTCGATCACCTCACCGCCGAGCCGTCGCGCGAGCGCCGTTGCATCGCCCTCGATCACCAGGTCGATGTCGGCTCGGCCGCGCCCGAGCAGCAGGTCGCGAACCGCGCCGCCGACCAGATAGACGGGTTTGCCCCCGGCAAGGTCGTGAACCGCGTCCAGCTCCGGGTATGCCCGTCGCAGCGCCGCTTCGAGGTCGTCGGTTTCCTTTACGTGCATCGTCACCCCTACCATGATCGACTTCCCGGATGGTCGACGAGCGATTTGCGAGGAGAGAGCGGCAACGGCGCCGGATCAGGCGTCGGCGTGCGCTCGCCGCGACGGCGCTCGCCGCCGGCGTTCTCGCCGTCGCGCTGACCCTCCTCGCGACATCGGGCTCGAGCCCGCGGGCGCAAGGCCACGTCGGTAGCGCCAGGCCCGTGCGGCGCTCGGCAGTCGCCGGATCCGCTCCGCGCGAAGGCGAGGATTGGGCACCGCACAGAGGGCCGGTGCCGATCCTCGAGTACCACGTCCTCGGAGTCGCCCCTGCCGACGAGCCGTACCCGGATCTCTACGTCACCCGCCCCGACTTCCACAGGCAGATGGATTGGCTGGACGAGCACGGCTACGAGGCGGTGACGCTCGAACAGGTCGAGGATGCCTGGTACCGGAACGCCAGGCTGCCGCCGAAGCCGGTCGTCGTCTCCTTCGACGACGGCTATCGGCCGCAGTTCACCTACGCCCTGCCGGAGCTGCGCCGCCACGGTTGGGCCGGGGTGCTCAACCTCAAGGCGGAAGGCTCCGACCTGTACACGAGCAACGTCGAAGCGATGATCGCCGCGGGCTGGGAGATCGCGGCGCACACGATCCATCATCTCGACCTGACCGAACTCGATGCGACGCAGCTGACCGAAGAAGTGGCAGGGTCGCGGGCGATCCTGCACCGCGAGTACGGCGTTCCGGTCAAGGACTTCTGTTACCCGGCGGGGCAGTTCGACGAAACGGTGATCGCCGCCGTCAAAGCCGCCGGATACTCGGGAGCGACCACGGAGATCGCCGGCTACGCCGAGCGCGACCATCCCTACGAACTGGCCCGCTACGAGATCCTCGGCTCGGGCGGCCTCGAGGGGATGGTCGCCGACCTGCGCTCCGGCGCGGGCTAGGCGCGTACGGGGATGCCGGCCGCCGCCAGGTGCCGCTTGGCGTCGCGGACGCGGTAGGTGCCGTAATGGAAGATCGAGGCGCAGAGGACGGCGTCGGCGTGCCCCGCGGAGATCGCCTCGCCGAGATGGTCGAGGTTGCCCGCACCGCCCGAGGCGATCACCGGGACGGAGACCGCGTCGGCAACCGCCCGGGTCAGCTCGATCTCATACCCGTCGTTGGTGCCGTCGCGATCCATGCTGGTGAGCAGGATCTCCCCCGCCCCGCGCTCGACTCCCTCGCTCGCCCATCCGACCGCGTCGCGCCCGTCGACCCGCCTGCGGCCGCCGTCGACGTAGACGCCCCACCCGTCGGCCTCGCGCTTCGCATCGATCGCCAGCACCACGCACTGAGCGCCGAAGTGGTCGGCAAGCTCGGCGAGCAGCTCGGGCCGGGCGAGCGCCGAGGAGTTGACCGAGACCTTGTCGGCTCCCGCGTCGAGCACTGCCTGCGCGTCGGCCACCGAGCGGATCCCCCCACCGATCGTGAACGGGATGAAGACGTTGTCGGCGGTGCGCCGAGCCAGCTCGACGATCGTCTCGCGCTTTTCATGCGAGGCGGTGATGTCGAGGAAGACGAGCTCGTCGGCGCCCTCGGCGTCGTAGCGTTCTGCCAACTCGACCGGGTCGCCGGCGTCGCGTAGGTCAACGAAGTTGGTGCCCTTGACGACGCGGCCGGCGTCCACATCGAGGCAGGGAATTACGCGTTTGAGGACCATCGGGAGAGCGTACGGGTTCGGGCGGGAGTGCCCTCCCATGGAGGCCGTCGCGCAGCTGAATCGCCGGCTTGGCTGCGGAGTGCCTGCCCAGGAGCCTCCCTGGGAGGGCACTCCCGCCCCTACCGGCGCAGAGCTGCTTTTGCGTCGGTGACGTTGAACTTCTGCTCGTAGAGAGCGCGGCCGACTATGGCGCCCTCTACGTTGGCGGGGCACTCGTCAGCGAGAGATTCCAGGTGCTTGAGCTCTCCCACGCCGCCTGAGGCGATTATCTCGGAGCTGGTTGCGGACGCGATCCTGGTTAGCTCGCTTACGGCCGGGCCATCCATGGTGCCGTCGACATCGATCTCGGTGCAGAGGAATCGGCCGACGCCGCGTTGGCTGAGGTCGGCGACCGTGTCGGCCACGTCGCGGCCGGTGGCCTCGGTCCACCCCTCGAGAGCCACCCTGCCCTCGCGTGCGTCTACGGAGACGACTATGCGGTGGGCGTGGATTTCGAGCATCGCGTCGAGGAACTCGGGATCGCGCAGGGCCGCGGTGCCGATCACGACGCGGTCGGCGCCCGCGTCGAGGATCGCGCGCACGGACTGCGGGTCGCGCAGCCCGCCGCCGACCTGGATCGGGCAGGCAACCGCGGCGGCGATCCGCTCGATCGCGTCGAGGTTGCGCGGTTCGCCTGCCTTGGCGCCGTCTAGGTCCACCACGTGCAGGAACTCGGCGCCTTCTCCGGCCCAACGCTTCGCCGCGTCGACGGGGTCGGCGTCGTAGATCGTCTCGCGGGCATAGTCACCTTCGAGCAGGCGGACCGCCTGACCGCCGCGGATATCGATTGCCGGGTAGAGGATCACGCCGCTGCGGGCGCCGCGACGCAGACGCCGGCGAAGTTGGCGAGCAGCCGCAGTCCGGCGCTGCTCGACTTCTCCGGGTGGAACTGGACGCCGAAGACGTTGTCGCGCTCCGCCGCGCAGGCGAAGCGGGCGCCGTAGGCGGCGCTGCCGAGCAGGTCCTCGGGCGCCGGATCGGGCGCGAAGCTGTGGACGAAGTAGAACGGCGTCCCGCTCTCGATCCCCTCGGTCAGCCGCGAGGCCTTCTCCCAGCGCACGGGCGACCAGCCGATGTGCGGGACCTTGAGCTCGCCCGCATCCAGCTCGGCGACCCCGCCCGGCAGCAGCCCGATCCCGCGCGCGCCACCGAACTCGGTGGTCGCGTCGAAGAAGAGCTGCAGCCCGAGGCAGATGCCGAGGATCGGGACCCCGGCGTCGCGGCGCTCGGCGATCAGCTCGTCGAGGCCGAGCTCGCGCACCCGCTCCATCGCCTTCGGGAATGCGCCGACCCCGGGCAGGATGACGCCGTCCGCGGCGCGGACCGCTTCGGCGTCGTTTGCGATTGTGGCCGCGGCGCCGACATGCTCCAGCGCCTTCTCGACCGAGCGCAGATTGCCCATGCCGTAGTCGAGGATGCAGATACCGGCGCTACTCACTCAGGGTTCCCTTCGTGGACGGGATGCCGCTCTCCTCGGGGTCGACCGAGACGGCTACGCGCAGCGCCCGGGCGAAGGCCTTGAAGCAGGCCTCGATCATGTGGTGGACGTTGCTGCCGTCGCGCACCGAGACGTGCAGGGTCAGCTTGGCGTTGTTGGCCACGGCGCGGAAGAACTCCTCGGCCAGCTCGCTGTCGAAGCCGGCGATCGAGGTCGCCGGGAGCTCAGCGTCGAAGACGCACAGCGGCCGGCCGGAGATGTCGATCGCGCACTCGGCCAGCGACTCGTCCATCGGGACCAGGGCCGAGCCGTACCGGCGGATGCCGGCGCGGTCGCCGAGTGCCTCGTCGAGCACCTGGCCGAGGGCGATGCCGACATCCTCCACGGTGTGGTGGGCGCCGGTCTCGAGGTCACCGCTCGCCTTCACCTGCAGGCCGAGCCTTCCATGCCGGGCAAGCAGGTCGAGCATGTGGTCGAGGAAGCCGACGCCGGTCGCGGCACTCGCCTCGCCGCCGTCGAGGTCGAGCGAGAGCTCGATCTGGGTCTCGGCCGTGCTGCGCTCTCTCTTCGCGGTTCTGCTCATTTCGAATCTCTCGCCCTAATCATCGCCGACTCGGCGTGGACGGGGAAGCCCTCGGCCTCGGCGATCGCCCTCACGTGGGGTGCCAACTTCGCCGCCGCCGCCGCCGAGACCTCCACGGTGGCGATCTTGCGACGGAAGACATCGGGTCCGAGCGGCCCGGAAAAGCGCCCAGCGCCGCCAGTCGGCAGGACGTGGTTGGAGCCGGCGAGGTAATCGCCGAACGCGGTCGCGCTGTAGCGGCCGGCGAAGACGCAGCCCGCCGTCGTGACTCGTCCGGCGAGCACCGCCGCGTCCTCCTCGAGCAGCTCGAGGTGCTCGGGAGCGAAGGCGTTTGCCAAATCGACCGCGTCGCTCAGATCGGGCACCTGGATCAGCGCCAGCGGCGCATCGCCGACCCCAGGCCGGGCGGTGGCGCCGCGCTCGGTCGCCTCTCCGATCGAATTCAGCACCGTGTCCTCGACCGCGGCGACGAGCAGCGGGCCGTCCGCCCCGTGCTCGGCCTGCGCGCAGAGGTCGAGCGCCGCCCACTCCGGGTCGGAATCGTGGCCGGCGATCACCATCAGCTCGGAGGGCCCGGCGAGCGAGTCGATGCCGACGGTCCCGCTGACCGCGCGCTTGGCTTCGCGAACCCAGATGTTGCCGGGCCCCGCGACGACGTCGACAGCGTCGATCGATTCGGTTCCGTAGGCGAGGGCGAAGATCGCCTGGGCGCCGCCGACGGCGTAGACCTCGTCGACGTCGCAGAGCGCCGCTGTCGCCAATACGAGCGGCGGGACCGAGCCGTCGGGCCCGGGCGGCGTCGCGAGGACCACGCGCTCGACCCCGGCGACGCGAGCCGGGATGGCGCCCATCAAAACGCTGGAGGGATACGCGGCGCGACCGCCCGGGGCGTAGATCCCGGCGCTGCGCACCGGGACGCCGCGCAGGGTCACGGTCTGCCCCTGCGGAAGCTCGATCCGCTCGCTCTCGTCATCGATCTGGGCTTCCGCGACGGCCCTCACGTTGGCGATCGCCCGTTCGAGCGATTCGCGCAGGTCCGCGTTCAGCGAGTCGCGCGCGGTGGCGATCAGGTCTTCGCCGACCTGCAGCGAACCGGGCGGGTTCTCGATCGCGTCGAAACGGGCGGTCAGCGCAAGGAGCGCCGCGTCCCCACCCTCGCGAACCTCGCGCTCGATCGGCCCGACGTCGACCGCCGCCGCATCGGCCGCCGTCCAATCGCGAATCGAGGCGGCGGTCTGCTTGGCGCCTTCCCACTCGAAGCGCCTCGCCCTCATCCCGCCGTCGCCTCTCTCAGCCTCGCGGTCAGGTCGTCGATCTCGACAGCCCGCAGCTTGTGGGCGACGCGGTTGGCGACGAAGCGTGCGGTGCACTCGACGATCTCCTCGCGCACCTCGAGGTCGTTGTCCTCCAGCGTGCGGCCGGTGGCGACCAGGTCGACGATGCCGTCGCCGAGGCCGATCAGCGGCGCCAGCTCGACCGAGCCCTTGACCTCGATCGTCTCGACCTGGCGGCCGGTCGACTCGAAGTGGCGCTCGGCGATCCGTGGGTACTTGGTCGCGATTCGCATCATGCCCAGGCGCCGCTGCGACTCGCCGAGGCGGTGTCCCCCTTGCGGCCGGCGAGCACCATCCGGCAGCGCCCGTAGCCGAGATCGAGCAACTCGTAGACCATCCGGTCGGACTGCTCGAGCAGCACGTCCTTGCCGGTGATGCCGACGTCGGCGGCGCCGGCCTCGACGTAGGTCGGAACGTCCGAGGGTCGCATCGTCACCAGGGTTATCCGCTCGCCGGGGAAGATCAGCGCCCGCGATTCGCCGCGCACGGCGGCGGTGTCGACGCCGGCGGCGTCGAGCGCGTCGAGCGTGCCGCCGAGCAGCGAGCCGCGCGGCACCGCGAGCTTCAGCGGCCCGTCGGGCTTGGCTGCGGCCATGCCGGCGACCTCGAGGCTCACGATCCACCCCCGCGCCGCGACTCCTCCATCTGGGCGATATGGACCCGCTCCATGTAGAGGGCGAAGCCTGCCGCCGGCAGTTCGACCCCGAAGCGCTCCAGCAGCCCGTCGTAGCGCCCGCCGCCGCCGAGCACGTGGCCGAGTGCCGGGTCGTAGACCTCGAGGATCGCGCCGCTGTAGTAGCCGAGGTCGCGCAGCAGCCCGAGGTCGACCTGCACGCGCCCGGCGACGCCGCGCTCCTCCAGCGCTTCGAAGGTCTCGCCGAGCCGGGCGATCGCCCGCTCGACCGCGTCGCCGCCGATCTCGCGGGCGCGCTCGAGCACCTCGCGACCGCCGCGCAGCTGCGAGAGCGCGACGCAGGTCGCCACCTGCTCGTCCGCGATCCCGGCCCGCTTGAGCTCCTCCTCGACCCCGACCAGGTCGTGCATCGCCAGGCGGCTGAGGATCGCGTCGCGGGCTATGCCCTCGACCCCGAGCTCAGTGAGCAGCTGGCGGTAGAGGTCGGCGTCGCCGAGGCCGATCACCGCACGGTCGAGGCCGGCGGCGTCGAGCGCCGCCTCCAGCACCTCGACGACCTCGGCGGTGCCCTGCGGCGCCGGCGCGCCGATCAGCTCGACCCCGGCCTGGGCGAACTCGCGCATCTGGCCGCGCTGCGGGCGCACGGCGCGGAAGGCGTTGGCGAGGTAGCAGAAGCGCAGCGGCTCGCCGGCGCCTTTCGGCGTAGCGCGAGGCGACCAGGCGGGCGATCGGCACGGTCATGTCGGAGCGCAGCGCCAGCAGGTCGCCGCGCTCGTCGAAGAAGCGGTAGGCGGAGCCGGCGGCGCGGCCGTCGCCGCGCGCGAGCACCTCGTCGTACTCGATCGCCGGCGTCGCCACCTCGCCGTAGCCGCGGCTCTCGAAGGCCTCGATCAGCGAGAGGTGCAGGCGGCGCAGCTCCCGCATCTCGTCGGGCAGGATGTCCCGCGTCCCTGGGGGGATCCGGTGGATCACGCGCCTGACCTTACGAGAGTGAGCGCGGAAAGCCTTCTAAGCCGGGATCTCCGCAGAAACCCGTTCGATCCGGGCGCCGAGCCCGCGCAGGCGCTCGTCGATCGACTCGTAGCCGCGGTCGATCTGCCGGATGTTGCCGATCTCCGAGCTGCCCTCGGCCGCGAGCGCCGCGATGAGCATCGCCATTCCGGCCCTGATGTCGGGGCTCTCGACGCGCTCGCCGTGAAGCCGGCTCGGACCGCTGACGATCGCCCGATGGGGATCGCAGAGCGTTATCCGAGCGCCCATCGCAACCAGCTTGTCGACGAAGAAGAGGCGGTTCTCGAACATCTTCTCGAAGATCAGGATCTCGCCGTCGGCCTGCGTGGCGAGCGCCAGCGCGATCGAGGTCAGGTCGGCCGGGAAGGCGGGCCAGGGGCCGTCCTCGATCTTCGGGATCGCGTCGCCGACGTCGGCCTTGATCCGCAGGGGCTGGCCCGGGCGGGACGATCACGTCGTCGCCATCGACCTGGGATTCGAGCCCGAGGCGGCGGAACTGGCGTCGCACCATCAGCAGGTCGGCCGGCGCGGCGTCGCGGATCCGCAGCTCGCCGCCGGTCGCCGCCGCCAGGGCCATGAAGCTGCCGACCTCGATGTGGTCGGGTGAGATCGTGTGCTCGGCGCCGCCGAGCCGGTCGCGGCCGTGCACCGTCATCACGTTGGAGCCGATCCCGCTGACCTCGGCCCCCATCGCGCTGAGCAGGCGGGCGAGGTCCTGGACGTGCGGCTCGCTGGCGGCGTTGGAGATCGTCGTCGGCCCGGGCGTCAGCGCCGCCGCCATCAGCGCGTTCTCGGTGCCCATCACCGAGGGCTCGTCCATGAAGATCGCGCAGGGGCGCAGCCCGCCGCCGGCGCGCTTCAGCTCGATCCAGCGGCCCCCGTCGACCGCGGCGCCGAGGTCGGCGAAGGCGTCGAGGTGGGCGTCGAGCCGGCGCCGGCCGATGAAGTCGCCGCCGGGCGGCGGCATGCGCGCCTCGCCGAAGCGGGCCAGCAGCGGGCCGGCGAGCAGGAACGAGGCGCGGATCTGCTTCGAGAGCTCCTCGTCCACGGCCACGTCCGAAACCGAGGCCGCGCAGAGGCGCAGGCTGTTGTCGCCGACCCACTCGGCCTCGACGCCGAGCCGCTCGAGCAGCGCGATCTGCGCTTCCGTGTCGCGGATTCGCGGCACGCGGTGCAGCAGCAGCTCCTCCTCGGTCAGCAGGCAGGCGGCGAGGATCGGCAGGGCCGCGTTCTTGTTGCCCGCCGGCGTCAGCTCGCCCGAGAGCGGCACGCCTCCTTCGATGACGAACTTCTCCATGTTGCGGCTAGGGTACTGCCGCAATGGGACGGGGATGGAAGATCGCGATCGGCATCCTGGCCGGCCTGGCGCTGCTGCTCGGCGTCAACGCGCTGGTCACCGAGGGCGAAACGAAGAGCGCCGAAGTCAACGAGCCCGGCGGTCGCATCCTGCAGCTCAGCGGCGGCGACATCCAGGTCGTCGAAAGAGGGCCCCGCGACGCGCCGACGATCCTGCTCGTCCACTGCTTCAGCTGCGCGATCAACTGGTGGGACGGGATGATGCCGCGGCTCGACCGCACGCACAGGGTGATCGCGGTCGACATGCTCGGCCACGGCGGCTCCGAAAAGCCGGCATCCGGCTACACGATCCCCAACCAGGCTGATCTGGTCGCGCAGGCGCTGGCCAAGCTGGCGCCCGGAACGTCGAGGCGGTCGGGCACTCGCTGGGCGGCTCCGTCGTCACCGCGCTGGCCGAACGCTCGCCGCAGCTGGTCGAACCGCGTCGTGATCGTCGACACGCCCCCGACCCACCACGAGGCCTCGCTGGGCCTGATCGCAAACGCCGCGTTCCTGCCGGTGATCGGCCCCGCGCTGTGGCGGATCAAGCCGGACTTCTCGGTGCGCAAGGGCCTCGAGGTCGCCTTCGCGCCGGGCTTCGACGTGCCCGACGAATTCGTCGAAGACGTCAACCGGATGACCTACACGTCCTACCACGACTCCCCCGGCGGATCCGAGGACTACAGCAACGAAGAGGGCCTCGACCGCCGGATGAAGGCATCGGGAAAGCCGCTGATGGTGCTGATGGGCGCCGAGGAGCAGATCGTCGAAGACCCCGCCGCCCGCCTCGCCGAATACCGCCGCGCCTACCCGGGCACCGAGACGAAGCTGATCCAGGGCGCCGGCCACTCGCCCAACGTCGAGAAACCGGCCGAGACCGCAGCCCTCGTCCTCGCCTTCGACAGGCAGAAAACCCCTGCAAAACCCGGTAATCGCCAGAGCCCCGCTGCAACGCCGATTGCAGAAACCGGAAGCCGTCCGAGAGGAACCGTAGAGTCGAACTTATGTTCGATACGAAAAAGACAGCAGCAACCCGCGTAGCCGACGCCGCGGACCTGGTCATCGACTTCGCCACCCTGGGCGAGTACGGCCTCGAGCCGGTCGATGCCGGCCGGCCTTGCGAGGCCCGGCCGGCCCCGGCTCTCGCCGCAGCACCGGCACCTGGAGCGCCGCGATCGATCGCTTCGCGACGCAGTCCTAGAACTAACGAAAAGGAGCCGCCCCGCATGGGCGGCCCTGTGTAATTAAGAACCGGCGGCGACCTACTCTCCCAGGGGGTTGCCCCCCAAGTACCATCGGCGCTGAAAGGCTTAACTGCTCTGTTCGGAATGGGAAGAGGTGTTTCCCTTTCGCCATGCGCCACCGGAGATTTTGCGAGACCGCCCACGGCGGGCCCTGAAAACTGCACAAGACCAAGAGGGTAAGAAAAAACATCCGTCAAGCCCTCGACCCATTAGTACCGGTCGGCTGAGCACATCGCTGCGCTTGCACCGCCGGCCTATCAACCTGGTGGTCTACCAGGGGTCTTACTCCCTCGAAGGGATGGGAGAGCTCATCTCGAGGACGGCTTCCCGCTTAGATGCCTTCAGCGGTTATCCGTTCCATGCGTAGCTAACCTGCGGTGCCCTTGGCAGGACAACAGATACACCAGCGGCATGTTCATCCCGGTCCTCTCGTACTAGGGATGACTCCTCTCAACTCTCCAACGCCCACAGCAGATAGGGACCGAACTGTCTCACGACGTTCTGAACCCAGCTCGCGTACCGCTTTAATGGGCGAACAGCCCAACCCTTGGGACCTACTCCAGCCCCAGGATGCGACGAGCCGACATCGAGGTGCCAAACCGGTTCGTCGATGTGGACTCTTGGAACCGATAAGCCTGTTATCCCCGGAGTACCTTTTATCCGTTGAGCGACGGCGCTTCCACTTGCTACCGCCGGATCACTAAGCCCAACTTTCGTTCCTGCTCGACCCGTCGGTCTCGCAGTCAAGCTCCCTTGTTGCCTTTACACTCTACGCACGATTTCCAACCGTGCTGAGGGAACCTTTGGGCGCCTCCGTTACTCTTTAGGAGGCGACCGCCCCAGTCAAACTGCCCACCTGACACTGTTCACCACCCGGATCACGGCATGGTGTTAGAAGCCCGGACTACCAAGGGTGGTATCTCAAGGACGACTCCCCGGCGGCCAAAGCCACCGGTTCACTGTCTCCCACCTATCCTGAGCGAGATACCCCAGACTCCAATATCAAGTTGCAGTAAAGGTTCACGGGGTCTTTCCGTCTTGCTGCGGGTACTCGGCATCTTCACCGAGACTTTAATTTCACCGAGCCTCTCGTTGAGACAGCGTCCAACTCGTTGCGCCATTCGTGCAGGTCGGAACTTACCCGACAAGGAATTTCGCTACCTTAGGACCGTTATAGTTACGGCCGCCGTTTACCGGGGCTTAGCTTCATTGCTTCGCGCCGAAGCGCTAACAAGTCCGCGTAACCTTCCGGCACCGGGCAGGCGTCAGCCCCTATACGTCGTCTTGCGACTTAGCAGAGGCCTGTGTTTTTGGTAAACAGTCGGTTGGACCAATTCACTGCGGCCCCCTCGGGCTTCCTCCGTATGGAGTTCACCCTACCGGGGCGTCCCTTCTCCCGAAGTTACGGGACGATTTTGCCGAGTTCCTTAACGAGAGTTAGCTCGCTCACCTCAGTATGTTCTACTTGTCCACCTGTGTCGGTTATCGGTACGGGCACGTGAATCCTGCCTAGAGGATTTTCTCGGAGGCATGGGATAGAGGACTGGCCGGCGGTCAAGCCAGCTGGCGTCGCACCTCGCGTCAAAACGCCCCTGCGGATTTTCCTACAGGGACTGGCTACGTGCTTGCCCCAGGACGACCATCGCCTGGGTTCCCTTACCCTTCCCCGTCCCCCCATCGGTCATAACGGAAGCGACGTGGTACAGGAATATCAACCTGTTGGCCATCGGCTACGCCTTTCGGCCTCGCCTTAGGTCCCGACTAACCCTGAGCAGACGAACTTTACTCAGGAAACCTTGGACAATCGGTGGAGGGGAGTCTCACCCCTCTATCGTTACTTATGCCGGCATTCTCACTTCCAGCCACTCCACAGGGGCTTACGCACCTGCTTCACGCAACTGGAACGCTCTCCTACCGCGTGCAGAGCCCGCAGGCCTGCACACCCATAGCTTCGGAGACTAGCTTGAGCCCCGTTGAATTCTCCGCGCCCGAACACTTGACCAGTGAGCTGTTACGCACTCTTTCAAGGGTGGCTGCTTCTAAGCCAACCTCTTGGTTGTCTCTGCACTCGGACATCGTTCACCACTTAGCTAGTACTTAGGGTCCTTAGCTGATGGTCTGGGTTGTTCCCCTTTTGCGTACGAAGTTTATCCCCCGCACACTGACTCCCGCGCTAACCGTGACGGTCTTCGGAGTTTGCCTGAAGTCGGTAACCTGGTAGGGCCCCTAGTCCAAACAGTGCTCTACGGCCGCCACGCAAATACGCGAGGCTATACCTAAATATATTTCGGAGAGAACCAGATATCTCTGGGCTTGATTAGCCTTTCACTCCAATCCACAGGTCATCCGCCCAGTTTTCAACCTAGGTCGGTTCGGCCCTCCACGAGGTCTTACCCCCGCTTCAGCCTGCCCATGGATAGCTCGCCCAGTTTCGGGTCTACCGCCAATGACTGTGTCGCCCTGTTCAGACTCGCTTTCGCTGCGGCTCCGCTCATCGCTTAACCTTGCCACTGACGAGTAACTCGCCGGCTCGTGATGCAAAAAGCACGCCGTCACACCCGAAGGTGCTCCGACCACTTGTAGGCTTGCGGTTTCAGGTACTATTTCACTCCCCTTCAGGGGTGCTTTTCACCTTTCCCTCACGGTACTAGTTCACTATCGGTCACCAGGTAGTACTTAGCCTTGGAGGGTGGTCCCCCCAGGTTCGGACCGCGTTTCACGGGTGCGGTCCTACTCAGGATCGTCAATCGGCAGATCAGTGCGTTTTCACCTACGGGACGATTGCCCTCTGTGGTGCGAGGTTCCACTCGCTTCGGTTAACACCTGATTTTGTAACTGCCGCCGAGCCAGGCACGGCTCGGGCATGACGCCCTACAACCCCCGACAGACAACGCGTGCCCGCTTGCATCTGTCGGGTTTGGGCTGATCCCCTTTCGCTCGCCACTACTAAGGGAGTCTCGGTTGATTTCTATTCCTCGGGATACTTAGATGTTTCAGTTCTCCCGGTTGCCTTCCGGTGACTATGAATTCACCACCGGATGACGCCGCATTACCGGCGCCGGGTTTCCCCATTCGGAGACCCGCGGGTCAATGGCTGTTCAGCGCCTCACCGCGGCTTATCGCAGCCGTCCACGTCCTTCATCGACTCCTGGTGCCAAGGCATCCACCGTAAGCCCTTACTATCTTGACGGTGAGCGACCTGTACACATACATGTATAGATCGTGTAATTAATTACCCAGAGCCCGTCATGACGACGGGCTCATGTCTTGGCCATGTGCAGTTTTCAAGGTCCACCGAGGCACACGCGGCGGGATCTCCGCCGGCGGTCTCTCAAAACTGAGCAGCGTTCCCAGTGACTTGATGCCACTGGGGAGCCCGGTCGACGTTCTAGAGAAATCTCCCTAGAAAGGAGGTGATCCAGCCGCAGCTTCCGCTACGGCTACCTTGTTACGACTTCACCCCAATCACAGGTCCCACCTTCGACGGCTCCCTCCAAAAGGTTAGGCCACCGGCTTCGGGTGTTACTTGCTTTCGTGGTGTGACGGGCGGTGTGTACAAGGCCCGGGAACGTATTCACCGCGGCATTGCTGATCCGCGATTACTAGCAACTCCAGCTTCATGGAGGCGAGTTTCAGCCTCCAATCCGAACCGAGACGCACTTTATGGGATTCGCTCCACCTCACGGTATTGCAGCCCTTTGTATGCGCCAATGTAGCACGTGTGTAGCCCTGGACATAAGGGGCATGATGACTTGACGTCATCCCCACCTTCCTCCGGTTTGTCACCGGCAGTCTCCCATGAGTCCCCAACTTAATGCTGGCAACATGGAACGGGGGTTGCGCTCGTTGCGGGACTTAACCCAACATCTCACGACACGAGCTGACGACAGCCATGCACCACCTGTGATGGTGTCCCGAAGGAAAACCGTGTTTCCACGGCGGTCACCAACATGTCAAGCCCAGGTAAGGTTCTTCGCGTTGCGTCGAATTAAACCACATGCTCCGCTGCTTGTGCGGGCCCCCGTCAATTCCTTTGAGTTTTAGCCTTGCGGCCGTACTCCCCAGGCGGGGCACTTAGTGCGTTAGCGACGGCACGGGAGGAGTCGACACCTCCCACACCTAGTGCCCATCGTTTACGGCGTGGACTACCAGGGTATCTAATCCTGTTCGCTCCCCACGCTTTCGCGCCTTAGCGTCAGTACCGTCCCAGCGAGCTGCCTTCGCTATTGGTGTTCCTCCTGATATCTGCGCATTCCACCGCTACACCAGGAATTCCACTCGCCTCTTCCGGACTCTAGCCCTGCAGTATCCATCGGCTTTCGAAGGTTGAGCCTTCGACTTTCACAACGGACTTACAGGGCCGCCTACGCGCGCTTTACGCCCAATGATTCCGGACAACGCTTGCCCCCTACGTATTACCGCGGCTGCTGGCACGTAGTTAGCCGGAGCTTCTTCTGGAGGTACCGTCAGTCCGGACGGCTATTCACCGCCGAACCTTCGTCCCTCCTGAAAGGGGTTTACAACCCGAAGGCCGTCTTCCCCCACGCGGCGTTGCTGCGTCACGCTTTCGCGCATTGCGCAAGATTCCCCACTGCTGCCTCCCGTAGGAGTCTGGGCCGTGTCTCAGTCCCAGTGTGGCTGATCGTCCTCTCAGACCAGCTACCCATCGTCGCCTTGGTAGGCCTTGACCCCACCAACAAGCTAATGGGCCGCGAGCCCCTCCCAATGCGGAGGCCGAAGCTTCCTTTGGCGAACAGGCTTATGCCTGTGCGCTACATCCGGTATTAGCCCGAGTTTCCTCGGGTTGTCCCGGTCATCGGGGCAGGTTACTCACGTGTTACTCACCCGTTCGCGGCTTTGCCCCAGGGCAAGCCCTGGTTCGTCGCACCACTTGCATGTGTTAAGCACGCCGCCAGCGTTCGTCCTGAGCCAGGATCAAACTCTCCGTGAAAGTACTTCTTACAGAGAGTGGTCATGCCTGGCAGGCCGCCGGGTACACAAACATGGCGGCCGGCATGACGGGTAAATCAGACCACTCGACACGCTGACGAGTCGAGTGGATCGGGCTCAAACATCCCACGGACACGAATGCCCGCGGGTGCACGCTGCTCAGTTTTCAAAGACCGCTGCGCCTCTGCGGCGGGACTCGCCGTCTTTTGCGCATGGGACGGCACAGGGCCATCCCAGAAGGACGCGGGAGTATAGCGCTACGGCGGCGGTTTGCCTAGTGCCCTAGGCCGCGCGCAGGCGGCGGAAGCGGCGCTTGCCGACCTGCAGCACCCTGCCCTCGAGCGCGCCGGGCTCGAGGTCGAGCGTCCCCGCGGGGATCGGCTCCCCGTCGAGCTTGACGCCCCCCTGGCCGAGCAGGCGGCGCGCCTCGCTGGAGCTGATCTCGAAGGCGACGGCGATCAGCTTCGGCAGGTGGACGGCGTCGCCGTTGTCGCCGAGGAACCCGGCGAGCTCGATCTCCTCGATCTCCTCCGGCGCCTCGTGGCGGACGAAGAGGCGGTCGAAGTGCGCCTCGGCCGCCGGCCGCGGCGGCCTCGTCGTGGAAGCGGGCGACGATCCGCCGCCCGAGCTCGCGCTTGGCCTCGTTCGGCGGCCGCTCGGGCTGCTCGGCGCCGAGCAGCAGGCGGAAGTACTCGGGCATCGCCTCGTCGGGGATCCGCATCAGCTTGCCGAACATCTCCTCGGGCGGATCGGTCACGCCGACGTAGTTGCCGAGCGACTTGCTCATCTTCTGGGTCCCGTCGGTGCCGACCAGGATCGGCATCGTGAGGATCGACTGCGGCTTGCGGCCGTAGGAGGCCTGCACGTCGCGGGCGAACAGCAGGTTGAACTTCTGGTCGGTCCCCCCCAGCTCGACGTCGGCCTCGACCGCGACCGAGTCGTAGCCCTGCAGCAGCGGGTAGAGCAGCTCGAGCGCCGAGACCGGGTGGCCGGCCGCCATCCGCTTCTGGAAGTCGTCGCGCTCGAGCAGCCGCGCCACGGTCGTCGTCGCCAGCAGGCCGAGCAGCTCCTCGGGCGCCATCCGCAGCCACTCGCTGTTGAAGCGGACCTCGGTCCGCTCGCGGTCGAGCAGCTTGAACGCCTGCTCCTGGTAGGTGGCCGCGTTGGCCTCGATCTCCTCGGCGCTCGGCAGCGGCCGCTGGGCCGAACGGCCGCTGGGGTCGCCGACCCGCGCGGTGAAGTCGCCGACGATCAGCACCACCTGGTGCCCCGCCTGCTGGAACTCGCGCAGCTTCTCCAGCACGACCGTGTGGCCGAGGTGGATGTCGGCCGTGGTCGGGTCGATGCCGAGCTTGACCCGCAGCGGCCGGCCCGCCGCGAGCTGCTCGGCGAGCATTCCCTCCGGCAGCACGTCGACGGCGTTTTTCGTCAAATCCGCCAAGCGGGCAATGCTAGACTGCCGCCTCCTCTTGGCGGGCCCACGCACTAAGCCGCGCCTGAAGAAGCTGCGCATCCTCTTCGTGCTCCTCGGGCTCGGCGTCCTCGCCGTGGTCTCGATGATCTTCGGCATGATGACCGCGGTCTCGCGCGACCTGCCGGCGATCTACAACTTCGCCGAGTTCAAAGCGGCGCAGAACAGCGAGGTCTTCGACGCGACCGGCGAGCCGATCGGCACGCTGACCAGCAACCAGAACAAGATCCTGCTGACCTCGGGTCAGATCTCGCCCAACATCAAGAACGCGGTGGTCTCGATCGAGGATTCGCGCTTCTACGAACACAACGGCGTCGACTTCCAGGGGATCGGCCGCGCCCTGGTCAGGGACCTGCTCAGCCAGAGCGCCGCAGCAGGGCGCCTCGACGATCACCGAGCAGTTCGTCAAGAACGCGCTCGAAGCCGAAGGCAGCCGCACGGTGCTCGAGAAGTTCCGCGAGGCGGCGCTCGCCTACCGGCTCGAGCACCACTGGAGCAAGGACAAGATCCTCACCGAGTACCTCAACACGATCTACTTCGGCGAGGGCGCCTACGGGATCGAGGCCGCCGCCCGCACCTACTTCGGCCGCGCCCATCCCGGCTGCGGCACGCCGTCCGAGCCCTGCGCCTCGGTGCTCGAGCCCTGGGAGGCGGCGACGCTGGCCGGGATCATCGCCTCGCCGTCGGCCTACGACCCCAAGGTCTTCCCCGAAAACACGCTCGCGCGGCGCAACATCGTGCTCGAAAAGATGTACGAACAGGGCTACATCAGCGAGGCCCAGCTCGCCGAAGGCGTGCAGCAGGCGCTGCCGCCGCCGAGCGACATCAGCGACGCCGACGCTCGACTCGAAGGCCCCCTACTTCACCGCCTGGCTGCGCCAGCAGCTGGTCGAACGCTACGGCGCGGCGAAGACCTTCTTCGGCGGGCTGAAGGTGAAGACGACGCTCGACCTGCGGCTGCAGAAGGCGGCCGAAGAAGCGGTCAACAGCCTCGCTCGGCTACCTGCCGCCGACCGCCTCGGTCGTCGTGATCGACAACAAGAACGCCGGCGTCATGGCGATGGTCGGCGGGCCGAACTTCGAAACCAAGCCGTTCAACCTCGCCACCCAGGGCCGCCGCCAGCCCGGCTCCTCGATCAAGCCGTTCGAGCTCGTCACCGCGCTCGAAGAGGGCATCTCCCCCTACACGACCTACGAATCGGCGCCGCAGGAATTCCACTTCGGCAAGCACGGCCAGGAAACGTTCGTCGTCAACAACGACGAAGACTCCTATCTCGGCTCCTGCGACCTCGTCTGCGCGACGACCTACTCCGACAACTCGATCTACTCGCAGCTCGCCCTGGAAGGGCTGAAGGGGAAGACGCTCGCCGACCGCACCCGCTCGATCGCGGCGACGATCCACAAGATGGGCTACTCGCGACCCGATCTCGACCAACCCGGCGATGGTCCTCGGCGGCCTGCACGAAGGCGTCTCGCCGCTCGGCTGGGCCTACGCCTACTCGACGCTCGCCAACGACGGCGACCGGGTCAGCGGCACGCTCGCCCCCGAACCGGGCGACAGCCCCGTCTCCTACACGAAGGTCACCGACCAGGACGGGCACACGATCCGCGGCGGCGACAACGACTCCCTGCACGAACAGGCGATCTGCGAGGAAACCGCGGAAACGGCGAAGAGGATCCTCGAAACCGTCGTCCAGCAGGGCACCGGCACCCACGCCAACATCGGCGCCGCCGGCCACTGGGGCAAGACCGGCACGACCGAGAACAGCGGCGACGCCTGGTTCTGCGGCGCTACCGAAGAAGTGACCGCCTGCGTCTGGGTCGGCTACGCCGACACGACCACGCCGATGACGACCCTCTACAACGGCGGCCCGGTCCAGGGCGGCACCTTCCCGGCGGAGATCTGGGCAAGTGTGATCTCGGCCTGGGAAAGCATCCGGGACGATCGCGCCGCCGAAGCCAAGAGCGCCAAGCAGAGCAGGAAGGGCGATTCCGGCACGAGCGAAGGAGGCGGCGAAGAAACCGACGTGCCGAGCGAATCGCCGGCCGAACCGGCGCCGGAACCCGAAGTTGAAGCGGAACCCGAAGCCGCGCCGGAACCGGAATCCGCCCCGGAAGAAGCGCCTGAAGCCGCGCCGGAAGCGGCACCCGAATCGGGTGGCGGCGGCGGAATCACCGCCGGCTAGCCCTGGGGGCGTGGCCGCGAGACGAAACGGCTTGCAGCGAGGCTGAAGCGCCATGGCCGCTCGACGGCTTTGGTTATGCCGACGCGCGGGCCCGTCACGATCTCCACCCTCTTGCCCGGCTCGGGAGACAGCAGGAGGAACGGGTTGGCCGCGAGATCGGCGTCGTTCGAGTCGAGCCCGATGCCGAGCGCCTCGGTGAGCTTGCCCGGGCCCGAGCAGAGGTCGGCGTCCGGCCGCCCTCCTCGCCGCGTCCGCATCCGCCCCAGCCCCGCGGTCGGCTCAAGCGCCCGGATCAGCACCGCCGCAGCGTCGCCCACCGGTTCGCATACCGCATTCAGCAGGCTGTGGATCCCGTAGGAGAGGTAGATGTAGGCTCGCCCGGGTGGGCCGAAGAGCGTCGCGGTGCGTTCAGTTAGGCCCGCGTAGGCGTGGCAGGCGGGGTCGTCGCGCTCGTAGCTCTCGGTCTCGACGATCGTGCCGCCGCAGCCGTCGTAGAAGAGACGGCAGCCGATCAGCTCGCGGGCGACGGCGTGGACGCTGCGGTCGAAGAAGGCGGCGTCGAGGCGGTCCTCCGCCGTCGCCGCCCCGTTCACTGCGGTTCCTCGTCGACCCGGTCCTCGACCGATTGCAGCGTCTCCCTTGCGAGCTCGATCTGTCTCGCCAGCGGCGTCGATCCGGTGCCGCCCTCGATCCGCTTCGACTCCAGCCAGTTGTCGCGTCGCAGCACGTCGTAGAAGGAGCCGTCGAGGTGCTCGCTGCTGCGGCGCAGATCATCCTCGCTGAGGTCCGACAGGGCGACGCCGCGCTCGACCGCGTCGCGAACCAGGCCGCCGACGATCCCGTGTGCCTCGCGAAAGGGCACCCCTTTGCGCACCAGGAGGTCCGCTACCTCGGTCGCGGCGAGCATCTCGTCGCCCGAGGCCTCCTCCAGGCGGGCCTGGTCGAAGGAGATTCCGGCGACGATCCCCTCGGTCGCGTCAAGGCAGGACTCGACTGTCTCGATCGCGTCGAAGAGCGGCTCCTTGTCCTCCTGCATGTCCTTGCCGTAGGTGAGCGGCAGGGCGTGCATCGTGCCCAGCAGCGAGAGGTAGTCGGCGGCGACGCGCGGGCTCTTCGCGCGCAGTAGCTCCGCCGAGTCCGGGTTGACCTTCTGCGGCATGATCGACGAGCCCGAGGAGAACGACTCGTCGAGCTGGCAGAAGCCGAACTCCGAGGAGCTCCAGATGACGATCTCCGAGCCGAGCCGCGAGAGGTGCATCGCGCAGGTCGCGGCGGCGCTCATGTAGTCGAGCACGAAATCCCGGTTGGATGCCCCGTCGATCGAGTTCTGGCTGACGTGGGCGAAACCGAGGTCGTCGGCGATCGCGCCGCGGTCGATTTCCCAGTTGACCCCGGCCAGGGCGCCCGAGCCGAGCGGCATCACGCTGGCGCTGTCGAGCGCGAACTGGAAGCGCAGCACGTCCCGCGTCAGCATCCAGAAGTAGGCGAGCAGGTGGTGGCCGAGGTAGACGGGCTGGGCGCGCTGCAGGTGGGTGTACCCGGGCATCGGCCAGTCCTTGTGGGCTTCGGCCTGCTCGAGAAGGCGCGCCATCGCGGCCTTCGCCAGCTCCATCGCCCGCAGCGAATGCGCCTGAACGACCATCGCCACGTCGGTTGCGACCTGATCGTTGCGCGAGCGGCCGGTATGCAGCTTGCCGGCCAGCGACCCGACCTCCTCGCCGAGCAGCCGCTCCACGGCCATGTGGATGTCCTCATCGGAGGCCTCGAAGGAGAAGCCGGCCTTGCCGATCCGCTCGCGGACCGCCTCCAGCCCGGCTTCGATCTTCTCCAGCTCGCCGTCGTCGAGCACGCCGATTCGGCTCAGGCCACGGGCGTGAGCCTGTGATTGGTCGATGTCGTACGGGGCTAGCCGCGCGTCGAATTCGATCGAGCGATTGAGGCGCCAGAAGCGCGGGTCGGGCTCTTTGCGAAAGCGTGGAGACATAACAGTCGCGACAAACTCGCCGCGCAGAGAAATCAGATGTGGATGCTTGCGAGTTTGTCGCTCCGCCAGCTCATCAGCCGGAGCGTAATGCCGACGCAAGCTCCGTGCACACTCGGTCCACCTCGGACTCCGTCATCGCCGGGAAGAACGGCAGTGCCAGCGAGTGGGCCGCGGCGGCTTCGGCGACCGGGAACTGACCCTCCCGGTAGCCGAGCTCGCGCAGGTGCGGAAAGAGGTGGATGCAGGGCAGGTAGGCCTTCGAGGCGATTCCCTCCGCGGCGAGCCGGTCGATGACCGCATCGCGGTCAACCTCGTCGGCGAGGCGGACGACGAAGACGAACCAGCTGCGCCGCTCGGCGCCGCGCACGGCGGGCATTGTCGTCACGCCATCGACGCCCGCGAGCCCCTGCTCATAGCGCGCGGCGACCGCATCGCGCGCGGCAAGCATCGCGTCGAGCTTCTCCAGCTGGGCGACGCCGAGCGCCGCGGCGAGGTCGGAGAGGCGGTAGTTGAAGCCGAGTCCACCGTGGTCGAGCCAGCCCATGTCCGGTGCACGGCCCTGGTTGCGCTCCGAGCGCAGCCGGGCGGCGATCTCGGGGCTGGACGGGACGATCATCCCCCCCTCGCCGGTGGTCATCTGCTTGTTGGCGTAGAAGGCGAAGGTCGCGAGGTTGCCGCGGGCGCCGACCGGGCGGCCCTCCGAGTCGACCGCGCCGAGCGCCTCGCAGGCGTCCTCGAGGATCCCCAGGCCCCGCTGCGCGGCGATCGCCTCCAGCTCCGCCATCGCCGCCGGGAAGCCGAAGATGTGGACCGGCAGGATCCCGGCGCTCTTCTCGCCGGCGGCCGCCTCGACCGCGGCTGGGTCGAGGTCGAGCGTACCCGGGTCGACGTCGCAGAAAACCGGGCGGGCGCCCTCGTAGAGCAGGCAGTTGGCCGATGCGACGAAGCTGAACGGGCTGGTCAGGACCTCGTCCCCGGGTCCCCAGCCAAGCGCCCGAACGCCGAGGTGCAGCGCGGTCGTGCCGCTGGAGACGGCGACCGCGTCGCCGACCCCCAGCCAGGCGGCGAACTCTCGTTCGAAGCGCTCCGCCATCGGCCCCAGCGAGAGCCGGCCGGAGCTCAAGACCTCGGCGACCAGCTCCTGCTCGCGGGCTCCGATCTCCGGCTTTGCGAGTGGGATGGGCTCGCTCATCGCGGTTGGAATGCGTACTCGAGCGAGTCGACCAGAGCCTCCCAGGAGGCCTCGATGATGTTCTCCGAGACCCCGATCGTGCCCCATTCGCCCTCGCCGTCGGCGGAGTCGAGCAGAACGCGGGTGACGGCCCCGGTGCCGTGGCTCTCGTCGAGGATCCGCACCTTGTAGTTGGTCAGTTCGATGTCGGCTAGGTGCGGGTAGCGGTCCGCGATCGCGCCGCGCAGGGCGCTGTCGAGCGCGTTGACGGGGCCGTTGCCCTCCGCGACCCGAACGTAACGCTCGCCGTCGACCTTAACCTTGATCGTCGCCTCGGTCTCCACCGTTCCCCCTGCCCGCTTCTCGACCAGGACGCGGAAGCTCTCCAGCTCGAACAGCGACTGGTAGCTGCCCGCCTCGCGCCGCAGGAGCAGCTCGAACGATGCCGGGGCCGCCTCGTAGTGGTAGCCGCGGTGCTCGCGCTCCTTGAGGCGCTCGACGGTGTGCGCCGCTTCGGCCTCGCCCAGCTTCAGGCCGGCCTTCGCCGCCTGGCTGCGGATCGTCGCTTTGCCCGACAGCTCGGAGGCGAGGATCTCGCGCTGGTTGCCCAGCAGAGCCGGGTCGAGGTGCTCGAAGGTGCTGGCATCGGCCTCGACCCCGGCAGCGTGCATGCCTGCCTTGTGGGCGAAGGCGTTGCGCCCGACGTAGGGCTGATCGGGATTCGGGGTCATGTTGCAGAGCTCGTCGAGGTAATGACTCGTCTGCGTGAGCCGCTCCAGGCGCCGTGGCGAGACGACCTCGAAGCCCATCTTGAGTTGCAGAGCCGGCAGGATCGTCGCCAGGTTGGCGTTGCCGCAGCGCTCGCCGTAACCGTTGACCGTGCCCTGCACCAGCCTCGCTCCGGCTTCGACCGCGGCGAGCGAGTTGGCGACGGCGCAGCCGGCGTCGTCATGCGTATGGATGCCGATCTCCACCCCACTCCCGAGCGACTCGATTACCGCTGCGGTGGCGGCGGCGACGAACGAGGGCAGGCTGCCGCCGTTCGTGTCGCACAGGGTGACGTTCTCGGCGCCGGCATCGGCAGCCGCGCGGACGCATTCCAGCGCGTAGGCCGGGTCGTCCCGGTAGCCGTCGAAAAAGTGCTCCGCGTCGAACACCGGTCGCTTGCCCCGCGCGTGGCAGAAGGCGATCGAATCGGCGATCATCGCCAGGTTCTCCTCGGCCGTGACCTTGATCACCTTTTCCAGGTGCAACCCCCAGCTCTTGCCCACGAGGCAGACGATCGGGGCGAAGCTGTCGACAACGACAGCCAGCGCCTCGTCCTCCTCGGCGCTGCGGTCGCGCCGCCTGGTCATCCCGAAGGCGGCGATTTCCGCCTGGTCGAGGTCGAACTCGGCGAGTTGCTCGAACAGCTCGACCTCCTTGGGGTTGGAGCTTGGAAAGCCGGCCTCGATCGCCTGCACGCCGAGCTCGTCGAGCGCGCGCACGACCTTCAACTTCTCGCCTACCGAGAGCGACATGCCGGAGCCGCCCATGCCGTCGCGCAAGGTGGTGTCGTAGAGCTTCACCTGTTCCATCTGATGCCTTTCGATACGAGGGTAATCCGGGGAATCGCGCGCAGCGCGGCGCCGGCCGCTAGGCGGCCGGCGTAATTCGCCCGGTCGGCGCCTCGACGAAGTCGAGCCACTCCAGGTACTCCTCGGCGCGGCCGTGCAGGGCGTCCTGGAATCTTGCCTGGATCACGCGGGTGATCTCACCCGGCTCGCCGAGTGGATGGTCGTCGACCTCGCAGACGGGCACCAGCTCTGCCGCGGTGCCGGTGAGGAAGACCTCGTCGGCAAGGTAGAGCTCGGCTCGGGCGATGTCGCGCTCCTCGACCGCGTAACCGAGGTCCCCCGCGATCTGCACGATCGCGTTGCGGGTGATTCCATCGAGTATCGCTGCGGTGTGCGGGGGTGTGCAGATCGTGCCGTCGCGGACAACGAAGACGTTCTCGCCGGAGCCCTCTGAGACGAAGCCGTGCTGGTCGAGCAGGATCGCCTCGTCGTAGCCGGCGGCGGTCGCCTCGGTTTTGGCGAGGACCGAGTTGAGGTACTGGCCGGAAGCCTTGGCGTGCGGGATCAGGCTGTCGCCGGAGATCGTCCGCCAGGAGGACACCTTCGTGCGGATGCCGTGGCGCGAGCCCTCCTCGCCCAGGTACACGCCCCAGGGGAAGGCGGCGACGATGACATCGACCGGCGCGTCGGTTGCATAGAGGCCGAGGTTGCCATAGCCGCGGTAGGCGAGCGGCCGGATGTAGCAGGACCCAAGCCCGTTGCGCCGGATCAGCTCGTTGGTCGCCTCGCGCAACTCCTCGGCGGTGTAGGGAAGCTGGAAGTAGTAGAGCTCGGCGGACTTCTCGAGCCGGGCGAGGTGCTCGCGGTGGCGGAAAACTGCGGGCCCGCGCTCCGTCTCATAGCAGCGGATTCCCTCGAAGACGCCGGTGCCGTAATGCAGGCCGTGGCTGAGCACGTGCGTCTTGGCGTCGTCCCAGGCGACGAACTCGCCGTTCTGCCAGATCAGCTCAGCGGTCTCCATCGTCCGAGAAGTATGCCAGCACAGCGGCGGTCATTTCATCCGTGCCGACCGTTGCATCGCCCGCTGCCGCGAGGTCCGGCGTGCGCAGGCCGCGCTCGAGCACCGCGTCGACGGCCTGCTCGATCCTCGCCGCCTCGTCCGGGCGCTGCAGGCCGTGGCGCAGCATCATCGCCGCGCTGAGGAAGGTGGCGAGCGGGTTGGCCACGCCCTGCCCGGCGATATCGGGTGCCGAGCCGTGGACGGGCTCGAACAGGCCTGGAGCACCCGCCTCGCCGAGGCTGGCCGAGGGCAGCATCCCGAGCGAGCCGGTGAGCATCGCCGACTCGTCGCTGAGGATGTCGCCGAAGAGGTTCTCGGTGACGATCACGTCGAAGTCGGCCGGGCGCGAGACCAGCTGCATCGCGGCGTTGTCGACCAGCAGGTGGTCGAGCTCGACATCGGGGAACTCGCCGGCGAGGCCGCTGACAACCTCCCGCCACAACCGCGAGGTCTCCAGCACGTTGGCCTTGTCGACCGAGGTGACACGAGGCCGGCGGCCGCTGCTCTCCGTGCGGCGCTGGGCTGCGGAGAAGCCCGCCCGGGCGATCCGCTCGATCTCGGCGACCGAGTACTCGCAGGTGTCGTGCGCGACGTCGCCGTCGCGGCCGCTGTCGCCGAAATAGATGCCTCCAGTCAGCTCACGCACGACGAGCAGGTCGGTGCCGGCGATTCGCTCCTCGCGCAGCGGGCTGGAATCGACCAGGGCCGGGCTGGGCCGCACCGGGCGCAGGTTGGCGTACAGGCCCATCCCCTTGCGCAGGCCGAGCAGGCCCTGCTCGGGCCGCGGCGCGTCGGGGTCGGTCGTGTCCCACTTCGGACCGCCGACCGCGCCGAGGAGGACGGCGTCGGAGTCCCTGCAGGCATCGAGCACCTCGTCGGTCAGCGCCACCCCGTGCGCGTCGATCGAACAGCCGCCCATCAACAGCTCCTCGAACTCGAACTCCCCCAGCGCCTCGAGCAGCCGCCGCCCCGCGGCGACAATCTCCGGCCCGATCCCGTCGCCGGGCAGCAGCACTATGCGGGGGGTCTCGCTCATCGAGGCGGCCACTCTACCCCTCCCTTCGCTGCACCTCTAATGGGTCTCAAAGGAATTGAACGCGACCGTATTGAGCGCAAGGGCGGCGTACATCTCGAAAAGCGTCCGCTTAACGGGATCATCGAGTTCGATCCAACGAACGTTCATGCTGGCGACGCGTGCTTTGGCTTTCCGGAAGTGCTCGCTGAAATCCGGAGCAGCCTCCAGGGCCTTGCGGGTCCGACTGAGGTCAATCCCCGCCGCCTCGGCTTCGACCTTTCCTACCAGAAACGCGAATGAGGCTTGGTTCTCCGTCGCCTTCGCGCCCGTGTGGTTGCGAAGTCGGGTATTTAGGTTTCTGGTCTGACCTACGTAGACAGGCTTCTCGTCCGAGAATAGATATACGCCTGGTACCCCCGGGATGTACCGGTGTTCTGCCCGTGGGGCAACAGGAGCAGCGAGAAGCTCGACAAGCAGTCGTTCCATTGCAGAAACCGCATCACCGAAGCGGCGGAGCCCCGATCCGTCAACCCTGATTCTCCCCACGTAGCGATCCTACCCGGGGCGCCCAAGAGTGCTCGACTTCGTCCACAGCGGTCGTTTACGGCCGGGCAGTCGACGCGCTTGCAAAAATCCCGCGAAGCGATCGCAATCAATCGAGGTCGAACGCGGCCATGATCGCGTCGCTGAGGGCTGGCTCTTCGATGTCGAGCAGCAGACCGAACTGCTAAGCCGCAGCAAACCCGGAACCGGCGGGTTGTGGGAGAGATGGGATCGACGGCGAGCAGAGCTTCCGCACTGATCACGCTTCTTGTTGGGACGCTGGGGCTGCTGGCGATTCTGGGCAGCACGACCGCCGGCGCTTCGTCGGTGCGCTGGTCGCCGCGTCCCACCACCGCTCCATGGCAATGGCAGCTGCAGGGAAAGGTCGACACTAGCGTTGCGGCCGGGGTATACGACATAGATGGCTTCGAAACCTCGGCCAGCACGGTGCGGCGACTCCACCGCCAGGGCCGCAAGGTGATCTGCTACCTGGACGTCGGCAGCTGGGAGACCTATCGCCCCGATAAGGCCGAGTTCCCGCGCTCGGTGATCGGGCGCCGCTACTCCGGCTTTCCCGACGAGCGCTGGCTCGACGTCGCCCACTTCCATCGCTTCGAGAAGCCGCTCAAGCAGCGCTTCTCGATGTGCGCACGCAAGGGCTTTGACGCGGTCGAGCCCGACAACCTCGCCGGCTGGGAAAAAGAAAACCGCACCGGTTTCAAGATCACCAAGGACGATCAGCTGCGCTTCAATCGCTGGGTCGCCCGCGAGGTCCACGCGCGCGGCATGGCGGTGGCGCTGAAGAACGACGGCCGCCAGGCCCCAGCGCTGATCAACGCCTTCGATTTCGCGATCGTCGAGCAGTGCTTCCAGTACCACGAATGCGGCTACTACCGGGAATTCATCCGCCACGACAAGGCGGTCTTCGAGGCCGAGTACGAACAAAAGCCGAAGCATTACTGCAAGACCGCGCGGGCAATCGAATTCAGTTCGATCCACAAGGCATACGACCTCTTCGCGCAACCCTGGTACCCGTGCGTGCGCTGAAGAATCGCTCACCGCGCATTGTCAAGTCGTCCAACTGAGATCTTCGGCCTGGCCAGGGGCCTGGCCTGCCCTCGGTAGTTCCCCCGGACAAGGTGGCCTCGCCGCCGCGACGCTTCTGCATCCCGCGTGGTTGCGAGCGCTTCGACGGTGAGTCGGGACATGCCTGCTTCGGACGAAGAGCGCACGAGCGAGCCGATCTGCCTTGAGCGGCGCCTCCATCGGCAGCTCCATCCAGCCGGGGTCCAGCTGCTGCGAGCGGCTACTTGACTTCTCGCAGCCGCGGGCGGATCAGCTCCGCAAGCTCCTCGGGGGTCGTGCCGGCGCTCAAGCCGATGATCCAATCGGCGAGCTCGGGGTCCGTTGCGTTGACCTCGAAGCCGTTGACCTCGAGAAAGGTGAGCATCGAAACGAGCGCCAAGCGCTTGTTTCCGTCGATGAATGCCTGGCTCTCGGCGATGCCATGCGCAAGCGCCGCGGCCTGCAGCGCGATGTCGGCCTCTTGGTAGTGGGCGTAATTGCGCGGCCGCCCCAGCGCGCCCTGGAGGCCGGCCTGATCGCGAAGCTGGTCGGCGGCCCCTTCGGTGGTCCCACCGATGATCGCGGCATAGAACTCAAGCGCATCGGCGAGCTCGATATAGACCGGCTCGTTCTCCTCCACCGGAGGCCCGTCTACCGCTTGGCGCTCTCGTCGTCGGGATTGTGCTCGGCAAGGATCTGCAGCGCCTCGGCGTGCTCGTCGACTACGCGCTTCCCGATGCCGCGAATCCGATCGCGCACCTGCTCGGTCGGCATGATCCGCAGCTCGCCGTTCTCGAACTCCTCGACGAGCACCGGCGTTCCGGGGGCGTAGCCGCGCGCCTCGAACTCGCGCGGTATCGAAACCACATTGCTGTTGCCGACCCGGCGGACCTTGACCACCTTCATGTCGTCAGTATACACGGGGATATCCAGGACAAAGGCTTCCATGTCGACTCGCAGCGAACTCGCGACGAATCGTCCTCGTCCGAAGCAGCGGCGCGAGTGGGGTCTGTCGATGCGGCCGCAACCAGCCCAAAGGTGGCGCGCTGCTATGACGGGCGTGCCGGCGGCCTGTAGCCTGGTCCTCCATGGGGAGCCCTCCCAAGCAAGGTCAGCGCAAGTCCCGGTGGCAGCCTCCGTCGGATTCGGACCTGACCGGCATTCCCCTGGCGGTGGGCGTGGCCCTGGCAGTGCTCGCCATCCTGGCGGCGTTCATCTTCATTGGCTGGTTGGGACTAATCGTGCTGGTTGTCGTCTTGCTCGTCGCCCTTGGGCTCAGTTATCGCGTCATCACCGCTTCAGACGCCGAAGACTAGGAATTCGCCAGGAGGCCGGCGGGTCGAGTGCGCTCGCGGCGCTCCCGCTCGGCGAGATTTGCGAGCGCGTCGACTGTCAGCGGGAAACGCCCGCTTCGGACGAAGAGCAGAAGTAGCACGGGCCGCCTGAACCAGTGCTCCCTCCGCGTGGATCCAAAACTCGATTCCTCCAATAGGGAAGCCATCGGCCCCGCGGAACCGCCTTGAGTCACCCGCAATTTGCGGCTTTCGAGGTCATATCTGACCATCCGAAGGCAGGCGTACTATCGAACATATGTTCGTAGAGGGAGGAGCAAAAAGGCCGGGGCGGCCGCCGAGGAGATCCTGGCCGAGACCCCCACCGAGTGGCTGGAGCGCGAGATCGGCGAGCTGGCGGCCCACATCGCCGCCGCGACCTGTCGTTGGCTTGAGCTGGTGGCCGAGTTTGACCGCCGAAGAGCGCACGAGTCCTGGGGCTTTCACTCCTGTGGGGCCTGGGTCGCCTGGCGCTGTGCGATCGACCCGCGCTCTGCCAGAGAACACGTTCGGGTCGCCAGAGCCCTTGAGGACTTGCAGGCGGTAAGGGAGTGCTTCGGGCGCGGCGAGCTGAGCTACTCCAAGGTGCGGGCGATCACCAGGATCGCGACTCCGGAGATCGAGCCAGAGCTGCTCGAGATGGCCCAATGGGCGACCGCCTCCCAGCTGGAGCGCCTGGTGCGCGGCTACCGGCGGGCGGTTTCCTTGGAAAGCGCCGAGGCCGCCCACCGCGATCGCTTCCTCTCCTGCGAATGGGATGAGGACGGCAGCCTGATGATCCGCGGGCGCCTCTCGCCCGAAGACGGGGCCCTGTTCCTCAAAGCGATCGAGGCGGGAAAGGTGGCGATCTATGAGCGCGAAGTCGCCCATGCGGTGTGCGCTCAAGGCGGTTCCGCAGAACCGGGGCCCAGGGTGAACATAGCCGACGCGCTGGTGGAGGTGGCCGAGCGATCGCTCGCCGGCGACTCCGCGCCACGCCCCGCGGGGGAGCGCCACCAGGTGGTCGTCCATGCTGAGGCCGAGGCGCTTGCCGGCCGGGGCGCAGAGGCGGGCTGCGGCCTCGAGGGCGGTCCGGCGATCTGCGCGGAGTCGGCCAGACGCCTGGCCTGCGATGCCTCGCTGCTGCCGATCCTGCATGGAGCGAAGGGAGAGCTCGACGTCGGGCGCAAGAGCAGGGTCATCCCGGCGGCGATCCGCAGAGCGCTGGGGGAGCGCGACGAAGGCCGCTGTCGCTTCCCGGGTTGTGAGAACCGCAGCTGGGTCGATGCCCACCACATCGTGCACTGGGCTCACGGCGGTAAGACGAAGCTCGACAACCTGATCTTGCTCTGTGGGCGCCACCACCGGCTCATGCACGAGGGCGGTTTCGGGGTATCGCGCAAGGCCGACGGCAGCCTCGTCTTCCGCCGCCCCGACGGCAGGGTCGTTCCCGCGGTCCCCTCCCCCGTCCGCGGCAGCGCTGCGGAGCTTCGCGGGCGCAACCGCTCAGCCGGGGTCGAGGTGCTGCCCGGGGCGCTGCACTCGCTGGGGCGGGGTCAGCGCTATGACCGGGGACTGGCCGTGGAAGGGTTGCTGGCTCGGGCTGGGCCTTAGCTCAGGCCCTCGCCTCGATATTTAGGCGGACGTAGTCGAGGGTGAAGGGGTCCGGGGATTGCTCGAGGACGGCTTCGGCGAAGGGGCGATGGAGGTCTTCGGGGAGCTGGGCGAGGATCGGGCCGAGGGTGACGGTGGTGATGAAGGCGAGCGGGTCGGCCGGGGTGACGGGCTTCGGCTGTAGCCAGCAGCGCGCCTCCGAGAAGCCGGCGGCGCGCAGGCGGTGCTCGGTCTCGTCGGGCCCGGCGAAGTTCCAGATCGCCGTCATCTCGGTCAGATGCGGGGCGAACTCGGGCCGGGCGCCGACAGTGGCGATCGCGATGGTGTGTTCGGCGACGTTGCGTTGCCCGCCGCACTGGGCGACGAGGCGGCCGCCGGGCTTCAGCGCCGCGTGCAGCCGGCCGAACAGGGCGTCGTGGTCGGGGATCCAGTGGAAAGTCGCGGTCGAGAAGACGAGGTCGACGGGCTCGGCGACCTCGAGCTCCGCCAGGTCGGCGACGAGGTAGCCGGCCCGTTCCCCCAGCCGCTCGCGCGCCTTGGCGATCATCGCCTCCGAGCCGTCGACCGCGAGCAGCTCGCCGTGCGGGATGCGGTCGAGCAGCTCGGCCGTGATCCTGCCCGAGCCGCAGCCGGCGTCGATCGCCGACTCGTCGCCGCGGAGCTCGATCCGTTCGAGCACCTCGATCCCCCATTCGAACTGCGGGTCGGAGACCGCGTCGTAGGTCTCGGCGTCCCACTCGCGCGGGCCGCTGTTGATCGATCCGCCCATCGCCCGTCTCAGAGCGCCGTTGTGACGGGCCCGGCGTCGGCGCGATCGGCCTCGAACGCGTCGATCGCCGCGGCGCTCTCCAGCGTGATGGCGATGTCGTCGAGCCCGTTGAGCAGCCGGTGCTGGATGTCGGGCTCGATCTCGAACTCGAAGACTCCGGCGGAGCAGGTGACCGTCTGGTCGTCGACGTCGATGCGTGCCTCTCCCGCCTCGGCAACCGCCCGGCAATGCTTCTCGTCGAGCTCGACCGGCAGCAGCCCGACCTTGGTGCAGTTGGCGTAGAAGATGTCGGCGAAGGATGGCGCGACGATCGCCTCGAAGCCGAAGTCCTCCAGCGCCCACGGCGCGTGCTCGCGCGAGGAGCCGCAGCCGAAGTTACGCCCGGCGACGAGAATCGGGTTCGGCTCAAGCTCGATCTCACCGTCGCGCAGCCAGTCGTAGAAGAGAAACTCGCCGAAACCGGTCCGCTCGACCCGCTTGAGGAACTGCTTGGGGATGATCTGGTCGGTGTCGACGTCCGCGCGGTCAAGCACAGACACGCCGCCCTCAATTACATCAATCGGTCTCAAGGTGCGCCTCCGATCCCATATCTGACGGTTTGATCTCTAGCTCCAGTCTCGGATGTCTACGAAATGGCCCTCGATCGCGGCGGCTGCCGCCATCCGTGGGCTGACCAGATGTGTCCGGCCGCCCTTGCCCTGACGGCCCTCGAAGTTTCGATTTGAAGTCGATGCGCAGCGCTCGCCCTCGATCAGCGTGTCGGGGTTCATCCCGAGGCACATCGAGCAGCCCGCCTCACGCCACTCGAACCCAGCCGAGCGGAAGACGTCGTGCAGGCCCTCGGCTTCGGCCTCCGCCTTGACCTGCTGGGAGCCGGGGACGACCATCGCCCGCACCGAGCCGGCGACCTTGCGGCCGTCGACCATCGCGGCGGCCTCGCGCAGGTCCTCGACCCTGGAGTTCGTGCAGGACCCGATGAAGACCCGTTCCGGAGCGACCTCGGTCATCGGCATGCCCGGCTCGAGCGCCATGTAGGCCAGGGCCCGCTCGGCCGATTCGCGATCGGCAGGCGAATCCATCGCCGCCGGATCGGGGACCGCGCCGGTCACCTCGACGACCATTCCGGGGTTGGTCCCCCAGGTGACCATCGGTGAGATCCCGGCGGCGTCGACCTCGACCTCGGTGTCGAAGCTCGCCCCGCCGTCGGTCGGCAGCCGGCGCCAGCGCTCAACCGAGGCGTCGAAGTCGCCCGGCGCCGCATCGCGGCCCCGCACCCACTCGAACGTGGTCTCGTCGGGGGCGATCATGCCCGCCCGGCCGCCGCCCTCGATCGTCATATTGCAGACCGTCATCCGCCCGGGCATCGAGAGCGACTCGATCGCCGGACCGGCGTACTCGACCGCGTGGCCGACCATGCCGCCGGTGCCGAGACGGCCGATCGTCGCCAGAATCAGGTCCTTCGGCGTCACCCCCGGGCTGAGCTCTCCCGAGTAGAGGATCCGCATCGTTTTGGGGCGTTTCTGCACGAGGCACTGGGTCGCCAGCACGTGCTCGACCTCGGAAGTTCCGATGCCGAAGGCAAGTGCCCCGAAGGCGCCGTGGGTGGAAGTGTGACTGTCGCCGCAGACGATCGTCATGCCCGGCTGGGTGATGCCCAGCTCGGGGCCGATCACGTGGACAATCCCCTGTCGGTCGGAGCCCAGCGAGTAGAGCGGGATGCCGAACTCCTCGCAGTTGCGCTCCAGGGTTTCGACCTGCACGCGTGAGAGTTGGTCGGCGATCAGGCTGGCCGCCTTGGTGCCGTCGGTGGGCACGTTGTGGTCGGCGGTGGCGAGCGTCTTGTCGGCCCTGCGCACCGGGCGGCCGGCCAGCCGCAGGCCGTCGAAGGCCTGCGGGGAGGTCACCTCGTGGACCAGGTGCAGGTCGATGTAGAGCAGGCCGTCGGCGACCTCGTGCTCGCTCCAGATCTTGTCGAACATCGTCTGTGGCATCGCTAGCTCCTCCTCAGTCCGGCGGCTATCACGGCGAGGAAGCGTGCCTGCTCCTCGCCGTCGTTCTCGAAGTGGTGCGGCAGGTCGGCGTCGAAGGTGACGCTATCGCCGGCGTGCAGCTCGTGGCGGGTCCCCTCGACGGTCAGCGCCACCACGCCGGTCAGGACGACCGCCGTCTCGCGGCTGCCCGGCTCGTGGATCGGCGGGTCGTCGGGCCCACCCGTGGTCGCGCCCACGCTCAAGATGTGCAGCGAGACGTCGGCCCGTTGGCCCGGCAGCGGCGGGGTCAGCTCCTCGAAGCGGTGCCCACCGCGCTCGAAGCGACGGCGCCCGCCTGCTCGGCTGACGATCACGTGCTCGCCCTCGTCGAGTCGCAGCAGCTGCGAGAGGGTCAGTTCGAGGCCGGCGGCGATCTTCTCGGCAACGGCGAGGGTCGGGCTGGTCTCACCGCGCTCGACCTGGGAGAGCATCGGCGCGCTGACGCCGCTGCGCTCGGCGAGGTCGCGCAGGGAAAGGCCCATCGCCTCGCGCAGGGCATGGATGCGAGGGCCGATCGACGGCGCCTTCGGAGCGATCGAGGTGAACGTCGCGGGCATCGTTGTACGCTATCACGTACGTTCGTACATCGCCGATTGATATAAACGAAGAGTGAGTGCCGAAACCCGCGCATGGGCCCCCTGGCCACGACTTCCCACCAGCGGGCGGGCGCGAATCGGCAATTGGATGGCCGGTCCCGGCGGCCTCCTGGCGCTTGCCGTCGCCGTCGGAATCGGCGCTGGGCTCGGCGCGATCGCCTTCCGCTATTTGATCGACGGCTTCACCTACGTCTTCACCGGTCACGAAAGCTACGGCGTCGACGGGCGCGTCTCCAACCCGCTCGTGCCCGGCTTGGGCATCTGGTTCGTCGCCCTCGTGCCGATCGTCGGCGGGCTGATCTACGGCCCTCTGGTCAATCGCTTCGCCGGTGAGGCGCGCGGCCACGGCGTCCCCGAGGTGATGTACGCCGTCGCCCGCCGTGGTGGGCGGATCAGGCCAGTGGTTGCCGTGGTCAAGGCCCTCGCCTCCGCCCTGTGCATCGGCTCCGGCGGCTCGGTCGGTCGCGAGGGGCCGATCGTGCAGATCGGCTCAGCGCTCGGCTCGACCGTCGGGCAGATCGCCCGCTCGCCGGAGGCGCGGATGCGCCTGCTCGTCGCCTGTGGCGCCGCGGGCGGGATCTCAGCCACCTTCAACGCCCCGATCGCGGGTGTCTTCTTCGCCCTCGAGGTGATCCTGCGCGACTTCGAGACCCGCTCCTTCAGCGCCGTCGTCGTCTCCTCGGTGACGGCCGACGTGATCGGCCGCGCCGCCTTCGGCTCCGAAGCCTTCCTCGAACTGCCGCAGGTCGGCGTCGGCGCCGTCGGCGGCTATCCCCTCTACCTGCTGCTCGGCCTGGTCGCCGCGGTTGTCGGCGTCCTTTTCATCCGGGTGCTATACGGAATGGAGGATCGCGCCGACCGCCTCTGGCGCTTCTCCGAGGCCTGGCGGCCCGCGGTTGGAGGTCTTCTGCTCGGCCTGCTGCTGCTCGCCGTGCCGCAGATGTACGGCGTCGGCTACGACGTGCTGGAAAGCGCTATCGCCGGCCAATACACGCTGCTGTTCCTGCTCGCCCTGCTCGCCGCCAAGGTGTTGGCGACCAGCCTGACCCTCTCGATCGGCGGCTCGGGTGGCGTCTTCGCCCCCGCCCTGTTCATGGGTGCGATGCTCGGCTCGGCCTTCGGGCTGGCCGCGCACGATCTGCTGCCAGGGCTGGCCGGCCCGGCGGCGGCCTACGGCCTGATCGGCATGGGCGCCGTGTTCGCGGCGGCGGCGCGGGCGCCGATGACCGCGATCCTGATCATCTTCGAGCTGACCGGCGACTACCGGATCATGCTGCCGTTGATGCTCGCCGTGGTAATCGCCACGGCCGTCGCGAACCGGCTCTCCAGCGACTCGATCTACACCCTGAAGCTGGCCCGGCGCGGCATCGATCTCCTCCGCCGCCGCCCGGCGAGCCCGATGGAAGCGATCACTGTCGCCGAGGCGATGCGGCCGATGCCCTCCCCCGTCGCCGTCGCGGCGCCGCTGTCGGAGGCGGTCGAGCTGCTCAGCGCCGGCGAGGAGCCGGCCCTGCCGGTGGTTGACGCCGAGGGAGCGTTCCTCGGCATCCTGCGCGACGACGAGCTCGAGCAGGCGCTGAGCGAGGGAGAGGAGACCGACGCCGGCGCGCTGGCCCGGAAGCTGCCGACACTGACCCCGAGCGAATCGCTCTCGGAGGCCACCGGAACCCTGGTGCGAACCGACAGCGCCGGTCTGGCCGTGCTCGACGAAAAGGGCGAGCGGGTGGTCGGCTGGCTCTCCCATCGCGACATCCTGCGCGTCTACGATCAGCGCATGAAGCTCGAACGAGCCCGGCTAGGCGGCACCGCGCCAACACGCAAGACGCCCGCGCCGGTGTGAGCCCCTCCCGGCCGACGCAGGAGCCGTTGGAGGCGCTTGCGACCGTCCTGCGCGGCAGCGCCGTCCCCTACGGCTACACCCTGACGGTGCTCTCCAGCCACAGCATCATCTCGCACAGCCACGGCGCCCCCACCGTGCTCGACATCCTGTTCTTTGTGATCGGCGCGATCGCTGCCTTCGTCCTGCTTGCCCTGATCTCACAGCGAATGGCGCCACGGCCGTTGCCGACCGAGCACGGGGATCTCGTCAAGGCCGGCATGGTCCACGTCTTCGCGATCGGGGCCGCCTTCGGCGCAACGGTGCTGATCGGATTTATCCCGGGCATCGCGGCGTGGCCGCTGGCGGCCTTCGCCGCCACGGCCCTCTATCTCTCGATCGCCAGCCTCGAGATCGACCTCGCGCATCGCTTCGACGGGGGCGGCGCCTGATTCAGGGGCCGGGCGTCCGCTCGACCGCGGCCTCGGCGGTGGCCGCCTCGGCCTCGCGGATCGCGGCGCCGTCGAGCGCGTTGGACAGCGCTCGCACGTAAGCACGCGCCGAGGCCTCGAGGATGTCCGTCGCGACGCCCTGGCCAGTCGCGAGGCGCCCGGCGGCGCGCAGCATCACGCTGACCTCGCCGAGCGCGTCCTCGCCCTCAGTCACGGCCTCGACGTTGTACTGGCGCAGCTCGCACTCGGTATCGGTGGCCTTCTGGATCGCGCGGAAGATCGCATCGACCGGGCCGTCGCCGCCGGACTCGCCGACCGCCTCCTCGCCGGAGGGCAGCGTCACGGCGACGCGGGCGAGCGGATCGCGCCGCGACCCGGCCTCGACCTCGAACCAGGACAGCTCGTGTGTGTCGGCGCGCTCGCGCATCTCGTCGGAGACGATCGCCTCCAGGTCGAGCGCGGTGACCTGCTTCTTGCGGTCGGCGACCTCCTTGAAGCGCTTGAAGGCCGCATTGAGCGCGTTGCCCTCGATCTGGAAGCCGAGCTGCTCCAGCGCGTCGCGCAGGGCGTGGCGCCCGGAATGCTTGCCCAGCACGATCGAGTTGGACTCGAGGCCGACTTCGGTCGCGTCCATGATCTCGTAGGTCGTGCGCTCCTTCAGCACGCCGTCCTGGTGGATCCCGGACTCGTGCGCGAAGGCATTGCGGCCGACCACGGCCTTGTTGGGCTGGATCGCGTAGCCGGTCAGGCGGGAGACCATGCGGCTGGTCCGGGCCAGCTCGCGGGTTTCCACTCCCGTGTCGAGCCCGTGAACGTCCGCCCTGGTCTTGATCAGCATCACGATCTCCTCCAGCGAACAGTTGCCCGCCCGCTCGCCGATCCCGTTGATCGCGCACTCGACCTGGCGGGCGCCGGCCAGCAACCCGGCGTAGGAGTTGGCGACCGCCATGCCGAGATCGTCGTGGCAGTGGACCGAGGTCTCGACCTCGCGCAGGCCGGGCACCATCTCGTAGAGACGGCGGAAGTACTCCATGTACTCCTCCGGCGTCGTGTAGCCGACCGTGTCGGGTATGTTGACGACCGTCGCTCCCTCTTCGACCGCGATCGAGCAGACCTCGGCGGTGAACTCGATGTCGGCTCGGGTGGCGTCCATCGGCGAGAACTCGACGTCCTCACAGTAGGAGCGGGCCAGGGAGACGGCAGCCCGGGCCTGTCCCTTGACGTCCTCGCGATCGGTCTGCAGCTGGTGCTCGATGTGGATGTCAGAGGTCGAGATGAAGGTGTGGATGCGGGGCCGCCCGGCGTCCCTAACCGCTCCCCAGGCGGCGTCGATGTCGGCCTTGTGGGTGCGGGCGAGGCCGCAGACGGTCGGGCCCTCGACGCTGCGCGAGATCGCCTCGACCGCCTCGAAGTCGCCGGGTGAGGTGATCGGAAAGCCGGCCTCGATCACATCTACGCCGAGCCGCGCCAGCTGCTGTGCGATCTCGACCTTTTCGGCCGTGTTGAGCGAGATGCCGGGCGACTGCTCGCCATCGCGCAGGGTCGTGTCGAAGATGTGGACGCGGTCGGCGTCAGCTGCGGGTGAGGTGTTCATCGTGGTACTGCCTCCTTCTCCAGTGCGTTCGAATGACCTTGTCTCTCGCGGCTCTCGCGCCGCCCAGCGCTATTCCCCCCGAAGGGGGAGGAGAAGGAGTAGCGACAGGCTGTCGAGGCGATTGGTCATTCGCCGTTTCAGCTTAGCGTAGGCTGCCCGGATCGCAAGGCTCGATCGCACCACCGTCCTGGCTCTGTTGGCGATGAGCATGAGTGTGCTGGTGATCGCCAACGACTTCTCCGCGGTCAACGTCGCGATCCCGACGATGGAGAAGGACTTCGACACAAACGTCAACACGATCCAGTGGGTGGTCAACGCCTACGCGCTGACGTTCGGTGTGATGATTGTCACCGGAGGCCGCCTTGCCGACATGTTCGGCCGCCGTCGCGCCTTCTTCCTCGGCGCCGCGATCTTCGCCTCGATGTCTGCGCTGGGCGGCGCCGCGCAGACCGAGACCTGGTTGATCGTCACCCGCGTGATCATGGGGCTCGGCGGGGCGCTGATGTGGCCGGCGATTCTCGGCATGACCTTCGAGCTGCTGCCTTCCGAGAAGGCCGGGCTCGCCGGCGGGATCATCCTCGGCGCCGCCGGGCTCGGCAACGCGCTCGGGCCGTTGATCGGCGGCGTGCTGACCGACGCGCTCAGCTGGCGCTGGATCTTCTTCCTCAATGTGCCGATCGCGCTTTTCGCCGTTTTCGTCACCTACTTCCTCGTGCACGTCAAGGCCCCTGAGGGAGGCGGTCGGAAGATCGACTACCCGGGTATCGCGACGATCTCAGTCGGCCTGGTCGCGCTTCTGGTCGGCCTCGACCAGGTCGACGACTGGGGCTGGGGCGACCCCCGCGTACTCGGCATGTTCGCCATCTCGGCGGTCCTGATCGCCTCCTTCGTCCCGATCGAGCGACGCGCGGGCGAGAGCGCCCTGGTGCCGCGCTCGGTGGTGGGCAACGAGAGCTTCCGCGCCTCCTGCATCGCGATCACCCTGATGTCGGCGACCTTCTTCGCGGCGCTGCTCTACTTACCCGAGTTCATGCAGAAGCACCTCGGCTACTCGCCGCTGGAAGCTGGCGTCGGCGTGCTCCCCTTCCTCGGCACCTTCGCCCTCGTCTCCTTTGTCGCCGGGCCGCTCTACAACCGGGTCGGGGCTAAGCCGCTGGCCGTGCTCGGCGCGGCCTGCATAACGGTCGCGCCCTTCCTCTTCTCCCAGGCGACAGAAGGCTCCGGCTACGCGGCACTGGTCCCGGGCATGCTCATCCTCGGGCTCGGGATCGGCAGCTTCTATCCAACCGCGACGACCGCGGGGGTCACCTCGGTCGACGAATCGCAGAGCAGCCTTGCCGGCGGGATCCTCTACATGTGCCAGATCGCCGGTGGCGCGATCGGCCTTGGCCTGACGACGACCGTCTTTTCCGCCCAGGGTTCCTTCGTCGACGGCATCCAGGCGGGCTTTCGCCTCGACGCGGCCCTCTCGCTGGTGGGCTTCCTGATCGCGCTCTTCTTCGTCGGCGGGCGCTTGATCGGCCGCGAGCAGGAGCAGCTCGCGAGCTAGGAGGTCGCCACGCCGCCGTGCTTGTGGTGGCGGTACTGCCGCAGGTTGTCCTTGCCCGAGCCGCCGGCCAGCCTGTCCGTGCCGGGGCCGCCGCGCAGGATGTCCCGGCCGGGGCCGCCGATCAGCACGTCGCTGCCGGGCCCGCCGTAGAGGACGTCGTCGCCGCGCCAGCCGACCAATCGGTCGTCGCCGGTCCCGCCAATCATCTTGTCGGCGCCCGAGCCGCCGACGAGCAGGTCGTCGCCGGCCCCGCCTCGCACCGTGACCGGCAAAGCCACATCCTTGGCTACCCAGACGCGATCGTCGCCACCGCCCGAGTTGACTTCGAAGCCGGCGATTGTGGGAGCGTCGCAGCGCAGCTCGTTGGGGTTTTCTTCAGGATGGGCACAGACGGTTCCGCCGACTTCCAACTGGACGACGGAGTCGATCACGTACTGGCGGCCGTCCGGACTGAGCCAGATCCGGATCATGTTCGTTTCCGCTCCTCCGGCGAGGAGGACGGTGTATGTCTTGGGCGCAGCCTGAGCCACGCCGGGCGCGCACAGCGCCAAGAGGGCAAGTGAGATGAGCAGCGTTCTCTTCATCGTCAAGTCGTCTCCGCCGCCGATCAGGTCGGAGCGTCTATGAAGGGAACAACACGACCTTGCCGACGTTGCGGCGTTCGGCGATGAATTTATGCGCGTCCCCGGCGGCCTCGAAGGGGAAGGTCTCCGAGACGACCGGCTGCAGGCGGCCCGCCTCGAGGTCGGAGCCGAGCGGCTCGACGACGCGGTCGAGGTTGCCCTCGGTGTCCCACCAGTTGAGCATGTTGAGCCCGAAGACGCCCTTGTTCTCGTTCATCAGCAGCAGGCTCCTCCACCAGGGCATGGTCGCGGCGGGCATCGCCAGCAGGGCCCTCAGGGTCGAGGGGACGTCGCGCTTGCCCCCCTTTGAGTTCTCTGAGATCCCGTACATGACCAGCCTCCCGCCGGGGCGCAGCAGCCGGTAGTCCTTGCGGAAGGAGGTCGGCCCCTGGGCGTCGATCACCAGATCCACCCCCTCGCCCCCGGTGATTCGCATCACCTCCTGCTCGAAGTCGAGCGTGCGGTAGTCGATCGCGTGCTCGACCCCCTGCGCCCGGATCGCCTCGTGCTTGGACGGCGAGGCGGTGCCGAAGATCTCAGCGCCGGTGTTGTGGGCGATCTGCGTCGCGGCGATTCCGACTCCTCCGGCCGCCGCGTGGATCAGAACCCGATTCCCCTCGCGCAGGCTGCCCATCACGATCAGCGCCGCGTAGGCGGTGCCGTAGTTGACCGGGAAGGCGGCGCCCTGCTCGAAGCTGAGCGCCTCGGGCAGCGGCAGGGCCTGATCCGCCGGCACCGTGACCAGCTCGGCCTGGCCGCCGAAGCGGGTTCCGGCGACGACCCGCTCACCTGGCCGGCGATCGGCTACCCCCTCGCCCACGGACTCGATCGTGCCCGCGACCTCGTAGCCGAGCACGCAGGGCGTCTTCGGGGCGTCCGGGTAGAGACCGACGCGGGCCATCGTGTCCGCGAAGTTGATCCCGGCCGCTTTGACGGCGATCCGCACCTCACCCGGCCCGACGGGCGGGTCGGGGCGCTCCTGCACCTGCAGAACGTCGTAACCACCGGTTCCGGTGAGGACCACGGCCTTCATGCGGCGGAGCCTACCTTGCGCTAGAGATCTACAGAGCGGCCGATCGAGAAGCCGTCAAGCTCAAGGATCTTGGCGATCGTCTCGGCTCGCACCGGGGCGTCGGTCGTAAGCGCCATCACGGCTCGCTCCCCCCCCGGCTCCGCGCCGACCGCGGCCGAGATGATATTCACGTCCTCTTCGCCGAACATCGAGCCGACCCGGCCGATCATTCCCGGTCGGTCGGCGTAGCTGAAGACGGCGATGTGGTCGGCGAAGGGCAGGTAAAAGCTCTCGCCGAGGACCGAGACGAGGTAGGGCTCGTTGCGTGGGCCGACCCCGGTGCCTGCGACCTCGACCGCGTTCTCGCCGGAACCGAGCCGCACGGTGATCAGCTCGGTGAAGTCGGCGGAGGCGCTCTCCTTGCTCTCGGCGAGTTCTATGCCCCGCTCCTCGGCCATCTGCGGGGCGTTGACCAGGTTGACCGGCTCCTCGGTGTTGCCGGAGAGGATGCCGACCATCACCGCGATGCCGAGCAGGCGTGTGTCGTGGGCGGCGATGCGGCCGCGGAACTCCACCGAGACGCCGCCGACGGAGCCGTCGCCGAGGCCCTGGGCGAGGCGGCCGAGTTTTTCGCAGAGTGGCACGAACGGTGCCAGCGCCTCCATCTCCTCCGGTCGCACGGCGGCGATGTTGACCGCGTTGGTGACGACGCCGCCGCTGAGCGCCGCGATCACCTGTTCGGCGGTGACCACGCCGGCGCGATCCTGGGCCTCCGCGGTCGAGGCGCCCAGGTGCGGAGTGACGACCACGTCGTCGCGGCCGAAGAGCGGATGCTCGGTGAACGGCTCGGCGGGAAACACGTCGAGGGCCGCGCCGCCGAGCTTGCCCGACTCGAGCCCGGCGAGAACCGCATCGAGGTCGACCAGCTCGCCGCGGGCGCAGTTGACCACCCGTGCGCCGTCCTTCATCGACTCGATCGCTCCGGCGTCGATCAGGTCGATCGTGTCCGGTGTCTTCGGAACGTGCAGAGTGATGACGTCGGCCTGGCCGAGCAGGTCCTCCAGCTCCTCGACGCCCTCGACCCCGAGCTCCCGGAAGCGCTCCGCGGAGACGAACTTGTCGAAGGCGATCACGTCCATGTCGAAAGCCTGCGCACGCTTGGCGACGAGCTGGCCGATGCGGCCGAAGCCGACGACGCCGAGCGTCTTGCCGTAGAGCTCGGTTCCCTTGAACTTCGGCCGCTCCCAGGCGCCGCCGATCAGCGAACCGTGGGCACGCGGCACGTTGCGGCAGAGCGCGAGCATCAGGGCCAGGGTGTGCTCGGCGGCCGCCACGGAGTTCGATTCCGGCGCGTTGGCGACGACGATGCCACGCCGGGTGGCGGCGGGGATGTCGACGTTGTCGACGCCCGTTCCGGCGCGGCCGATCACCTTCAGCTTCCCGGCCCGCTCGATCAACTCCGGCGTCACCTGGGTGGCCGAGCGTACGAGCAGGGCGTCGTAGCCGCCGATCGCGTCGGCCAACTCGCCCTCGGACATCTCCAGGCCGAGGTCGACCTCGAAGCTCTCACGCAGCAGCTCGACGCCGGAGTCGGCGATCTTCTCGCGCACGAGGACCTTCATCGCGTCGCCTCCGGGTCGTTCTCGAGCACCCAATCGATGCAGGCGGTCAGCGCTTCCACGTCGGCCGTCTCGACGGCCGGGAACATGCCGACCCGCAGCTGATTACGGCCGAGCTTGCGGTAGGGCTCGACATCGACGATGCCGTTGGCGCGCAGCGTCGCCGCCAGGGCCGCGGCGTCGACCGAGTCGGTGAAGTCGATCGTGCCGACGACCAGCGAGCGCTTGGCGGGGTCGGCGACGAAGGGCTGGGCCAATTCGGAGCCCTCAGCCCAGCCGTAGAGGTGGCCTGAGGAGGCGCCGGTGCGCCGCACGCACCAGTCCAGGCCGCCGTTGGCCAGCATCCACTCCAGCTGATCGGCGAGCAGCAGCAGGGTTGCGAGCGCCGGGGTGTTGTAGGTCTGGTTCTTGCGCGAGTTCTCCAACGCTGTCTGCAGCGAGAGGAACGCCGGCTGCCAGCGGTCGGCGGCGCCGTCCAGCTCGGCGATCCGCTCAATCGCGGCCGGGCTGAGAGCGGCCAGCCAGAGGCCACCGTCGGCGCCGAGCGCCTTCTGTGGGGCGAGGTAGTAGACGTCGGCCTGCGCGGCGTCGAGCGGCAGGCCACCGGCTCCGGAAGTCGCGTCGACGAGGATCAGCGCGTCGCCGGCTCCCTGCGGGCGCTGCACGCCGACCATCACGCCGGTGGATGTCTCGTTGTGCGCCCAGGCGATCGCGTCGGCAGTCGGATCGGCAACCGGATCCGGCGCGCCGCCGGGCTCAGTATCGACCACGATCGGGTCGGCGAGAAAAGGAGCGCCCGCGGTCACCTTGGCGAACTTCTGCGAGAACTCGCCGTAGGTGAGGTGCAGGGCCCGCTCACGGACGAGCCAGGCGGCCGCCGCATCCCAGAAGGCGGTCGTGCCGCCATTACCGAGGGCGACCTCGTAGCCGTCAGGCAGTCCGAGCAACTCGCCGAGCCCGTCGCGGACTCGACCGACCAGGTCGCGCACGGGCGACTGGCGGTGCGACGTGCCCATCAGGTCCGCGCGCTCCGCCAGTGCGGCCAGCGCTGCCGGGCGGACCTTCGAGGGCCCACAGCCGAAACGCCCGTCGGCGGGCTTGATCTCGTGCGGAATCTGGATTGACGTCGTCGTTGGCATGGGTCGGCCAAGGTATAAGATCGCGTCGATGGCCGAGGCGAGCGGGCGGGGAGCGGCAAAGGGCGCCGGCTACGCGGTCGCCAACCTGAGCGACCTCGGCGAGGGCTACGGCTTCCGCAAGATCCGCAAGGAGCTCGGCGTCAACGCGTTCGGCGTCAACGCGATCGTCATCCCGCCGTCGTATGAGACCGGCCGCCATCTGCACGAGGAGCAGGAGGAGCTCTACTTCCTGCACAGCGGCGAGATCGAGATCGAGTTCGGCGACGGCTCGACCCACAAGCTCAAGGCCGGCGGCCTCGCCTGGGTCGACGCCTCGACGATCCGCAAGGTACGCAACTGCAGCGACTCCGAGGACGCCGTCTACGTGGTTGTCGGCGGCAAGGACGGCTACGTCGGCCGCGACGGCAAACTGCCGCCCGGCGAGGAGCCCCGCTCCGGCGACAACGCCCCTCCGGGCGCTTAGAAGTCCGTTTCGATCCAGGGCATCATCTTGCGTAGGTCGCCGCCGACCTCCTCGACTTCGTGGGCGGCGCCCTCCTCACGCATGCGTGAGAGGTTCTCGCCGCCGGCGCGGTTCTCGGCGATCCACTCCTTGGCGAACTCGCCCGACTGGATCTCGCCGAGGATCTGCTTCATTGCGGCGCGGGACTCATCGCCGATGACGCGCTTGCCGCGGGTCATGTCGCCGTACTCGGCGGTGTTCGAGATCGAGTAGCGCATCCCCTGGATCCCCTTCTCGTACATCAGGTCGGCGATCAGCTTGAGCTCATGCAGGCACTCGAAGTAGGCCAGGCGTGGGTCGTAACCCGCCTCGACCAGGGTCTCGAAGCCGGCCCTGACCAACTCCGAGGCGCCGCCGCAGAGCACGGCCTGCTCACCGAAGAGGTCGGTCTCGCACTCGTCCTTGAAGGTCGTCTCGATGATCGCGGCGCGACCGCCGCCGATGCCTGAGGCATAGGCGAGAACGAGGTCGTGGGCGCCGCCGCTCGCATCCTGGTGGACCGCCATCAGGCAGGGCACGCCCGTCCCTTCCTCGTACTGGCGGCGGACGAGGTGGCCGGGGCCCTTGGGCGCGACCATGCCGACGTCGACGCCGGGCGGGGGCGCGATCTGTTCGAAGTGAATCGCGAAGCCGTGCGCGAAGAGCAGCAGATTGCCCGGGGCGATCCCGTCGGAGATCTCCCCCTCCCAGACCTCGGCCTGTTTCTCGTCGGGCAGGAGCACCATGACGACGTCGCCGCGGCTCGCCGCGTCGGCGATCCCGAGGACCTCGAGCCCGGCGCCTTCTGCTTTGGCGCGGCTGGAGGAATCGGGGCGCAGGCCGACGACGACATCCACACCGGAATCCTTCAGGTTGAGCGCATGGGCGTGGCCCTGCGAGCCGTATCCGAGAATGGCGACGGTCTTGCCCTCCAGCTTGGAGAGGTCGGCGTCCTTGTCGTAGAAGATGTCGTCGGTTTTCATGGGCGATGAGGCTACCTGAGCGCCCTGCGCAGAAGCTTGCCCGAGGGCGTGCGAGGGAGCGCCGCGGCCAGCTCGACCCGCTTCGGGACCTTGAAGCCGGCAAGCGACTCGGCGCAATGGTGTCGCAGCTCGTCGGGCGTCGCCGCCGAGCCGTCCCGGAGGACGACGACCGCGGTCACCGCCTGCTGCCACTCGGGGTCGTCGCGGCCGACCACGGCAGCGTCGGCGACCTCGGGATGGCGCAGCAGGACCTGCTCGACTTCGGCCGGGACGACATTCTCACCGCCGCTGACGATCATGTCGTCGATCCGGTCCTCGACGTAGAGGAAGCCATCCTCGTCGATGCGGCCGAGGTCGCCGGTGTGCAGCCAGCCGTCGGAGTCGAGCCGGCTCGGCGCGACCGTCGGGCCCTGGACGAGGATCTCGCCATCGCGGATACGCAGGTGGGTGGTCAACAGCGGCCGCCCGGCGGAGCCCAGCTTGCGCCGTGCGTCGGCCGGAGCGAGCGTGGTCACCTGCGAGCAGGCCTCGGTCAGCCCGTAGGTCTGCACGACGGTGGCGCCGCGCCCTGTCGCCTCCTCGAGCGGCTCCTCGGGCACCGGGCCGCCGCCGATCAGAATCGCCCGTGGGCCGGAGAGGTCGGCTCCCGCTTCGAGCAGGCGGGTCAGCTGGGTGGCGACCAGCGAGACGACGGTGATCCCGTCCTCGGCGAGGGCGGCGGCGACGCGGTCGACCTCGAAGCCGTCGTGCAAAACGGCGGTGGTGCCGTAGATCACCGAACGCATCGCGATGCTGAGCCCGGAAATGTGGCTGAGGGGGAGGCAGCAGAGCCAGCGGTCGGTCGGCTCGACCCCGATGTTGAAGCCGGAGCCGACCGCGCTCCAGAGGAAGTTGCCGTAAGTCAGCTCGACCGGGTCCGGGGTGCCGGTGCTGCCGCTGGTCAGCACACGACAGCAGGGGGCGTCCATGTCGTGCTCGCCTAGCAGCGGCAGGTCGGCCTCGGTCTGGGTCAGCTCACCCGGGTCGCTGAGGTCGACGGTCGGCTCCTCGGCGGCGATTACCGCGGCGCGCTCCTCGGCAGTCAGTCGTGGGCTCAGCGGCAGCAGCACGGCGCCGACCTTCATCAGCGCGTGGACAAGCACAACCTGCTCACGGCGCGGCTCCATGGTCAGCGCAGCGATCGAGCCGCGTCGCACGCCGTGTGCCTCCAGGCGCCGCGCGACCCAGCTCGCCTCGGCCTCCAACTCGGCGTAGGTGACCTCGGACCCGTCCGCGATCAGCGCGGTGCGGTCTGGGCAACTCTGGGATCTCTGGGCTAGCCAGTCGTCGAGCTTCATCGGCCGGATATCGTGCCCATCATGCCCAAACGCCACAAGCAAGCACCGCCCGAGGAGGAGCTCTACGCGCCGATCGAGTGGGAGGCCGCCGGCGAGTACGGCGACATCCGCTACGAGAAAGCCGGCGGGGTCGCCAAGATCACGATCGACCGGCCGGAGGTCCTCAACGCCTTTCGCCCGCAGACGCTGATCGACATCTCCGCCGCGCTGGAGCTGGCCCGCGAGGACACCGAGGTGGGCGCGATCGTGCTCACCGGTGAGGGACGGAAGGCGTTCTGCTCCGGCGGCGATCAGACCGTTCGCGGCGATACCGGTTACGTCGCCGATGGCGCCTCACTTGGCCGCTTCCACGTCACCGACCTGCAGGTGCAGATGCGCCGCCTGCCCAAGCCGGTCGTCGCGATGGTGGCCGGGTACGCGATCGGCGGCGGGCACATCCTGCACGTCTGCTGCGACATGACGATCGCTGCCGACAACGCCGTCTTCGGCCAGACCGGGCCGCGAGTCGGCTCCTGGGATGGCGGTTTCGGCGCCTCGCTGCTGCGCGACCTCGTCGGCACCAAGAAGGCGAAGGAGTTCTGGCTGCTCTGTCGCCAGTACGACGCCGAGGAGGCGCTTGAGATGGGCCTCTGCAACGCCGTCGTCCCGGTCGACGAGCTGGAGCGCGAGACGGTTGCCTGCTGCCGCGAGATGCTCTCCCTCTCCCCCTTCGCCCTGCGCCTCGTCAAGGCGAGCTTCAACGCGCACGAGGACGGCTACGCCGGAATCCAACAGCTCGCCCACGACGCCAACCTGCTCTTCTACGGCAGCGAGGAGGCCCGCGAGGGCCGCGAGGCGTTCAAGGAAAAGCGCCAGCCCGACTTCGGCAAGTTTCCGAGGCGCCCGTGAGGATCTGGCTGATGGCGGCGCGGCCGCGGACCCTGCCGGCGGCGATCGCACCGGTCCTGGTCGGCACTGCGGCCGCGGTCGAATGGGCAGGCCACCTGCCCCGGCTGGGCGCGTTCGCCGCCGCCCTGCTCGGCTCGATCTTCATCCAGATCGGGACCAACCTCGCCAACGACTATTCCGACGCCAAGCGCGGCGCCGACACGGTCGACCGGCTCGGGCCGGTGCGCGTCACCTCGGCTGGCCTGGTGACCCCGCAGCGCGTCCTGGTGGCCACCTGGGTCGCCTTCGGAGTGGCGATCGCCTGCGGCATCTACCTGACCGCGGTCGCCGGGTTGGCGATCCTGGCGATCGGCGCCTTCTCGATCGCCGCCGGCATCCTCTACACCGGCGGCCCGCGGCCGTACGGCTACGCCGGGCTCGGTGAGGTCTTCGTCTTCCTCTTCTTCGGCCTGGTGGCGGTAAACGGCTCCTACTACGTCCAGGTCGAGCAGCTTGACGCGCTTCCGCTCGGCCTCTCGATCGCGGTCGGCTTCCTCGCCACCGCAATCCTCGTCGTCAACAACGTGCGCGATCTCGAAACCGACCGCCGCGCCGGCAAGAACACGCTCGCCGTGCGGATGGGCCGGCGCAACGCGGTCGCGCTTTACCGGATGCTCGTGCTGGGCGCGTTCGTCGTCCTGCCGATCGCCCTCGTCGCCGGGAACGCAAGCCTGCTGCCGCTGATCGCCTTCCTCTCACTGCCGATGGCGCTCGGCCCGCTGCGCACGATGAGCAACCGCACCGACGGCCCGGCCCTGAACGGCGCCCTGGCCGGCACGGGGGCCCTGCTCGGCGCCTTCAGCCTGCTGGTCTCGGTCGGCCTGCTGATCGCGGCGTAGGCTTGCTCCATGCGCATCGCCTCGGTCGAGGTCGTCCCCTACGCGCTTCCCTTCAAGGAGCCTTACACGACTGTGGCCGGGACCCTGACGCGGCGGGAGCTGGTCCTGCTGCGGCTGTGCTCTGACGAGGGCCTGGTGGGCCTCGGCGAAGCGGTGCCGCTCTCGCTGCGCGGCGGCGCCGGACTCGCGCAGGTCGTCCGCGAGTTGGAAGGGCTGGGAGGAATGGACGAGCTCGACGAGGTGATCTTGAGCGGCGCGGCGAGCGATCTCTCGCCACCCACACGGTGCGCAGCCGTGACCGCACTTATGGACCTGCGGGGGAAGCACGCGGTGGCGGTGCGTTCGTCTGCTGTCGCCGCCAGCCCGACAAAGGACGAACGCGCCGGGGCCATCAGGTGCAACGCGACTCTGGCGGCCGACCATCCGGCCGCCGTGGTCTCGAAGGCGGAAGGCTGGGCGGCGGAGGGCTTCTCGACCTTCAAGCTCAAGCTGGGGACGGGTGACGACGTGGCGCAGGTGCGAGCCGTGCGCGAAGCACTTGGTCCCCGAGCCCGGATTCGCGTCGACGTCAACGCCGCCTGGGACCTGGAGACGGCCAGGCAGACGCTTGGCGAAATCGAGCCCTATGAGGTCGAGCTGGTCGAGCAGCCCGTGGCCAGCGTCGAGGAAGCAGCAGAGCTGTCTGCCTCGACCACGATCCCCCTGGCGGCCGACGAGAGCGTCGAGACTCGGCCTGACGCCGAACGGGCCGCGGCCGCCGGCGCCTTCGCCTTGACCGGGCTCAAGCTGTCGAAGGTCGGCGGGCCGGAGGCTGCCCTGGAGATCGCGGAGGTGCTGCCGGCCTACGTGTCCAGCGCATTAGACGGCCCGGTCGGGATCGCCGCCGCGGCTGAGGTGGCGCGCTCGCTCGGCCCACTGGGGCGCGCGGAGGGCGAGAGCCTTGCTCATGGGCTCGCCACCCAGCGCCTCTTCGCCTCGACCGTCGCCGCGAAGGAGTGCGAGCTGCGTGGCGACATGTTGCACCTGCCCGAGGGGCCCGGCCTCGGTGTCGAGATCGACGAGGACGCGCTACAGGCTCACCGCCTCTAGGTTCCCCGCATGGACCCGACCAACCGCAACACCGCGCTCGCAACGGCCTTCGCCGAGGAGCTGGCGCGTTGCGGCGTGCGGCGCGCGGTCCTCTCCCCCGGTTCGCGCTCGACGCCGCTGGCGTTGGCGCTCTGGCGCCAGGGAGGGATCGAAGCCAGCGTCGTCGTCGACGAGCGCTCGGCCGCCTTCGTCGCGCTCGGTGCGGCGCAGGCGAAAGGTGAGCCGGTCGCGATCCTCTGCACCTCCGGCACCGCGGCGGCCAACTACCACCCCGCCGTCTGCGAGGCCGATCACGCCGGCGTGCCGTTGCTCGTGCTCACCGCGGACCGCCCGCCCGAGCTGCGCGGCATCGGCGCCGGCCAGGCGATCGACCAGCTGAAGCTCTACGGGTCGTCGGTGCGTTGGTTCTGCGAGGTCGGCACCCATGCGGCGAACGACGACGGCCTGCTGCACTACCGCGCCACCGCCTGCCGGGCGGTCGCGGCGGCTCGGGGCGAGACGCGGCCGGGGCCCGTCCACCTCAACTTCCCCCTGCGCGAGCCGCTGGCGCCGCTGGCCGAAGAGGGCGGCGTCACCGCCACCGACCCGCTGGCGCTCGATGGTCGTGGCGGCCGCCCGCTGACCGCGGTGACGCCGATCGACATGGAGCCCTCGCAGTTCCTCCTCGACGAGGTCGCGAGCCACATCGCCGAGGCTCCCATCGGGGTCATCGTCGCCGGCCGCCAACTCGACCCCGAGCTGCGCGAGCCGCTGGCGCACCTCGCCGCCGCCTCCGGCTACCCGATTCTCGCCGAGCCGACCTCACAAATCCGCTGCGGGCCGCACGACCGATCCCACGTCGTCACCGCATACGACCTGCTGCTGCGCCACGCCGACTTCGCCGAAGCGGCTGCGCCGGAACTGGTCCTGCGCTTTGGCGAGATGCCGACCAGCAAGCCGTTGCGCTCGTGGCTGGCCGGGTCGGGCGCTGATCAGATCGCCGTCGACCCGTTTGGGGACTGGAACGAGCCGAGCCGGCGTGCAGCCGCCCTGCTGAGAGCCGACCCGACCGAGCTGGCCTCGGGTTGGGCCGCGCGGCTCGGCGAGGAGCGTCCGCCACCGGCGCTGTGGTTGCGGGCGGAGGAAGCCGCGCGCAAGGCGATCGAGGCTGGCTCGAATGCGGCGAGCGAGATCACCGAGCCGGGCCTGCAGCTCGCGCTCGGCGCCGCATACAGCGACGGCGAGCTGGTCTACACGGCGTCGAGCATGCCGATCCGCGACCAGGAGGCCTTTCTGCCCTCGACCGCCGCCGACGCGACCTTCCTCTGCAACCGTGGCGCCAACGGTATCGACGGCCTGATTTCCTCCGGCATCGGCGCCGCGGTGGCGACCGGCAGGCAGACGACGATCGTCACCGGTGACCTCGGGCTCCTGCACGACATAGGCGGCCTCGCCGCGTTGCGCGACGTCTCCACCCCGGTTCGCATCGTCGTCATCGACAACGACGGCGGCGGCATATTCCACTTCCTTCCGCAGGAGCAGGCGCTCGATGGCGAGGAGTTCGAATCCCTGCTGGGAACACCGCGTGGGATCGACACCGCAAAGGCCGCGGCGCTCTTCGACCTTCCCCACCGCCACCTCGCCTCGCTGGACGAGGTGCCGGACGCGCTGGCGGCCGGCACCGGTCTGATTGAGGTCAGGACCGGCCGCAAGGCGAATCTCGAGCTGCACCGCCGGATTGCAGGTCGCGTCGCCGACGCTGTAGAGCCTTGAGGCGGGTAGAGCCCCGAGGCTCTACCCCGGGCCGCTACTCGGCCACCAGCGGCAGCAGCGCCTGAAGCTTCACCTCGGTCTCCTCCAGCTCTGCCGCGGGGTCGGAGCCCGCGACCACGCCGACTCCGGCGAAGAGGCGGGCCTCGCGGTCGCGCAGCAGGGCGCTGCGCAGGGCAACGCAGAACTCGCCGTCCTCGGTCGCGTCCATCCAACCGACGGGGGCCGCGTACCAGCCGCGATCCATCCGCTCCAGCTCACTGATCGCGCCCGCGGCACCCGGCCACGGCTCGCCGCCCACGGCGGGCGTCGGGTGCAGCATCCCGGCCAGCTCGATCGCCGAGCGCGGTTCGGCCAGCTGGGCGATCACCGGCGTCGCCAGGTGCTGGATATTGGCCACCTTGACGACCTCCGGCTCATCCCCGGTCTGGACCCAGACGGCATGGGGCCGCAGCTTGCGCACGATCCGCTCGGCGACGATGCGCTGCTCACGGCGGTTCTTGTCGCTGCGCAGCAGCTGCTCGCCGAGGTGATCGTCGACCGCCGGATCCGAGCTGCGACGGGTCGAGCCGGCGAGCGCGACGCTCGATACGCCCGCTCCCGATCGGCGGACGAGCAGCTCCGGGCTGGCGCCGATGAAGGCCGCCTCGGGCGTGCCGGCGCAGAAGCAGAAGCAGGTCGGGAACTGCTCGCGCAGCCCGGCGAAGACTGCGGCGGGATTGTGGGCCGAAGGGGCTTCGACGGAGACCTCGCGGGCGAGCACGACCTTGCTCATCTCCCCCGCCCCGATCCGCTCCGTCGCCGCGCCGACCGCGGCTTCGAAGTCGCCGGGCGGCAGCACGCTGCGGATCTCCGGCCGCCCCGTCGGGTGCGGGTCGAGTAGCGGCAGCGGCTCGGATCGCAGGCCGGTGACGCGCTTCGCCAATCGCTCGGCGACGGCATCGACGTCGTCGCCGGGCGAGACGGCGATGTTGGCGGTCAGAAAGGCATCCTCGCCTTGACGGCAGATCGACATCTCCGGCAAGACCATCGATGCCGGGCTGAACGACGACCAAGCCGGCGTGGACGCCCCCCGTTCGTCAAAGGCAAACCCCCCGGTCCATACCGGCCCGGCTCCGGCCGGCAGCCCCACCGGCTCGTCCAAAATTGCACCCTCGTTCAGTCGTAGGCATTCCCGGGCAACATCTGCGAACCGGTCTGAGCCGCGCGAGGTCGCCTCATGGGCCACCCCGACGGCCGCAAGGGCAAATCCCCGGTCGGGCTGCTCCCAACAGAACCAGCGGTCGGAGGCAAGGCGCGAGGCGAACGCAGCGGCACAGGGATCCCGGAAATCAGTTGGAACAGTGACACTAACCAACGTCTTTCTGTTGCGGGTGAGAGCGCGTTCGACCGCGGGCCGGAGGCTAGAAAAAGACGAGGTCCAGAGGTCGCCAGGCAAGGACACAGGGAGCCCGAATAGCGCCGCTATTCGGGCGACCGAGGACGCCGCATGGCGGCGCCTGGGGCCGTCATTTTCAGTCTCCGCCCCGGGCGATCGCGATCTCGCCCGTCCGGACCATCTCGATCAAGCCGTGCGGGCGGATCATCCGCTCGAAGGCCTCGATCTTGTCCGCCGAGCCGGTCACCTCGATGGTCATGGTGCGGCGCGAGACATCGATGATCTTCGCCCTGAAGATCTCGGCGAACTGGATGATCTCGGCGCGGCTTTCGACCGCGGCGGAGACTTTGAACATCGCCATCTCGCGGGCGACGGTCTCCTCCGGCTCCATGTCTCGGATTTTCAGCACGTTGACGAGCTTGTGCAGCTGCTTGGTCACCTGGTCGATCGGGTGGATCGCGCCGTCGAGAGTCAGCGTGACGCGGGAGATGCTCGGATCGTCCGTGGGGCCGACCGCGAGCGTGTCGATGTTGAACCCGCGGCGCGAGAAGAGCCCCGCGATGCGCGCCAGGACGCCCGGCTTGTTCTCGACCAGGATCGAGAGAATGTGCTTGCGCCCACTCAGCTGACCGGGCACATGCAGGTCCTCAAGTTTCACCATCTCGGGCGTACCGGCCTCCATCAGCGGACCCCCTGCGGCGCCTCGACCATGTCGCGCGCCGCTTCGCCCGGCGGGATCATCGGGTAGCAGTTCTCCTCCTGGGCGACCCGCACGTCGAGCAGCACGGGGCCTTCGGTCTCCAACGCCTTCACCATCTGGCCCTCGAGCTCGTCGGCGACCTCGCAGCGCATGCCGGTGGCGCCGAATGCCTCGGCCAGCTTCACCCAGTCCGGGCTCTCGCCCATCTGCACCGAGCTGTAGCGGCGGTCCCAGAAGAGCTCCTGCCATTGGCGGACCATGCCCATGTAGCCGTTGTTCATCAGGAAGACCTTGACCGGGATCTCTTCGCTGACACAGGTCGCCAGCTCCTGGCAGTTCATGATCAGGCTGCCGTCGCCGGCCAGGCAGACGACGTCGTCGTCGGGCCGCGCGACCTTGGCGCCGACCGCCGCCGGCAAGCCGAAGCCCATCGTGCCGAGCCCGCCGGAGTTGATCCAGTGGCGCGGCTCCTCGAAGCCGTAGTACTGCGCCGCCCACATCTGGTGCTGGCCGACGTCGGAGGTGACGATCGCCTTGCCGCCGGTCGCGCGGTGCATCGCCTCGATCATGAACTGCGGCTTGATCTCGCCGTCGGTGCCGGGCTCGTAGCGAAGGGGGTGCTGCTCCTGCCACTCGCGCAGCTGTTTCCACCACGGGTCGAGGCGCGAGCTGTCGGTCTGCAGCGCCCGGTACTCGCGGCTCAGCTCCGGCAGGACGAGCTTCACGTCGCCGACGATCGGGATATGGGCGCCGATGTTCTTCGAGATCTCGGCCGGATCGATGTCGATGTGAATGATTTTGGCCTGTGGCGCGAACTCCGAGAGCTTGCCGGTAATCCGGTCATCGAAGCGGGCGCCGATCGCGACGATCAGGTCGGCGCTGTCCATCGCCCAGTTCGCGGTGACCGTGCCGTGCATCCCGAGCATGCCGAGCCAGTGCTCGCCGGAGGCCGGATAGGCGCCGAGGCCCATCAGGGTCGAGGTGACCGGAAGGCGGTCGGCGGAGGCCAGGTCGCGCAGCTCCGCCGAGGCGTTGCCGTTGATCACACCGCCGCCGCTGTAGAGAATCGGTCGCTTGGCGTTGGCGAGCGCTTTGGCGGCGATTCGCACCTGTTTGATGTTGCCCTTGCTCATCGGCTTGTAGCCGGGCAGTTCGACCGGCTCCGTGCGCGGCGTGTAGTCGATCTCCGCCCGCGAAAGATCCTGCGGGATGTCGAGCAGCACCGGGCCCGGACGCCCGGTGGAGGCAACGTGGAAGGCCTCGTGGACGTACTCGGGGATCTGGCGCGGGTCGGTGACCTGGAAGGAATGCTTGACGAAGGGCAGAGTCGCACCAAGGATGTCGGCCTCCTGGAAGCCGTCCGTGCCGATCAGCTCGGTTCGCACCTGGCCGGTGACGAAAACGGTCGGCACCGAGTCCATCATCGCGTCGGCGATCGCGGTCACAAGGTTTGTGGCGCCCGGGCCCGAGGTGGCGAAGGCGACCCCGACCCGGCCCGAGGCCTTTGCGTAGCCCTCGGCGGCATGGCCGCCGCCCTGCTCGTGGCGGACCTGGATATGGCGGAAGCCGGCGTCGACGAGCGCGTCGTAGGTAGGCAGGTTGGCCCCGCCGGGGATGCCGAAGATGTTCTCGACACCCTCGGCCTTGAGGCTTTCCATCAAGGCGTCCGCAGCTCTCATAGGTCCCGCGATGCTACCAGTGAGACTATGCGCGGCCAGCGGGGGTTTTTGCCGCGGTGCCGGGGTCCCAGCGGGTCTGCGGATCGATCGAACCCTCGATTACGTTGCCCTTGTAGAGCTCGATCCCGCCGATGATCGACTCGACCAACTCCTCGCCCAGCAGGGTCGGCTGCAGGCCGAGGTCGAGCAGCTTGGTGTGGATCGCGTTGTAGTAATGCTCTTCCTTCTCGACCCGGGGGTTCTCGACGTGGTCGATCGAGACCGTGTAGCCGAGATGCTCGCCGGCCTGCTTGACCAGCTCGGCCAGCTCGAGGACCGAGAACTGCTCGGTGAACTGGTTGAAGACGCGGAACTCGCCCGCGTCGGCGGGGTTGGCGACCGCCAGCTCCACGCAGGCGAGGGTGTCGCGGATGTTGAGGAAGCCGCGCGTCTGGTGGCCTGAGCCGTAGACGGTCAGCGGGTGGCCGATCACGGCCTGAACGCAGAAGCGGTTGAGCACGGTGCCGAAGATCTCGTCGTAGTCGAAGCGGGTGATCAAGCGCTCGTCTCCGGCGGTCTCGTCGGTCTCGATGCCGTAGACGACGCCCTGGTTGAGATCGGTCGCGCGCAGTCCCCAGGTGCGGCAGGCGAAGTGGATGTTGGTCGAGTCGTGGACCTTGGAACAGTGGTAGAGCGAGCCAGGCAGCTTCGGGTAGGGCAGGGTGTCCTTGCGGCCCTTGTGCTCGATCTCTATGTAGCCCTCCTCGATGTCGATGTTGGGCTGTCCGTACTCGCCCATCGTGCCGAGCTTGACCAGGTGGCACTCGGGGACGTGGTCGCGGATCGAGAAGAGCAGGTTGAGGTTGCCGATCACGTTGGTGTGCTGGGTCTCCACCGCGCGCTCGCGCGACATCATCGAGTAGGGGGCCGAGGGCTGCTCGCCGTAGTGCACGACCGCCTCGGGGCGGGTCTCGGCGACTACCTCGTCGAGGAAGTCGCCGTCCTCGACCGCACCGATATAGCGGCGGATCTGATTGCCCGAGGACTCGCGCCAGGCATCGATCCGCTCGTCGAGCTCGCCGATCGGGGTCAGCGAGGAGCTGCCGTGTTCGCGATGCCAGCGACGGCGGGAGAAGTTGTCGACGACCGCGACCTCGTGCCCGCGGGCCGAGAACCTCAGGGCAGTCGGCCAGCCCAGGTAGCCGTCGCCTCCGAGAATCAGAAGGCGCATAGGTCGCGGCAGAGTAGCGGACGGGGGCGACATAGCATCCGCACGATGACCGGACTGGCAGAGCGCAACGGCGGCAGGGCGGGCCTGCTCGCACTGGCGGCAATCCTGCTGCTTGGCCTCGGGCTGCGCACGGCCGAGGCCTGGGACGGGCGCCCACCCGTGTACGACGCGGCCGCATACGCTCGCATCGCGGCCGAAATCGAGCGCGGCGAGGGCTTCACTCTGGGCCGCGACGCGACCCAGCCCGCGACCAACTACTCGCCCGGGCTGCCGCTGCTGGTCAGCGGTGTGTATGCGATCGGCGGCGGCGTGCACGAACGTCTCGCCCGCATCGTCGTGGCGCTGATCGGCGCCCTGGCGGTGCTCTTCGCCTACCTGATCGGGCGCCGGCTCGCGGGTCCCCTGGCGGGACTGGTCGGTGCCGCGGCTGTCGCTGTCTACCCGGCGTTGCTCGAGTACCAGGGGATGTTCATGTCCGAGCCCCTGGCGGCCGCGCTGCTCTCGGGGGCCGTGCTTGGAATGCTCTGGGCGGATGCGCCCGGCCCGCGGCTCCACGCGGGAAGATGGCTGGTTCCGGGACTGTTACTTGGCGCGCTGGCACTGGTGAGGCCCGAGTACCTGGCGATCTCGTTCCCCATAGCTGTCGTTGTGTTCGCGCGCCACGGGCGGAACGGGTGGCGAGCCGGCTTCGTGCAGGCGCTGATCTTGCTCGTCGGCCTGTTCGTGGTGGTGGCGCCCTGGACCGTGCGCAATGCGGTGGCTTTGGATCGGTTCGTGCCGATCTCCACCGGGGGTGGGCAGGTGCTCTTTTCCGGCAGCTATATGCCATCCGGCGGCGATCCGGAACGGGTCGGGGCCGAGGTGCTGAAGCGGCATCCCGGCTTGGTCGGACAGCTTCCGCGCGACGCGCGCTTGGAGCAGATCCTCGCGGCCTTGGCTACTCAGCGGTACCCGCAGTTGAAGACCGATGCGGCGCTCTCGCGCATGGGCCGGGAACGGCTTTGGGACGACGTAAGCAAACGGCCGGTGGGGTATGGCGGCTTCCTCGCGGCCAAGCTCTGGCTGATCTGGGGGCACGGCCCCCGGGACGTCATGCACGCGCCCGCCTGGGCCATGCTGCACTGGCTGCTCGTGGCGTTCGGCCTCCTCGGCCTGGGCGTGCTCGCCCGCCGGCGTCGCTGGGAGCCGCTGCTGCTCGCCACGGTGCTGCTCGCCGCCACCGCGATCGGGCTGTTGCTGGTCGCCTCGCCGCGGCGGGCGTTGGTCACGATGCCCCTGGTCGCCGCCCTCGCCGGAACCGGAATGGCCTGGGCGGCGACGGTGGTGCGCGACCGGCGTCAGCGCGCCGGATAGCCTGGGCCGCGGTGACCGCGATCGGCGACCGCATCCGCGCCATGCCCGAGCGCCACGGCAGGGTCACGCTGGCCCTGCTGGCGGCGATCCTCCTGCTTGGCTTCGGCCTGCGCGCCTACCGGGTCGTCGAGCCGCTGGCGACGCCGGGCGATGACGCCCACGCCTACTACGCGCTCTCCAAGGCGCTCTACGAGGAAGGCAGCTACGGCGGCAAGCACTTCGAAGACCCCAGCGACTGGTCCCCAGGCGCCCCTCTTGTCTACGCCGCCGCCTTCTACGCCACCGGCGGCCCACATGAAGGCACCGCGCGCATCGTCGAGTTGTTTTTCGGCCTGGCCGCGATCGTCGCCGTCTACCTCCTGGGCCGCCGCCTCAACTGCGCCCCGGCCGGCCTGATCGCCGCCCTCGGCGTCGCGATCTATCCGCCTTTCATTCACTCGACGGGAGCCCTATTCAGCGAGCCCCCAGCAACCTTCACCCTGCCCGCAGCGGTGCTGGCCTTCCTCTGGGCAGCAGAAACAGGCGCCCCTCGCGCGGGCGGCGGAAGGCCCCACGCGTTGAAATGGCTGGTCCCTGGCATCTTTTTCGGCCTCACGACGCTGATCCGCCCCGACTACCTGCCCGTCGGCATCGCCTTCGTGGTCCTGGCGGCGATCTACGTCGGTCGCCGGCGGGGTGTGCAGCCCGGGCTCGCCGCCGCCGGCCTGACTCTGATCGCGTTGCTCGTCCCGATCGTGCCCTGGACGATCCACAACCAGGTTGTCCTCGGCCGCACGGTGCCGATCTCGACCGGTGGCGGCAAGGCGCTCTACGTCGGCACCTACCTGCCCGCCGACGGCGAATACCAACGGGTCAAGGCGCGCCTCGCAGCCCGCTACCTCGGCCGCGACCTGCCGCCGCATTCCGCCGCGTTGGAGCGGGTCGACCCGACACCGCTCTTCGACCGCGTCGCCGAACGCTACCCGCAGCTTCCGCGCGACTCGGCTTTGGGCAAGATCGGCAAGCGGAACTTCTCCAAGTTCTTCGGCGAAGACCCGTTCGGCTACCTGGCGATGACCGTGCGCAAGGTCGGCCGCATGTGGAGTGCCGGGATCGGCGAAGCGATGGAATCGACCGTCGGGCGCGTGGCTCAGGTTCTGCTGGTGTTGCTCGGCCTGCTCGGCCTGGCCCTGTTGGCGATCCGCCGGCGCTGGTGGGAGCTGGTCGCGATGGCGACCCCGATCGCACTCGTCACCGCGGTCGGCGCGGCGTCCCTGGCAGCCCCGCGGCGCAACGAGATTTTGATGACGCTGATCTTTCCCCTCGTCGGCGTGGCCCTGGCGCGGGCGGGCGCGGCCATATCCTCCAGCGCTCAATGGTCCCAGAGGCAGGCATCTTCCCCTCCGAGCTGACGGCGCTGCGCGCCGCCGGGCTGCTGGCTGCCGCGGCGATAGTGCTCTACGCGGTGATGCGCCGCCGCGCCCTGCGTAACGTCGACGTGCTGATCCTGCTTGCCGCCGGCCTCGGCCTGGCGATCGTCTCCGGCACCGAGCTGACCGACAAGCTGCTCTCCGCGTTCTCTTTCGAGAAGGGCAACGGGGGGCGCATCCTCGGGCTCGCCGTCTTCTCGATCTTCATCCTCTTCGGGCTGATCCTGCGCGCGTTGTCTCAAGCGGCCCGCAACTCGCGCCAGCTCTCGGCGGTGCTGGAGGGCCTCGCCTGGGAGGAGTTCCGCCAGGCGAAGCTGCCCGAGCGCTTCCGCGGCCGGGTAGCGATCCTCGTCCCCGCCTACAACGAGGCGGAGAACATCGGCCAGGTACTCGACCTGATGCCGCGCACCGTGTGCGGAGTCGAGACCGCGGTCCTGGTCGTCGACGACGGCTCGCGCGACGCCACCGGCGACGTCGCCGCAGAGCACGGCGCGGCCGTCGCCCGTCATGTGATCAACCGCGGCGGCGGCGCCGCGCTACGCACCGGCTACCGCCTGATGGTCGAATCCGGGGCCGAGGTGGTCGTCACCCTCGACGCCGACGGCCAGCACCTGCCGTCGGAGATGGAGCGCCTGGTCGAACCGGTGCTCGATCGCGAGGTCGACGTCGCCCACGGCTCGCGCGTGCTCGGCGAGGCCGACGACAACCACTTTGCCCGCGAGTTGGGAATCGTCTTCTTCAACCGGCTCGTCTCCTTCATCACCCGCACTCAGGTCAGCGACTGCTCCAACGGTTACCGGGCCGTGCGAACCACCGTGCTCCCCCAGCTCGTCCTGCGCCAGGAGCAATTCCATACCTCCGAGTTCATGATCGAGGCGATCAAGCGCGGCGTTCCGGCCAAGGAGGTTCCGGTGACCGTCGCCAAGCGCCTGCACGGGCACTCCAAGAAGCCGGCCGTGGTCCGCTACGGCCTCGGCTTTGCCAACGCGATCGTCAGGACCTGGCTGCGCTGATCATTTGACGCCAGGGTGGCGGACTGCTGCGGGGTCCGGCAGATAGAGGTCGGCGCCGCAACGGGGGCAGACCTGGACGTAGAGCTTCAACGGCTTGTGGCAGTTGGGACACTGGCGTTCGGGTTCGTCCTTCTCACTGCGGTAAAGGACAACTGCGATCAGGCCGAGCGGCGGCAGCACCGTTCCGATCAATCCCCAGAGCCAGAAGGAGCTGCCCTTGGCCTTGCCGATGATCGCGGTCGCCAGGCCGAAGAAGAACGCTATGAAGAGGTACTCGAATCCCACGGCTCCATTGTCGCGCCCAGGCGCTGTGGGTGCCCGATCGAGCCGACCTCGGCGAGGTCGCGCCGGAACGGCAGGCTGGCGGTCCAGTCGATCGCAGCGCGCGCCTTGCGGGCCACGCCGGGAATCTGGCTCATGTGGTACGTCCGCGCCATCCACCAGGCCGGGAAGCCGCGGAACTTGCGCCCGCCCACTCTGCCGACCGCCTTGTAGCGGCCGAGATTGACAAAGGAGGCATTGCTGCGGTATTCGAAGCGGTGCGGCGTGCCGACGCCCAGCTCGGCGGCGATGTTGCGCGCGGCGACGGGGCCTTGGCGGACGGCGTGCTGTGCGGTCGGCGGACAGAGGCCACCCTGCGGGTCGGGCGCGGCGGCGCAGTCGCCGATCGCCCAGACCGAGTCCGAGCCCCGCATCCGCAACCGGTCGTCGACCGGGACGCGGCCGCGATCGTCGAGCGGCAGGTTGAGCCGCTGCAGGCTCGGGTGCGCGGCGACGCCGGCCGTCCAGACGACCGTCCGGGTCGCCAGCATCTCGCCGCCGGAGAGCTTGGCGCGGTCGGCCGTCACCTCGTCGAGCGTCGTATCCAGCCGGATGTCGATGCCGCGTCCGCGCAGCTCCCGCAGGGCGTACTCCGCAAGCCCGGCGTCGATCTCGGGCAGGACGCGCCCGGCGGCCTCGACCAACACCCAGCGCATCCCGTGCAGGCGGGCGCGTGGGTAGCTCTCCATCGCGTCGGCGGCGAAGTCCTGCAGCTCGGCGAGCGCCTCGAGCCCGGCGTAGCCGCCACCGACGAAAACGTAGGTGAGCAACTCGTCGCGCCGCGCCGGGTCGTCGCTGGCGTTGGCGGCCTCGAGCGTTTCGACGATGTGGTTGCGCAGCCAGATCGCGTCGGCGAGGGTCTTGAAGCCGACCGCGTGCTCGCGCAGGCCCGGCACGGGCAGCACCCTGGAGACCGAGCCGAGGGCGAGCAGCAGCTGGTCGTAGGGCAGCCGCTCAACCTCGCCGTCGCGGGTGCGCAGCTCGACGGTGCGCGCCTCCGGGTCGTGGCCGGAAAGCGTGCCGAGGCGCAGGTAGGTCCGCTTGAGGATCTCGCGCAGCGGTGTGACGACGTGGCGCGGCTCGAGCGTCCCCGCCGCCGCCTCGGGCAGGAACGGCGTGTAGAGCATGAAATTGACGTCGTTGATCAAGGTCAGCCGAGCAGACTGCTTCGGCATGATCCGCTCCAGCTCCCGCGCCGCCATGGCCCCACCGAAACCACCCCCGGCGATGACGACGTTCCAGGCCATGCGTTCAAACTACCACTTTGTAACACTCTGTTACAAAGTGCGGGACCGCACTTAGACCCCGAGCTTCTCCTTGATCAGGCGGTTGACCTCGCCGCCGTCGGCGCGGCCCTTCGTCTCCTTCATCACCGCGCCGACTATGGCGCCGATCGCCTTCCCGTTGCCGGCTCGAATCTGCTCGGCTGCCTCGGGGTTCTTCTCGACCGCTGCAGCGATGATCGTCTCCAACTCGCCGCTGTCGGAGATCTGGGCGAGACCGTCCCGCTCGACGACCGCCGTTGGATCGCCGCCCTCGGCGACCAGCGTCGCCAGAACCTGCTTGGCGCTGCCGTGCGAGATCTTCTTCTCGCCGACCATGGCGATGAGCGCCGCAAGCGCCGCCGGCTCGACTTTCGTGCGCGCTGAGGAATTGCCGTCGGCCTGGCGCAGCGCCGCCGCCAGCTCGCCGGTCACCCAGTTGGCGACTGTCTGCGCCTCGCCCTCCGGCGCCCGCTCGCAGACGGCTTCAAAGTAGGCGGCCTCCTCCGGATCGGCGGCCAGTTGGGCCGCGTTCTCGGCTGAGAGCCCCAGCTCGCCCTCGTAGCGCCGCATGCGCGCCTCGGGAAGCTCCGGCAGCGACTCACGCGCCTCGCGCAGCATCGACTCGGTCGGCGCCAGCGGCACCAGGTCGGGCTCGGGGAAGTAGCGGTAGTCGTGAGCTTCCTCCTTGGAGCGCAGCGGGTGCAGGCTGTCATCCTCAGGGCTGAAGTGGAGCGTCTCCTGTTCCACCCTGCCCCCAGCGTCGATCAGCTCGCGCTGGCGGGCCAGCTCGGCTTCCACACCGCGTTCGAGGAAGCGGAAGCTGTTCATGTTCTTCAGCTCGGTCTTGGTTCCCAGGGTGTCGCTACCGGCCGGGCGAACGGAGACGTTGGCGTCGACCCGCAGGCTGCCCTCCTCCATGTTGACGTCGGAGACGCCGAGCTGGCGCACGGTTGTGCGCAGCAGCCGTGCCCAGGCGCCGGCCTGCGCGGCGCTGCGCAGGTCGGGCTCGGTGACGATCTCGACCAGGGGCGTGCCGCCGCGGTTGAAGTCGACCAGCGACGCGCCGGAGCCGTGGATGCGCCCGGACTCGCCGACGTGGATCGTCTTCGCCGCGTCCTCCTCGAGGTGGGCGCGGTGGATGCGGATCCCGCCGAGCTTGCCGTCGACCGCGAGCGGCAGGTCGTACTGGCTGATCTGGTACGCCTTCGGATTGTCGGGATAGAAGTAGTTCTTGCGGTGGAAGATCGAGCTTGGCGCCACCTCGCACTCCAGCGCCGCGGCGATCTTCAGCGCGTAGCGGATCGCCTCCTCGTTGGGCACCGGCAGCACGCCGGGATGGGCGAGGCAGACCGGACAGGTGTGCACGTTCGCCGCGTCGCCGAAGGAGAGCTCGCAGCCGCAGAACATCTTTGTGCGGGTGGAGAGCTGGACGTGGATCTCCAGCCCGATGATCGCCTCGAGCTCAGCCATCGATCGCCTGCTCCAGCGCGTAGGCCGCATCGAGGAGGCCCTGCTCGGCGAAGGCCGGTGCCGCGATCTGGAAGCCGACCGGCAGCTGCGGCCCGCCACCGTCGGGCTCGGCCAGGCCGGCCGGAATCGAGATCGCCGGGATCCCCGCGAGGCTCATCGGGACCGTGAAGAAGTCGTTCATGTACATCGCCAGCGGGTCATCGGTCTTCTCGCCGAGGCCGAAGGCGACCGAGGGCGAGGTCGGGGTGACGACGAAGTCGAACTTGTCGAAGGCCGCGGCAAAGTCCTCGGCGATCTTCGTCCGTACCCGCTGCGCCCGCCCGTAGTAGGCCTCGTAGTAGCCGGAGGAGAGCGCGTAGGTGCCGAGCATGACCCGCCGCTTGACCTCGTCTCCGAAGCCGGCGGCACGAGTCGATTCGTACATCTCGACCACGTCGGCGGGGCCCTCGGCGCGCATCCCGTATCGCACTCCGTCGTAGCGGGCGAGGTTCGATGACGCCTCGGCGGGCGCGATCACGTAGTAGGCGGAGATGCCGTGCTCGGCGTGCGGCAGCGGCACCTCGGCGATCTCGCCACCGAGCGCCTCGATCCGCTTCAGGGTCGCCTCGAAGACCTCCCGCACGCCGGCCTCGATCGCGTCGTGGGCAAGCTCGGCGGGGACCGCAAAGCGCAGGCCGCTGAGGTCCTCGCGGCTTGGCGCGCGGACGCCGCCGGCGATCCCGACCGAGGTCGAGTCGCAGGGATCGTTCCCCTGCATCGCATCGAGCAGCAGCGCCGCGTCGGTCACGTCGCGGGTCAGCGGCCCACACTGATCCAGCGAGGAGGCGAAGGCGACCATCCCGTAGCGCGAGATCGCGCCGTAGGTCGGCTTCAGCCCCACAATCCCGCACAACGAGGCGGGCTGGCGGATCGAGCCACCCGTGTCGGTGCCGATCGAGCAGGGCGCGAGGCCGGCGGCGACGACCGCGGCCGAGCCGCCCGAGGAGCCGCCGGGAACCCGCTCGCGGTCGTGCGGGTTGCGGACCGGTCCGTAGGCGGAGTTCTCGTTCGAGGACCCCATCGCGAACTCGTCCATGTTGGTCTTGCCGAGCACCCCGGCGCCCGCCTCGGCCAGCTTGCGGACCGCCGTCGCCGTGTAGAGCGGCCGGTGGCCCTCAAGGATGCGCGACCCGGCCGTGGTCGCGATCCCCTCGGTGCAGAAGAGGTCCTTGACGGCGACCGGGATCCCGGCCAGAGGCCCCTCGCCGGCGGCCGTGCGCTCCTCGGCCCGCCACAGATAGGCGTTCAGCTCGTCGCCGGCCGCCGCGCCGCGCCACGCCTCGAAGTACTCCTCACGCGAAGCCTCCCCGGCGGCGATCGTCGCCGCCGCCTCGGCGACGGTGAGCTCGGTCAGCTCGGCCATCAGGACTCGGCCCGCGGCGATGGGACACGGAAGGACCCGTCAGCGGGGTCGGGCGCCTGCGCAAGGACGTCGTCGCGCGGCCAACTGGGCCTCGGCTCATCCGGCCGCAGCACATTGACCAGATCGACCACATGCGAGGTGGGCGGTACGTCGTCCAGATCCAGCTCCGAAATTCGATCGACGTGTTCGAGAATCCCGGAAAGCTCCCCGGCCATCTTCTCGACCTCGGCCTCGCTTAACTGCAGACGGGCCAGCTTGGCGACATGGAGGACTTGCTCCCGCTCGATCACGGCGCGGATTCTAGGCATCGACCGAAGATGCGTCTCTCGCCACCCGCCCTGGCTGCTCAGCCAGTTAGAGTGCCGCGTTAATGCGGGGTGGAGCGGCAGAGCGATTCGTAGTCCTGAACCTGCGCGTCCTCGCACTCAGCTTTGCCTTCGTCGGCGTCCTCTTCATCGCCGTGCCGAGCGGCGTGCTCGACGTCATCTCCGACCTCGGCGACGCGATCGGCAGCTTCCCCCGTGCCCCGCACACCGAGGAGAAGCTCTGGCTGGCGCTGGCCTTCGCCTACATGGTCGTGATCACCGGGATCTGCCTGGTCGCCCAGGCGGACGTCGTCCGCTACCGGCCGCTGCTGCTCGTCCTCGCCGCGGGCAAGACGGCCTCCTCGCTCGGCTCGCTCGCCTTCTTCGCCTTCGACCAGGACGTCTTCATCTACCTGCTCAACTTCCTGGTCGACGGCTTCCTCGCCGTCGCCGCGCTCTGGCTCTGGTCGCTTAGCGGCCGGGTCGAGCGCCGGCCGTCGCCCGGCTGACAGCGCGCGCCGGGGCTGTCGGCCGCCGAGCAGCGCACCCTGAGCGCGATCTGCGCCGCGATGGCGCCCGCGTTCGGAGGTCTGCCAGCCGCAGAGCGCGAGGTCGACGTGTCCGGGCCGGTGGCCGAGTTCCTCAAATCGCTCTCACCCCGTCTTCTGCGCCGAGTTAGGCTGGGACTCCTCGCATTCGAGTGGCTGCCTTTTCCCTGGCGGTTCACTCGCCTCGACCCCGCCGCCCAGGAGGATTTCCTGCGCAGGATGGACTGCTCGCGCCTGGCGCTGCACCACGAGTTGCTGCTGATGGCGAAGACCTTCGCCACGCTCGGCTATGCGATCGAGCCGCGCGTGGAAGCGCACCTCGGCCTGGAGACGAGCTGTCGCATGGACGACGGGTCCCTGCCGGACCCGGCTGGGTCGCTGGGCGACACGACCCCACGAGAGCGCGAAGAGGAATGCGACGTGGCAATCGTCGGCTCGGGAGCGGGTGGCGCCGCCGCGGCCGCCGCCCTGGCCGAGGCCGGCTTCGACGTGATCGTGCTCGAGGCCGGCGAGAGCTTCAACCGCGACAGCTACCCGGAAGACCCGTTGGAGGCGATCTCGACGCTGTACCGCGACAGTGGCCTGACGATCGCCGAGGGAAAACCGCCGATCCCGGTGCCGGTCGCCCGCACCGTCGGCGGCACGACGGTGATCAACTCAGGGACCTGCTTCCGCGCGCCGGACTCGGTTCTCGCCCACTGGCGCGACCGCTACGGGGTCGAGTGGGCCGATCGGCTGGCCCCCGACTTCTCCGAGGCGGAGGAGTTCCTGCGGGTGCAGCAGCTCGACCCCGAGCGGATGGGCCGCAACGGCCAGCTGGCGATGGAGGGCGCCGCGGCGATCGGCGCCGGTGGCGGGCCGATCTCACGCAATGCCGGGGGCTGTGTCCAGTGCAGCTCCTGTCCGTTCGGTTGCCGCATCGACGCCAAGCGGGGCATGCACGTCAGCTACCTGCCACGGGCGGTCGCGGCAGGCGCGCGGCTGCGCAACGGCGTCGAAGCGCGACAGATCCTCGTCGAGCGGGGTCGCGCCGCCGGCGTGCGCTGCGGCGGCTACACCGTTCGCGCCCGGCGGGCGACGATCGTCGCAGGTGGGGCGCTCGGCACGCCGGAGCTTCTGTTGCGCTCCGGGCTCGGCGGCGATCGGGTCGGCCGCAACCTCCACGTCCACCCCGCCTGCTGGATCGGCGCTCGCTACGAGGAGCAGGTGCGCGGCTGGGAGGGCGTCATGCAGAGCTATTACGTCGACGAGTGGGAGCGCGAGCGCATTCTGCTCGAGGCGACCTTCACGCCGCTGCCCTTTGGCGGTGCCTGGCTGCTGGGCACCGGCCGCGAGCACCAGGAATCGATACTCGGCTTCGACCGGATCGGCTCGATCGGGGTCCACCTCTCCGACGAGTCGGAGGGCCGGGTCGGCTTGACACGGGACGGCTCGCTGCGCGCCCGATACCAGCTCACCAAGGACGACGCCCGGCGGCTCGCCTTCGGCATCGCCCGGGCCGCCGAGATCCATTTTGCCGCCGGCGCGGCCGAGGTCTATCCGAACATCGGCCGCGTCCCGGTCCTGCGTCCCTCCGAGCTGGCCGAGTTCGAAGCGACGGTTTTCAAGCCCTCGGAGCTGCGCCTCGAGGCCTTCCACCCGATGGGCACGGCCCGGATCGCCGCCGACCCGCGCGAGGGCGTCTGCGCCGCCGACGGATCGGTCAACGGGGTCGACGATCTCTACGTCGCCGACGCCTCGCTCTTCCCCACCTCGGTAGGGGTCAACCCGATGATGACCGTGATCGCGTTTTCGAAGCAGATTGCCACCGGGCTACTTCGATAGCCGGTCGGCGGCGTCGCCGAACGTCGTGCCTTCTTCGCGCATCGCGCTGTAGCCGCCGTAGGCGATCCCTGCCGCGGCGATCAGGCCGAGGAAGATCCCGGCTTTGAGCGTCGCGTCGACGGAGACGCCACCGAAGCCGCCGAAATTCGGCGGGACGAGAATCCGGAAGAGGATCAGCAGCACGGCCAGCGCCCCGGCGGCGGCGGTGAACGCGTTCAAGGAGATCGAGAGCTCGAGATCGGCGTCGGTGAGGCGGACGATCGCGACGCCGAGGGCGACGACGATCGCCAGCATCAGGAAGATCGGGATCACGTCGAGAGCGTCCCAGGCGCTGCCCCCGCTCCCCGTCACCGCTCCGGAGAAGCCGGACACGCCGGAGACTTCGACTCCGAACCAGTCGAAGAACATGAAGACGAAGAGGAGGACCGCCGACACCGCTGCCAGCTTCTCCCCTCTGCTCAGCTTGTCGAGTCCCATGTGGGGCGACCCTACACCCGCGCCCGGGCGGCGGCGACGGTGTTGACCAGCAGCATCGCCCGCGTCATCGGCCCGACCCCGCCGGGCACCGGGGTTATCGCCCCGGCCCGCTCTCTCGCCGCGGGGAAATCGACGTCGCCGGTGAGCTTGCCATCGACCCGGTTGGTGCCTACGTCGATCACCGTCGCGCCCTCGCGCACCATCTCCCCCGTAACCAACCCCGGCTGCCCGGCGGCGGCGACGAGGATGTCGGCCTCGCGGCAGATCGACCCCAGGTCTCGAGTGCGCGAGTGACAGTGGGTGACCGTCGCGTTTGCGGCCAGCAACAGGGACGCGAGTGGCTTGCCGACGAGAATCGAGCGCCCGATCACGATCGCGCGGGCGCCTTCGACCTCGACCCCCGACTCGCGCAGCAGCACCATCACCCCGGCGGGCGTGCAGGGGGCGATCGCCCCGGGGCGCCCCTGGATCAGCATCCCGGCGCTTATCGGCGTCAGGCCGTCGACATCCTTGCCCGGGTCGATCGAGGCGATCAGGGGGTCCTGGTCGAGGTGCTCCGGCAGGGGGAGCTGGAGGAGGATCCCGTTCACCCTCTCGTCGGCGTTGAGCGAGGCGATCAGCGCGGCCAGCTCCTCCTGTGAGACGTCGGCCCCCGGCTCGTAGTGGAAGGACTCGATCCCGACCTCGGCCGAGTCCTCGCGCTTCATCCGCACGTAGACCGCCGAGGCGGGGTCGTCGCCAACCAGGATCGTCGCCAGGCCCGGCGGGGCCGGCAGCTCGGCGACTTCGCCGCGGATGCGCTCGCGCACAGCGGCGGCGATCGCCTTGCCGTCGATGATCCGCGCCGCCATCCTCCTACCGCTTCCTGATCGGGGCGTAGTCGGCCATCAGCTTGCGTTCGGTGCCGTCGTCGGAGAACCGCACGACGACCACGCCGCCGGCCTCCACGGAGGTGACGACTCCTTCGCCGAAGGAGGCGTGCACGACGTCGTCGCCGGTGCGCAGCTCCAGGGCCGGTCCAGGGTCGAGCGGCGCGCCGCCGCCGCCCGAGCCGGCATCCCAGCCGATGGTGCCGCCGGCCCCGACCGCGCTCGACCCGCGCTCGACCAGCTCCTCGGGCAGCTCGTCGACGAAGCGCGAAGGCAGGTTGCGCTCTGCCCGGCCGAACAGGCGGCGTTCGCGCGTCCAGGTCATGTAGAGGCGGCTGCGGGCGCGCGTGATGCCGACGTAACAGAGCCGCCGCTCCTCCTCCTCGCCTCCCTCTTCGAGCGCTTTCATATGCGGGAAGGCGCCGTCCTCGCAGCCGACGATGAAGACCGTCGGGTACTCGAGCCCCTTGGCGTTGTGCAGGGTCATCAGGGTGATCGCCGAGTCGTCGCGCAGGTCGTCCTGCTGCGTGTAGAGGGAGATCTGCTGGAGGAACTCCTCAAGCGACGTGAACTCGCCCTCGCCCTCGAGCTCGTGATTGACGTCGAACTCGGCCGCGACGCCGACCAGCTCCTCGAGGTTCTCCGCCCGCCCTTCCGCTTCGACGGTGCGCTCGGCCGCCAGCGCGTCGAGGTAGCCGCTCTCGCGCAGCGTCGCCTCGAGCAACTCCGCGACCGGCGCTCGCTCGGCCCTTTCGCGCAGGCCCTCCATCGTCTCGAAGAAGCGCGAGACGGCCTTGATCGCCGCCGCGCCCAGCCCGGGAACCTCCTCGACCCGTTCGGCCACCTCCCAGATCGTCAGCCCGGTGGTGTTGGCGTGCGCGGCGAGCCTGCCCTGGCTGGTGTTGCCGATGCCCCGCCGCGGCGAGTTGACGATGCGGGCAAAGGAGACCAGGTCAGCCGGGTTGGCGAGCAGGCTCAGGTAGGCGACCGCGTCCTTGACCTCGGCCCGTTCGTAGAACTTGGTGCCGCCGATCACCTGGTAGGGCAGCTCGTAGCGGACCAGCGTGTCCTCGAGCACCCGGCTCATCGCGTTGGTCCGGTAGAAGACCGCGACGTCCTCGCGGCGCACGTCCTCCTCCTCGCCGAGGCGCTCGATCTCCCCCGCCACCCAGCGCGCCTCCTCGTGCTCGTCGGAGAGCTCGCGCAGCTGCAGCGGCTCGCCCCCGGCCAGCTCCGTCCAAAGCCGCTTGGGCCGACGCTGGCGGTTGTTCTCGACCACGGCGTTGGCGGCGGAGAGGATTGTCTGTGTCGAGCGGTAGTTCTGCTCGAGCTTGACCGCGCCGGCCTCGGGAAAGTCCCGCTCGAAGTCAAGGATGTTGCGGATGTCGGCGTGGCGGAAGCCGTAGATCGACTGGTCCTCGTCTCCGACCACCATCAGGTTGCCGTGCTCGGAGGTGAGCAGCTGCAGCAGTCGGTACTGGGCGTGGTTGGTGTCCTGGTACTCGTCGACGAGGACGTGGCGGAAGGTGCGCCGCCAGCGCTCGCGCACCTCCTCGAATAGCTCCAACGCGTTGACAGTGCGCACGAGCAGGTCGTCGAAGTCCATCGCGTTTGCCTCGAGCATGCGCCTCTCGTAGAGGTGGTAGACGCCGGCTGTCGTTTCCTCGAAGACGCTGCCCTGGGCCTGAGCGTAGGCGTCAGCGTCTATCAGCTGGTTCTTGGCGCCCGAGATCTGCGAACGGATTGCCCGCGGCGGGTAGCGCTTCGGATCGATGTGCAGCTCCTCCATGCAGCGTTTGAGCATGCGCAGCGAATCCGACTCGTCGTAAATCGTGAAGCTGCGCGCGTAGCCGAGCCGCTCCGCGTCGGCGCGCAGCATCCGCGCGCAGGCGGAATGGAACGTCGTCACCCACATCGCCCGGGCCGAGCGGCCGACCAGCGCCTCTACCCGCTCCCGCATCTCGGTCGCGGCCTTGTTGGTGAAGGTGATCGCGAGGATCTCCCCGGGCCGGGCCTGTCCGGTGGCGAGTAGGTAGGCGATGCGGTGCGTGAGCACACGGGTCTTGCCCGATCCGGCGCCGGCGAGGACGAGCAGCGGGCCCTCGCCGTGGCGGGCGGCCTCCCGCTGAGGCTCGTTCAACTCGGCCAGCAGGCGCTCGGCGCGATCAGCGCCGGGCTCGGTCGGGGCGCCGGATTCAGCCCCGGCACTCTCGATTTCGGTCTGAAGCATCTAGGCCGAGAATAGTCAGCCGGGCGGCTGGCCCGGTGCCGCTCAGCCGCCGGCCGAGGAGCGCCCGGTCCGCGTGCCGATCTCCTCGCCGCTGCCGTTGGAGGCCTCGCCTCCGTCGAGCTCGGCGATGCGCCGCTCAAGCGCGGCGATTCGCTCGGAGAGCGTCTTGATCGCGTCGGCAATCGGGTCGGGTAGATGGATCCAGTCAGCGTCGGGGCCTTCTGGGCGCCTGCCGTCGACCTTGACCGGGTGGCCGGGGTTGCCGACCACGGTGGAGCACGGCGGAACGTCCTCGACGACGACCGTGTTGGCGCCGATCTTGGCGCCGTCGCCGACGGCGATCGGGCCGAGCAGCTTGGCGCCGGAGCCGACCGTCACGTTTTCGCCCAGGGTCGGGTGGCGCTTGCCACGCTGGAAGCCGGTACCACCCAGCGTCACCCCTTGGTAGAGCGTGACGCAGCAGCCGATCTCGGCGGTCTCGCCGATCACCACGCCGGCGCCGTGGTCGATGAAGAACTTCGGTCCGATCTTCGCGGCCGGATGGATCTCAACCCCGGTGATCGCGCGGCTCAGGTAGGCGATGGCGCGCGGCGCCAGCGGCACGCCGGCTTCGCGCAGGGCGAAGGCGACGCGGTGGGCGAGCAGCGCCTGAACCCCTGCCCAGCCGGTGAGGATCTCGAAGGAGGAGACTCCCTGTGCCGCCGGGTCGCGATTGCGGGCCGCGGCGACATCGGCTCGGATCTCGCTGAGAATTCGCTTGATCACGGTGCGAAGAAGGGTAGGGACATGTAGCGCTCGCCCGAGTCGCAGACCACGGTCACGACCCGCTTGCCCTCCATCTCCGGTCGCGCCGCGACCTCCAGGGCGGCCCTGACGTTGGCCCCGGCCGAGATCCCGGCCAGAACCCCCTCGCGTTTGGCCGCGAGTCGCGCCGTCTCGAGGGCGTCCTCGTCGGAGACGACGATCGTCTCATCGATCACGGCTCGGTCGAGCACCTCGGGCACAAAGCCGGCGCCGATCCCCTGGATCTTGTGCGGCCCGGGGACCCCGCCCGAGAGCACCGGCGAGGCGGCGGGCTCGACCGCGACAACGAGCGCCTCGGGTGCGTGCTCGCGCAGGAAGCCGCCGACGCCGGTGATCGTGCCGCCCGTTCCGACCCCGGCGACGAAGGCGCCGACCTCACCGTCGGTGTCGCGCCAGATCTCCTCTGCCGTGGTCCGCCGGTGCACGGCCGGGTTTGCCGGATTGGAGAACTGCTGCGGCATGAATCCTTTGCGCTGCTCGCGGATCTCTTCGGCCAGCGTGACCGCCTCCGTCATCCCGCCGAGCGAGGGTGTCTCGCGCACCTCGGCACCGTAGGCGCGCAGCAGCTTGGCGCGCTCGCGGCTCATCCCCTCGGGCAGTGTGAGGATCAGCTCGTAGCCGCGCGCGGCGCAGACCATCGCCAGGGCGATCCCGGTGTTGCCGCTGGTCGGCTCGACGATTACCGAACGCCCCCGCTCGATCGCGCCTTCCTGCTCGGCGGCGTCAAGCATCGCAACCCCGATCCGATCCTTGACCGACCCGCCGGGATTGAAGTACTCGAGCTTGGCGCAGATCTCCGCGGGCAGCCCCTCGCCAAGTCGCGTCAGGGCGACCAACGGCGTACTGCCGACGACGGCGGATGCCTCTGCTCCGATCCTCATCGCGACCATCCTCGCAGCAGGGCGTGACGCTCGAGCAGGAAGGCCAAGCAACCCTAGATGAAGTACATCCCCGAGCCGGCCTCCTCGGCCTCGCGGCGCGCCACTTCGGCGATCGTCGTCTGGCCGAAGACCTTGCGCAGTGCGGTGACGCCCTCGGCCCAGATGCCGCCGGCCTCGTCGGCCTCCTGGCCGACCTTGCCGTCGAGCGTCTGCACGACCTCAAGCACGGTGATCTCGTCGGCCGGTCGGGAGAGCGTGTAGCCACCCCGCATGCCGCGGTGGCTGGTCAGCAGGCCTGCACGGCGCAGAGTCGAGAAGAGCTGCTCGAGGAACTGCTCGGGGATCCCGCGCCGCTCCGCCAGCTCTTTGATCGGCACCGGCCGCTCGCCCGAGCGGGCCAACTCGGCCATCGCGACGACCGCGTAACGGGACTTCGAAGTGATCGAGATCACATGCCCTTTGTACCGCACGATGCGGACTTTGGCGGGTATAGGATCGAGCGGTTCCGAGCGAGCGCCCACATTGCCTTGTGATCGACGCCCAGCCCCTGGTCCGGCTGGGGCTGCGCGAAGCGCTGGCGGGGGACTTCGAGATCCACGAGAGCGAGACCCGTGGCGAGGCAGTCGGGTTGATCCGCGACGTCGGCAGCATCGACGTCGCGATCGTCGATCTGCGCCGGGGCGTTGCCGGTCGCGACGATGTCCTACACGGCGACGAGGCGATCCGCACGCTGCGCAGGACCGCGCCGGGAATGGGGATCGTCGCCCACGGCGAGCGCCCGGAGCGGCACCTCGCCAGCGCCGCCCTGCAGGCCGGAGCGAGCGCCTACGTGGCGCGCACCGCGGGCGCCGAGCAGATGGCGCGGGCGGTGCGCGCGGCGCTCGACCAGGACCGCTTCGTCGACCCAGCTGTTCCGCCCGGCGGCAGCCGGGGAAAGCTGACCCGCCGCCAGCGCGAGATCCTGCAGCTGCTCGCCGACGGCGAGTCGACATCGGTGGCGGCGCGCGAACTCGGCCTCAGCGAGGAAACGGTCAAGACCCACACCAAGAACGTGCTGGCCCGGCTCGGGGCGCGGAACCGAACCCACGCCGTGGCGATCGCCATGCGCGAGTGCCTGATCGACTAGCTAGTGCCTAGATCCAGCCGCGGTCGCGAGCCGTGAGCACCGCCTGCGCGCGATCTACGGCGCCGATCTTGCCGTAAACGTTGTGCAGATGGGTGCGGATCGTGGAAACCGAGAGCTGCATTTCGCCGGCGATCTGCTTGTAGACCATGCCCTCGGAGAGGTGGCGGAGCACGTCGAGCTCGCGACCCGAGAGCGGGCAGGGCTCGCTGGCCCGCGCATCGGTCTCGCGCGGGTAGGGAAGGTCGTAGAGCAGCTCACGCAGCCCGTCGGGTCCCAGCCCGGCGCGCTTCGCCGTGTCGCGCAGGCGCTCCGGAGTGACCGCCTCGCCCTGTGCGTAGTGGGCGACCATGTCAGCGGTGGCGACGATCGCCGCCAGGCCCTCGGCGTCCTCGGAGTGATGGCGCTCGATCGCGACGGCGATCTTCTGGGGCACGTTCCAGCGCCGGGCGAGAACCCCGCCGACGAGCGCGTGGTCGATCCCCAGCTGGTCGCGTTCTTCGCGCAGCCGCTGCTCGGGAGTGCGCGAGGTGGCGTCGAAGTAGGTGCGGCGACCGGGGTGAAGCTTCGAGATGACGAGTCGGCCGATGTCGTGCAGAAGGGCGGCGACGACGAGTTCATCGCGGTCGGGCCAGCCGATCTCCCGCCCGATCCGGGCGGCAGCCTGCTGCGTGGCCAGAGCGTGGACGCGGAACTGCTCGGGTCGCAACTCCCAGCCGCCGTTGGGCTCGAAGAAGTCGAAGACCGGCGCGGTGCCCGCGATCGCCAGCACCCCGGATGGCTTCAGCACGTTAACTGCCTCGGGGACGCTGCCGACGTTGCCCATGCCGCTGGTCCGGTTGGCGAAGCGCAGAACGGCGATCGTCAGCGCGACGTCGGCCTCGACCGCCTCGACCAAGTCGCCGATGCGAGCGGTCTCGGCCGTCGCCGCCTCCATCACGCGAGTACGCGACTCGATCAGAGCCGGGAATTTCTCAACAGCCTCGAAGGCCGAGGCAAGCCGGGCGCCGGGCGCCGGGGCGTTCGCCCCTCGCGGGACGTCGGCCTTGTTGTGCACCTTGCCGTTGCTCTGTGTTTTGTTCGATGCCATAACCCGATCGCTCCGTCCTCCTCATCGGCAGCAAAGGACGCACGGTTTAGCGTCGGGCTCCCCAGAATTAGGTGTTGCAGTTATGCGCGAAGGCGCACGAGGGCCGCATTGATGCGCCGCAGCGATTCCTCGCATCCCAGGGCGGCAACCGACTCGAATATCCCCGGCGAGACCGTCGATCCGGTGAGCGCCACGCGGATCGGCTGGTAGACCTTCCCCGGCTTGATGCCGAGGCGCTCGGGCAGCGGCGAGAGCACCGCCTCGACCGTCGCCGCGTCGAAGTGCTCCGCCCCGGCAAGAGCCTCGCCGGCTGCCTCCAGCGCGGCGGGGGCTTCGTCCTTCATCGTCTTGCGCCAAGCCTTCTCGTCCTCGACCGGCGGCTCGAAGAGGAAGCGGATCAGCGGCCAGACCTCCTCCAGCGTCTGCGCTTTCTCCTGCACGATCTCGCAGGCGGCCCGCAGCCGCTCGTCCTCCGGGCGGTCGAGGTGTGTCGCGACAGCCGCGACGTAGCGGTCGAGTGGCAGCTCGCGCATGTAGCGGCCGTTGACCCAGCGCAGCTTCTTCTCGTCGAAGATCGCCGCCGCCTTGCCGACGTCGGCGACCCGGAATCGCTCGATCAGCTCCTCGGTCGGGATCAGCGTCGCGTCGTCCCCGGAGCCCCAGCCGAGCAGCGCCAGGTAGTTGCGCACCGCGGCCGGCAGGTAGCCAGCGTCGCGAAGCTCCTGCACCGAGGCCGCCCCGTGGCGCTTGGAGAGCTTGCGCCCGTCGGGCCCGTGCAGGAGCGGCAGGTGGGCGTATCGCGGCGGCTCGAACCCGAGCCCCCGCAGGACATGCAGTTGCTTCGGCGTGTTGGAGAGGTGGTCGTCGCCGCGGACGACGTCGGTGATGCCCATCTCGGCGTCGTCGACCGCGACGGCGAAGTTGTAGAGGACCGATCCGTCGCCGCGGGCGATTACGAAATCGTCGTAGCTGCCGTTCGGGAAGCGGACCGGGCCGCGGATCAGATCCTCGACAACGGTCTCCCCCGCGTCGGGGACCCGCAGGCGAATCGCCGCGTCGGGAGCGTCGACCGGCTCGCCGCGGTAGCCCCGGCCCGCGCCGCGCTCGGCCTTCCAGGCCTCGACGTCCTTCGCCGTGGCCGAATCTCGGTATGCCGCACCGCTCTCCAGCAGGCGCTGCAATGCGGCGTCGTGGCTCCCCGCGCGCGACGCCTGCGAGACCGGCCCCTCGTCCCAATCGAGCTCCAGCCAGCGCAGCGCGTCGAGGATCTGGTCGACGTTCTCCTCGGTCGAGCGCTCGCGGTCGGTGTCCTCGATCCGCAGCACGAGCTCGCCGCCATCGTGCCGCGCCGCGAGCCAGTTGTAGAGTGCCGTCCTCGCGCCGCCGATGTGCAACGCGCCGGTCGGCGACGGGGCGAACCTCAAGCGGATGGCGGATTCCTCAGACAAGATGTTGGTCGGTGCGCACGTCTCGACGGCGGGCGGCTTGGCGAAAGCTATCGAGCGCGGCAGCGACCTCGGCTGCGAGTCGATCCAGATCTTCAACCAGAGCCCGCGCATGTGGCGCCCGACCAAGTACGGGCCCGACGATTTCGCCGAGTTCAGAGAGGCGATGGACGACTCGCCGGTCGAAGCGGTCGTGATCCATGCCGTCTACCTGATCAACTGCGCCTCCAAGGACAAGGAGCTGCGCAAGAAGTCGCTCGATTCGCTCACCCACGCGCTGCGGATCGGCGACGAAATCAACGCCGACGGGGTTGTCCTGCACCCAGGAGCGCAGAAAGGCGAGCCGCTGGGCCCGTCGATGAAACGCGCGGCCAAGGTCATCGCCGCAGCACTCAAGGGCAGTGACAGCTGCCCGTTGCTGCTCGAGCAGACCGCGGGCCATAAAGGCCTCCTCGGCCGCGACTTCGACCAGACCGCGGAGCTGATCGAACTTGCCGGATCCGGCAGGCGGCTCGGCCTCTGCCTCGACTCCTGCCACCTCTTCGTGCAGGGCTACGACGTCACCGACGAGGAAAGCCTTGGCGAGATCGTCGACGAAGCCGACGCGAAGGTCGGCCTCGACCGGCTGCGCTGCCTGCACGTCAACGACGCCGCCGCCCCACTCGGCTCCTGCCGCGACCGCCACGCCAACATCGGCAAAGGGGAGATGGGCAGGGCCGGCCTGCGAGCCTTCCTCTCAGAGCCCCGCTTCAACGGCCTCCCGGCCACCCTGGAGACCCCGGGCCCGGAAAAGAAGGGCCCGGACAAGAAAGAAGTCGCGGCGGCCAAGCGGCTGAGGCGCGAAGGGTTGAAGCGCCGCGGCTGAGACCTGCCGATGTGCCCTCGCAACTCGCCCGGAGGAAGCCCGGGCTTCAGGGCGCCGCTTCCGATCTTGTGGCCGCCATAGCAACACAAAAGTCGGTTGCGGCGCCGCGCATCCGACTTTCTTCCCTCTATGGCGGGGTAAATGTCGGCTGAGCGTCGCCGGGACGGCCTATTTGATGTGGACGCCGGAGATCGCGCGGCTGATGACCAGGCGCTGGATCTCTGAGGTGCCCTCGAAGATCGTGTAGATCTTGGCGTCGCGGTGCATCCGCTCGACCGGGAACTCCCGGGTGTAGCCGTTGCCACCGAGGATCTGGATCGCCCGCTCGGTTGCCCAGACGGCGACCTCGCCTGCCTTGAGCTTCGACATCGAGCCCTCGGCGTTTTCGAATTTGTGGCCGTTGCGACCCATCCATGCGGCGCGCCAGACCAACAGACGGGCGGCGTCGATCTCCATCTTCATGTCGGCGAGGGCGAAGGCGATCGACTGGTTCTCGACGATCGCCCTGCCGAACTGCCGCCGCTCTTTGGAGTACTCCAGCGCGTACTCGTAGGCTGCGCGAGCGATTCCGATCGCCTGCGCGCCGACGGTCGGCCGGCTAGCCTCGAAGGTCTGCATCGCCGCCTGCGACTTGCCGCTCTTACCCTCCCGCACGCGGGCGAGGCGTTCGTCGAGCTTCTCTTTGCCGCCGAGCAGACAGGAGCCCGGAACCCGGCAGTCGTCGAGGTGGACGTCGGCGGTGTGCGAGGCGCGCAGGCCGTGCTTCTTCACCTTGGCGCCCTGCTCGCAGCCCTTGGTGCCCGGGGGAATCACGAAGGCGGCGTGGCCGCGCGATTTGAGCTCGCGGTCAACCGTGGCGATGACCACATGGACGTCGGCGATCCCGCCATTGGTCGCCCACGCCTTCTGCCCGTTGAGCACCCATTCGTCGTTTGCCTCGTCGTACTTGGCCGTGGTGCGGATCGCCGCCACGTCCGAGCCCGCATCCGGCTCGGACGAGCAGAAGGCCGCCACCTTGGGATCCTCCGTGGTGCCGAAGCACTGCGGGATCCACTCGCCCATCTGCTCCGGGGTTCCCTGCCCGAAGATCGCTGCGACCGCGAGCGAAGTGCCCATGATCGCCATGCCAATGCCTGCGTCTCCCCAGAAAAGCTCCTCGTTGGCGATCGGCAGCGTCAGCCCGGTGTCGTCGCCGAAGAACTGGCCGAGCGCTTCGAAGCTGTAGAGGCCGATCTTGGCGGCCTCCTGGATCACGGGCCAGGGAGTCTCCTCGCGCTCGTCCCATTCCGCGGCGGCCGGTCGGACGACGCCCTCGGCGAAGCCGTGAACCCAATCGCGGATGTCCTCTTGGTCCTGATTCAGCTCGAGCGTGAACTTGGGCCCCTCGGCCCCGGCGTCATCCGCCGCCGCGTCCCCCGCGAACTGCTCTGTCTCTGCCACCGCCGAAGAGTCGCTCATGGTGGAATTCTACACGGAACAGTGTCGTCTTAAATACTCCGAGCCTCAGACGCCGGGGGGCTCGGAGGCCAGGTCGCGCAGGTCAAATGCGCGCAGACCCTCCGGGCCACCGTCGGTGCAGTCGAAGAAGCGCTTGTTCACGCAGTCGTACTCTTGGCCCTCCCCCGAGTACGCCCGCTCGATCGAGAAAGGGCAGTGGGGCAACGCGTCGCCGGTCATCTTCACCCCGCCGAAGCCGCCCGGTTGCAGAACCGCGTCTAGCTCGACGCGGGCGCCGAACACGCCCTGCATGCAGCCGACGTACTGAATGCCCGTAAAGCCGTCGACGACGCTGTAGAGAAAGCGGCAGCCCATCTCTACACAGCCGCGCGGCTCGACCATCTTGTCGCAGAACGAGCGGCACTGACGGCACTCACCGGTCTTCTGGCGCGTAGCGGGCATGGGGAAAGTCTAGGGACCGTCTGCGGCGGCTGGACGGTTTTTCACGCAGCGATCGCGGTGCCGCCGAGGATGTGGTCCAGCTCCGCCGTCAGCTTGCTCGACGGCCGCACCTTGAACTCGTCGCCGAGCTTCCACTCCTTGCCGTTGCCGTTCCCGCCGGAAATCGCCAGATAGACGTCGACGCTGCCCTTGTGCCCCTCGATCACCGCCTTCAGCTCTTCGATCAGGTGCTCGCTGAGGCTCGCGGCCGGGATCGTCAGCCGCACCGGCTCGGTGGGTGCGGTGGCCGCGGCGCTCGCGCGGGCGATCTCCTCGCCGTCGGGCTCGAATCGCTCGGCCTCCTGCACGACCAGCTTCGTCTCGCCGCGCTCCTTGTGATCGATGCGGCCACGGACGAGGACCACGGCGTCGGGCTCGATCGCCCCGGCGCTCTCCGCCTGGTCGGCCTTGAAGACGAGCATCTCAACCTGGCCCTCAACGTCGTCGAGGGTGGCGAACATCATCTGGTTGCCGCTCTTGGTGCGGATCTTCTTGCTCTCGGCGACGATCCCGCCGACGGTCACCCAGGCGCCGTCGGGCTTGTTCGCCAGCTCCGCGAGACTGCAGTCAACCCGCGCGCGCAGCGCGTCGCGGACTTCGGAGAGCGGGTGCGAGGAGAGATAGGTGCCTAGCGTCTCCTTCTCCATCGCCAATAGCTCGCGGCGCTCGAACTCGCCGGCCGAGATCGGAGGGCGATGGTGGGAGCTGGACCCACCCTCTTCGCCGCCCGAGCCGGCGTCGCCAAAGTCGAAGATCGAGCCCTGGCCCAGCTGCGCGTCCTCTTGGGCTTTCTGCCCGGCAGACTGTGCCGCGGGCAGTGCCTCCAGCATTCCCCTACGGGTCGCGCCGGTCGAGTCGAGCGCGCCGCACTTGATCAGGCATTCGATCGCGCGTTTGTTCACCGCGCGCGAATCGACCCGCGCGCAGAAATCCCAGATCGAGGCGATCGGCGAGTCCTCGCGGGCGTGCAGGATCGCCTCCACTGCGCTGTGGCCGACGTTCTTGACGGCATCGAGGCCAAAGCGAATCGCCTTCTCGTAGACGACGAAGTCGTGGTCCGAGGAGTTGACGTCGGGCGGCAGCACGTCGATCCCCATCTCGGCACAGCGGTTGACGAAGAAGGGCACCTTGTCTTTGGTGTTCATCACCGACGAGATCACCGCCGCCATGTACTCCGCCGGGTAATTGGCCTTGAGGTAGGCCGTGCGGTAGGAGATCAACCCGTAGCAGGCGGCGTGCGACTTGTTGAAGGAGTAGTCGGCAGCCGCTTCGTTCAGCTTCCAGAGATCTTTGGCGACGGTCGGCGACGTATTCGATTCGGCCAGGCCCTGCATGAATTTGTCTTTCATCGTCGCCATCAGGTCGCGCTTCTTCTTGCCGATCGCCTTGCGCAGATCGTCTGCCTCGGCGCCGGAGAATCCGGCCATCGAGCGGGAGATCTCCATCAACTGCTCCTGATAGATGACGCAGCCGTGGGTCTCCTCGGTGATCGCGCGCAGGCGCGGATCGGGATAGCGCACCGTCGAGGGGTCCTTCTTGCCGCTGGCGTAGGCCGGGATGTATGCCATCGCGCCGGGCCGGTAGAGCGCGCCGAGGGCGACGATGTCGGCGAACTCGGTCGGGCCGACCTTGCGCAGGGCGTCGCGCATTCCTTCGGACTCGAACTGGAAGACGCCGGTCGAGTCGCCCTTGGCGAGCATCGCGTAGGTCTTCGCATCGTCGATCGGGATCTTCTCCATCTCGACGGTCTCCCCGCGCGAACGGCGGATGATGTCGATCGCGTCCTCGATCACGTCGAGGTTGCGCAGGCCGAGAAAGTCCATCTTGAGCAGGCCGATCTCCTCGATCGGCCCCATCGAGTACTGGGTCACGATCTTGTACTGGCGCTCCGGCTTGCCGGAGCTGGTGCCGCCGGTCGCGGGCGCGCTGCGGTCCTCGGCCAGCTGCAGCGGCACCACCTCGTGCAACGGCCGGTCGGCGATGACGACCGCGGCGGCGTGGATCGAGTTGTTGCGGATGATCCCCTCCAGACCCTGGGCCACGTCGACGATCCGCTTCGCGTCGGGCTCGGAATCGTAGGTCTTGCGCAGTTCCTGGCCGGGCTTGAGGCACTCCTCGAAGGAAGGGCTGCGGCCCATGATCGGCTCGGGGATCTGCTTGGCGAGGCGGTCGCCGCTGCCGTAGTCGAAGCCGAGCACGCGCGCCGCGTCGCGAGTCGCCGCGCGCGGCGCCATCTTGCCGAAGGTGATGATCTGGGCGACCGACTCGCGGCCGTACTTGTCGCCGACGTAGCGGATCATCCGCTCGCGCCCGCGGACCGAGAAGTCGATGTCGATGTCGGGCATCGATTTTCGGCCGGGGTTGAGGAAGCGCTCGAAAATCAGGCCCTCGGCGAGCGGGTCGAGATCGGTGATTTTGAGCACGTAGGAGACGATCGAGCCGGCCGCCGAGCCACGGCCGGGGCCGACGGCGACGCCGTGCTCCTTGGCGTAGCGGACGAAGTCCCAGACGATCAGGAAGTAGGAGGAGAAGCCCATCTCCTCGATCACGCCGAGCTCGAACTCCATCCGCTCGGCGGCAGCGGCGGGGACAGGGTCCCCGTAGCGCTCGCGCAGGCCCTCGCCGGCGATCCGCCGCAGCATCTCCTCTGGCTCGGAGCCGTCCTCGGTCGGGTAGCGCGGCAGCAGCAGCTTGCCCAACTCGATGTCGAGGCTGCAGCGCTCGGCGATCTCCAGCGTCGTCGGCATCGCCTCCGGCCACTCGGCGAACGAGTCCGCCATCTCCCCGTTGCTCTTGAGGTAGAACTCGTTGGTGTCGAAGCTCATCTTCGGCGCCTCGAGCGTCGACTTTGTCTGCACGCAGAGCAGCGCCGCGTGGTTGTCGAAATCCTCGCGCCGCAGGTAGTGGACGTCGGCGGTGCCGACCAGCGGCCGGTTCAGCTCGCGGGCGAAGCGCACAATCCCCCGATTGGCCTTCTCCTGCTCCTCGATGCCGTTTTTCTGCACCTCGAAATAGACCTGGTCCGGGCCGAAGGCCTGGATCAGGTCGTCGAGGTGGGCGCGGGCGTCATCGTCGCGCTCTTCGACCAGGCGGCGGCAGAAACGTGACTGCAGACAGCCGGTGAGGACGATGACGCCCTCGGCGTGCTCGGCGAGCATGCCCATGTCGACATTGGCCTTGCCGCGCGAGAAGCCCCTCAGGAAACCGGCCGAGGTGAGCTTGACCAGATTCGCGAATCCGGCGTCGCTCTCGGCAAGCAGGGTGATGTGGTTGCGCTCGTACTTGGGCTTTTCCTTGATCGTCGCCACGTCGTCGACGAGGTAGGCCTCGAGGCCGGCGATCGGCTTGATCCCGTGCTTCTTGCAGGCCTTGTAGAGGTCGACGGCGCCGTTCATCACGCCGTGGTCGGTCAGCCCCAGCGCCGGTTGTTCCAGCTCCGCCGCCCGCGCGGCCATCGCGTCGATCTTGCAGGCACCGTCCAGTAGCGAGTACTCGCTATGGGCATGCAGATGGACGGCGGAGGAGGGACTCACGATCTGGGTTCGATCATGCCAAGCGGCGCAGATGGCAACTGCCCCGAAAGCGACCTCTTCCCCGCTATCTCCGTGCCTAAATTCGCACTAAAAGCCCCGGGGGCGCCGCGGCAACCGGGCTAAGATCGTTGCGATGCTTGCTAACGCGAACGGGAGCGGTGCGGTTGAAGGGCGCGTGCTCGTCGTCGAGGACGACGACGAGATCGCCGACGTCCTGCGCCGCTCGCTGCGCAACGAGGGCTATGACGTGCGGACGTCGGGCGACGGGATCGAGGCGCTTGACCTGGCGGCCGGCTTCATGCCGGACCTCGTCGTGCTCGACCTCGGGCTGCCGCGAATGGACGGGGTCGAGGTCTGCCGTCGCCTGCGTGCCGACAGCGACGTGCCGATCCTGATGCTCACCGCCCGGGCCGAGACCGAGGACCGGGTCGGCGGCCTCGACAGCGGCGCCGACGACTACCTGGTCAAGCCGTTCGAGCGCACGGAGCTGCTCGCCCGCATCCGCGCCCTGTTGCGTCGCCGCCCCCCGCGCGGCACCGCCTCCCTGCAGGTCGGCGATCTGACGCTCAACCCCGACACCCGCGAGGTCAAGCGCGGCGAGCGCGAGATCGAGCTGACCAACCGCGAGTTCGAGCTGCTCGAATACCTGATGCACAACGAGCGCCTGGTCGTCTCGCGAGAGCGCCTGCTCGACGAGGTCTGGGGCTACGACCCGATGGCGGCGACCAACACCATCGACGTCTTCATCTCGAACCTACGCCGTAAGCTCGAGAACGACGCCGAGACGCGCCTCCTGCACACCAAGCGCGGCGCCGGCTACGTCTTGAAGGCCTGAGGGGCCGCCGTGCCGCGTCCGAGCAACTGGCCGGTGCGCTGGCGCCTCGCCGCCGTCTCCGCCGGCCTCACCCTGGCGATCCTGCTGCTCTTCGGCGTGATCGTCGGCGACCTCGCCGCCCAGCGCGTCCGCGACGACTTCAACCGCGAGGTCAAGGGCGCGGTCACCTCACTCGCCTCACAGGTGCAGATCGTCGACACGATCACCAACACGCTGATCACCCGCGAGCCGGATCTGGCCGACTTCGTCAGCCCCAACGACGCCTCGGTGCGGATCTACGACTCGCGCGGTCGGCAGCTCGACGACAGCCCCAACGCCGCCGACCTCGGCCCGCCGGTCCCGGGAGTGCATGAGGTCGGCGAGATGCGCGTTGTCACCGCCGTCCTGCGCAGCCGCCAGAGCGGCCGCATCGCGGGCTACGTGCAGTACGGGCGCAACGAGCAGCACATCGACTCGACCGTCGACCGCCTCTGGCTGCTGATCGCCGCCGGCATCCTCGGGGCCACGCTGCTCGCCAGCTTCGCCGGGGTGGCGATCGCCCGCCGTGCGATGCGCCCGATCTCTTCGCTGACCGCGACCGCGCGCACGATCGCCGAGACCGGCGACCTTTCCAGCCACATGCCCCAACCCCGCGTAGACGACGAGGTAGGCGAACTGGCGCGAACGCTGGAGCAGATGCTGCGCTCGCTGGACGCCGCCCGGGCTGAGCGCGAAACGGCTCTGAAGCGCCAGCGCGAGTTCGTCGCCGACGCCTCGCACGAGCTGCGCACCCCGCTGACCAGCATCCTCGCCAACCTCGAGCTTCTGCAGGCGGCGCTCGACAGCCCTGCGAACGAGGACGAGCTGGAGATGGTCGACTCGGCGCTGCGCTCCTCGGGCCGGATGAGCCGCCTGGTCGGCGATCTGCTGCTGCTCGCCCGCGCCGACGCCGGCCGGGTCGGGACCCGCACACGCTGTGACCTGGCCGAGACCGCCGGCAACGCGGCCGCCGAGCTGGCGCCGACGATCGGCGAACGGCAGCTGCGCGTCGACAACCAGCAGCCGTTGCCGCTCGACGGCAACCCCGATGAGCTGCACCGGATGGTGCTCAACCTGCTCGACAACGCTGTCCGCCACACCCCGTCCGGCTCGACGATCGAACTACACCTGCGCGCCGAAGGCGGCAAAGCGGTGCTCGAGGTCGACGACGACGGTCCGGGGGTGCCGATCGAGCTGCGCGAGCAGATCTTCGATCGCTTCGTGCGCGGCGAGGGACCGGCCGACACCGCGATCGGCGGCGGCAGCGGCCTCGGTCTCTCGATCGTGAGCGCCGTCGCCAAGTCACATGGCGGCAAGGTCGAGGTCGGCGACTCCCCCCTTGGCGGCGCCCGCTTCCGGGCCACGCTGCCGCTGCGCGAAGCGATGGCCCGGCGGCGGTCCGGCGAAGCTTTAGACCGGCTTTAGAGCCCGCCCATAGATTCTTCGCCGGACGAGACACAAAGGCCCGCCGGTTCTCCCCAACGCGACCGGCGGGCTTTTTTCATTGCCCCGCCGTCCCCTGCTCCCGTGTCCGGGCGCGGCTAAACCTCTACTACCACGGGGAGGATCATCGGCCGGCTGCGCAGCTTCTCGTAGACGACCTTGGCGATCGCGTCGTGCAGGTCTTCCTGGATCAGGTGGATCTCACGGTTGCCCGCCTCGGCGGCATCCTCGAGCGAGTCCTCGGCGACGTCCTTGAGCTCCTCGACCAGGGCCTCCTCGCCCTCCGGCAGCGCGACGCCTCGGACGATCGCCTCCGGGTCGGCTACGACGCTGCCGTCGTCGGCTGAGATCGTGGCGACGACGATGAAGATGCCGTCGGCGGAGATCTCACGACGGTCGCGCAGCGCGACGTCATCCGGCTCGCCGACGTTGACCCCGTCCACGTAGACGACGCCGGCGTGGACCTCCTTGCCGAAGCGCGCCCCCTCGGAGTCGAGCTCGAGCGGCAGGCCGTTGCGCCCCTGGAAGACGTTCTCGGGGTCGATCCCGAGCGAGTGGGCGAGCGCGGCGTGCAGGCGCAGCCGTTGGTAGTCGCCGTGCACCGGCATCACATAGCGCGGCTTGGTCAGGTTGAGCATCAGCTTCAGCTCCTCCTGCCAGCCGTGGCCGGACGCGTGGATCGGCGCGTCCTTGGCGGTCACGACCGAGGCGCCAATCTCGTAGATGCGGTCGATCGTTTCGTTCACGGCACGCTCGTTGCCCGGCACCGGGGTCGCTGAGAAAACGACCGTGTCGCCGGAATGCAGCGCGACGTCGCGGTGGTCGTTGTTGGCCATCCGACGCAGCGCCGAGAGCGGCTCGCCCTGGCTGCCGGTGGAGATCACAATCACCTTCTCGTCGGGGAAGTTCTCGATCTCGCGCGGCTGGATGAACAGGCCCGACGGCGCATTGGCGATCCCCAGGTTCGAGGCGATGTTGAAGTTCTTGCGCATCGAGCGCCCGACCAGCGCGACCCGGCGGTCGAGTGCTACGGCGGCATCGATCACCTGCTGGACACGGTGGATGTTGGAGGCGAAGGAGGTGACGATGATCCGCCCCTTGCAGCTTTCGAACGTCTCCAGCAGAGCCGGGCCGACGCTCGACTCCGACGGCGCGATCCCAGGCCGGTCTGCGTTGGTCGAGTCGCCGCAGAGCAGCAGCAGGCCGTCCCGGCCCAGTTCGGCGAGCCGCGAGATGTCGGCCGGGCGGCCGTCGACCGGGGTCTGGTCGAACTTGTAGTCGCCGGTCATCAGCACTTTGCCCAGCTCGGTGCTGAGGATCACGCCGCGCGCGTCGGGGATCGAGTGCGAGAGATGGACCAGCTCCAACTCGAACGGGCCCGCCTTGACCTTCTTGCCGACCGGCAGCTCCTCCAGGGGCGCGTCCTTGAGCTTGTGCTCGTCGAGCTTCGAGCGGACCATTCCGATGGTCAGCAACCCGCCGTAGATGACGGGCGGCATGCCGATCTCGCGCAGCACGTAGGGAAGCGCCCCGACGTGGTCCTCATGCCCGTGCGTGAGCACGATCGCCTCGATGTCCTCCGCCCGGTCGCGCAGGTAGGCGAAGTCGGGCAGTACGAGGTCGATCCCCAGCATCTCCGGTGTCGGAAACATCAATCCGGTGTCGACGACGACGATCTTGCCGTCGTACTCGATCACGGTCATGTTCTTGCCGATCTCGCCCAGCCCGCCGAGCGGCAGCACTTTCAGCTTCGGCGCCATCGTCAGCCCTCCACCGCCACGCTGACGGCGTCGAGGGCCTCGCGCACCGCGGCACGCTGGCCCGCATCGACTTCGACCAGTGGCAGGCGCAGGCCGCCGTCGGGGATCAGGCCGGTCATCGCCAGCGCCGCCTTGAGCGGGATCGGGTTCGTGGTGATCCCGAGCACGTCGTAGAAGGGCCGCAGGCCGGCGTCGATCTCGCGTGCGCGCTCGATCTCGCCGCTCTGCGCGGCGTCCCACATCTGCCGCATCTCGTCGCCGACCAGGTGCGAGGCGACGAGGATGCCGCCGGCCAGGCCGAGTTCAAGGGTGCGCAGGAAGATGTCGTCGTTGCCCGCCAGCACGTCGAGGCCCTCGATCGGCTCGAGCTCGTCGTTGTTGGCCTGCTTGACCGCGACGACGCCGTCGATCTTGCCGAGCTCGGCGAGCAGCTTCGGCGGAACGTCGATCACGACCCGGGAAGGGATGTTGTAGGCGATCAGCGGCAGTCCGGGAACGGCGGCGGCGATCGCCTCGTAGTGGGCGTAGATGCCGGCCGGGTTTGGCTTGTTGTAGTAAGGAGTGACGATCAGCGCGGCCGCGGCGCCCGCCTCGGCCGCGGCCTTGGTCAGCTCGATCGAGTGGCGGGTGTCGTTGGTGCCGGTGCCGCAGTAGACCCCCGCCCGTTCGCCGACCTCGTCGACGATCGCGGCCAGCAGGGCGATGTGCTCGGCATCGTCGAGCGTCGCCGCCTCGCCCGAAGAGCCGGCGACGACGACCCCGTGCGAGCCGTGTTCGACCAGGTGGACGGCGAGCTTGCGGGCAGCCGCCTCGTCGACCTTGCCCTCGGGCGTGAAGGGAGTGGCCATCGCAGTTATGACGCCGCGGATATCGCTCATCGTGAGGAGGGTATGCGGTCAGCCCAGGGCGACGCCTGCTCGAGCTGGGAGGCGACCCGAAGCAGCAGGTCCTCGCGGCCGAGCGGAGCGACGAGCTGAACCCCGACGGGGAGCCCGTCCGCGGTCCAGTGCAGCGGCAGCGAGATTGCCGGTTGGCCGGTGGCGTTGAAGGCGGCGGTGAAGCAGCCGGCGATGAAGGCGCGCTCAAAGGCGGCCATCGGGTCGGGGCCGGAATCGTCGAAGCTGCCGAGCGGCGGCGGTGGCTCCCCCACCGTCGGCGTCAAGAGCAAGTCGAAGCCGGACTCGTGGACAGCCGCGAACATGCGGCTCATCGCCTGGTGTTGGCCGACCGCGGTCAGGTACTCGCCCGCGCTGCGGCCCCGGCCGATCTCGGTCAGGGCCCAGGTCAGCGGCTCGACGTCCTCGCGCTCGATCGGCCTGCCGCCGACGAGGCCGAGCTGGTCGATCGCCTGCGCCTGGCCCGCTGCCCAGCGGACGAGGAAGGCGTCGATGATCGGAATGCCCGCGAGCATGCCGAGGTCGGGCCGGTCGATCGCGTGACCGAGGCCCTCGAGAGTCTTTGCCGCGCCCTCGGCCGCTGCGACGACCTCAGGGTCGGCATCGACGTCGAGGATCGTCTCGGTCCAGAGGCCGATGCGGAGCTTGCCGGGGTCGGCGCCGACCTCCTTCGTGTAGGGGCGCGAGGGCGGAGGCGCGACGTAGGGGTCGCCAGGCGCCGGGCCATGCACGGCCTCCAGCAGAGCGGCCGTGTCGCGTACTGAGCGGGAGACGCAGAGCTCGGCGGTCAGGCCCGACATGAAGTCCCCGGCGAGCGGCCCCTCGCTGGTTCGCTGGCGGGTCGGCTTGAGGCCGACCAGGCCGCAGTTGGAGGCCGGGATGCGGATCGAGCCGCCGCCGTCGTTGGCGTGGGCCATCGGCACCATTCCGGCCGCAACCGCGGCGGCCGAGCCGCCGCTCGAGCCGCCAGCCGTGCGCGTCGTGTCCCATGGATTGCGGGTCGGGCCGTAGGCGCGCGGCTCGGTGGTCGGCAGGATGCCCAGCTCGGGGCAGTTCGTCTTGCCGATCGTGACCAGGCCGGCGGCGCGGAACCGCTGCGCCAGATAGGTGTCGACCGGGGCGCGGAAGTCGCGCTCCTTGAGGTAGTTCATGCCGAGGTGCATGGGCTGGCCGGCGAAGGCGGCGCCGAGGTCCTTGAGCAGGAACGGCACGCCCTTGAAGGGGCCGTCGGGGAGCTCGCCGCGCGCTGCCTCCAGCCCTTCCTCGAAGAGTGGGTGGATGACCGCGTTGATCTCGGGGTTGCTTGCCTCGATCCGCGCGATGGCGGCTTCGACCAGCTCCGCCGCAGTCGCCTCCCCCTTGCGGACCAGCTCGGCTTCGGCGGTCGCGTCGTTCATCGCAGTAGTTTCTCCAATCCGACCGTGAAGCGCTCGTGCAACTCGGCGACCTTGCGCACTGCGAGCAGCACGCCCGGCATGAACGAGGCACGGTCGATTGAGTCGTGGCGCAGCGTCAGCGTCTGCCCCTCGCCGCCGAAGATCGCTTCCTGATGGGCGACCAGGCCCGGCAGGCGGACCGAGTGGATCGGCTGGTGGACGTTGCCGCCCGCCGCCTCGATCAGCTCCGCGGTGCGCTTCGCGGTGCCCGAAGGCGCATCGCGCTTACGGTCGTGGTGCAGCTCGATCAGCTCGCACTCGGGCATGTGCCTGGCGATCGTCTGGGCGGCCTCCATCAGCAGTACAGCGCCGATCGCGAAGTTCGGCGCGACGAAGCAGTTGGCCTGCCCCCGGCCCGCGGCAGCACGCAGCTCGTCGAGGTCGAAGCCGGTCGCGCCGACGACCACGTGAACCCCCGCTTCGAGGCATGCGGTGGCGTTGCCCAGCACCGTTTCAGGGGTGCTGAACTCGACCACGACGTCGGCATCGCCGAGCACGTCGGCGAGCGGGGTCCCGAGCGCCGGATCGGCGCGCCCGGAGAGTTCCATGCCTTCGGCGCCCTCGACCGCTGCGCAGACCGTGCTGCCCATTCTCCCCGCCGCGCCCGAGACCGCGACCCGTATTCCGGCGCCACCCCCCATCCCCGGAAGCGAATGCCCGTCCATATCCGATTCTTCAGGCATTCGCGAGCGCGGAGGAGATGGCGGAACTATCCAACGCCTTGCGGAAGGACTCCTCGTCACGGCCGACACACGCGGCGGAGAGCCGCTCCGCGCCGTAGAGCTCGGCGGCCAGATCGCTCAGCTCGTCGACCTCGACGGCGTCAACCTTGGCCAGCATTGCGTCGAGGCTTTCGATCGGCAGCCCGAAGACGGTCGCCCGTGAGATCCGCGCCATCCGCGCAGCGGTCGACTCCGAGGAGAGGACGAGGCGGCCCTTGACGTTCTCCTTCGCCCGCGCCAGCTCCTCGGCGGAGACGGGCTCGCTGCGCAGTCGCTGTAGCTCGGTGCCGATGATGGCGCAGGCCTCCTCGACGTTGTCCTCGCGGGTGCCGACGTAGGTCGCGACCATGCCCGAGTCGGTGTACTGCTCGCTGTAGGAACCAACCGAGTAGGCGAGGCCACGCTTCTCGCGCACCTCGCGGAAGAGCCGTGAGGAGGTCGATCCGCCGAAGATCGAGTCGAGCACGGCGAGCGCGTAGCGGCGCTCATCCTCGCGCACGATGCCGGGCGCGCCAAAACAGATGTGGTACTGCTCGGTGTCCTTGGGGTAGAAGCGCAGCCGCGCGGCCCCGTCGGTCGCGTGGGCCTGGGCGCCGTCGCCACCTCCGGGCGGTGAGACGAGTCGCTCGGCCAGCGCCACGATCCGCTCATGATCGAGATGGCCCGCGGCGCCGACGACGACGTTGGCGCCCGTGTAGCGCAGCTCGCGGTAGGCCTCGATGTCCGGCACCGGGATCGAGGAGATTACGTCCGCCTCTCCGAGCACGCGTCGGCCCAGCGGGTGGTTGCCGAAGACGGCCTCGGCGAGGATGTCGTGCACGCGGTCCTGCGGCTCGTCCTCGTACATCGCGATCTCCTCCAGCACGACCTCGCGCTCGGAGTCGATTTCGGGGTACGTCGGCGCAAGCAGCATCTCCGCCAGCAGATCGAACACCTCCTCGGTGTGCTCGTCGAGGAAACGAGCGTGCAGATGCGTTGTCTCCTTGCCGGTTGCGGCGTTGACCGAGGCGCCGAGCCCGTCGAAGAGCTCGGAGATCTCGATCGCCGAGTAGCGCGCAGTGCCCTTGAACAACAGATGCTCGAGGAAGTGCGAGACGCCGGCCTGGGCCGGCGTCTCGTTGCGCGAGCCGGTGCGGACCCAGAGCCCGAGCGCCACGGATCGGACCGAGGGAACCTCCTCGGTCACAACCCGTACGCCCGAATCGAGCTCGCTTAACCTCGCGGCAGGCAAACGACTAGCTGCGCCGCTCGCGCTCGCGCCGACGGCCGCCGCCGCGGTCGCCGCCGTTGCGCCGCGGCCCGCCGTCGCCGGAGCCGACCGAAGCCAGCTCCTCGGCCGATTTGCCGGACACAGACGGATCGTCGGAGAGGCGCAAACCGATGCGACCGCGCTCGCGGTCGACCTCGACCACAGTGACGTCGATCTCGTCACCGGAGTTGAGCACGTCGTCGACCGAGTCGACCCTCTCCCCCGGCTTGACGTTGGAGATGTGCAACAGGCCGTCGGTGCCCTTGACCAACTCGACGAACGCGCCGAAGGTGGTCGTCTTGACAACCTTGGCGGCGTTGTAGCGGTCGCCGACCTCGGCCTCCTTGGTCATCGACTCGATCCGTGCCACGCAGGCTTCGACCAGCTCGCCGGTCGGAGCGTAGATGCGAATCGTGCCGTCGTCCTCGACGTCGATTTCGGCTTCGAACTCCTCGCACAGGGCGCGGATGGTTTCGCCGCCTTTGCCGATCACGGCACCGATCTTCTCCTGATCGATCTTGATCGATTCGATCCGCGGGGCGTGCTTGGAGAGCTGCTCGCGCGGCCCGTCGATCGCCTCGGCCATCTTGCCGAGGATGAACTGACGGCCCTTGTTGGCCTGCTCCAATGCATCCGTGAGGATCTCGAAGGTGACGCCGGTGATCTTGATGTCCATCTGCAGGGCGGTAATCCCGTCCGCAGTGCCGGCGACCTTGAAGTCCATGTCGCCGAGGTGGTCCTCGACGCCGGCGATATCCGTGAGGACGATGTAGTCCTCACCCTCCTTGATCAAGCCCATGGCGACGCCCGCGACGGGCGCCGAGACCGGCACGCCGGCCGCCTGCAGCGCCATCGACGAGGCGCAGACCGAGCCCATCGAGGAAGAGCCGTTGGACTCCAGCGTCTCCGAGACGACCCGGATCACGTACGGGAAGTCCTCTTCACCGGGGATCGTCGCGACGAGCGCCCGCTCGGCGAGCGCCCCGTGGCCGATGTCGCGACGCTTCGGGCCACGCATGAAGCCGGCCTCCCCGACCGAGAAGGGGGGGAAGTTGTAGTGGTGCCAGAATTTCTTCGAGGTCTCCAGGCCGAGAGTGTCGATCCGCATGTCCATGCGGGTCGTGCCGAGCGCGGCGTTGGAGAGGATCTGCGTCTCGCCGCGGGTGAACAGCGCCGAGCCGTGCACGCGCGGTGAGATGTCGACCTCGCACTCGATCGGCCGGATCTCGTCCTGGGCGCGTCCGTCGGGGCGCTTCTTGTCGACGGCGATGCGCTTGCGGATGATGTCCTTCTCGACCGCGGAGAAGGCGGCCTTGACCTCGGCCTTGCGCTCTTCGTCGACCTCGCCGTCGGCGTTTGCCGGGGCGAGTGCCTCGAGCACCTCGTCCTTGACGGCGCCGGCGGCGTCCTGGCGGGCGAGCTTCTCCTTGATCGAGGTGGCCTCGTCGATCTTGGCGCCGAAGTCGGCGCGGACCTTCTCCAGCAGGGACTCCTCGATCGAGGGGGCCTCGACCTCAAGCTTCTCCTTGCCCGCCTTCTGCTGCAGCTCCTCCATCGCGGCGACGAGCTTCTTGATCTCACCGTGGGCGATGTCGAGCGCGTCGAGGATCTCCTGCTCGGTGACGCCGTTGGCGCCGGCCTCGACCATCAGGATCGCCTCGTCGGTGCCGGCGACGATCAGGTCGAGGTCGAGCTCGGCGTGATCCTCCTCGGCGGGATTGACGACGAAGTCGCCGTCGAGCTTGCCGACCCGCACTGCGCCGACGTGGGCGGCGACCGGTACCGGCGAGATCGCCAGCGCGGCCGAGGCGCCGTTCATCGCGAGGATGTCGTACGGGTTGACCTGGTCAACCGACATCGGGATCGCGACGAGCTGCGTCTCGTAATGCCAGCCCTTCGGAAACAGCGGCCGGATCGGCCGGTCGATCATGCGGGCCGTCAGCGTCGCCTTCTCGCTGGATTTGCCCTCACGGCGGAAGAAGGAGCCGGGGATTTTGCCCGCGGCGTACATCCGCTCCTCGATGTCGACGGTGAGCGGAAGGAAGTCCACGTCGCGCAGGCCGCCGACGGTTGCGGTGCAAAGCACCTTGGTGTCGCCGGCCTCGACTACGACGGCGCCACTCGCCTGCTTTGCGAGTTTTCCGGTCTCGAAGGAGATCTGGCTGTCGCCGACATCCGCCGAGACGCGGGTTACGTCAAACATGCTCATTTAGTTGTCCTACCTCCGGCCACCCGGATGGTGGCCATCTGCATTCAGAACTCTCGTTCTCTGTCGCGCGAAAGACTACAGGGCGTCGAGACCGACCGGCAAGCCCTCGCGGAAGATCGCAAGCGTGTCCGCGACGCCGGCGGCGAGCCCGGACTCGGTGTCGCGGCGCACCCGCACGGCGACCTCCTCGGAGCGGCGCGCCGCCTCGAAGGCCCGCAGATCCAGGTCGAGCGACCGGGCGCGCTCCCACAGGTGCGGGTCGTCGACGCGGGCCGGATCGGCAAGCAGCGAGTCGACCATCGCGAAAAATGCCCCCTGCGCCCCGGCGGCCTCGGCCGCGGCGTGCAGCGCCGGTGAGCGCGGATGCTTTGCGGGGATCGGAAAGTGGCGCAGCACGAGCCTGGCGTCGAGGCCGCCGAGGCGCGGCCACACGGCGGCGCAGTGCGGACAGCAGAGATCGAGGTAGACGATCGTCTCGATGCCCGCGCCACGGGCGTGGTCCTCCGGGCCCGCCGGAGCGGGCACCGCGGGGGGCACTAGCGGCGCAGGCCCAGCTCTGCGACCAGAGAGCGATAGCGCTCCAGGTCGGTGCGCTCCAGATAACGGAGCATGCGGCGGCGCTTGCCGACCAGCATCAGCAGGCCGCGGCGCGAGTGATGATCCTTGGCGTGCGAGCGCAGGTGCTCGGTCAGCTCGTTGATTCGCTCGGTGAGCAGAGCGACCTGCACCTCGGCCGAGCCGGTGTCCTTCTCGGCGCGACCGTACTTGCCGATCAGCTCGGTCTTCTTCTCCTTGGCGAGGCTCATGGGCCGGTGAAGCTAGCACAGACGCGCTTCGCGTCATCGACGTCGATCCGCATCTGGGCAATCAGCTCCTCGATGCTGGGGAAACGCTTCTCGCCGCGCAGCCGCTCGACAAAGGCGACGCGCAGCGTACGGCCATAGAGGTCTTCGGAGCGATCGATCAGGTAGGTCTCGATCAGCACCCCGCGCCCACTCTCGAAAGTCGGCCTTACGCCGACGTTGACGGCGGCCGGAACGCCGTCCGCAAAGGCCGCGAAGACGCCGTGGCCGGGGATCGCGAGGCTGTCGTCGGGGACTATGTTCGCGGTCGGGAAGCCGAGCTCGCGGCCACGCTGGTCGCCCTCGACCACGGTTCCCTCGACCATGAATGGGGCGCCCAGGCAGTGGCGCGCGCCCGCCATGTCCCCTGCCGCGACCAGGGCCCTGATCCGGGTCGAGGAGACGGTCTCGCCGTCGACCTCGACCAGCGGCACGACGCGCGTCTCGAACTCCGCCCGTGCCGCCAGCATCTCCGGGTCGCCTTTGGCCTTGGCACCGAAGCGGAAGTTCTCCCCGACCGAGACCGTGGTCGCACCGAGCCGCTCGATCAGAACGTGCTCGATGAACTGCTCGGCCGAGAGCTCGGCGAACTCCCGGTCGAACGGGATGACGACGAGCTCGCGCACGCCAAGGCCCTCGATCACGTCGCGCTTGACGCCGAACGGCATCAACAGTTTCGGCAGCGCCGCCGGGTGGATCACCTCGAGCGGGTGTGGGTCGAAGGTGAGCACGGTGTCGGCGCCCTCGATCACGGCCTGGTGGCCGAGGTGGACACCGTCGAAGGTGCCGATCGCGACGTGGCGCGGCCGCGGCTCGGCTTCCGGCAGGCTGGTTACCGCGACGTTGGCCATCAACGCATCGCCTCCGCCGCGGCCGGGATCAGCTTGCCGACCCGCTCGTCGGCTAGCTCCTCGCCGGCGTCGCCGACCCGGAAGGGGCCGATCGCCGTCCGGCGCAGTTCGCAGCAGTAAGCGTCGCCGAGCGTCTCGACCAGGGTGCGGACGTAGGTGCCGCTGGAGCATTCGACCTCATAGCGCGCCGTCCCCTCGTCGTGCCCGAGCAGCTCCGCCCGGTGGATCTCGACGTCGCGCGGCGGCGTCGCCACGGTTTCGCCGCGGCGCGCCTTGCGGTAGAGGCGCTCGCCGCCGACCCGCACCGCAGAGGTCATCGGCACACGCTGGCGCACGGTGCCGGTCGGCAGCTCGAGCGATGCCGGCACCCGCCCGGTCTCGGTCAGCTCGCCCTCCGGGTCGCCGCTGCTGGAGCGCCATCCTAGGCGGGCCGTCGCCAGGTAGGTCTTCGGCAGGGCGGTGAGGAAGCGCTGCAGACGAGTCGTCTCACCGAGCAGGACCAGTAACAGCCCGGTGGCGAACGGGTCGAGCGTGCCGGCGTGGCCCGCCTTGACGCCGCGCTCGCGCCGGACGCGCCGGACCAGGTCGTGGGAGGTGATGCCGGCCGGCTTGTCGCAGAGCAGCAGCGTCAAGAGCCCAGCTGGGCGGAGACCTCGTCGCTGAGGAATGTGACGAGCTCCTCCAGCTCGAGGTCGGTTGAGAAGCCGGCGGCGCGCTTGTGCCCACCGCCGCCGTTCACGCGGGCGATCGCCGAGACGTCGACCGTGCCGTCGCTCGAGCGCAGGCTGACCTTGCGCGCTGCCCTGCCACGATCGCCGAGGTCGCGGATCAGCGCCGCGACGCGGGCGCCCTCGACCGAGCGCAGGTGGTCGATGATCCCCTCGGTCATCTCCTCCCCCGCACCGCTCGCCTCGTAGTCGGCGGCTGTGACGTAGGCGAGCACCAGGGCGCCGTCGCAGTGGTTCTGGATCCCTTCCAGCGCCTGCGAAAGCAATCGCAGCTTCTCGATCGGCACGTGCTCGTAGAGGCGGCGGTAGGTCTCGTCGATATCGACCCCGGCTTCGATCAGGTCGGCGGCGATCCTGTGAGTGCGGGCGTTGGTGTTCTCGTACATGAACTTGCCCGTGTCGGTGACGATGCCGACGTAGAGGGCAGCGGCCATCTCCGCCGTGATCTCGACTCCCAGCAGCACCGCCAGCTCGTAGACGATCTCCGCCGTGCAGGAGGCGTCGACCTCGACCAGGTTGACGTCCCCGAAGAGGGTGTTGTCGTGGTGGTGGTCGATGTTGATCGTGAAGACGCCGTCTGCGGTGAGGAAGTCGACCGGCATGCGGTCGATGTTGCCGCAGTCGAGGAAGACCGCCGCCCGGTCAGCCATGTCGGCCGGGGCGTCGTGGAAGACCTCCTCGAGCGGCAGGAAGCGGTACTCGATCGGGAGCGGGAACTCCTTCGAGGCGAGGAACATCACCGAGTCCTTGCCCAGTTGGGTGAGCAGGTGGTGCATGCCGAGCAGGGAGCCGAGCGCGTCGCCATCGGGACCCTCGTGGGCGGTGAGCAGGAAGCGGTCGCGATTGCGTATCTCGGTGGCTACCCGCTCGATCGCGGTCGCGCCGATGTCTGTGGTCTCGCTCATCTCTCTTCCTCTTCGAGCAACTGGGTGATCCTCATTCCCTGCTCGATCGTCGGGTCGTAATGGAAAGACAGGGTCGGTGTGCGCTTCATCCGCGTCTCGGCGGCGACCTTCGCCTGCAGGACGCCACCCGAGGATTGCAGGCCCGACAGCGCGGCCTCGCGTGCATCATCGTCGCCGAGCACACTGACGTGCACCTTGGCGGTGCGGAGGTCTGGGCTGGTTTCGACCGAGGTCACGGTGACGAAGCCGATCCGAGGGTCGCTCAGCTCGGTGGCGATGGTGGAGCCGATCACCTCGCGGAGCACCTGGTTGATGCGGCGCATGCGAGGAGTCGCCATCCTACGCCAGTGTCTGCTCGACCTGCTTGGTCTTGAAGAACTCGAGCACGTCGCCATCCTTGACGTCCGCGTAGCCCTCGAGAACGATGCCGCACTCCTGGCCGTCCTCGACCTCCTGCACGTTGTCTTTGAAGCGCCGCAGCGAGCCGAGCTTGCCGTCCCAGATGACCGTGCCCTCGCGAATCAGGCGCACGTTCGCGTCGCGCACGGCCCTGCCCTCGGTGACGATGCAGCCGGCGATGCGGCCGACCTTGGAAGCCTTGAAGGTCTGTTTGATCTCGGCCTCGCCGAGCGTCTCCTCGACCTCGACCGCCTCCAGCATGCCCTCCATCGCGTTGCGCAGATCTTCGGTGATTTTGTAGATGACCGAGTAGGTCCGCACGTCGACGCCCTCGCGCTCGCCCGCCTTGCGGGCGTCGGCCAGCGGCCGCACGTTGAAGCCGATGACGATCGCGTCGGAGGCCGAAGCAAGCATCACGTCGGACTCGTTGATGCCGCCCGTCTGGGAGTGAATGATGTTGATCCCGACCTGCTCCTGCGGGACTTTGGCTATCTCGTCCTGCAGCGCCTCCAGCGAGCCCGCGACATCGGCCTTGAGCACGATATCGAGCTCCTTGATGTCGCCTTCCTGGGCACGCGAGAAGACCTCCTCGAGGCTGACCTTGCGCGCCTGGCGACGGGCCAAGGCCTCGGTCTTCAGTCGGTTGCCGCGCTCCTGGGCGAGCTGGCGGGCGCGGCGGTCGTTCTCGACCACTCGCACGTGCTCGCCGGCCTCGCAAACCCCGTCGAAGCCGAGCACCTCGACCGGCATCCCCGGACCGGCTTCCTGTACCCGCTCGCCGGTGAAATCGTGCATCGCCCGCACCCGGCCCCACTGCGACCCGGCGACGAGCGCGTCGCCGACCGCCAGCGTGCCCCGCTGGACGAGGATCGTGACGACCGGGCCGCGGCCGGGGTCGAGCTGGGACTCGACGACTACGCCGGAGGCGGGTGCGTCCGGGTTGGCGCCCAACTCCTCCAGCTCGGAGACCAGCAGGATCATGTCGAGCAGGTTGTCGAGGCCGTCGTGGGTCTTGGCCGAGACATCGCAGTAGACCGTCTCGCCGCCCCAGTCCTCGGGAGTCAGGCCATCGCCGGCGAGCTCGTTGCGGACCCGGTCGGGCTGCGCTCCCTCTTTGTCGATCTTGTTGACCGCGATCAGGATCGGGACGTCCGCCGCGCGGGCGTGGTCGATCGCCTCTTTGGTCTGCGGCATGACGCCGTCGTCGGCGGCGACGACCACGACGGCGATGTCGGTGACCTTGGCGCCGCGGGCGCGCATCGCGGTGAACGCGGCGTGGCCCGGAGTGTCGAGGAAGGTGATCGTCTTCTTCTCGTGGTGGACCTGGTAGGCGCCGATGTGCTGGGTGATCCCGCCAGCCTCCCCGGCGGCGACCTCGGTCTCGCGGATCGCGTCGAGCAGCGAGGTCTTGCCGTGATCGACATGGCCCATGATCGTGACCACCGGGGGGCGGTCGACGAGGCTCTCCTCAGCATCTTCGAAGCTGGGCGCCTCGGGCTCCTCGTCGGCGGCGGTGACGATCTCGATCTTGCGGTCGTACTCGTCGGCGATCGCCTTGATCGACTCGTCGGTGAGGGTTTGGGTGAGGGTCGCCATCTCCCCCATCGTCATCAGCTTCTTGATCACCTCGGCGCTGCCCAGCCCGAGCAGCTCGGCGACCTCGCGCACGGTCGCCCCGGAATTGACCTTGGTCGCTTCCGGCTCGGCCGGCTCCTCGGTTCTGACCGGCGGCTCCTCGAGCATCGGGCGGCGGCGGCGGCCCCCGCGGCGGCGCGGCGGGCGCTGTGGCGGCGGGCCGCCCATCTGATCGCGGCGCGAGGCCTGCGAGTCGATCACGACGCGGCGTTTCTTCCCGCCGCCGGCCGGTTTCGCGCCGCCCGCGGGTTTTTTTGCCGCGGCGGGCTTCGCGTCGGCTTTCGGCGCCGGCTTGCTCTCGGCGCTCGGGGATTTGTCGGTGGACGGGGCCGCGCTCGCCCCGTTGCCCCTGCCGAGCGCCTTCAGGGCATCGGCCTCCTCGACGCTGGAGGCGGCGGCCTTGGCCTCGATTCCGGCCTTCTTCAGCGCAGCGAGCAGCTCCTTGCTGCTCAGTCCCTGAGCCTTGGCGATCTCGTGGACGCGCTTCTTAGCCACTAGGCCTGCTCAGCCTCCTCGGCGACGGGCTCGTTCTCCTCGGCCTCCGCGACTGGCTCGGCCGCCTCGGCTTCCTCGGCTGACCCGGCCTCCTCAGCGTCCTCCTCGGTCTCGGCGTCGACCTGCTCGACCGTCTCCTCCTCGGACTCCTCCTCGAACTGGGCCTCGGCCTTGGCGACGATCTCCGCGACCTGGCCCCCGTCGGCCTCTGCGTCGGCGAGAATCGCCACGTCGGCCTCCTCGAGCGGCGAGAGGACAGCGATCTGGTTGGTCTCGAAGCGGGCCAGCGCCTGGTGGGTCGGCAGGCCGCAGTAGGAAGAGGCGCCGATCGCCGCGTTGGGGCAGCGGCGGCCGTTGGAGAGCACCGCGAGGCAGTGTCCGTCCGACTGCTCCTCGCCCTCGTAGTCGACCTCCTCGTCGTCGGAGGCGAACTCCGTCTCAGACTTGATGTCCACCCGCCAGCCGGTCAGGCGCGCCGCCAGCCGGGCGTTCTGGCCGTCGCGGCCGATCGCCAGGGAAAGCTGGTCGTCGGGGACGATCACGGTCGCCTGGCGCTCCTCGTCGTCGACGATCACCTCGCGCACACGGGCCGGAGAGAGCGCCTTGGCGACGAAGCGGGCCGGCTCGTCGTTATGGGGGATGATGTCGATCTTCTCGCCGCGCAGCTCGGAGACGACCATCCGAACCCGCGATCCGCGTGGGCCGACGCAGGCGCCGACCGGGTCGACCCCGTCGGTGTGGGAGACGACGGCGATCTTCGAGCGATAGCCGGGCTCGCGGGCGACGCCGACGATCTCGACCAGCTTGTCGGCGATCTCGGGCACCTCCATCTCGAAGAGGCTCTTGATCAGCTCGGGGCTGCGCCGCGAGACGACGATCGCCGGGCCTTTGGTCGAGTCGGAGACGTCGGTGATCACGGCCTTGACCCGCATACCGTGGTCATAGCGCTCGTTGTAGACCTGCTCGGACTTGGGCAGCAGCGCCTCGACCCGCTCGCGGAGCTGGACGAGCGTGTAGCGCTTGTCGGACTGCTGAATGATCCCCGTGATCAGCTCGCCGACCCTGTCCTGGTACTCCTCGAACATCATCATCCGTTCGGCCTCGCGGATGCGCTGCAGAATCACCTGCTTGGCGGTCTGCGCAGCAATCCGGCCGAAGTCCTCGGGGGTGACGTCGCGGGTCTCGATCTGGTCCTCGTAGGGAGCAATCATCTCGGGGTCCAGCTCGGGGTCCTCGGGCTCTTTGAGCTCGCCGGTTTCCGGGTCGATCTCCCGCTCCTCGTCCTCCTGGGCCTCGGCCGCCTCGGCCAGCAGCTTCTCCTCCAGCTCGGCGGGCAGGATCAGTTCGAAGACGCGGAAGTCACCGGTCTCGTGATCGAGGTCGACGCGGGCGTATTTCGCCGCCCCGGGCGTCTTCTTGTAGGCCGAGAGAAGAGCGTCGGCGAGGGCGTCCATCAGCTTGTCGGCCGAGATGCCCTTCTCCTGCTCGAGCGCCTTGATTGCTTCGACGATCTCTTTACTCACGGCTGCTCCTTACGGTATTTGGGCCCGGGCGAGGAGACCTCGAGCGCGTACTCGGAACGCAGGCTGTTGAGGTGCCTGGTGACGCGCTCGCAGAGAGCCAGGTCGACGCCCGCGGGATGGTCGATGAAAAGGCGCAGCGATTCCGTCCCCGGTTGCTCGATCGCGACCAGGTCGAGCTCGGAATCGAGCTCGGCGAGCTGCTGTTGAATGCTGTCTTTGAGATCTGGCATACCTGGTTCGGGACGAAAAAAAAGTGGGCCAGGCCCACTTCTCGTACACGGATAGGGACGAAAAAGCTTAGGTCAGTATAGCCCGCTCGCTCACCTGGTCGAGGATCTGCTCGGCGATCTCGTCCTTGGAAGCCAGCGGCAGGCCGGTCTCGCCCGCGGCGTCGATCAGGGTGACCGCGTTGTCGCCGCTCTCGAAGCCGATCGAGGGGTCCGAGACGTCATTGAGAACGATCATGTCGAGCCCCTTGCGGGCGAGCTTTTCGCGGGCTCTCTCTATGTCGTTGCCGTGTTCGGCGGCAAAGCCGATCACGGTTTGGCCCTCACCCGCCTCGAGGCTTCCGAGGATGTCCTGGGTGGGCTCCAGATGGATGTCGAGCGCGCCGCTGCGCTGCAGCTTGCCCGACGCGACTTCGGCTGAGCGAAAGTCGGCCGGTGCCGCGGCCATGAGCAGCACGTGCTTCGTCGGAAACTCCGCCTGAGTCGCCTGCGCGAGCTGTTCGGTCGTCTCGACGTCGATGCGGCGCACCCCCGCGGGCTCGGGCAGGGCGACGTTGGCGGCGATCAGGGTGACGTCGGCGCCGCGGCGCGCCGCCGCCGCGGCCAGGGCAATGCCCATGCGGCCGCTGGAGCGGTTACCAAGGAAGCGGACCGGGTCGACCGGCTCGCGCGTGCCCCCGGCCGTAACGAGGACGCGCAGGCCGTCCCAAGGTCGCACCCCAGAAGGCAGCACGGCCTCGATGCGCGCAAGCAGCTCGGCCGGGTCCGGCAGCCGCCCCCTGCCGCGCTCGCCGCGCGAGGCGAGCAGGCCCTCGCCGGGCTCGATCGCCTCGACCCCGCGCTCGCGCAGCATCGCCAGATTCGCCTGGGTGGCCGCATCCGCGTACATGCGGTCGTTCATCGCCGGCGCGAGCAGGCGCGGCGCCGTGCAGGCGAGGAAGGAGGTGGTCAGCATCGAGTCGGCCATCCCCGCCGCCAGCTTGGCGATCGTGTTGGCCGAAGCCGGCGCGACGAGATAGGCGTCGCAGTTGGCGACGACCTCGAGGTGGCCGATCGGGTCGTGGGCCGGGGCCGGGTCGCCGGGGAACGCCCCCCCGAGCGGATCGCGCTCGAACTCCGAGGTGAGGACCGGCGCCCCGACGATGCCCTCGAACGAGGCGGCGCCGACGAAGCGCTGGGCCGTCTCGGTCATCGCGACGCGCACGCCGTGACCGGCGACGGTCGCCAGACGGGCCAGCTCAAGCGACTTATAGGCAGCGATCCCACCGCTTACGCCGAGCAGGATTCTGGCCATGTCTCCTCCTGGTTAGAAGAGCGCGCTAGGCGCGGTACTCGTATTTGAGCTTGCCCTCGGCAAGCTCCTCCAGCGCCATCGAGAGATAGTTGCGATCGCCGCGGGTCTCGACCATCGGCGGCGGGTACTCGCCGAAGCCACCCTCGCCGAGGTTGTGGAAGTAGCTGTTGATCTGACGTGCCCGCTTCGCCGCGACGACGACTGCGGCGTAATCCGAGTCGGCGTGCTCGAGGAGCTTGTCTACGCGTGGTGTGATCATTCGGCCGTGGAGTCTACCGGTAGGCCCAACTCCGCGCGCACGATCCCCTCCAGGCCGGCGGCTGCCCGCTCCAGGTCGTCGTTGGTGACACAGTGGGCGAACTCGCCCTGCGCGGCAAGCTCCTGCTCGGCGACCTCGAGCCGGGCGTCGATTGCCTCGGCCGAGTCGGCGCCGCGCCCCTCGAGACGCTCGCGCAACACCTCCGGGTCGGGCGGGGCAATGAATACCTGGATCGACTCGCGCATCGCGGCGCGCACCTGGCGCGCCCCCTGGACCTCGATCTCGAGCACGACCGAATGCCCGCTCTCGAGCCGCTTGCGGACCTCGGACCGCAGAGTGCCGTAACGGTGGCCGCTGTAGGTGGCGAACTCGAGGAAGTCTTCGTGCTCGATCCGGCTGTCGAATTCCTCAGGGGTGAGGAAGTGGTAGTCGCGGCCGTCGGCCTCTCCGGCGCGCGGCGCCCGCGTCGTCGCCGAGACGGAGAGCTCGAGGTCGGGGACACGCTCGAGCAGCATGGAGATCAGCGTCCCCTTGCCGACCCCGCTGGGTCCGGTGATGACGAAGACTTTGGCCATTGACGGCCGGAGATACTGACCGGCGGACCGGTCGGCCCCGCTAGCGGCGAAGTTGCGAGACCAACTCTGCCCGCTGGCGCTCGGAGAGGCCGCCGATCGTCTTCGAGGGCGAAATCCGGCACTGGTTGAGGATCCGGTTGGTCTTCACGCGGCCGTACTTCGGAACCGCGAGCAGCATGTCGAAGACCTTCGCGGTCATCACATACTCCGGCGGATCGAGCAGCAGTGTGTGGATGCTCGCCTTGCCGGCTTTGAGGTCCTTCTTCAGCTTGGCCCGTGCTGTGCGGATGTCATTAGCCCGCTTCAGCGCGTCCATTCGCTGGTCCAGCGACCTCTCTGGGGCCGCTGCGGAGGTCTTGACCGGGGTGGGCATCTGGGCGGCGAGTATAGCCGTGGCTCGCGGGCGTGCAAGGCCGACTGACCCGTTTTTCCGCAAATTCACCTAGACCTCGAGTCGAGGTTGAGACTAAGCGGGTCGCGCAGATTGCTCAGATAATTCTGCGGCAATACGAATCCCCGCCCGGGGGTCGCGGAAGCTCTCTGTTCCGACGGCCACCACGCTGGCCCCCGCGGCGAGCATTTCGACGGCATCGGCGCCGCAGGAGATGCCGCCCATGCCGACGATCGGCAGGGCGATCGCCGCGGCCACGACCCGCACCTGGCCGATCGCGATCGGCCGGATCGCCGGCCCGGAGAGCCCGCCGGCGACCGGGCCGCCGGCAGCCTTGACGGTGTTGATCAGCGAGACCGCGTCGGCCCCTCCCTCCTCAGCGGCGACCGCGACGGCCGCCGGGTCGGCGACATTCGGCGTCAGCTTGACGATCAGAGGCTTTGCGGTCAGCGGCCGCAGCGACTCCAGCAGAGCGACCGTCTCACCGGGTTGCTCGCCGACGATCAGGCCCGAATGGACGTTGGGGCAGGAAATGTTTAGCTCGATGGCGGCGACCTCCGGGCGGCCCTCCAGGGCGGAGACCATGCGCTTGAAGTCCTCGTGGCCGGTTGCCATCGCGGAGACGATCAGCGGCACGGGAAGCTCGCCCAGCCGGGGCAGGTCCTCGGCGAGGAACCCCTGCAGCCCCTTGTTGGGCAGGCCGATCGAGTTGATCATCCCCGCCGGGGTCTCCCAGATCCGCTGCGGGGCGTTGCCCGCCCGCGGCTCAAGGGTGATCGTCTTCGAGACAAAGGCGGCGAAAGGGAACTCGTCGAGCAGCGCGTCGCCGTAGACGCGGCGGGCCGCGATCGCGTCGAAGGTCCCGGAGGCGTTGATCACCGGGCTGCGAAGGGTGAGGCCGCAGAACTCGGTGGGCGAGACGTCGGGGGTTCCCCTGCGAGAACTCGCGCTGGGAGCTTGTTCTGGGCGCGTTTCCGCGCTGCTCTCAAGTTCTCTCCGGGGGAGCACCGGGCCGTCTACGCAAAGGCGGTGATAGCCCCCCTCGGGGTCGGGAACGGCGCAGCCGTAACACGCCCCATAACCACATGCCATCGGAGACTCCTTGGCCAGTTGGTAGACGACGCCGTGCCTTTGGCAGAGAGAGCGAACGGCATCGAGCATCGGCGGGGGGCCGCAGGCGTAGACGACGGCCGAGCTTGCGTCGTCGCCCTCGAGCATCTGCGAGAGCAGATCGGTGACGCGGCCGTGGTGGCCAATGTGGCCGTCGTCGCTGGCGAGGGCGACCTCGCAACAGGCGAAGAGGTCGTCTAGACCACCGGAGTGAGCCTCGTCGCGGAAGCCCAGGAGGATGCGGGCGGGGATGTTCTTCGCGGCGAGGCGCTTGCGCCAGATCGCCAGCGGGGCGATGCCGATGCCGCCACCGACGAGGATCGCACCGGCGGCGTCTTGGGAAAGCTCCTTGGGGGCGGCGAAGGTGTTGCCGAGTGGGCCGGTGACCCAGACACGCTCCCCCTCTTCGAGCTCGCAGAGCCGGTCGGTACCCGGCCCTATTCCCTCGACCAGGAAGTCCAGTTGCACCGCAGTGCGTTCGCTGTTTGTCGCGCTCTTGTCGACAAAAGACGAACGCGATCCGGTTGTGGCTTCGGCGACGGAGAAGGCGCGCGGCAGGAAGGGGCGGCCGCCGGGCTGCTGCCAGTGCGACTCCGTGGCAAGCATGTAGAACTGACCGGGTTGGGGCTCTGGGCCATTGGTGTCGAGCAACGAGAAGAGCCGGTAGCCGCCCGTGGCGCGGCTCTGAGTTACCTCGCAGGCGCGTCGCCCGAAGGGCGCGAGGGGCCGGTCAGGCATCCGCGCGAGCGGAGGAGGCCGCGGTGTGCACCTCTTGCAGCGAGACGACGCCCGGCTCGCCCTGCATCCGCGCGGCGATCGCCCTCACCGCCGCCGAGGCGCCGGTCATCGTCGTCACACACGGGATCCCGTGGCGAACAGCCGCTGTGCGGATCGCCTGGCCGTCGGCTCGGGCGCCGGAGCCGGTCGGCGTGTTGATCACCAGGTCGCAGCGGTGCTCGCGAATCAGGTCGACGACGTTCGGCGAGCCCTCGCCGATCTTGTTGATCCGCGTCACCGGCACGCCCATCGAAGAGATCGACTGGGCGGTGCCCCCGGTGGCGATCAGCTCGAAGCCGAGGTCGTGGAAGCGGGCCGCCATCTGCGTCGCGGCGGGCTTGTCGGTGTCGGTGACGGTGATGAAGACGGTGCCCTCGGTCGGCAACACCACTCCGGCTGCCGCCTGCGCCTTGGCGAAGGCGGTCGGGAAGTCGGCGGCAATGCCCATCACCTCGCCGGTGCTCTTCATCTCGGGGCCGAGCACAGAGTCGACCCCGGCAAAGCGCGCGAACGGCAGCACCGCCTCCTTGACGCTGACATGCCCGCTCGGCGGATCCGGCAGGTCGAGGTCGGCGAGCTTCTCGCCCAGCATCAGCCGCGCCGCCACCTTCGCCAGCGGGGTGCCGGTCGCCTTGGAGACGAACGGCACGGTGCGCGAGGCGCGCGGGTTGGCCTCGATCACGTAGAGGCGCCCACCGGCGATCCCGTACTGGATGTTGATCAACCCGATCACGCCCAGCTCAAGGGCGATCCGCGCCGTCGTGGAGCGGATCTGCTCGAGCATCTGCTCGCCGATGCTGAGCGGCGGGATCACGCAGGCGGAGTCGCCGGAGTGAACTCCAGCTTCCTCGACGTGCTGCATGATCCCGGCGACGTGCACGTCGCTGCCGTCGGCGAGCGCGTCGACATCGATCTCGATCGCGTTCTCGAGGAACCGGTCGAGCAGCAGCGGGTGCTCCTGGTCGGCCTTGACGTGGGCGTCGAGGTAGGCGTTGAGGTTCTCGGTCGAATAGCAGATCTCCATCGCCCTGCCGCCGAGCACGTAGGACGGTCGGACGAGCAGCGGGAAGCCGACCTTCTCGGCGATCACGGTCGCCTCCTCGGCCGAGAGCGCGGTCCCGTAGGGCGGGTGCTCGATGCCGAGGCGGCGCAACAGGGCGCCGAAGCGCCCGCGGTCCTCGGCGAGGTCGATCGCGTCGACCGGGGTGCCGAGCAGTGGCACGCCGGCCTCCTCGAGGTCGCGGGCAAGCTTCAGTGGGGTCTGCCCGCCGAACTGGACAATCACGCCCTCGGGGCGCTCCTGTTCGCAGACGGCGAGCACGTCCTCTGCGGTCAGCGGCTCGAAGTAGAGCCGGTCGGAGGTGTCGTAGTCGGTCGAGACCGTCTCCGGGTTGCAGTTGACCATCACCGCGTCGCGGCCGAGCTCACGCGCGGTCATCGCGGCGTGTACGCAGCAGTAGTCGAACTCGATCCCCTGGCCGATCCGGTTCGGGCCGGCGCCGAGGATGACGACCGACTCGCCCCCGCCGCGGCGCACCTCGGAGGCCGTGCCGGGCCGCTCGTGGGCCGAGTAGTAGTAGGGCGTCGCCGCCTCGAACTCGGCGGCGCAGGTGTCGACCGCCTTGTAGGTGCGGACAAGGCCGTCGCTGCCGTCGCCTTCGGTGGCGAGCGACTGCAGCTCGCGCAGGAACCAGCGGTCGACCAGGCAGCGCTCGTGCACAGCCTCGACGCTGAGGCCGCGCCGGAAGGCGGCGAGGATCAGGTCGAAGCGCTCCGCGCACGGCACCTCGATAGCGGCCAGCAGGTCCTCGTCGGAGGCGGGTGGCTCGGCGGGCGAGTCGAGCTCGCGCGAGCGCATCGCCTTGGCAAAGGACTCACCGAAGGTGCGCCCGATCGCCATCACCTCGCCGACACTCTGCATGTGGGTCGAAAGCCGGCCCTCGGCACCGGGGAACTTCTCAAAGGCGAAGCGGGGGATCTTGGTCACGACGTAGTCGATCGTCGGCTCGAAGGAGGCCGGGGTGGCGCGTGTTATGTCGTTGGGGATCTCCTCGAGCGCATAGCCGACCGCCAGCTTGGCCGCCATCTTGGCGATCGGGAAGCCGGTCGCCTTCGAGGCCAGCGCCGAGGAGCGTGAGACCCTCGGATTCATCTCGATCACGACTATTTCGCCGCTCTCCGGGTCGACCCCGAACTGGACGTTGGAGCCGCCGGTCTCAACTCCGACGGCGCGGATCACGCGGATCGCCTGGTCGCGCAGGTCCTGGTAGAGCTTGTCGGTGAGCGTCTGCGCCGGGGCGACCGTGACCGAGTCTCCCGTGTGGACTCCCATCGGGTCGACGTTCTCGATCGAGCAGATGATCACCACGTTGTCGTTGTGATCGCGCATCACCTCGAGCTCGAACTCGCCCCAGCCGAGCACGGACTCCTCGACCAGCACTTGGTTGATCGGGCTCGCCGCGAGACCCTCGGAGACGACCTGGCGCAGCTCGGTCTCGCTATTGCCCACGCCGCCTCCCTGGCCGCCCATCGTGAAGGCCGGGCGGACGATCGCCGGCAGGGATATGCGGCCGTCGGCAAGAGCCGCCTCGACCTCGCCCAGGGTGCCAACCGTCATCGACCAGGGGATGCGCAGGCCGGCCTCGGTCATCGTGCGACGGAACTCCTCGCGATCCTCGGCGCGGCGGATCGCGCCGTGGTCGGCACCGATCAGCTCCACCCCGAAGCGCTCCAGGGTCCCATCCTCGTACAGCGCCATCGCCACGTTGAGCGCCGTCTGCCCCCCCAGAGTCGGCAGCAGCGCGTCGGGGCGCTCCTTTTCGATGATCTTCGTCACCGGCCCCGGTAGCAGCGGCTCGACATAGGTCGCGGAGGCGAACTCGGGGTCGGTCATGATCGTCGCCGGGTTCGAGTTGACGAGGATGACCTCGTAGCCCTCCTCGAGCAGCACCTTGCAGGCCTGCACGCCGGAATAGTCGAACTCGGCCGCCTGGCCGATCACGATCGGCCCCGAGCCGATCAGGAGGATTTTCTCGATGTCGGTTCGTTTAGGCATGGGCAAGCTCCAGGAATGAATCGAAGAGGTGGCGGGCGTCGTGCGGCCCGGGGCCCGCCTCGGGGTGGTACTGGACCGTCGCGGCTGCGGCTTCCTTCAGCACCAGGCCCTCGACGGTGCGGTCGTAGAGGTTGAGGTGGGATAGCTCGGCGACGCCGAAGTCGGTCTCCCAGCGGACCGGCTCGTCGGCCTCGATGCGCGGCTCGCCGCCTGGGCCGCACACCGCGAATCCGTGGTTCTGCGAGGTGATCTCAATCCGTCCCGCGGCCAGGTCCTTGACCGGGTGATTGGCGCCGCGGTGGCCGAACGGCAGCTTGAACGTCTCCAGCCCGACCGCGCGACAGAGCAGCTGATGGCCGAGGCAGATGCCGAACAGGGGCCTGCGGCCGACCAGCTCGCGAACCGTCTCGATGACGTAGCCGAGCGCGCCGGGGTCGCCCGGGCCGTTGGCGAGGAAGACGACGTCCGGCTCCTCGGCAAGGACCTGCTCGGCGGAGGAGGTGCAGGGCAGCAGGGTCAACCGGGCGCCCCGGGCGCGCAGCTCGCGGACGATGTTGAGCTTGATCCCAGTGTCGATCCCGACCACGTGCGGCCCCTCGCCCTCGAAACGGACCGGCTCGGGCGGGGTGACCATTCGGGCGAGGTCGGCGCCGTCCATGCTGGGCTCGGCGGCGACCCGTTCGCGCGCCTCGCCTTCAGGGGTCCCGGCGGAGAAGACCCCCCCGCGCATCGCTCCCTTGTCGCGGATATGGCGGACCAGGGCACGGGTGTCGAGGCCGCCGATTCCCGGCACGCCACAGTCGGTCAGCCAGTCGAGCCAGCCGCCCTCGGCGCTGGCGGCGTCCTCGCGATTCTTCGGGTCGCGCATGACGACGCCGCGAGCGTGGATGCGGTCGGACTCCATCGCCTCGGCGGAGACCCCGTAGTTGCCGACCAGCGGATAGGTGAAGACGATGATTTGGCCCGCGTAGGAAGGATCGGTGACCGACTCCTGGTAGCCCGTCATCGCGGTGTTGAAGACGACCTCGCCGGTCACCTCGCCGGCGGCGCCGCAGAGCACGCCATCGAAGCGCGCACCATCTTCGAGCAGGATGTAGCCGCTCATGCGGCGACCCCCAGGCTGAAGCTGCGCAGGCGGTAGGCGACCCGGCCGCCCGCCAGGGTCATCAGCACGCGCCCGGTCAGAGCGCGACCGGCGCACCAGGAGTTGTCCGAGCGGCTCTCGTAGCCCTCCTCGCCGACCGTCCACTTCGCGTCGAGGTCGCAAAGGGCGATGTTCGCCTCGCTGCCCGGCACCAGGGTGGGTCGCGGTAGGTCGAACGGCGCCGCGCCGCCGGCCAGGCGCTCGACCAGCAGGGCGAGCTCGATCGTCCCCGGCAGGACCAGCTCGGTGTACAGAGCGGCAAAGGCGGTCTCCAGCCCGGTCACGCCCATCGCGGCCTGCTCGAAGGGCACCTCCTTTTCCTCCGTGGCGTGCGGCGCGTGATCGGTGGCGACGCACTCGATCGTGCCGTCGCGCAGGCCCTCGACCAGCGCCTGGCGATCGACCTCCGAGCGCAGCGGGGGGTTCATCTTGTGGCGGCGCGGGTCGAGCCCGCGCACCTCCTCCTCGGTCAGGCAGAGGTGGTGCGGGCTGGCCTCGCAGCTGATCCGCACCCCGGCTTCCTTGGCGGCTCGCACAACTTGCACCGACTCGGCCGCCGAGAGGTGCTGGACATGGATCCGACCATCCTCGTAGCCGGCCAGTGCGGCGTCGCGGGCGATCATCGTCGACTCCGAGACTGACGGCACGCCGGCCAGGCCGAGCGCGGCCGAGACCGGCCCCTCGTGCATGACGCCTTCGCCCGAGAGCTCGGGGTCCTCCTCGTGCAGGGCGATGTTGCCCCCGCAGAGGCGCTGGTACTGCAGGGCGCGGCGCAGCACCCTGGCGCTGCGGATCGGCAGCCCGTCGTCGCTGAAGCCGACAGCGCCGGCTTCGCGGATCGCCCCCATCTCGGTCAGCTCCTCGCCGGCCATGCCCCGCGTCACGGTCGCGAGGAACCCGACCGGAACCGAAGCGCCCTCGCGGGCCGCCTCGCGCAGAGCCTCGATGTCGGCGGGAGTGCTGACGGGCGGCTCGGTGTTGGCCATCGCGAGGATGCCGCAAAAGCCGCCAGCGGCGGCCGAGCGCGTGCCGGTCTCGATGTCCTCCTTGTGCTCCTGACCCGGCGTGCGCAGGTGCACGTGCGGGTCGAAGAAGGCCGGAAAGGCGTGCTTGCCCTCGGCGTCGATCTCCTCCAGGCCCTCGGCGGCGGCCCCCGGTGCGGCCAGCTCGGCGATCTCACCGTCGCGGACGACGATGTCGTGAACGCCCTCGATGCCCGCGACCGGGTCGAGCAGCGTGGCCTCTCGCAGAACCAGGCCGGCGCCCTCTCCCGGCGCGCATGTCGAGCGCCTCGGCGAGCCTCACGCGGGCTGTCCGATCGGGGTCGGGCTCTGCTCGCCGGGTCGCCGGTCGCCGGTGTCGGCCGCTCGCCGCTGGCCAACAGCTCGTAGAGGATCGCCATCCGCACGACCAAGCCGGACGCGACCTGCTCGGCCGATCAGCGATTGCGGCGAGTCGATCGCCTCGCCGGAGAGCTCGACCCCGCGGTTGACCGGGCCCGGGTGCATCAACAGCTGGTTGCGGCGAGAGCCGGCGCGAGTCGATCTGGAAGTGGGCGGCGTACTCGCGGATCGAGGGGACGAAGCTCTCCGCCATCCGCTCGCGCTGCAAACGCAGGGCGTAGACGACGTCGGCCTCGCCGATTCCGTCGAGCGAGTGGGTGACCGCGCAGCCGAGCTGCTCGATCCCGCGCGGAATCAGCGCCGGCGGCCCGCAGAGCGTGACCTCGGCGCCCATCGCCTGGAAGGCGATCAGGTTGGAGCGGGCGACGCGGCTGTGAAGGACGTCGCCGACGATCCAGATCCGCCTGCCCTCGACCGGGCCGAGCCGGCGGCGCAGCGTGTACAGGTCGAGCAGCGCCTGGCTCGGGTGCTCGTGCTTGCCGTCGCCGGCGTTGACCACCGCCGCCTCGCTCCAGCCGGCGACGAGCTGGGCGGCGCCGGCGTAGGGGTGGCGGATCACGATCGCCGCCGGGTCGTAGGCGGAGAGCGTCGCGCAGGTGTCCTTCAGCGACTCGCCCTTGTCGACCGAGGAGCCCGCCGCCTTGAGCGAGATCAGGTCGGCGGAGAGGCGCTTCGCGGCCAGTTCGAAGGAGGCGCTGGTGCGGGTGCTCGCCTCGTAGAAGAGGCTGACCACGGTTCGTCCGCGCAGGGTCGGCACCTTCTTGATGTCGCGGCGGCCGACCTCGGCGAAGCTCTCGGCGCGATCGAGGATCGCTTCGATTTCGGCCCGGTCGAGATCCTCGATCGCCAGCAGGTGCTTCATGCGGCGACCTCCACCGGCTCGGAGATCGTCACCCGGTCGACCTCGTCGGTCTCCTCGAGCCGCACGTTGACCCGCTCGCTGCGCGCCGTCGGCAGGTTCTTGCCGACGTAGTCGGGGCGGATCGGCAGCTCGCGGTGGCCGCGGTCGCAGAGCACGGCGAGCTGCACCCGCTGCGGGCGGCCATAGTCGAAGAGGGCGTCGACCGCGGCGCGCACGGTGCGCCCGGTGAACAGAACATCGTCGACGAGGACGACGGTGCGGCCGGCGAGGTCGAAGTCGATGTGCGAGGCGTGGACGACCGGCTGCGCGGCGGGGGCCTTGGCGCCGACGTCGTCGCGGTAGAAGGAGATGTCGAGGTCGCCGATCGGCGTCTCGGCCTCGGTCAGCTCGCCGACCAGGACATGCAGGCGGCGGGCCAACACGGCGCCGCGGGTGTGGATGCCGACGATCGCCAAGCCCTCGGGCTCCGGGTTGGCCTCGGCAATCTCATGGGCGATCCGCCGTAGCGTCCGCCGCAGGTCGTCGCGCTCCAGCACGACCTTCTCGCTCACTCTTTGCTCCTTCCTGGCCTCGCGGGACCGGGTTAAAGGACGGCGCTGAGAGTAGCAGTGGGTGGGGACGTCCGGCGATCCCGCGGTCGCCCTTTCATGCGACTCTTCGCTGGTGAAGCTCGCCGCGGGGAGTCGCCTTCGACTTCCCGGGACTGGGCCTGGCCGAGCGGCCGACCGCGCAGCCGTTCCGCGAGTCGAGGTCTACGCCCACCACGCCCTGCTCAAGCGCGGCGACGGCGCTCGCCGCCGGCTGAGCTACTCGACCGGCTGCGGCTCGGCGCGTTCGCGGGCGCCGTTGGCGATCAGCTCGGGGCCACCGCGCTCGGGGAAGGGGATCTCGATCAGGTCGAAGTCGCGCGGGGCGACGGTCGGCTCGAAGACCTCGCGCGCCTCGTCGAGCACCTTGCCGACGTGGTAGCGGGAGGAGATGTGGACGAGCGCCAGCAGCTCGACCTCCGCCTCGCGGGCCACCGCCGCGGCCTGGCCGACGGTCGAGTGGCCGGTGTCGGCGGCGCGCTGGACCTCCTCCTCGGAGAAGCTCGCGTCGTGGACGAGCAGATCGGCGCCGCGAGCCGCCTCGACCGTGGCGTGGCAGGGAGCGGTGTCGCCGGTGATCGCGATCGTGCGGCCCGGACGCGACTCGCCCATCACCTGCCGCGGCTCGACCGTCTCGCCGTTCAGCGACTCGACCGGCTCGCCGCGCTGGAGGGCGGCGAACGCCGGGCCTTCCTTGACCCCGAGCCGCTTGGCCTCCTCGGGGTCGAAGCGCCCGGGGCGCTCGTCCTCGACCAGCGCGTAGCCGTGGGCGCGCACGCTGTGCTCGACGCCGAAGGCGCGCACCTCGCCGGCCTCGCAGGGGAGCCCGTCGCCGGGCTCGATCTCGACCAGCTCGAGCTTGTAGCCGACCCGACCGACCACCCGGCCGAGGCTGCCGATCAGGTCGCGCAGCCCGCGCGGCCCGTAGATCGTCAGCGGTCGCTCGCGCTCGGTCAGGTCGTACGTTTTCAGCAGCCCCGGCAGGCCGAGGAAGTGGTCGGCGTGGAAGTGGGTGAAGTAGATCGCGTCGACCTGGACCAGCCCGAGCGAGCGCTGCATCTGCCGCTGCGTCCCCTCGCCGCAGTCGAACAGCAGCCGTTCGCCCCCCCGCGCGACGAGCACGCCGGCCGTATTGCGCCGCGCCGAGGGCACAGCGCCACCCGTGCCGAGAAAGGCGACCGAGAGATCCATGGCCCGCGAGGATAAGCTGAAGCGGCAAGCGCCCGTAGCTCAGCTGGATAGAGCGCCGCCCTCCGGAGGCGGAGGCCGCAGGTTCGAATCCTGCCGGGCGCGTCGATGAGCGTTCTCACCGAGACCCGGCCGCCGCGGGGGGCGATCGCTGTGGTCTTGGTCGGCCTGGTCGCGACGATCGCGGCGGCTCTGCTGGCGACCGAATCCGCCGGGGGCTCTTCCGTGCAGATCGAATGGGAACGGGGCGGCGCGGTACCGCCGTCGCGTCCCGCCGCGATTCCGGGCGGCGGCTCGATGCAGCTCGGCGACGCCGGCCTGCAGGCGACCGAAGAGAACGTCAACGGCGAATACGTCTACCGGACCAGCGCGGTGCTGACTATCGCCGCCGGCTCGGCCGTCGGCCAGGCGCGGGTGCGCTGCCGGATGCGCGGCGGCCCTCGCTCGGAACTGGGCCGCACGGTCAACAGCCGCGGCGCCTTCCCCCGTTCGAGCGGCGAATACAACCTGACCAAGCAGGATGTGCCCGGCAGCGTCGGCATCAGGCTGCCGATCCGCGGCGCCGAATACGCCTCGCTCGAATTCGAAGACGCCTTCGAGGCGTTCACCGAACTGCCCGGCGTCGTCGTCAGCTGGGCGCCCCATAAGGAGAAATCACAGGAATGGCAGTGGGGCCTGCCGGAAGGGCGCCCGGCGAAGCCGCTCGCGCTCGGCTTCGCGGCCTTCTGGCGCACCACGGGGGCCAGCGCTCGCCCACATCTCCTGCACGCTGGAAAACAACGGCGGCGCCGCGACCGTGCGGACCGGCGGCGACCTGAATCGCTAGGAGCCCGGCGCGACCAGCAGCTCGGGCCCCTCGATTCCCTTGCCGACCTTGTTCAGCTTCGGGTTCGCGGGCTCACCGCGCATCCGTTCGGCCGCCAGCGGGCCGCAGATCGCGATCGCGTCCTCGGCGCTCAGGTCGGGGCGCAGCCAGGCGGCCTCGGCCTCGGCGCTCGGCAGGATCGCCGGCATCCGGTCGTGGACCGGCGCGACGACCTCGTTCGGGGTCGTGGTGACGATCGTGCAGCTGTAGAGCCAGCCGTCCGCGGCGCCGCGGTCCTCCTCGTCCTCCCACTCCTTGCGCGTGCAGAGCCCGGCGAAGGCGAAGAGCTCGCCGCCGTCGACGGTGAAGCGCCACGGCTGGCGCGGCTGCTTCGGGTCCTCGGCCTTCATCCACTCGTAGAAGCCGTCGGCGACGATCAGGCAGCGGTGGCGGAACTTGCCGACCAGCGGCGCGTAGGCGCGGCTCGAGTCGAGGTTCTCGGCTTTCGCGTTGATCATCCGGTAGCCGACCTTGAGGTCCTTCGCCCAGCGCGGCACCAGGCCCCAGCGCATCAGCCGCGCCTCGCGCTCCCCCAGCGCCGCCTGCTCCGGCTCGGGCGAGGAGCGCACCGTCAGCACCTCCTGGGTCGGCGCGACGTTGAATCGCCCCAGGCCGCTCCTTCTTCGCCCCTCCCGGACGGCTGTGGCACCTCGCCGATGCTGCGCTCCAGCGAGCGTTCGAGCTCGACCTGGAAGCGGTCGGCGACCGTCTTCGTGTCCTTCGTCGTGACCGTGAACCGCCCGCACATGGCGAACCCAGACTAATCGCGGCGCGGTAGAGGTTTGCGTCGCATAGCGAGCTAAACCTCGACCGCGGTCGGGTTGGGTCTGGCCTCCGGGTGCTCGCGGTACCACTCGAGCGTCCGCCGCAGGCCGTCCTCGAGCGCCGACCTCGGGGCGCCAGCCGGTCAGCTCGCGCAGCTTGCCCGAGTCGACGAACTGGCGGTCGATCTCGCCGTCGGGGTTGCCGGCGCCCTGGAAGTCGGGCTCGACGCCGCCGCCCGCCGCGACGGTGATCGACTCGACCACCTCGCGCACCGAGTGCGGCCGTTCGCCGCCGGCGTTGAAGGCCTCTCCCGCCGCGCCGTGTTCGAGCGCCGCGGCGATCTTCAGGTAGGCCGAGACGGCGTCGTCGACATGCAGGAAGTCGCGCTCCGGGCTGCCGTCGGAGCGGATGACAGGCGCCCGGCCGTCGAGCACGGCGACGACCGTCTCCGGGATCAGGCGGGAGAAGTTGAGGTCGCCGCCGCCGTAGACGTTGGCGAAGCGGGTCACCGCCAGCGGCAGCCCGTAGGCGTTGGCATAGCTGCGCGCGATCGTGTCGGCTGCCGCCTTGCCGGCGTCGTAGATGTTAGATCCGCGCGCAGCGGAAAGTCCTCGCGGTAGGGCAACTCGGGGCTCGATCCGTAGGCCTTGTCCGAGGAGGCGAAGACGACCCGCGCGACCTCGTGCGCGCGGCAGGCTTCGAAGACGTTCCAGGCGCCCTGCACGTTGACCTCGAAGGTCTCCAGCGGCGATTCCCGCGCCACCCCGACGATCGTCTGCGCGGCGAGGTGGAAGACCGAGTCCGCTCCCGCCACGGCCGCGGCGACCGCCGCGGCGTCGCGCAGATCGCCCTCGACCAGCTCGACTTCGCCGCGGATCCCGAGTAGGTCGAGGCCCGAGCGCCGCTCGCCGCCGACGTCGGCCAGGCGCGGCGACGGGCGATCGAGCACCCGCACCTCCTCCCCGCGCCCGAGCAGCGCCCGCGCCAGATGGGAGCCGACGAACCCGTGCGCGCCGCTGACCAGCGCCCTGCTCACCGAGCCCCCGCCGCGACGAAGCCGTGCCAAGGGGCCTCGCCCGCGGCCCAGAGGTCGTTGAGCTCGACCGCGTCCTTGTAGGTGTCCATGCAGTCCCAGAATTCCTCGTGCCGGTAGGCGCCGAGCTCCCCGTCCGCAGCGAGGCGGGCGAGCGGCTCGCGCTCCAACACGCTGTCCGAATCGAGGTAGGCAAGCGCACCCGGGTCCAGGCAGAAGAAGCCACCGTTGATCCAGTGCTCGCAGCGCGGCTTCTCGGTGAAGCCCTCGACCCGACCGTCCCCACCCAGCTCCGCCACGCCCCACTGCAGGTGTGGCCGCACGACGGTCATCGTCGCCAGGCGGCCGTGCGCGGCGTGGAACTGGAGCAGCGCGTCGAGGTCAATATCGGCGACCCCGTCCGCGTAGGTCGCACAGAAGGGCTCCCCCTCCAGGCGCTCGCCGAGAGCTGCGATTCGCCCGCCCGTCGGCGTGTCGAGGCCGGTGTCGACGCACTTGACCTCAACCCCGTCCGGCCAGCTTTCGCCGGCGACGAACTCCGCCACGGCCTCGCCCAGATAACCGGTTGCGAGCAGGAAACGCTTGAACCCCTGTGCAGCGTAGATGCCGATGACGTGCCAGAGGATCGGCCTTCCACCGATCTCAACGAGGGCCTTGGGGACCGTCTCGGTCTGCTCCCGCAACCGCGTTCCCCGGCCACCGCAGAGAATCGCTACCGGAGGCTTAGCCACCCGCTACAGCGGGCAAAATGGTCACCTCGTCGCCCTCGCTGATCGCCGTATCGAGGCCCTGCTGGAAACGGATGTCCTCGCCACTTACGTAGACGTTGACGAAGCGGCGCAGGTCGCCGTCCTGGGTGATCCGCTCGCGCAGGTCGCCATGCGCGTCGAAGACCGCGTCGAGCACCTCACCCACGGTTGAGCCAGCCACCTCCACCTCGGCGTCGCCGCCGGTAGCGGCGCGTAGCTGGGTCGGGATCTTCACGGTGACCGGCATCAGGCGATGACCTCCTGCTGTTCGAACTCGGACTCGAAGCTTTCGAGATCGGGGTCGATCTCGTGCATCTGGAAACTATCGCGCGTCGCGTCGAGAGTCTTCAGGCCCTCGCCGGTGATGTAGACGACGACCCGCTCGCCGTCGCCGATCTCGCCGCGCTCGGCGAGCTTGGCGAGGACGCCGACGGTAACCCCTCCGGCGGTCTCGGTGAAGATCCCGGTCGTCTCGGCCAGCAGGCGAATGCCGGCCCGGATCTCGTCGTCGCCGACGGAGTCGATCGCGCCGCCGGTCTTGCGCGCATGCTCGACCGCGTAGGGGCCGTCGGCGGGGTCGCCGATCGCGAGGCTCTTGGCGATCGTCTCCGGCTTCTGCGGCTTGCAGACGTCCCAGCCTTCGGCGAAGGCGGTCGCGACCGGGCTGCAGCCGAGCGCCTGGGCGCCGTTGAAGACCGGCTGCCCCCCTCGACCAGGCCGAGGTCGAGCCACTCCTGGAAACCGCGGCCGAGCTTGGTGAAGAGCGAGCCGGACGCGATCGGGCAGACGACGCGATCGGGCAACTCCCAGCCGAGCTGCTCGGCGGTCTCGTAGGCGAGCGTCTTGGAGCCCTCGGCGTAGTAGGGCCGTAGGTTGACGTTGACGAAGGCCCAGGGCCGCGTTTCGGCGAGCTGGGTGCAGAGCCGGTTGACGTCGTCGTAGTTGCCCCGCACACCAACGAGGTTGGTGCCGTAGATCCCCGTCGCAAGCAGCTTCTGCTCCTCGAGGTTGGCGGGGACGAGGACGTAGGACGCCAGCCCGGCGGCGGCGGCGTGAGCGGCGACGGCGTTGGCCAGGTTGCCGGTCGAGGCGCAGGCGACCGTCTCGAAGCCGAGCTCGTGCGCCTTGGCGACGGCGACGGCGACGACACGGTCCTTGAAGGAGTGGGTCGGGTTGGCGGCGTCGTTCTTGATCCAGACCTCTGCGTCGAGTCCAAGACGCTCGGCGAGCCGGTCGGCCTTGACCAGCGGCGTCAGGCCGGGCTCGAGCGGGTCCTTGGGGCGCGAGGTGAACGGCAGGAAGTCGTCGTAGCGCCAGATTCCCTGCGATCCGGACTGGATGCGGCGCTTCGCCTCGGCGGGGTCCAGGTCGGAGTAGTCGTAGGCGACTTCCAGCGGCCCGAAGCAGCTCTCACAGGCGAAGCTGGCGCCGAGCTCATAGGTCGCCCCGCACTCCTTGCATTTCAAACTCTCGATTGACATCCGATCTCACTTCTCCTTTGCCTAGAAAAAAACCTCCGCCTTGTGGGGCAGAGGTCCGATCGGACGTCTTCCCCACATCTTCCAGGGCCCAGAGCCATCCTGAGCGACCTGCTGGAGTTGGCACCTCCCCCCGGACCGATGGTCCAGGGTGGTTGCCGGGGCTTCTACGGGCCAGTCCCTCCACCCCTCTAGATGTGGCGCTTATGTTGGGTGAACCTTACCAGGGCGATTCCCAAGCGATGCCGAAACCGGCATGCGTTTAACCTTGTGTTCACCGTGGATGCCCTGACCGCCGAGACGATGAGCGTGAACGATGCCGAACCTTCCGAAGCCGAGGCTGCGACGGTCCGGCCGGCGCGGCGAGCTCATCTCCCCCGCGGCGGCCGCGCCTGAGCCACAGACGCCCGACGTCGAGCAGATCGACGCCGCCGGCCTGCGTTGGGTGAACATCGAGCGCCCGGGCGCTCTCGAGCGCGCCTGGCTGGAGAGCCACTTCGACTTCCACGCGCTCGACCTCGAGGACGTGCTCTCGCGCAACCAGCGGCCGAAGATCGACGTCTACGACGACTACCTCTTCATCGTTCTCCACTTCCCGATCTTTGATCCCGCCGCGGGCCGGCTCGGCACCGGCGAGCTCGATCTCTTCGTCGGGCCCGGATATGTGGTGACGATCCCCAACCAGCCCCTGCAGCCGGTCGAGTACCTGTTCGAGCGCTGCCGGGCGAAGGAGGAGCTGCGCGAGCAGCTCTTCGCGCGCGGCTCGGGCTACCTGCTCTACCGCCTGGTCGACGACAGCTTCGATTACTGCTTCCCGATGCTGCGCAAGATCGGCAACAAGCTCGACGCGCTCGAGGACGACATCTTCGAGGGCCGCTCGGAGGAGGTCGTCCGCGACATCTCCAACGTCAAGCAGGAGATCATCAACTTTCGCAAGGTGATCCGCCCGCAGCGGCCGGTGCTGCGCGACCTGGAGAAAGTCAAGCAGCGCTACCTCGCCACCGACCTCGATCTGGAGATCTACTTCGACGACATCGTCGACGCCCACGAGCGCATCTGGGACATGTTGGAAAATTACAAGGAGGTTGTCGAGGCGCTGGCCGAGACCAACGAGTCGGTGATCTCCCACCGCGTCAACGACATCCTCCGCGTGCTCACCTCGATCAGCGTCATCGTCCTGCCGCTGACCCTGATCGCCAGCATCTGGGGAATGAACGTCGGCGTGCCCGGTGAGGGTGACCAGGTCGACTTCTACGTGATCGTCGGCGCGATGCTGGTCATGTTCGGAGCGATGGTCGGCTACTTCCGCAAACGCGGCTGGCTGTGATCAGGCGCCGCCTCCTCTGCTCCCGGGGAACTCTGAAGAATCAGATATGGACAGACTCCCCCTCCGGCGTCCGGGGGCGGCTTGGTCTGCATAGGATGCTCAGCTAGTGGCAAATTTCCGCATCTGGGCGCCCTGGCGCCTCGCCTACGTGAAGGACGCGTCCAAGGACAACGAGGAGGAGTGCATCTTCTGCGCCAAGCCGGCGGCGGGAGACGACGAGGCGAGCCTGATCGTCCACCGCGCCGAGCGCAGCTTCGTGATCCTCAACCTCTTCCCGTACACCAACGGGCACCTGATGGTGGCGCCGTATGAGCACATCGGCCGCATCCAGGATCTGCCCGCCGAGACCGTCGCGGAGATGATGTCCCTCGCCCAGCAGGCGATGAGCCGCCTGGAGGAGATCTACGACCCGCACGGATACAACGTCGGCTTCAACCAGGGCCGCGTCGCCGGGGCAGGGGTCGAGCACCACATCCATCTCCATGTCGTCCCGCGCTGGGGCGGCGACACCAACTTCATGCCCGTGATCGCCGACACCAAAGTCATGCCGCAGACCCTGGAGCAGAGCTACGAGGCCCTGAAAGGGGCATTTTGAGGACCAAGGTAAGTCGATTCACCCCCGGACGCGGGAGTGCGGGCACGTGACTTCCGGTGATCATGAGCGCGCCCGTGCGGGAGCAGAGGAGGTGAATCCTGGCATCTTCAAGGCCTATGACATCCGTGGCGTCTACGGCGAGCAGATGGACGAGACGACGGCGCTGGCGATCGGCCGGGCCTTCGCCCGGGTACTTGCTCGCCTGCGCGGCAAGCAGCCGAGCGAGCTGCGCGTCGGCCTCGGTCGGGACATGCGCCTGACCGCCCCGGCGATGGCCGCCGAGTTGCGCGACGGCCTGATCTTCGAGGGGGCGACGGTTCTCGACGCCGGGATGGTCGCCACCGAGATGCTGTACCACCTGGTCGGCTCGCGCGAGCTCGACGGCGGCGCGATGGTGACCGCCTCGCACAACCCCAAGGCCTACACCGGGGTAAAGCTGGTGCGCGAGGGCGCCCTGGCGCTCTCCGGCGACGCCGGGATCGGCGACGTGCGGCGCGAGATCGAAGCCGGTCTCGGCCCCGCCCCCGGCGGCGGCGCCTTCGAGGAGGTCGACGTCTGGGACGAGTACCGCGAGCACGTCCTCTCCTTTATCGACCCGGCCGCAGTCAAGCCACTCAAGGTGGTCGTCGACGGCGGCAACGGGATGGCCGGGCCGATGGCCGGGCCGGTCCTCGAGCGGCTCGGGATCGAGCTCGACCGCATGTACTTCGTGCCCGACGGCGAGTTCCCCGACCACGAGCCGAACCCGCTGCTGCCCGAGAACCGCAAACTGATCGAAGAGCGCGTGCGCGGCGCCGGCGCCGACCTCGGCATCGCCTGGGACGGCGATGCCGACCGCTGCTTCTTCATCGACGGCGAGGGCGCCTTCTGCGACGGCGACTTCATCTGCGCCCTGCTCTCCCGTGCCGCCCTGGCCAAGAACCCCGGTGCGACGATCCTCTACGACCCGCGCTCGAGCCGTGCGGTGCCCGACCTGGTCGCCGCCGACGGTGGCCGTTCCGACCTCTCCCGGGTCGGCCACGCCTTCTTCAAGCTGCGCATGCGCGAGGAGGACGCGGTCTTCGGCGGCGAGGTCTCCGGCCACTACTACTTCCGTGACTTCTGGTGCGCGGACTCGGGCACGATCCCGGCCTTGCTGATGCTCGAGCTGCTCTCAAAAGACGGCCGCTCGCTGGCTGAGCTGATGGCCGAGTTCCGCTCGCGCTACTTCATCTCCGGCGAGATCAACTCCGAGGTCAATGACGGCGAGGCGAAGATGGCGGAGCTCGCCGAGCGCTTCTCCGACGGAGAGCTGACAACCCTGGACGGGATCTCGATCGACTACCCGGACTGGCACTTCAACGTGCGCCCCTCCAACACCGAGCCGCTGCTGCGCCTCAACCTCGAGTCGCTGGTCTCGCGCGAGGACATGGCGGCGAAGCGCGACGAGATCCTGGCGCTGATCCGGGCGTGACCCTGACCCCCGAGGAGGCGTTGGAGCAGGCGGCGCTGGCCGGCATCCACCAGCTCCGCATCCCAACCCCCTTCGCCGTAGGGCGGGTCAACTGCTACCTGCTCGAGGATGATCCGCTGACCCTGATCGACACCGGCCCCAACTCGGGCAAGGCGCTCGACGAGCTGCAGGGCCAGCTGGCCGCCCGCGGCCACTCGATCGACGACCTCGAGCTGGTCATCCTCACCCACCAGCACATCGACCACCTCGGCCTGGTCGAGATCGTGGTCGAGCACTCCGGCGCCGAGGTCGCGGCGCTCGGGCTCGCCGCCGAGCGGCTGGCGAGCTTCGGCGAGGAATCCGAGCGCGAGGACGAGTTCGCGGTCGAGCTGATGCTGCGCAACGGCATCCCCCAGGAGGTCGCCTTCGCCCTGCAGAGCGTCTCGCGCAGCTTCCGCGGCTGGGGGTCGAAGGCGGAGGTGACCCGGTCGCTCGTCGACGGCGAGTCGATGGAGTTCCGCGACCGCTCGCTCGAAGTGCTGCACCGGCCGGGCCACAGCCCCTCCGACACGGTCTTCTGGGACGAGCGGCGCCGCATCCTGATCGCCGCCGATCACCTGATCGCCCACATCTCCTCAAACCCGTTGATCTCCCGGCCGCTCGACGGCTCGGCGCAGCGCACGCAGGCGCTCGTCGCCTACATCGAGTCGATGAAGAAGACACGGGAAATGCCCGCCGAGATCGTCCTCTCCGGGCACGGTGAGCCGATCGTCGACCACGTCGCCCTGATCGACGAACGCCTAGCCAAGCACGAGCGGCGCAAGCAGAAGATCCACGAGCTGATCGCGGAGCGTCCGCGCACCGGCTACGAGATCGCCCAGGCGATCTGGGGCAACGTCGCCGTCACCCAGGCATTCCTCACGCTCTCCGAGGTGATCGGCCACGCCGACCTGCTGCTCAACGAGGGCAGCGTGCGCGAAGTCAGTGACGGTGACGGTGAGGTCGTCCGCTACGAGGCGACCTAGCCGAGTTCTGCGGCCTCGGCAACACGACCGGGCGGGAGCGGAAGCCCGGGCATTCGCTCGGCGTGTAGGGCGCGCTGCGAATTTTCGCTTCGAAGACGACGTAATAGCGGCCACTCGGCACGTGCCTGCGTTCGAATTTCCAGGACAGGGTGCCGTTCTCCGGTGTCGCCCCGGCGGCGATGTCGGGTGAGACCGCGCGATCGGGGCCGGGCCGCACCCGGTAGATCCGCAGGATGCGCGGGCCGTCGAGAAAGTGGCGATTGCCGGCGAGGCAGGCGGCATCACCCAATCCATCGGCGTTCGGCGGCATCCTGGCCGTCCCGTAAAAGAAACGGTGCGCGCGGTTGTAACCGAGTGTCGCGTGGCCGGCCTGCGGGCCGCGCCGCTGTGCCGCGCCGTCGGCGACGGGTGAGCAGAACCCGAGCATCGCGACGAGCGTCCCGACGGCAAGTATCCGTGTCGGAAGGGCGACGATGGATCGCACGATACCCAGCTGCAAATAGATTGCACGGCTGATGGTCAGGCTCGGATCCGGCAAGACGCGCAAGCAGGCGAAGAAGCGCATGCTGTTGATCGTCAATCCCTACGCCACGACGGTCTCCGACCGGCTGAAGAACCTCGTGGTCTACGCGTTACAGGGCCGCTACGAGGTCGAGACCGTGGCCACCGAGGCGCAGAACCACGCGACCGAGATCGGCCGCGAGGTGCGCGATCACGGCTACGACGTTGTCGTCGCCTTCGGCGGTGACGGCACCCTCAACGAGGTCGCCAACGGGCTCGCCGGCACCGACGTGCCGGTCTCGGTCCTGCCGGGCGGCTCGACCAACGTCGTCTGCCGCACGCTCGGCATCCCCAACGACGTGGTCGACGCCACCGAGCACCTGCTGGCGCTGCTCGACGAGTGGTCGCCACGCCGGATCGACCTCGGTAAGGCCGGCGAGCGCCACTTCGTCTTCTCCTGCGGGGTCGGGATCGACGCCACGGTGGTCAAGCGGGTCGACGCCCATCCACGGCTCAAGTCACGCGCCGGCCCCTACTACTACAGCTGGGCGGCGATCTCGGCCTTCTATCGCCAGTACATCGTCAACCCGGTGCGGCTGCGGGTCGAGATCGACGGCGACGAGGCCATCGAGGGAGTGACCGCGCTGGCCCAGAACTCCGATCCCTTCACCTACTTCGCCAGCCGGCCGATCCGCGTCTGCGAGGGAGTCGAGATCGACGATGGCACGCTCTCGCTCGGGGTGCTCAAGCGGGCGGCTCAGCGCGACATGCCGACCCTGATCCCGCGCCTTTTCGGCGAAAAGCGCCCGGCGGCGCGGCACCGACAGATCGGGCACTTCGAAGGGGTCCGGGCGGCGAGCATCGCCTCGACGTCGGCGACCAAAAACGGCATCGCCCGTCCCTTCCCGGTCCAGGTCGACGGCGATTACATCGGGGAGAAGACGCAACTGCAGTTGAGCGTCTCGCCCGGAGCGCTCACAGTCGTCGCCTGACTAACTCGTTGGCGTGATTCGGTAGGCGTCGAACACCGACTCGACGTTGCGCAGCCGGGAGATGCACTGCTTGAGCTGCTCGGTGTCGCCGACCTCGACAACGAAGCGGTTTTTCACCATCGGGTGATTGGTCATGCAGCTGGCGCCGAGGATGTTGATGCCGGCCTCCGAGAAGGTGCGAGAGAGATCCTCGAGCAGGCGGGTGCGGTCGTAGGCGTCGATCTGCAGTTCGACTTTGTAGGAGGACTCGTTCTCACCCTCCCAGGCGACATCGACAAAGCGTTCGGGCGACTTCATCAGGGCCTTGACGTTCTTGCAGTCGGCGCGGTGGATCGTGATCCCGCGGCCGAGCGAGACGTAGCCCGAAATCGTGTCGCCGGGGACCGGACGGCAGCACTTGGCGAGCCGCACCGCGACGTTATCGGCGCCCTTGACGCGGATGCCGTAGTCGGCGGCGTCCTTGGTCCGCCGCGCCGAGTCTTCGCGCGGCCCCTCCAGCCCGATCGGCTGCTCCTCCTCGACCGCCTCGCCCTCTTTGAGGCGCTGCATGAGCTTGTTGGCGACGGCCTTGGTGGCGATCTTGCCCTGGCCGAGCGCGATGTAGAACTCGGTCGCCTTGTGGAAGCCCATCTCGCGGATCACCTGGGCGAGCAGCGGCGACATGACCAGCTTCTGCATCGGCAGGCCGCGCTTGCGCAGCGCCTCCTCCAGCGCGTCGCGGCCCTTCTTCTCGGCGTCCTCGCGCCGTTCCTGTTTGAAGAAGGCGCGGATCTTGTTGCGGGCACGACTGGTCCGCACCAGCTTTAGCCAGTCGCGGGAGGGGCCGCGGTTCTGCTTGGCGGTCAACACCTCGACGATGTCCCCGGAGCGCAGCTGGTAGTGCAGCGGCACGATCGAGCCGTTGACCTTCGCGCCGACGCAGCGGTGGCCTACATCGGTGTGGACTGCGTAGGCGAAATCGAGCGGGGTCGAGCCGGCCGAAAGGTTCTTCACCTCCCCCTTCGGGGTGAACACGAAGACCTCGTCCTCGAAGAGGTCGACCTTGAGCGACTCGAGGAACTCGGCCGGGTCCTGCTCGCCCTCGGCCTCGACCAGTTGCCTCAGCCAGGTCATCTTCTCGCGCTTGGGGTCGGAGGCGCCACCCTCTTTGTAGGCGACGTGGGCGGCGATCCCGTACTCGGCGAGGCTGTGCATGTCCCCGGTGCGGATCTGGATCTCCAGCGGCTTGCCTTCCGGCCCGATCACCGTCGTGTGCAGCGCCTGGTACATGTTGGCCTTCGGCATCGCGACGAAGTCCTTGAAGCGGCCGGGCAAGGGCTTCCAGAGCGAGTGGATGACGCCGATCGCCCCGTAGCAGTCCTTGACCGAGCCGACGATCACGCGCATCGCGGTGAGGTCGAAGATCTCGTTGAACTCGCGCCCCTTCTTGGTCATCTTCGTGTAGATCGAGTAGAAGTGCTTGGCGCGGCCGGAGATCTCGGCCTCGATGCCGACGGCCTGCAGCTCGTCGCCGAGAAAGCGGCCGGCCTCGTTGACGTAGACCTCGCGCTCGTCACGCTGCTGGGCGACGAGCTGCTTGATCTCCTTGTACTTGCGCGGGTGCAGGGTCGCGAAGGCGAGGTCCTCCAGCTCCCATTTGATCGCGTGGATCCCCAGCCGGTGGGCAAGCGGGGCGTAGATCTCCAGGGTCTCGCGCGACTTCGCCATCTGCTTCTGCTTGGGCAGCGCGCCGAGCGTGCGCATGTTGTGCAGGCGGTCGGCCAGCTTGATCAGGATCACCCTGACGTCGGTGGCCATCGCCACCATCATCTTGCGGTAGTTCTCCGCCTGACGCTCGTCGCGGCTCTCGAAGGTCATCCCGGTCAGCTTGGTCACGCCGTCGACGAGCTGGGCGATCTCCTCCCCGAACTCGGTGCGGATCTCGTCAAGGCTGGCACTGGTGTCCTCGACGGTGTCGTGCAGCAGGGCGGCGCAGAGCGTCTCGGTGTCGAGCCGCATCCCGGCGCAGATCTGGGCCACCCCGACAGGGTGGGTGATGAACTCGTCGCCGGAGTGACGCCGCTGGTCGGCGTGGTGATCGCAGGCGAAGTCGAACGCGTGGCCGAGCGCCGAGCGGTCAAGCTCGGGCGCCGAGTCGAACTCCTCGACCACGGCGAAGAGATCGGCGAGAAGCTCGCGCTGCTCTAGGGACTCTTTCGTCGTTCGAGGAATCGCTGACCCTCCTGGTGGCGAGCGCCGTAGGCACGGTAGGCGGCCGAGCGCTCGAGTTCTGTCCCCTCTGAGGATACGACGCCGACGCTGCCTCCTCCTCCCTCCGGGGCGCCCTGCACCAATCCGAGCTCGCCGAGGACCCGCAGGCAGCGCGCCGCCGTCTCGGGCGAGCGCGGGAAGCGGCCACTGCCGCTAAGCGCTTCGAGCAACTCATCCCCGCTCACCTCGCCAGACTCGCGCAGGTCCCTGTAGAAGCCGATCAATGTCTCCCGCCGGGCAAGCTGCTCGCCCAGCATCGCCAGGGCGAAGCGGTGCTCGGCCTCGCCCCAGGCGAGATGCGCGTACCCATCCCCCGCTGTCGCAAGCCGCTCCAGGTGCTCGAAGGGGGGTGGGTCGACAAGGACCACGTGCTCGAACCCCATGGCGAGCTCGGGGTCCGACTCCAGGCGCGCAGCGTCGGCGAGCACGACCCCGTCCCCGCCCAACGCGGCCCGCCGCGTGCAATCGGCGACAACGGCCAGAACCTCGCCGGACCCCGAGGAGGCCAGCTCCCCGACCACGGCGGCGGGCGAGCTGCGCGGCCGCACCATCTCCCTACCGCCGCGCGCCGGAGGGCTTTCATTCGGATTCCGACCCGGATCTTCACCGGGCGGCGCGGGGTGGGCGCCGGCCGGGTCGGCGCCGAGCTCGGTCTCGAAGCGCTGCCACCAGGTCTCCTCGGCGGCCTCGACCTCGGCCGTCTCGCGGGGATAGAGCTCGCGGAGGACGACCCGTGGCTCAACCGAGCCATTCCAGCGATTGACCTCGAGCCGGACGGCGGCGTCGACCGGATCGTCCTCCCCCACGCCGAGGCTCGCCCGCCCGAAGGCGACGCCGAGCGCCCGGTGAGCGCCGCTGTGCAGGCTGAAGCGTGCGTGCTTTCCTTCACCCATCGCGCGCACGTCGCGCACTCGCGCCGAGGGGACGAGCAGTCGCACCCCGGGGTTGCCCATGCCGAACGGGGCGAGTTGCTGCAGCTCCTCGGCGAGATCGAGCCCGAGCCCGGCGCCGCCGATCATCGCGTCGATTCGCTCGGCGCGGCGCAGGTCTCCGGATCCGAGCACCTCGGTGGCGTGAGCCGCAAACGCGGCGCCGAAGGCCGCGACGTTCTCGGCGCGTAGCTGCAACCCCGCGGCGGCGCGATGCCCCCCGAAGCCGTCGAGATGTTCGGCGCAGGCCTCGAGCCCGGCGAGCAGGTCGAAACCGGGGATGCTGCGGCCCGAACCCCGCCCGCCGCCTTCGTCGTCGAGCGAGATCACGATCACCGGTCGATTGTGGCGCTCGACCAGGCGCGAGGCGACGATTCCGATCACACCGGGATGCCATCCCTCGCCCGCCAAGACGAGGCCGGGGGCTTCACGCAGCTCCTCCGAGAGCTCCCGCCGCGCCGCCTCGGCAGCGGCGTCCACCTCCCGCTCCCTGGCCCGCCGCTCGCTGTTGGCCCGGCTCAGCTCAACCGCAATCTCCTTCGCCCGCCCCTCGTCCTCCGTGAGGAACAGCTCCACCCCGGCGTCGGCTCTGTACAACCGTCCCGCGGCATTGATCCGCGGGGCCAGGCGAAACGCCAGATCCCCCTCGTCAACCTGAGTCGGCTCGCATTTAGCCGCCTCCAGCAAAGCCCGCATCCCAGGCCTGCGAGCGCGACGCACCCCCGCCAGCCCTTTCCGAACCAAGCTCCGGTTCTCTCCCACCAGCGGCACCACATCGGCGACAGTCGCCAATGCGACGAGATCCAAATCAGCGACGGAGGGGGCGGGCACCCCTCCCGACTCCCGCAACGCACACGCCAGCTTCCAAGCCACCGCCGTCCCACAAAGCTCCGCAAACGGATACCCATCGACTCCCGGATGCAGGATCGGGCAGTCGGGCAACTCGCCCCCAGGCTGGTGGTGGTCGGTGACCACGACGTCCATGCCCAACGATCGGGCGAGCCGCACCTCCTCGACCGCGGCGATCCCGCAGTCGACGGTGATCATCAGCTCGGTGCCGCGCTGCGCCAGCTTCTCGATGTTCTCGGCGCTTAGCCCGTAGCCATCCGCGATCCGGTCGGGGATCAACCAGTCGCACTCGGCCCCCAGCTCGCGCAGCGTGCTGACCAGGATCGTCGTTGCGCAGACTCCGTCGACGTCGAAGTCACCGTGGACCGTGATCCGACAGCCCTCGCGAATCGCCGCCGAGATGACCTCGACGACAGCCTGCATTGACCCGAAGTCCTCCGGCGGATGGGACTCGTCCGCGGCCAGGAACTCGCGCGCCGCCTCCGCCGTCCGGTAACCCCGCCGGACCAGAGTGACCGCGACCGGCTCGCTCAGCCCCAGCTCGTCGGAAAGCGCCCGCACCTCTGCGTAGTCATAGGGCTCTGCCTCGTATGCGTGCGCGTCCTCCGCCATACGGGCAGGCTAGGAAGCGCCCGGGACGGATTTCGGCGCGAATCAGGCCGCTTGTTCCGAGCGAACGCCGATCGCCCAGACGATCGCGAGCCCGATCGCGACCCCGGGAATCGCCGTCAACGCGGTTGCGATGTCGGTCGTGCCGAGGCCGCGGCCGGAAGCGACCTCGACGATCGCGCCGAAGAGGACCGCGCCGATCGTGGCGCCGAGGAAGGCGCCGACGATCCCCTGCCAGAAGCGGTCCGGCAGGAAGACGGTGAAGTGCCAGAGGGCGATCCCCATCGTGAACCAGACGATCAGAGCCATCGCTACCTGTTCCTCCCGTGTTTGCGGCGCTGTTTGCGCCGTTCGCGGCGGCGCTCGTCGCGCTCGCGCCGCTGCGCCGCCGCCGGGTCAGGCTCGACCGAGCCTTCGGCGCCGGCCGGGTCGCCGCCGTTGCCGGTCTCCGCCGGAGCGTCGGCGACCGTGACCGGAGCCAGCTCAGCCTCGATCTCCGCGTCGGTCTGCTCGTCGTCGCTCAGCTTGGCCAAGGCGACGTCGTCGGCGAAGGCCGGGACGGTGCCGTCGATCTCAGCGATTCGTTCGCGCCTGCGGGCGAAGCCGGGCTCGCGTTCCTTCCACGCGGTCAGCACGGGCGAGGCGATGAAGATCGACGAATACGTACCCGAGACGATCCCGACCAGCATCGCGAAGGCGAAGTCCTGCAGGGTCGCGCCACCGAAGATCAAGAGCGAGACGACGGCGAGCAGCGTCGTGAAGCTGGTCGCCAGCGAGCGGGTCAGAACCTCGCTCATCGAGCGGTTGACGATCTGCGAGAACGCCGCCCGCGGCATCCGCGGCAGGTTCTCGCGTATTCGGTCGAAGACGATGATCGTGTCGTAGAGCGAGTAACCCAAAATGGTCAGGAAGGCGGCGACCGTCCCGCTCGTCACCTCTTTTCCGGTCAGCGAGTAGACGCCACCCGTGATCAGGATGTCGTGGAAGATCGCGATCAGCACCGGCACCGCGAACTTGGGGTCGAAGCGGAAGGCGACGTAGGCGCAGATCACCAACAGCGAGAAGATCAGCGCCTTGAGCGCGCTATCGGCCACCTGCTGGCCGAAGGTCGGGCCGACGCTGGTGCTGTCGAATCCGTTGGCGACCACTCCGTATTCGGAGTCGAGCGCGCCCTGTGCCTTCGAGACCTGGCTCGGGCCCAGCTCGCGGGCCTGGATCTGGAAGACGTTGTCGCCGAATTCGGGATCGGAGACCTGCTGGATCGACTCGCTGGAGATCCCGGCCGCGTCGAGCGCGTCACGCACCCCTTCCTCGTCGGTCGACTTGGTCAGCGCGACCTTGATCCGCGTGCCCGACTCGAAGTCGATGCCGAAGTTGAGCTGCTGCGTCGCCAGGGCAAGCGCGCCGACGATCAAGATCATGCCGGAGACCGAGAAGAACCAGCGGCTGGCCCCCATGAAGTCGAAGTGCCAGCGCATCCGCTCCTTGGAGGCGCCGAGCACGCTGGGCGAGCGCAGGAACCGCGAGCGACTCATGCTCAGCAGCAGGGCCTGGGTGAAGACGACCGCGGTCAGCAGGGAGACGATCGTGCCGACGCCGAGCACGAAGGCGAAGCCCTTGACGCCCGCCGTCGCCAGCACGAAGAGGATGAATGCGGTCAGCAGGGTGACGACGTTGGCGTCGATGATCGTGCCGATCCCGCGCCGATAGCCGGCGGCGATCGCGCTCGCCATGGGTCTCCCGGCGCGCACCTCCTCCTTGATCCGCTCGAAGATGACGATGTTGGAGTCCGCGGTGACCCCGATGGTCAGGACCAGGCCGGCGATGCCCGGCAGGGTCAGCGTGATCGGGATCAGTTTGATCAGGGCGAAGAAGATGACCCCGTAGGCGCCGAGCGCCAGGACCGCGATCAGGCCCAGCACGCGGTAGAAGAGCAGCAGGAAGATGACGACCAGGGCGAGGCCGATCACACCGGCCTTGATCCCGGCGTTGAGGGCCTGGCTGCCGAGCGTCGCCGAGACCTGCGTCTGGCTGATCAGCTTGAGGTTGATCGGCAGGGCGCCGATCTGCAAGAAGGTCGCCAGGTCCTGCGCTTCGGTGATGCTGTTGAAGCCGCCGGAGATCTGGGCGCCGGTGCGGCCGTCGATCCCGTCGGGGTTCTGGGCGAAGTTGATAATCGGCCGGGTCTTGACTTCGTTGTCGAGAACGACGGCGAAATGGCCGGAGAGCGCTTCGGCCTGTTCGCCGGAGGCCGGCCCGATCGCCCGCGCCTGGCCGCGCTGGGCGATTTGGCGGGTGACGTCCTGGAAGGCCTTGCGGCCCTTGTCGGTGAAGCTGAAGGTGACGTTGGGTTGCTGGAGTTCGTCGAATTCCTGCTTCGGGTTCGTGATGTCGGTGCCCGAGAGCGCTGGGTTGTCCTTGATCGCGTACCAGCCAGCGTTCTCGATCCCGTCGACGGTCGTCCCGCTCGAGTCGGTCGGCTGCTCGGAGACGACGACCGTCCCGGCCGGGACCTTTTTGACGATCCCCTTGTGCGCCCGTTTGCGCCCGGTCGCCGAGATGTAGAGGTCTTCTTCGTTGAACTCGGGCCCGGCGAGCAGCTTGTGCTTACCGTCGGCCGAGAACAGGTAGTAGCGCGGTTTGGTCGTCGAGCAGCTCGTGCAGTCCGGGACCGGCTTCTGTTCGGCGCCGAGGCTGACGGCGCCGTAGGCATTCGGGTAGGCGCCCGCGAAGATCAGCTGTTTGTTTTCCTGTTTGGTCGTGCTGCGACCGGCGGCTTTCCATTCCTTGTTTGCCGCTTTGATCGCATTCGCCGGCGGTTCCGCGCCCGGCACGCCGCCGATCGCCTTCTCGCGGCCGATCAGGTTCGGTTCCCAGTCGTAGAACTGCAGCTGCGCAGTCGTTCCGACCTGTTCAATCGCCCGCTGGGCGTTGGTCACGTCCGGCAGGCTGACCGAGATCTCCGTCGTGCCCAAGCGCGAAACCTCGGGCTCGGAGACGCCGAGCTTGTCGATTCGCTCGCGAACGATTTCGATCGATCGTTCGATGTCTTCGCCGCTGACTTCCTTCACAGCGCCGGTCGGCGTCCCCTGGTAGACGAGCTGGACGCCGCCCTTGAGGTCGAGGCCGAGCTTGGTCGACTTGGTCGCGACGACCAGCGCCGAGACCGCTATCAGGGCCAGCACGAAGAGCAGGACGAAGGCATTTCTGCGGCGGTTCATCCGCTCAACCCTCCGGCGTCAGGACGATCAGCAGGCCGCCGTCGTCGTCGTAGGCCGGGAAGACGTCGGCGACGGCTTCGGCGGGCAGATCGCCCTCGGCATTCACCGAGACCTTTTTGCCGAGCGAGCGCACCCCCCACTCCAGGGAGGTTTCGATCGGGTCGCCGTTCCCACCGTCCTGAACCCACTGCAGGCCGAGGACTTCTTTGACCGGACGGCCGATCACATCCTCGTCGGTCAGCCCGGTCAGCTCGAAGCTGCCCCGCCCGGCGTCGATCACCCGCGCCTGCTGGTCGCAGACAAAGAAGGCCGCGTTGGGCGCCGGGTAGTAGTCGTCAAGCAGCTCGAAGACGAAGCCAAAACCGCATTTCGAGCAGCCCTTCGGGCGCGCGCTGAATCCCGCCGTCCGGTCGGCGCTCAGCTCTCGGTTCCCGCAGTTGGGGCAGATGAAGAAAGGCATCCCCCGCCCAGGTTACTGAGCCTGTGCTCAGAACAGGCTGTGCGCTTTCTTGGGTAGCGGCAGACCGAGGTGCTCATAGGCCCGCTCGGTCAATACGCGACCCCGCGGAGTGCGCTTCAACAAGCCCTGTTGGAGCAGATAGGGCTCGAGAACGTCCTCGATCGTGTCCTGCTCCTCGCCGATCGCGACGGCGAGCGTCGAGAGCCCCACTGGGCCTCCCGAGAACTTGCCGGCGATAGTGTCGAGCAGGTTGCGGTCGCTGCGGTCGAGGCCCCCGGCGTCGACCTCAAGCATTTCAAGGCCCGCCGCCGCGACCTCCGCATCGACCCGACCGCTGCCCTTCACCTGGGCGAAGTCGCGCACCCGCTTGAGCAGTCTGTTGGCGACCCTCGGCGTACCGCGCGAGCGGCCGGCGATCGTGTGCGCGCCAGCCGCGTCGATCTCGACCTCGAGGATCCCGGCCGAGCGCTCGAGGATCTGAGCCAGGTGCTCAGGGCTGTAGTGCTCGAGCCGGTGGCAGACGCCGAAGCGGTCGCGCAGCGGCGTCGTCAGCAGACCGGCCCGGGTCGTCGCGCCGACAAGGGTGAAAGGCGGCAGCGGCAGTGTCACGGTGCGGGCGCCGGCGCCCTGGCCGAGCACGACCGGCAGCTCGCCGTCCTCCATCGCGGGGTAGAGCGTCTCCTCCACGGCGCGGCCGAGGCGGTGTATCTCGTCGATGAAGAAGACGCTGCCCGGCTCCAAGGCGGTGAGGAAAGAGGCGATGTCGGCCTTGCGCTCCAGGGCCGGGCCGGCGGTCTGCACCAGCTCCACCTCCATCTCGGCGGCAACGATGTGGGCGAGCGAGGTCTTGCCCAACCCGGGCGGCCCCGCCAGTAGCACGTGGTCGAGGGGCTCGCCGCGCCGCCGCGCCGCCTCGATGAAGATCGCCAGCTGTTCGGTTGCCTGCTCCTGATTGACGAAGTCGGCGAGGCTGGGCGGGCGCAGCGAGCGGTCGAGGTCCTCGTCGGGGGTATCGGCGTTGGCGTCGTGGACGCGGATCTCAGCATCGACCAGCACCGGCTCGTCGTCGATACCCGGGGTGCGAATTCGCTTTTCCGTCATGCGGCCTTCCGCCCGCCGGCCTTGCGCAGCGCCGATGCCAGGAGCTTCTCGGCGTCGCCGCCGTCGACTCCTTCGAGCAGCTGCTCAGCCTCCAGCGGCGCGTAGCCGAGGTTGACAAGGCCGTCGCGGGCCAGCGAGCGCGGGTCGCTGTCGTCCTCGGCGGCGAGCGCGACTTCTTCCTCAAGCGCGCCGGTTACCTTCTCGCGCAGCTCGACGATGATCCGCTCGGCCGTGCGCTTTCCGATCCCAGGCGCCGCCTGGAAGCGCTTCGCGTCGCCAGCCGCGATCGCCCGCAACAGCTCGCGCGCCGGCCCGCCCGAGAGGACAGCAATCGCGACTTTCGGCCCGACTCCACTGACCGAGACGAGCTGGCCGAAAAGGTCGCGCTCCTCCTCGGAGGCGAAGCCGAAGAGCGCCAGTGAGTCCTCGCGGGAGACCAGCTCGGAGTGGAGGAAGGCCTCGCGGCCGGTTGCCGGCACGGCCTTGAGGGTTTCGGCGGACACGGTCAGCCGGTAGCCGACACCGCCGGCGTCGATCACGACGTGGTCCGGCCGGCGCACCATCACCTCGCCGCGCACGGCGGCGATCACTGCGCCGCCCCCTGGGCCAGCTCCGTCGCCTGGCGACGCCCGGCGCCACCGCAGTGGCAGATTGCCACCGCGAGCGCGTCGGCCGCGTGGTCCGGCGTCGGCAGCTCGGGCAGGCCGAGCAGGGTCGCGACCATCCGCTGCACCTGCTTCTTATCGGCGGCGCCGCTGCCGCAGACGGCCATCTTGATCGCCTGCGGCGTGTAGGCGGTACAGCCGATCCCGGCCTGCGCTGCGGCCAGCATCGCCACGCCGCTGGCCTGGCCGACGGCCATCGCACTGCGCACGTTCTTGCCAAAGAAGACGTCCTCGATCGCCAGCGCCGCGGGCTCGTGCCAGGCGAGCAGCTCGCTCAACTCTGTGTGGATTCGCTGCAGGCGGCGCTCCATCGGCAGCTCGGCGCTCGTCTCGACGACGCCGCCGTCGAGCGCAACCATGCGATTGCCCTCGACCCGGACGATGCCGAAGCCAAGGTTGGCGGCGCCCGGGTCGATCCCCATCACGACTTGCATGGGAAGTGATTCTGGGCGACATGTCGGATGCCTTCCCGAGGGCGGCTGACCGAGCCAGAGCGCCGCGTCAGGCGCCCTCAGGCCGCGAGCTGCTGAAGCACCTCGTCGGGGATGTCGAAATTGGCGTGGACCTCGTTGACGTCGTCGTCGTCTTCCAGCGCTTCGATCAGGCCCAGTAGAGACTTCGCCTCGTTGCCCTTGACCTCGACCGTGCTCTTCGGCTCCATCGCCACGTCGGCCGACTGGATCTCCACCCCCGACGACTCGAGCGCGTCGCGCACCGCGCCCAGGCTCGCCGGATCGCAGAGCACGCGCACCAGGTCGCCGTCCTCGCGCACGTCCTCGGCGCCCGCGTCGATCGCCGCGATCAGGTCGTCCTCCCCGTAGCGGCCGCCGTCGACCGTGAGCACGCCGCGTTTCTCGAAAATCCAGGCAACCGAGCCCGGCTCGCCGAGGCTGCCGTTGTGTTTGCTGAAGGCATGGCGGACTTCGGCGCTGGTCCGGTTGCGGTTATCGGTCAGCGCCTCGACCAAGACCGCGACGCCTGCCGGCCCATAGCCCTCGAAGACGACCCGTTCGATCGCCTCCGCGTCGCCTCCGGCTCCGGTGCCGCGGTCGACCGCCCGCTGGATGTTGTCCTTGGGCATCGAGGCGTCCCGCGCCTTCTGAATCGCGGTTGCCAGCGCCGCGTTCCCGTCGGGATCGCCGCCACCGTCGCGCGCCGCAACGGTTATCGCGCGCGCCAGCTTGGTGAAGAGCTTGCCGCGTTTGGCGTCGGCGGCGCCCTTCTTGTGTTTGATCGAAGACCACTTCGAGTGCCCGGACATCGTTTGCCATTCTATGAACTACGGGGATGCCCTCCGAGACGGCCACACACTCGCGTGCCACCACCCCCCTGCGGGGCCTGGCCGCGAGCGTCGTTTTCGTGCTCATGCTGATCGCCGCGTTTGCCCTGTGGACGGCGATCCCGGTCGGCTGGATATGGATCGGCTCCCAGGTCGCGACCACCCAGTTCCCGGCCGAGGGGCCCTACGCCGTGGTCGGGGTCGGGATCGTCGCCACGATCGTCTTCGACGCCTGGCTGATCGGCCGCCTCAACGCCCTCTACGAACGGATCACCGGCACCAACCGGCTGGCTCCGATGCGGGCGGCGTGGCTGAGGAGTATGCGCGACACCGGCGGCGCGGCCGGCACCACCACCGTGATCGAGGCGGTGGTGATGGGCTCGGTGCTACTCGCCGGCCTCGTCTTCGTCGCCTGGTTCTTCCTCCTCGCCGGCTCCCCCCTGCCGGACCAGTAGGCCTAGACGACGAACTTCCCGTCTTCCTGCATCACCGTGCCGTCGACTTCGAGCCTGCCGCCGAGCCGCAGGTCGCAGACCAGGTCGGTGTGCACCGCCGAGTCGTTGACGCCGCCCGACTCGGGATAGCTCTTGCCGACCGCCATGTGGACGGTGCCGCCGAGCTTCTCGTCGAGCAGCACCTCCCGGGTGCCGCGGTCGATCGCGTAGTTGGTCCCGATCCCGAGCTCACCGAGGCGCCGCGCCCCCGGGTCGGTGTCGAGCAGCTCGATCAGGAACTCCTCGCCGCGCTCGGCGCTCGCGTCGACGACCTTGCCGGCCTCGAAACGCAGGTGGACGCCGGCGACCTCGCGACCGCCGATCGTCGCCGGCAGGTGGAAGCTGACCTCGCCCTCGACCGAATCCTCGATCGGGCCGGTGAAGAACTCGCCGTCGGGCATGTTGTGGCGACCGTCGCAGGGAATGAAGGTGCGCTCCGCGACCCCCAGCTTGATGTCGGTCCCGGGCGCAACGACCCGAACCTCCTCGTGGCCCTCGATCCATTCGGCGAGTCGCCTGGTCTCCGACGAGGCACGTTGCCAGGCGGTGAGCGGATCTTCGTCGTCGGCCAGGCAGGCCCCGTAGTAGAAGTCCTCGTAGTCGGCCAGACTCATCTCGGCCTCCGACGCGTAGGCGTTGGTCGGGAACAGCGTGTAGCACCAGCGGAACTCGCCCTTGGCGCTGCGCTCCATCGCCCGGCCGAGCAACTCCCCCGTGGCGATCTGACGGCGCGACTGACGCTCCGGTGGAACGCCGGAAAGCTCACGCGTGTTTGTCGAGGCGCCGACGGCGATCCGCACGTCGACGTTGTCGAGCAGCCATTCGGAGGTCGGCGATATCCACTCGAGCTGAGCGTCGCTGGCGTGCTTGTAGTAGGCCGCGCCCTGACCGTCGAGGGAAATGTTCATGATCGGGTTGGCGCCCGCCTTGAGCACCTCCTCGTAGACAGCGAGGAGCAGCGGCGCGGCGGCGCTCTCGCCATCGATCGAAACGACCTCGCCCTCCTTCACCTCGGTCGAGTAGCCGACCAGGATCTTCGCCAGTCGCTCCGCTCTGGGGTCTCTCACGTCTCCGCTCCCTTCCGCGCGTCTCCGCGCGCCCTGGTGGTTATCGCCATGAACAGCGCGTGCAGCCTCGAATCTTCCGTCAGCTCGGGGTGAAAGGCGCAGGCGAGCACCCGGCCTTCGCGCACCGCCACCGGGTGACCGTCGTGGGAGGCAAGGACCTCGACTCCGCCACCGTAGCGATCGATCCAGGGCGCGCGGATGAAGACCGCGCGCAGCGGCTCAGCACCGATTCCCTCGATCGCCAGGTCCGCCTCGAAGCTCTGCAGTTGCCGGCCGTAGGCGTTGCGCCGGGCCGTCACGTCGAGCAGGCCGAGGTGCTCGGCGTCGCAGACGATCATCCCGGCGCAGGTCCCGAACACCGCCCCGCCGGCCGAATGGTGCGCGCCGATCGGCTCCTCGAGCCCCGCCGACTCGATTCCCTTGACGATCGTCGTGCTCTCCCCGCCGGGGATCACCAGTCCGTCGAGGCCGGCAAGGTCGGCGGGCACGCGAACTTCGCTCGCCGCGGCGTCGAGCCCGCGCAGCATCTCCAGATGGGCTTCGAAACCACCCTGGATCGCAAGGACGCCGATCCGCAGAGAGACTTCAGGCACCGCGGTCCTGCAGAAGAGCGTCGGCCGCCGCGAGTTGGGCGATCTCGAGGCCCGGCATCGCCTCGCCCAGCCCGATCGAAGCGGCCGTGACCCGCTCGGGGTCGTTGAAGTGCGTGGTGGCCTCGACGATCGCGCGGGCGCGCCGCTCCGGGTCGCCGCTCTTGAAGATGCCCGAGCCGACGAAGTTGCCCTCGGCGCCGAGTTGCATCATCAGCGCCGCGTCGGCGGGGGTGGCGATTCCACCGGCGCAGAAAAGCGGCACCGGCAGGCGTCCCGCCGAGGCGACCTCATGAACGACTTCGAGCGGCGCCCGGTGCTCTTTGGCAGCAGCGGAGAGCTCCTCGGGGCCCAGCTGGGCAAGCTGCTTGATCCCGCCGGTGATTTCGCGCATGTGGCGCACCGCCTCGACCACGTTGCCGGTGCCCGCCTCGCCCTTGGAGCGGATCATCGCCGCCCCCTCGCCGATCCGCCGCAGCGCCTCGCCGAGGTTGGTCGCCCCACAGACGAAGGGCGCCTCGAAGGCGAGCTTGTCGATGTGGTTGCGCTCGTCGGCCGGGGTCAGCACCTCGGACTCGTCGATGTAGTCGACCTCGAGCGCCTGCAAGATCTGGGCCTCGGCGAAATGGCCGATCCGCGCCTTGGCCATGACCGGGATCGTCACCGCCTCCTGGATGCCTTTGATCATCGCCGGGTCCGACATCCGGGCGACGCCGCCGTCGCGACGGATATCGGCGGGCACCCGCTCCAGAGCCATCACGGCGCAGGCGCCGGCGGCCTCGGCGAGGCTCGCCTCCTCGGGGGTGACCACATCCATGATCACCCCGCCTTTCAACATCTCGGCGAGGCCCGTCTTGACGCGGAAGGTAGCTCTCTCGGCCATCAAGGCATTATTACCGCAGCGTCCGAAGGAGTATTGAGCGAGCGGCGCGATCTGTTCCTCGCGAGCGGCGCCGATCGGGCGCGCAGCTACCACCCCGGACACGAAGCCGAGAACGTGGCGGTATGTGTTACTTCAGTTTGTAGGCGCGGATGCGGTCTTTGTGCGCCGCTTCATCGCGGGCGTAGAGTCCGTGCGCCAGGCCCTGTATCAGCGCCATCAACGCCGTGTTGGAGCGGGCGAAGGAGGGGCTGTTGGAGGAGAAGTAGAGGGTCTGCTCGGCGTGCTCCCCGACCTCGGACATCGAGGCGTCGGAGATCGCCAGCGTGTGCGCGCGCCGGTGCAGCGCCAGCTTCATCGCCCGCAACAACAGCGGGTGGGCGCGGCCGCAGGAGAGCACGATCACGAGCGTGTCCTCGTCGATCCGGCCAAGCCGCTGCAGCGACTCGCCGCCGGTGCTGGCGACGATTTCGGCGCGGATGTCGAGCAGGCTGAGGATGTGGCGGAAGTAGCTCGCGAAGAAGGCCATCTGGTCGACCCCGACGATCACAACCCGCTGCGCCTCGGCCAACGCCGCGACAGCGCCCTCGACCTGCTCGCGGGTGAGGTTGCGCGCGGTTTCCTCGAGGTTGGTGTAGTCGGCACTCAGCGAGCCCTCGAGCTCGGAGTGGTCGAAGGAGAAAAGCGCGGCTCCGCCCGCCGTGGCGCTGCCGCCACCACCGGAAACGGTCGCGCTGCGGTACTCCTCGATTGCCGCCTGCTGAAGCTCGGGGTAGCCCTCGAAGCCGAGGGCCTGGGAAAAGCGCACCACCGTCGATGACGAGGTGCTCGCTCTCCTGGCCAGCTCCTCGGCGGTGAGGAAGGCCGCCTCGTCGAGGTGGTCGACGATGTAGCGGGCGACGTCTTTCTGGGAGCGCGAGAACTCCTCGAAGCGCTCCTGGATGTACTCGGACAGGCTTTTGAGTTGAGGTGATTTCGTTGCGGTCTTGGTCACGGCGGTCCATTTCGCCGGACCCCATGCTTTCCCTTCCGATCTGGTTGGATGGGTGCTGAAAATGACTCTTGAGCAGGCGCTTCGCCTCACCAACCGCAACATGATCGCCTTCGATCTCCTTCTCGGCAGCGCCTCGGTAGCGGCGCCGCGGCAGATGCTCACCGGGTTCTTCGGACACGACGAGCCATCTCCGGACGCAGTCCACCTACTGCGTCGCTGCGGCCCGATCTGGCTGACCTTCGCGGCGGCCCACCTGGTCGCGGAGCGGCGTGGTGAGCCGCGTGACTGGTGGGCGCTCGCCTGGCTGCGCGGCACAGAGATCGCCACCGACGCGCTCTGGGCGCAGTCCCCGGCGCTCAACCGGCCTGGCGCAAAGGCCGCGCTGCGCCTTGCGGGAGTCGCGAACGTGGCGATGGCCGCCGGGTTCGCCTGGCTCTCGAAGCGATGAGCGGCGGCGCGGGATTGCCCAGCAAGCGCTGGAGCCTGCGCGGCTACGACGACGAAGGAAACGAGGCCTGGCTGATTCGTAGCTTCGGGCAGAAGCTCTACCGCTGTCCGGGCTGCCACGGCGACATCCCGATCGGCAGCGAGCACACCGTCGTCCAGTACGTGCTGCGGCTGGGCGGAACCGAACACCACCACTGGCACAAGCGCTGCGCCGAAGAGCTGCTCGTGCCGGATCTGCGCGAGCTGAAGAAGATGCCCGCGACGCAGTCCTCGCGGTCCAAGCTCGAGCAGCGCGGCAGACGGCCGTCCGGGCGGCGGCGCTAGATGGGCGGGCACCTGGGCCTGTTCCTGCTCTACCGCCGGATTTTCCGCGCCTACCTCGCCTGGGCCGGCACGCTGCTGCCGCTTGCCTTCTTCGTTTTCGTTCCACTCGGCCTCGTCCACGCGATCCCGGTGCACTTCGAGGCCAGCGCGTTCGATTTCAAGTCCGGGGCCCAGTTGGCGGGCGTCGCGGTCACCCTGCTGCTGATCGTCACCACCGGGCTGCTCGGCGAGATCTTCTACACCGGCGCGGTGGCGATCGCGATGACCCACCCGCCCGACAGGGAGCGCCGCTCCCTGTCGCAGATTGCGCGCACGATCAACTATCCAAGGCTGATCGCAGTCGACCTGATCTTCGGCGTCGCGGTCGGGCTCGGCGCGGTCGCCTTCCTGGTGCCGGGGTTGCTTGCCTTCGTCTACCTCGGGCTCGCCGCGCCGGTGGTCGAGATCGAGCGCCGCGGGGTGCGCGCGTCGCTCGTCCGCAGCTACCGGCTGGTCCGGGGCCACTTCTGGCTGGTGCTCGCGATCCTGGCCCCGATCGAGATCGCCAGCGACGCGATCACGAGCGGCGCAACCGCGCTCGCACACGACCTGCTCGGCGACTCGCTGATCGCCGAGTGGCTGACCGACACCGCCTCGAACATAGTGCTGACGCCTTTCTACGCGGTCGCAGCGGTGCTGCTGACGACCGAGTTGATCGCCGCGCGCGACGGCGACGGGCCACATCTACACTCGTCCCCGACCAGCCGATGATCGCCGCCTCGATATTCAGCGACTTCTGGAACGACCAGATCCTCGCCAACCAGAAACAGGGGCTCTTCCTGGTCCTCGTCGGCTTCATCCTCTCCTTCGCCTTCATCCGCATGAGCACCCGGCTGATGCGCAGCCCACGAGTGCCCTGGTGGCCGGGCAGCGTGGTCAGCGACAGCGGCGTGCACCTGCATCACCTGGTCTTCGGGATCGTGACGATGATGATCGCCGGGGCGCTCGGCTTCATGGCGCTCGGCGAGGGCCCGTATACCGAGATCTGCGCCTTCTTCTTCGGCATCGGCGCCGGGCTGACGATCGACGAGTTCGCGCTCTGGGTCTACCTCGACGACGTCTACTGGGCGGAGGAGGGCCGCTCCTCGATCGACGCCACGGTAATTGCGGCCGCCGGGATGATGCTGATCCTGCTCGGCTTCAGCCCGTTCAGCTTCGACACAGGATCCGTCGAGGAGACGATCGCCAGCATCCTCGGCGCCGCCCTGATCTTCGCCCTGGTGGCGCTCTGCTTCCTCAAGGGCCGCGTCCTGCATGGCACGGTCGGCTTCTTCATATTTCCGGTGGCTCTCTACGGCGCCTGGCGGATCGGCAAGCCGGAGTCCGCCTGGGCGCGGCGGCGCTACGGCGAGCGCAGACCGGCAAAGCAGACCAAGGCCGAAGGGCGCTTCAAGCCCGGCCGCCACACCGAGCGCTTCAAGAACGCCTTCCGCGACATCGTCGGCGGCAAGCCGAGCGAGGGAGTTGCCGCCGCAACCGAAGAGGCGCTTGCGACGACCCGCGAGGCGGTCCAAGAAGTCCGCCAGGCGGCCGAACGGGTCGCCCGCCCGGGCGGCGGCAAGGACGCGCCCTAGCGTGGGACTCCACCCTGGTGTGAGCCCTTAACCGAACCTGCGCGGGCGCACGGCGTCGCCCACCTAAACTCCGCATGGGCCCATGAAGCGGATCGCGCCGATAGCCGTGCTCGTCGCCGTAGCGCTTTGCGCCGCCGCGATCGCGCACGGGGAGATTTCCGGCGGCAACGGCCTCTTCGTCAAGTTCGGCGGCGGGTTCGCGCCCCGCTCGCTGCCCCGCGACCGCAACGTCCCCGTCTCGGTCAGGCTCAACACCTCGATCCGGACCCCCGGCGCCACGCGGCCGCCGCAGTTGCGCGAGATATCCTTCGGGGTCAACCGCTACGGGCGCATCACCACCCGCGGACTACCGGCTTGCAGGCCGGCTCTGCTCGAGTCGACCGACTCCTCGAAAGCCCTGTCGCGCTGCCGCGGGGCCCTCGTCGGGCACGGCAAGTTCACCGCCAACCTGGAATTCCCCGCCCAGGCGCCCTTCCCGGTGCACGGCCGGATGCTCGCCTTCAACGGGCGGGCGCACGGGCGCCCGGCGATCCTGCTGCACATCAACGGCTCCAGCCCGGTCGACGTGACGGTCGTTCTCACCTTCACCGTGCGCCATCCGAAACGAGGGAAATTCGGCACCGTGCTGACGACCAAGATCCCCAAGCTCGCCTCCGACCTCGGCTACGTCACCAATGTCGCGCTCGACTTCGACCGCCGCTATACATACCGCGGCAAGCGCTACAGCTTCCTCAGCGCCCGTTGCGCCGCCCCCTCGGGGTTCCCGGGGGCGATCTTCTCCTTCACCCGCGGCACCTTCACCTTCGCGGGGGGCAAGAAGATCGTCACCACACTGACCCGCGACTGCGTAGTCCGCTAACGACGCCCTTCATCAATCGTCCGCTGCCCTCGGCCAGTGGTGACCCAGGGTCGATGAAAGAAGGGTGCGGCTGATCAATCGGACATGGGACGCTGTGTTTAGCCCGGGTGGATGGCGCCCTGTGGTCGGCCCACTCACCTTCGCGCTGCTGGCGAGCGCGCTGCTCGTCTACGACCACCTCAACCAGCGGGTCCCGGCGCTCATCTTCTGGCTGACACTGGGCTTGATCCTCGCCATCTTCTTCCGCATGCTCGAAACGAGCCGGCGCCAGTTCCGGGCACTGGCCGAGCAGGATCGCGCCGCTGTCAACGACAGGGTCAGCGGGTTGCGCAATCGCCAGAGCCTCGAAGCGGACATCGCCGCGGTTCTGACCGCGGGCGACGCGTGGGTGCTGTTGCTGCTCGAGCTGGAGGGCCTGGGGGGCCTTAACGACCGACTCGGGTACGCGGCCGGGGACAACGTCCTGCGCGAGTCGGCTTGGCGGCTCGCCGGGGCAGTCATGCCGCTGGGCGGGATCGCCTACCGGGTCGCGGCCAGCCGTCTCGCCGTCCTTGTTCCGGCAGGGGATCGCCAGCTCGGCGAGATCGTCCTCGCCGCGACCGGCTCGCTGGGCGATGGAGAGGTCGAATCCGCGATCGGCCGCTCATACGGCGAGGTGACGATCCCCAGCGAGGCGGACGGGGCCGAGGAAGCGCTCCAGGTCGCCGGGCAGCGACTCGCCGCGCATCTGCGGCGCCGCCAGCGCTCGGCCCGGCGCCAGGCGCATGCTGCGCTGATGGCCGCGCTCGACGCCCGCCACCCGGAGCTGCGCGCGCACCTGCGGGCGACCGCCTACCGGGCGATCGCGCTGGCGCGGCGCCTGCAACTCGACCGCGAGCAGATTGACGACATATCCCTGGCGGCGGAGTTGCAACAAATCGGACTGCTCGCCGTGCCCGAAGCGGTGCTCGAAAAAGATGAGCTCGACGAAGCCGAGCGGGCTGAGGTGCGCAGCCACACCGCCGCCGGAGAGCGGATCGTCGCTGCGGCGCCCGGCCTCGGAGATGTCGCCAAGCTCGTGCGCTCGAGTGCCGAGCACTTCGACGGCAGCGGTTACCCGGACGGCCTGGCGGGAGACGAAATCCCGATCGCCGCACGCGTCATTGCCGTTGCCGTCGCCTTCGCGGCGCTGACGGAGCACAGGCCCGGCCGCGATCCCGTCGGTCCCGACGAGGCGCTGGAAGAGCTGCGCCGCAACGGCGGCTCCCAGTTCGACCCGCGCATCGTCGAGGCCCTCGCGGCCGACCTCACCGAAGAGGCCGCGCCGCTCTCAACGCCGGCCTAAGGCGCGTATTCCTGCGAGTACTTTTCCGCTTCTTCGATTCCCTTCTGCGCTTCTTGCTTGCCCTTTTCGATGCCCTCCTGGGCTTCCTTCTTGGCCTGTTCGACGCCCTTCTTGGCTTCGGCGGAGCCTCCGTTCACTCCCTTCTGCACTTCCTCTTCGGCCTTTTCGAAGCCCTTCTTCAATTCCTCCTTGCCCTTTTCGATTCCCTCCTTCGCTTCTTCGGCACCCTTTTCGATGCGCTCCTGGGCTTCGTTGCTGCTGCTGTCGCCACTGCCCCCGCAACCCGTCCAGGCAACGGCGGCAAGCGCGACGGCCAGGGCGGCCAACAGGGCAGACAGGCGCCTCCCCCCACTCCAATTCGATCCTCGATCGCTCACAACTGCTCCTCTCATGGCGGGACGGAAACGCTGCTCGGTCAATCATCGCGCAGGAAACGGCGGATCGCACCCACCGCCGGCGAGCGAAACGGGTAGTAGAGACTGGAGACGTGGCCGCGGTTCGGCGTCACGGATAGCCGCGAGCGGGGGAACCGCGCGCGCACCTGGCGCGCCTCGGCGACCGAGGTGACGTCGTCCAGCTCCCCGGCGAGGATCAGGGTCGGAAAGCCGCGCGGCGCCGTCCATCCCGACGGGACGGGTGGCTTGAGCCCGCCACTGGGTGGCGCCGGCCAGGTCAGGCAGTTGGTCAGGTGCGCCGCCGAGGAGAGCAGGTACTCGCGTCGGCCGAAGGGCGCGAATTGACCCGGCGGAACGCCGCCGGTCGCCTCGGTGAGCTGGCGGATGCGCTCGCCGACAGGGGCGCCGGGATCCCAGAGCAGCGGGTAGTCGTTGCACTCGACCGCGGTCTCGAGCCCGTAGGAGAATTCGGCCAGGTCGCCGTGGCCCGCGGCGCCAGGGGCGATCAGGCGGTTGAGGCGACGCGGTTCTCCGTTTAAGAAGCGGCGCACGCCGTCGTCGAGGCTGAGGTAGGAGCGCGGCGCCAGCGTGCCGGCCTCGAGCAGGAAGCCGATCAGGCCCTCGGTGGAGCGTTCGGCCGCGTGGAAGCGGCGCACCGCCCGCGCGAAGCGCCCCACCGCGTCGCCACTGCAACGCGGTGAGCGACGACAGGCGATGCCGAGCGCGCGGCGGCCGGCGGGCAGCAGCGTGCGGTAGTAGGGGTCATCTCCGGGATAGGCCGAATCGAGGACCAGCCCGCGCAGCCTGGCCGGGTGGCGAACGGCGTAGGCCTGACCGAGCAGGGTCGCGTAGGAGTCGCCGTAAAAGTAGATCCGCCCGAGCCCGAGCGCCGCGCGAACCGCGTCGAGGTCCTCGGCGGTTTCCGCTGTGTCGTAGGCCGCATAGCGCGGCCCGAGGCGGTCGGCGCACTGCCCGATCGCGATGCCTTCCTGGACCAGCCCGGCCTGTAGCGAGGGGCACTCGACCGCTTCCGAGCGGCCGGTGCCGCGGGCGTCGACGAAGACCAACTCGCGACGGCGCAGCAAAGGCGCCAGCACAGCGCTGAGCGAGCGCACGTAGGGCGCGGCGGTCGATGCGTAGCCCGGGCCGCCGTCGGTGGCGAAGATCGTGCCAAGCGAGGGGCGGCGGCGGTCCGAGCGCGGCCGCACGGCGAACGCGATCCGGGTTGTGCCCAGCGAAAGATCACCACGGCGCAGTGGGACGGTCAGCCGACCGCAACGCAGCGGCCGCTTTGCGCCCAGGTCGCAGCGATGCAGGGGCGGCGTGGCGTCGGCGAGCGGCGCGAGAGCAAGGACGCACACAGCGACCATCAGCACAGGGATGCCGTAGCGAAACGCCCTCATTGCGCCAAGTTAGTCGATCGACCTAAGATCGACCAGTGCCTGCCCTCCACGTGCTCCGCGTCTTCGTCAACGAGGACGGAGAGTGGGGAAATCCGCTCGGCGTCTTCCTCGACGGCGCTCGGGTGCCCCCGGGAGAGCGCCAGGCGATCGCCGCCGAGCTGGGCTTCAGCGAGACGGTCTTCGTCGAGGACCGGGCGGCCGGCCGAATCCGCATTCACACCCCTCAGGTCGAGCTGCCATTCGCGGGCCATCCGACCGTCGGCGTCGCCTGGCTGCTGGCCCGTGAAGGCACTCCCGTGGAGGTGCTGCGACCCCCCGCGGGCAAGGTGGGCGTGCGTGAAGTCGAGAATGTGACGTATGTATCTGCTCTGGCGGAGTGGGCGCCTCCCTTCGAGTACCTGCAGCTGGGCTCCCCGGCCGAGGTACGCGCCGCGGGCGCCCACAGCGTCAACACCTATGCCTGGGCGTGGATCGACGAGTCGGCCGGGACAATTCGTGCACGCTGCTTCGTTCCGGGGGCGGGAATCGCCGAGGACGAGGCGACTGGATCGGCCGCAATCGCGCTCTGTGAGCGCCTTGGACGTCCACTCACCATCCACCAGGGACACGGCTCGGTACTGCACTGTAGGCCGATTGCGGAGAATCGGGTAGAGGTGGGCGGAATAGCAAGGCTGGTCGAATCCCGATAGGTTGACTGATGCTCGGTGGCCCTGACGAGAGTTGCGTCGTCGAGCGTAGTCGCGTGCGCCCTGACCTGGGAGTGGCACGCACCGTAGGGGTCGCCACCGGCGACTTAACGACACAAGAGGAGCGTATGTCCACGCTATCTGAGCAAGATCTCAAAGTTCATCTGCCGCGTGCGGGTGCATTCGGTCTCGACCAGGACGAGGAGTTCTTCGAGATCGAGGAGGACGGCAACCGCAGGCGCCTGCGCTGCCACGACTACGGCGAGATCTACACCGTCCCCGGCCTCTACGAGCGAATCTTCTCGGAGGTGCTCAGTTGTCGTTCGCCCGAAGTGGTGGTCGATCTGCTTGAGGAGACCCTGAAGCGGGAGGACGAAGACCCCGATGGACTGCGCGTTGTCGACCTCGGCGCCGGCAACGGCATGGTTGCCGAGGAGCTCGACCGGATCGGGGCCGACTCGATCGTCGGCGTCGACCTGCTGGAGGAGGCCAAGGAGGCAGCCGAAAGGGATCGCCCCGGCCTCTACGACGCCTACCACGCCGTCGACATCACCGAGCTCGACCCGGAGATCCGCAGCGACCTCGAGGAGCACGGGTTCAACTGCCTCACCTGCGTGGCCGCGCTCGGCTTCGGCGACATGCCGCCCGACGCGTTCCGCGCCGCCTACGACCTCGTCGCCCCCGGCGGCTGGATCGCCTTCAACATCCGCGACCAGTTCGTCGAAAACGGCGATGCCAGCGGCTTCTCCCGCCTGCTCGACGAGCTGTTCAAGAGCGGCGAGCTGGTCGAGCACGCCCGGCACCGCTACCGGCACCGTGTCTCGGTCAACGGTGAGCCGCTCTACTACATCGCCGTGGTCGCGCAGAAAGCGGAGTAGCGACGGCGCCGGGCGCCGCGTCGCCCGGTCATTGCTCAGAGCCCGAGTCCGCCCACCCCTCGCTCCCCCCAACCAAGGTGGTGGGCGAGCTCGTGGCGGAGGGTCCGCTCCACCTGCCGGGCGAGCAGCTCCCGGTCGTGGCCGAAGTCCCGTTCCAGCGTGTCGCGGTAGATGACGATCCGGTCCTCGAAGTTGTCCCGCGCCACCCCGTCGCCGAAATACTGGCCATAGGCACGCACCTCGCGCCCGCGGTCCGAGACCACGACCGCCAGCTTCGCCAGAACCTCTTGGAACTCAGCAGGCAATCGGTCGATCGCATCCACCACCAGCGACTCGAACTCGTCCAACTCCGGCTTCTCGGGCATAGGGAGAAGTTAGCCGAGCGCGGGTCGCCCGCGAATTATCGGGTCGAGACCAGGGCTCGCCACCTAGTGGCTGCCTGAGTCCCGCTAGATGGGGCGGGAAGGACTCGAACCTTCGACCGACGGATTATGAGTCCGCTGCTCTAACCAGCTGAGCTACCGCCCCGGAGGGTGGGACCGTAGCGCGACGACGGGCGCCCTGACCCGCTCAGGACTCGTCGCCGACCATGCCTTCGGCGATCTCGACGAGCTTCTCGTCGGGGGTGTGGCCTAAGAGCTCGTTGCGGGCCCAGTAGAAGAGGGCGTTGGAGGGCATCATCATCTGCTCGTTGCGGCGGCCGGTCTTCTCGATCGCTCTGACGTCACCCTCACGCTCGTCCTGGAAGCTAGACAGCGCGCCCTCGATCGAATCCGACTCTTCGAGCAGGCGGATCAGATGGCCGACGTCCTCGATCGTCGAGCAGGCGCCCATGCCGGCGAACGGGGAGAGCGTGTGGGCGGCGTCGCCGAGCAGCACGGTGCGACCCCGATGCCAGCTCTTCGGCGGGTAGCCGTGGCGGACCTCGGTGCGTACGATCTGCTCCTCCTCGGTCGCCTCCAGCACGGCGCCGACGAGCTCGGGCATGTCCTCGACGCGGCCGATCAGCTCGCCCTTCGACAGCGGTGGATCGTCGACGAGTGCGACGCCGCGGCCGCCGAGGAACCAGCGCACGTTCTCCTCGCCGACCCAGCCGACGCCGCAGCGCGCCTTCGCACCCCAGACCTGCTTGTGGTGGCCGCGCGGCAGCAGGCACTCCTCGAAAGGCGCGATGCCCTCGATCACCTCGTAGCGGGAAAGCTTGAGGTCGACGCTCTGCTCCAACACATCGTCGCGGATCACCGAGTGGATGCCGTCGCCGCCGAGGACCAGGTCGCCGGAGGCGCGAGTGCCGTCTGCTAGCACCAGGGACACGCCGTCGTCCCCTTCCTCCACCCCGGTCACCTCGGAGCCGAAGTGGTAGCGCTCCCCCCCGATCAGCTCGATCATCGCTTCCTGCAGGCGACGGCGGTCGACGTCCATGCTCGGTGCGCCGACCTTCTCCGATGCTTCGCGGACCGGCAGCGTCAACAGCGGCTGGTCATTGTCGTCGACGATGTGCGACTCGACGATCTCGCGCCCGATCGAGTCGAGGCGCTCGCGGTCGAATCCCCATTCGATCAATCTCTTGACCGCATACGCCCAGACCGAGAAGCCCGTCGCGCGGCCCTGCAGCTCGTCGAACTTCTCGTGTATCTCGACCTCCACGCCGCGCTGGCGCAGGGCCACCCCGGCGGCCAGCCCGCCAATCCCCCCGCCGGCTATCTGCACCTTCTCGACGAGCATCGCGGCGTCAGGCGCTGAATAGCTGTGCGAGCGAGCGGCCGACGTCCGGAGGCTCCTCTTCGCCCTGGGCGGCCGCGTTGGCGCCCTCGGAGAGCGCCTTGGCGGCATCGGCGATCTGGTGCGTGCGCCCGCCGCGCAGCTCACCCGACTTCTTCGCTTCGGCCAGGTCGGATTCCATCAGCCCGGCCAGCTCGGCCAAGCGGCGCAGGCCGACGGCACCGGCGGTGCCCTTCAAGGCGTGCGCTTCGGAGCGCAGCGTCTCGAAATCTTCGGTCTCGGTCGCCAGCCCGGCCGCGATCACGTCGCAACGCCGTCGGGCCTCTTCAGCAAACGACTTGAGCAGCTCCGGGTCCGGCGCGGTCTTCTCACTCATTCCCCGGTCACCCCTTCCACGACCCTGGTCATGCGATCGACGCCGAACGCGCCCTCGACCTCGGCCCGGATGATCCCGTGGCGGTCGATCGCGAACAGCCACGGCTCGCTGGGCAGATGGAACGCGCGCACTTGCGGCCGGACGCCCTTGCTCGGATCGTTGTCCTTGTAGATCTCCATATGGATGAACGCGGCTTTGTCGCCGTATTGCTGTTTGACCTCCTCGGCCACGTCGACGACGGGCCCGCATACCCGACTCTGGCAGAACTGGGGGGTCGCAAACAAGAGCAATATCGGTTCTTTGCCGAGCGCGTCGGCGTAGTCGACCCGGTTCTGGGTGTCCGGCGGCACCCTCGTCGTGATCTTCGAAAGGTCTCCCCCGGCGTCGGCGGCGGTCGGAGTGTGAATTTCGGGCGCCTTCTGGCCGACGCTCGGCACTCCCTTGAATTCGCCGACCGAGGCACTGGGCAGAAGCGTCGCGACGGTTTCGTCCCCCTGCTTGATCAGGGCTGCGACCCGCCACTCCCCGTTGCTGGAGAAGTCGAGATTGGTGGTGTAGACGATAGTCGCCGCGTCGGGATCGCTGGTGGTCGTCTGAGCGCGATAGGCGGGCTTGGTCGCGAGGCTTTCGACCGCGGCGGGGAATGGGCCGATGGCCGGCTGTTCGAGCGCTTCGATGCGCGCCTGGGCCAGTCCGCCCTTCTTCTGCTTGCCGTTCTTGCCGACCCCGCCTCCGTTGGATTTCGGCTGCGGCACCTTGGCGATGTAGACGGCTACTTCGGCGTCGTCGACCTGGCTGCGGTCGGGGTGGAAGATGCCGAACGGGTAGCGGTTCTGGCCCTTGTTGAAGACCAGAGCGGCTGGCGAGACGACAAGTTCGGCATGCGAATCGGCGCCTTTGACGATCTCTTCGAGGGACTTCCCTTCCGCCTTGGGGAAGCTGCTCTTCGGCGGTGCCGGGTGGCTGGCGGCTGTGCCCCCGGTCGCGGTGGATTCGTCGGAGCCGCCGCCACAACCGGCAGCGAGGACGGCCGCCGCGAGCAGGCAGGCGAGAACGCTTGTGACAAGGCGCCAAGGCATGCGAGTCGGTCATGTTATTCGGCGAAGGCCCGCGGGCGGCGTATAGGCTCCTTGCCCGGCGAACGACGAGCACGAGGAGAGAGAACTTGGCGGATCGAGCGGCACTGATCACTGGGGCCTCGAGTGGGATTGGGCTGGCGATCGCCCGCACTCTTGGGGCGGAGGGCTACGCCCTGACGGTCTCGGCGCGACGCCCGGAGAAGCTCGAGGCCGCAGCGGATCAGCTGCGCGCCGACGGGCTCGAGGTGCAGAGCATCGCGGCCAACATGTCTGACGAGGACGAGGTCGTCGGCGTCTTCGCCAAGCACCGCGAGACCTACGGGCGCCTCGACGCGCTCTTCAACAACGCCGGCGTCGGCATCGGCGCGCCGATGGAGGAGATCCAGACCAAGTTCCTCGACATGCAGCTGGCGGTGAACCTGCGGGCGCTGGTGATCGGCACCCGCGAGGGCCTGCCGATGCTGCGCGAGGCCGGTCGGGAGCACGGCAAGGCGCTGATCGTCAACACCGCCTCGATCGCCGGCAAAGGCGGGCAGGCGTGGCTTTCCGTCTACGCCGCCACCAAGGGCGCGGTGATCAACTTCACCCAGTCGACCCACCGGGAGGCCGGCGGCGACGGGATCCAGTGCACCGCGCTGGCGCCAGGCTTCGTCGACACGCCGATGACCGAGTTCGCGAAGGGCCAGGTGCCGGCCGAGGAGATGATCCGCCCGGAGGACATCGGCGAGGCGGTGCGCTTCCTCCTGCACACCTCGCCCAACTGCCACGTCCCCGAGATCGTCTTCACCCGCCCGGGCGAGGGGCTTGACACGCCATAGGCGCTTCCTGGTCGCCGCCTTCGGCGATCCCGGCCACGTCTTCCCCGCGATAGCGCTCGGCCGAGCGCTCGCGGCCCGTGGCCACGCGGTGACGGTCGAGACCTGGGAGGAGCGGCGCACGGCGGTCGAGGGCGCCGGGCTGAGCTTCGCCGCGGCCGAGGAATACAGCATGTTCCCGCCGCCCGACCCGGATTCGGCGGAGGGCGCGCACGCGGCCGAGGCGGCGCGGGCGCTGTTGCCGCTGCTCGAGGAGATGCGGCCCGATGCGGTCGTCAGCGATATCCTCACCCTCGCGCCCGCCCTCGCGGCGGAGGTCGCCGGGCTGCCCCGGGCGACGCTGATCCCGCACATCTACCCCGCCGTGGAGCCCGGCCTGCCGTTCTTCGCCATCGGCCTGCGGCCGCCGCGGACCCCACTGGGGCGCGGCGTCTGGCGGGCCGGGCAGCGGGCGCTCGATGTCGGCCTGGCACAGGGGCGTGAGGACCTCAACAAACAGAGGACACGGCTCGGCCTGCCGCCGACCGGGCGCTTCCACGGCGGGATCAGCCCCGACCTGGCTCTGGTCGGGACCTTCCCGCAGTTGGAGTACCCGCGGCGCTGGCCGTCCGGGGTCGAGCTGACCGGGCCGATGAGCTTCGAGCTGCCCCACCCGGAGATCGAGCTGCCGCCCGGCACGGACCCGCTGGTGCTCGTCGCGCCCAGCACCGCACACGACTCGCGCAACCACCTCGTGCGCACGGCGCTCGCCGCTTTGGCCCGGGAGCCGGTGCGGGTCGTGGCGACCACCAACCGGGTGGTCCCACAGAGCCCGATCGAGGTGCCCCCGAACGCGGTCCTCGTCGACTGGCTCAGCTACAGCCAGTTGATGCCGGCCGCGTCGCTGGTCGTCTCCCACGGCGGCCACGGCACCGTGGCCCGCGCGCTCGCCGCCGGGACGCCGCTGTTGATCAGCCCCTTCATCGGCGACATGAGCGAGACCGCGATGCGGGTCGCCTGGGCCGGGGCCGGCCTCTCGCTGCCCTGGCGCCTCTGCCGCCCCGGCCCCTTGCGCTGGGCGGCTCGGCGCGTTCTCGACGAGCCCGCGTTCACCGCCAGGGCCGCCGAGTTCGCCGCCTGGGCGAGGGAAAACGACGGTGCGGAGCGCGGCGCGGAACTAATCGAGCAGCTGGCGGCGAAACGGGGAGACGAGGCCGAAGAGCTCCGGGGGTGGGACTCGAACCCACAACAACTCGGTTAACAGCCGAGTGCTCTACCGATTGAGCTACCCCGGAACGAAGTGCGGAATCTAGCGGCTAACCCCCCACCCGCTCCGTGCGGGCTATTCGTTCGACCAGGGCGGCGCGTTCTCGGCTCAGCGCGGCGCGGCGCTCGTAGTCGCCGGCTTCGCCGGCAGCGGCAATCTGGGACTCGAGACGGCGCTGCTCGAGCAGCAGGTAGTTGAGCTCCATTGCTTCGCCGGAGGCCGGCTCGTCGTGGGCGAGGATGACCAGCTCGGCGATCAGGCCCGCCAGCTGGTCGTCGTCGTGCGGGAGATTCGACGCCGGGTCGCTCGGGTGCTCGCGCAGCCAGGCCGCCACCCGGGCGCCGTTCGGCGAGAGGTGCTCCTCGCTGAGCCGGGCAAGGTAGTCGCGGCCTTCGTCCGGCAGCGCGATGCACATCGCCAGCAGCGCCCGCTCGCGCCGTTCGCGCGAGGTCAGTTCGCCGCCGCCGCGCACCGCCGGCGGCGGCGCTACGCGCTCCCCCTTGGGCGGTTCCGTCCTTCCGCCGCTGGGCGGCCGTGCCGCCGTCACCCGGCCCATGACCAGCGATGGCTCCAGATCCAGCCTTCCGGCGACCCGCCGGACCAGGTCGTCGCGGCTTGCCGTCTCCCCCATTCCCGCCAGGATCGGGGCCACCTCGCCCAGCGCCCGGTCGCGCTCGGCCGGCGAGGAGACGTCGGTCCCATCCAGCACCAGCCCCACCTGGAACGCGGGCAGGTCGACCGCGCCGTCGACCAACGCCCGAAAGCGCTCCGCGCCGCCCTCGGCCGCGATCATCTCCGCCGGATCCTCCCCGGCCGGCATCGCCGCCACCCGCAGTCGCATCCGGCGGCCTGCCGCGACTCTCTGCGCGCGGAGCATCGCCTCCTGCCCCGCCGAGTCGGCATCGAGCGCCAGCACGACCTCGTCGACCATGCCCGAGAGCGCCGCGACCTGCTCCTCGGTGATCGCCGTCCCCATCACCCCAACGGCCTCTCCGATCCCGGCCTGGTGCAGCGCCAGAACGTCGGTGTAGCCCTCGACGACCACGGCGCGGCCGCTCTTCGCGATCGCCTCCTTGGCGAGGTCGATCCCGTAGAGCATCTGGCTCTTGTGGAAGAAGTCCGTCTCGGCGGTGTTGACGTACTTGGCCCCCTGGTCGGAGCGCATCGCACGCCCGCCGAAGCCGAGCGCGCGCCCACGGCGATCGCGGATCGGGAACATGATCCGCTCGCGGAAACGGTCGTACTCGCCGCCGCTGCGCCCGCGCTGGGCGAGGCCGACCGCGCGCAGCTCCTCGACCTTGAACCCGGCCCGCTGGCCACGCAGCAGCACCGTGTCCCAGGCGCTGGGCGCGTAGCCGACCGCGAAGGCACGCAGTGTCTCCTCCTCCAGCCCGCGCTCGGCCAGGTATGCGCGCGCCTTGCCCCCCTCCTCGGAATCCCAGAGGTACTGCGCGTAGAAGCCCGAGGTGCGGTCGAGCAGCTCGCCCAGACGCCGCCGCTGCTGGCGCCGCGCCTCGGCGCGCGGGTCCTCCTTCTCCCGCTGCAGCTCCACCCCGTAGCGGTCGGCGAGCAGCTCGACCGCATCGGCGAATCCGACCCCCTCCTTCTCCTCGACGAACTTGATCGTGTCGCCCCCGACGCCGCAGCCGAAGCAGTGGTAGAGCTTTTCCTGCGCGTCGACAGAGAAGGACGGTGTGCGCTCCTCGTGGAACGGGCAGAGCCCGACCCAGCGCGCGCCTTGACGGCGCAAGTCCGTATGGGCGGAGACGACCTCGACGATGTCCGCCGCCTGCTTGACCCGCTCCAGGCTCTCCTCGGAGATCAGCGCCATCAGAATCTCGTCGCCTCCGGAATCGTCAGCTCGGCGAAGCGGGCGATGCAGAAGCGGTCGGTCATTCCGGCGAGGTAGTCCGCGACCCGCTGGCACTCGCTCGCCCCCGGCTTGCCCCCGGGCACCTCCTCCGGGTGCTCCATGTAGTGCGCGAAGAGCCCACGCAGGGCACGCTGGGCACGCTCGTGCTCGCCGCGCGCCGCGGTGCCGAGATACACGCGGTCGAACATGAACTTGCGCAGCCGCAGCATCGCCCCACCCACCTCCGCGCCCTGCTCGATGTCGCCCGCCGCGGCGGAGCGCTCGACGATGTCGCGCACCAAGGTGTCGATCCGGGCCGAGCCGGTCGGGCCGAGCAGCTGGATCTCAGCGGCGGGAAGGTCCTCGGGACGCAGGATCCCGGCCCGCAGCGCGTCGTCGATGTCGTGGTTGATGTAGGCAACCCGGTCGACCAGCTTGACTATCCGGCCCTCCAGCGTCGCCGGCCGGTCCGCGCCGGTGTGGTTGAGGATCCCGTCGCGCACCTGTTCGGTGAGGTTGAGCCCGCGGCCGTCGCGCTCGAGCACGTCGACGACCCGCAGCGAGTGCTCGTTGTGCTTGAAGCCGCTGCTGCAGCGTTCGCGCAGAGCTGCGTCGAGCGCGTCCTCGCCCGTGTGACCGAAGGGCGGGTGGCCGAGGTCATGGCCGAGCCCGATCGCCTCGGTCAGATCCTCGTTGAGCCCGAGCGCCCGCGCCACCGTGCGGGCGATCCCACAGGCCTCGAGCGTGTGGGTGAGCCGGGTCCGGTAGTGGTCGCCTTCGGGCGCGATGAAGACCTGGGTCTTGTGCTTGAGCCGCCGGAACGCCTTTGAGTGGACGATCCGGTCGCGGTCGCGCTGAAACGGGGTGCGCAGCGGGCTGTCGGGCTCCTCGACCTGTCGCCGGGCAGGGTAGGAGGGCGTCGCGGAGTCGGAGAGGAACTCGGCCTCCCAGGCGCATACTCGGTCCTCCAGTGCGGCGGTGGCTTGCACGGGGCGATCCTACGCCGCGGAGCGCAGCTGTACGTGCGCGTGATGCTCCAGTGTCTCGCCGATCGCCCGCTCGGCCTGGCGCAGCTCGCGCTCGCCGGCCTCCGGCGCCTCCGCCAGGGGGCTGGCGATCGAGTCGACCATGAAGCGGTGCGCGCCCTCGGAGAGCGGGAACCCCCCCGCTTCGCAGCTCGCGCAGACGACTCCCCCGGCCGCGCCGGAGAAGGCGGCCAGATGTTCGGCCTCCCCACAGCGCGCGCATGAGGCGAGCTCCGGCGAGAAGCCCGCCGCGAGGGCGAGCTTGAGGCGAAAGGAAAGCGCCACCGGCAACGACACCGCCCGTGGCTGCGTGGAATCGTCGAGCAGCGCCAGGTAACGGCAGAGCAGGTTGTAGGCGGGCGGGTTGGGCTCCGCCGAGTCGAGCAGGCGCAGCACCGCGTCGCAGGCGCGAGCGCCGGCCCCGAGCGCGGCGCCGGATGCGCGTAAGCGCGGGTAGCCGTCGACCGTGGCGACCTGGGTCACCGTGAGCAGCTCGCCGCGCCCTTCGTGCAGCAGCAGGTCGAGTCGGAAGAAAGGCTCGAGCCGCCCGCCGAAGCGCGATTTCGGGCGCCGCGCCCCCTTGGCGATCGCCCCCACCCGGCCCTGCTGCGCCGTGTACAGGTGGAGGATCCGGTCGGCCTCGCCGTAACGGATGCTGCGCAGCACGATCGCCTCCGTCTTCAGCGTCTTTCCGGCCATGGGCCGCCCTACGTTGAAGGGGGCGCCGGACGGCGACGCCGTCGCGGGCGACGGCGCAGGCGTATCTGGCAGGCCGGGCAGAAGTAGGTCGAGCGGCCGGAGACGACGATCCGCTCGACGGTGCCGTCGCGGCGCGGGCAGGGCTCGCCCGCGCGGGTGTGGACGAGGAACTCGTCCTGCATCGTGCCCTGCTCACCGCGCCCGTCGCGGTAGTCGTCAATCGAGGCCCCACCACGGTCGATACCTGCTTCGAGCGCCGCCACGACCGCGTCGCGCAGCGCCTCGACGTGCTCGGTCTTCATCGAGCCCGCCGGTGAGAGCGGGTGCAGCCGGGCGCGGAAGAGCGCCTCGTCGGCATAGATGTTCCCCACCCCGGCGATCCCCTTCTGGTCGAGCAGAAAGGACTTCAGCGGAGCGGTCCGGCCCGCGGCGATCTCGCCCAGGGCCGCCGCGGTGAACTCGGGGGAAAACGGCTCGACTCCGAGCCGGGGCGCGAAGTGGGCGTCCAGCTCGCCGTCGTCGAGCAGCAGCGCCTCGCCGAAACGGCGCGGATCGGTGAACCAGAGCTCGCGGCCGTCGTCGAGGGCGAACCGGGCGCGCAGGTGGCGCTCGGAGGCCGAGCGCTCACCCTCGTACAGCCGCATCCCCTCTGAGGGGTCGAGCCGTTCCTCGCCCTCGACCAGAACCAGGTTTCCGGTCATCCGCAGGTGCATGACCAACGTCCTTCCCCCATCGATGCCGAGCAGCAGGTACTTGCCACGGCGGCCCAGCCCCTCGATCGTGCTGCCGCCCAACGCCGCCTCCAGCTGCGCCGGAGCCATCGGCCGGCACCAGCGCGGGTCGTAGACCTCGAGCCGCTCGATCCGCCGGCCTTCGATCTCCGGCTCGAGCTGGCGACAGACGGTCTCGACCTCGGGCAGCTCGGGCATCCACGATTTCTACCCGACCGGGGCCCCTATTCGGTCGCGCGGGGGTGCGCCTCGTAGTAGACCTCTTTGAGGCGCTCGCCGGAGAGATGCGTGTACATCTGCGTCGTCGCGATATCGGCGTGGCCGAGCATCTCCTGCACTGCACGCAGGTCGCAGCCGCCCGCGAGCAGGTGGGTGGCGAAGCTATGGCGCAGGGTGTGGGGGCTCATCCGCCCCGCGAGGCCGGCCTCGCGGGCATGGCGTTGGACGATCTTGTAGAGGCCCTGGCGGCTCAACGGACCGCCGCGGAAGTTGACGAAGAGCCGCGCCTCGTGGCGCTCGGCGGGCACGAGCTTCGGCCTGCCCCCGCGCAGATAGGCGGATATCGCCGCGATCGCCTTGCGCCCGAGCGGCACGATCCGCTCCTTGGAGCCCTTGCCCCGCGCCCGCAGCATGCCCTCGCCCAAGTCGATGTCGGAGAGCTCCAGCCCGATCGTCTCCGATGCACGCAGCCCACACGCGTACATCACCTCGAGCAGCGCCCGGTCGCGCAGCGTCGTCGGCTCACTGCCCCGTGGCGCGGAGAGCAGGTTCTGCACCTCGGAGTAGTTCAGCACCTGGGGCAGCTTCTTCGCCCGGCGCGGAGCGCTGAGCGCCGCGGTCGGGTCGTCACCGATCAGCTCATCGCGGCGCAGGTGCTTGTAGAAGGAGCGCAGGCAGGCGGTCTTGCGATGCACGGTCGCGGCCGAGCAGGCGGGCCGGCCGTTGCCGGTCGCGAGGTCGGCGAGGAAGTCGCCGATGTCGGCTGGTCGTGCCGCCAGCGGGTCGAGCTCGTGCTCGTTGAGAAAGTCGCCGTACTGCAACAGATCGGTGCGGTAGGCGTTGAGTGTGTTGCGCGAGAGGCCGCGCTCCAGCTCCAGGTAGGAGAGGAAGTCGAGGACAAAGCCCTCGAAGCGGGCATCGACCTCCGGTGGGGACGCGACTGCGACGGCCATGCGGGAGCTTTCTCCCGCGGGAGCCTCAACCCTCGCGGCGCAAGAGAGCGCCCGCGGCCAGGGGCGCGGCGAAAAAGAGTCGGTCGTCGCCGATGTCTCTTCCCATGGTCTGCGTGGGAAGCCTTGAAGCCGAGTAACCGGCGAGATCGGGCTCAGCTTCGTGGAGCTGGTGGCGATCACCCGCCACCTCGGCCAGCTTTGAGGTGACAGATGGACTGTCGGTCGGCACAGCCACCCCCACTCCGGCCAACAGCATCTCCAGCACAGTGAGCGTGTGGTGGCTCACATCTCGGTGGCGCTCGCGGGGATCGGATTCGGAGAGGCGGGGCGAGAGCAGGGTCGGGAGACCGAGCGACAGCGCCGCGTGGGCGTTGTCCAGCGCCGCCATGCCGCCATGCCCGAGGCGCGAGTCGGAGCCGATGATGCCGGGGCCGGGACCGACCACGGCGGCGTCCCAGCCAAGGCCGGCGGCCGCATCGAGAGCGCCGGCGACGCTCAGCGCCTCGTGCTCGCCTCCGTAGGCGGGGGCGGCGGCGATGTGGCCGCAGAGCAGGCCGCGCTCGCGCAGCTGCGCGACGTCGCGGCTCAGCGAGCCGGGCAGCGCTCCGCCTCCGGACTGGACGTAGCCGAGCTCGAGCCCAGGGCTCGCCTGGGCGGCGGCCCAGGCCACTGGAGCCAGGTGGCCGTGGAGGGGCAGAACGAGCACCGGCATTTCCCCCTCACGCCGTTCCGGTGTGCTTTTTGCCTCTATACCTGGCGAAAAGCACACCGGGAGCTCCACAGGCGCGACCGGGTGCTGGAGCGACGTGTAGTTGAGCTTGATCACGTGCTCGCCGTCCGCCCCCCCGGTTTCGAGGCCGCGGGTCAGGTTGACGTGGACGACGTCGAAGCCTCCCGAGCCCAGGCCCAGGTCGAGGGCGGCGACGTTGACGATCACCTCGTCGCCGACGCGCATCTCGCCCAGCAACGCCTCGTCGGCCCAGGCCCGGCGACGCTCGCCCTCGATCTCGACGCTCAGCGGGTCGGCGTCTACGACGACGCCACGGCGCAGCTTCAGCCGGCCGCTCACTCCGCTGCGGCGCCGGCCGCGGCGACGATGCCCTCACAGACCTCCAGCATCGTGTCGAGGTCGGCCGCCGAGACGCACTCGTCGGCGGTGTGGACGTCCTTGGTCCCGTTGGCGAGCAGCACGCAGTCGAATCCGTCGAGGCGCAGGGCGTTGGCGTCGCTGCCCCCGCCGATCGCCGTGCGGACAGGCTCGTGCCCGGCGCCACGCAGACCGGTCTCGGCGAGCGCCAGGGCCGGCGAGGATGGCGGCAGCCGGTAGCCGCGGAACAGCTCTTCGAGCTGGACATCGACGTCGCAGCCGTGCTCGCTGGCGCCCCAGGTGCAGGCGTCCGCCATCGCGCCGGCCACAGCGGCGACGCGGTCGGGGTCGAGGCTGCGCGCCTCGGCGCGGATGCCGCAGTGCCCCGGGACGACATTGCCCGACGTGCCACCCTCGATCAGCCCGACGTTGGCGGTCGTCTCCGGGTCGAGGCGGCCCAGCTCCATCCGGTCGATCGCGGCCGCCGCGGCGGCGATCGCGCTGCTGCCGTCGTCCGGTTCGATCCCGGCGTGGGCCTCGACGCCGGCGAAGTCTGCGCGGATCCGCTGCTGGGTCGGAGTGGCGACGATCACTTCGCCCACCGGTCCGGCGTGGTCGAGGACGAAGCCGCAATCGGAGCGCAGCACCCCCGTGTCGAAGGCTTTCGCCCCGCGCAGGCCCTGCTCCTCGGCGACGGTGAGCAGTAGCTCGATCCCGACCGGAGGGGGATCTTCGGCGCACCGCGCGATCAGCTCCATGAACACGGCGACCGCCGCCTTGTTGTCGGCGCCGAGAATCGTCTCGCCGCGGCTGCGGAAAACGCCTTCGTCCTCGATCACCTCGATCTGACCGCGGTGCGGAACGGTGTCGATATGGGCGCAGAACATCGCCCAGCGCTCGCTGCTCCCCGGCAACCGGGCGAGGATGTTGCCCGCACCCGCCTCGGCCGGGCCGGCCGCGTCGTCCTCGATCACCTCGAGCCCCAGCGCTCGCAGCTCGGCAATCAGCGAGTCGGCGACCTCGCGCTCCTCGCCCGTCGGGCTGCGAACCTCACACAGCCGGACGAACGTCTCGTGCAGCCTGTCCACGCGGGACAGGCTAACTCTGCCGCGCCACGGAGGAGGAGTCCTCCGCTTCGATCTCGATCTCGCCGCCCTCGGCCGGACGCTCGCCGGCATGACGGGCGGCGGCGCCGACGAACTCGCGGAACAACGGCTCGGGCCGGTTGGGCCGCGAGTTGAACTCCGGGTGGAACTGCGAGGCGACGAAGAAGGGGTGGTCGGGCAGCTCGATCATCTCGACCAGGCGCTCGTCGGGCGAGGTCCCGCCGCAGACCAGGCCCTCGTCTTCAAGGCGGCGGCGCAGCTGGATGTTGACCTCGTAGCGGTGGCGGTGGCGCTTGTAGATGACCGCCTCGTCGAAGATCTCACGCGCCCGGGTGCCCTCGTGCAGCTTGACCGGGTCGGCGCCGAGCCGCATCGTGCCGCCCATCTCGGAGACCTCCTTCTGCTCGGGCAGTAGGTCGACCACCGGGAACGGGGTCTCGGGGTCGAACTCGGCCGAGTTCGCCCCCTCCATGCCGGCCACGGTGCGGGCGAACTCGACCACCGCGATCTGCATCCCCAAACAGATGCCCAGATAGGGGATCGAGCGCTCGCGGGCGATCCGCGCCGCTTCGACCTTGCCCTCGATGCCGCGCTCGCCGAAGCCGCCGGGGATCAGCACGCCGTCGGCGCTCTCGAGCTGCTCGGCCTCGAAGTTCTCCGAGTCGACCAGCTCAACCTCAACCTCGATCCCGTGGTGGAAGCCGCCGTGCTCGAGCGCCTCGATAACCGACTTGTAGGCGTCGGCCAGCTGCACGTACTTGCCGACGAGGGCGATCTTGACCTTCCCGGTGGCGTCGTCTGCGCGGCGCACCATCGCCTCCCACTCGCTCAGGTCCGAGGCAGGCGACTCCATGCCGAAGTGGTCGAGCACGAGGTCGTCGACGCCTTCGGCGCGGAAGACGAGCGGCACCTTGTAGATGTTGTCGACGTCGTGGGCGGAGATCACCCCTTCGACCGGAAGGCTTGCGAAGAGCGCGATCTTGCTGCGGATGTCGCGGTCGAGGCGGCTCTCGGAGCGGCAGACCAAGGCATGTGGCTGGATCCCGATGCGGCGCAGCTCGTTGACCGAGTGCTGCGTCGGCTTGGTCTTCAGTTCTCCCGCGTGGCCGACATAGGGCACCAGGGTCAGGTGTATGAACATCGCCCGCTTCGGCCCGAGGTCCGTGTACAGCTGGCGAATCGACTCGAGGAAGGGCAGCGACTCGATGTCGCCGACCGTGCCGCCGATCTCGGTGAGGACGAAGTCGACCGACTGCGACTCGGCGACGATCAGGATGCGGTTCTTGATCTCGTCGGTGATGTGCGGGATCACCTGCACCGTGGCGCCGAGGTAGTCGCCGCGACGCTCGCGGTTGATCACCGTGTTGTAGACCGAGCCGGCGGTGACGTTCGAGGCGCGCGACGTGTTCTCGTCGGTGAAGCGCTCGTAGTGGCCGAGGTCGAGGTCCGTCTCCGCTCCGTCCTCGGTGACGAAGACCTCACCGTGCTGGAAGGGGCTCATCGTGCCCGGGTCGACGTTGATGTACGGGTCGAACTTCTGCAGCTGCACCCGGTAGCCGCGGGAGACGAGAAGGCGGCCGATCGAAGCCGCGGCGATCCCCTTGCCGAGGGCCGAGACGACTCCGCCGGTGACGAAGATGAAGCGGGTGTCTCCTGGTTTCGACCGATTCATTCTCTGCCGAGCGAGTCTAGCCAGCGCAAGGGCGGAACCGAGTCGATCGTCCGCGAAATAGATCGCAACTCGCCGAAAATGGTCACTGCGGCGACCGCCGCGAGCGCGATCAACCGCCCCGCGCCTCCCAACGTGGTCAGCAACCAGACGCCGCCGATCGCGCCGATCAGGTTGGAGCCGGTGTCGCCGAGCATCGCCCGCTCCCGCAGCGTGAACCAGGCGCCGACCAGGACCGGGCCGGCGAAGATCCCGAGCAGGTCGAGCGGGGCGAAGGTCCAGGCGCCGAGGCAGAGCCCGGCACCGAGCAAAGCCAACCCCTTCTCGGCGCGGCCGGGCCGCAGATCGAGCAGGTTGAAGGCGTTGGTGGCGAGAATCAGCAGCGCGACATCGGCCAGATACCGCCATGATTCCAGGCCCCTGCCGGAAACCACATAGGCGGCCAGCGCGAGCGCCCCGACGGCCTTGATCGCCCCCGTCGACAGCCGCCCTTCGCGCAGCGCCCTGGCATGGCCGCGCCAACCGCGGGGCGCGCCGCTCGCCTCCCCCTGCCCGAGCGAGTCGTCGAGGAAGCCGAGAAAGGCGACGCCGATCACGTAGGGCAGCCAGCGTCGCAGTTCGGGGTCGAGCAGGTTGAGGTCGCCGCGGTCGTCGAGGAAGGCGAGCGGCGCCAGGGCGACGAGGCCGGCGGTCGCGAGCACCGCGCCGAGCGGGAAAGCGAGCCGGGCGCCGCGGAAGTTCGCGCGCACGAGCCGGGCGTCGAGCAGGCCGCGGATCCCGGCCGGGACGACGAGGAGCGCCACCGCGATCGCGACCGGGAACCCGACCCAGGTCATTCGTGCGGGGCGAGCAGGTCGGGCAGTAGGCGGTCGGCACTGCCCTTGACCCCGAAGCTGCCCTCGGCGCCGAGCAGGGCGAAGACTGTCGCCAGCCGTCCGGCGACAAGGTCGACGTCGTCGACGCTGGAGAGGTCGTTGGCGGCGAAGAAGGAGACCGACGACGGTTCCGTGCGACTGCTCTCGACGCCGACCGCGGGAGTGCGGGTGCCGGTGATTCCCTGCGCCAGGCCGGCCTCCATCCGGCCGGCGACCGTGTGCTGCTGTGGGCCCAGATCCTGCGGTTGGTCGCGGACGACGATCACCGCGTCGAGCGCGCCGAAATTGCCGCTTGCGCGGGAAAAGAGGTGGCTGCGCACGGGCTCCAAGAGGGTCCCGCCGCGAACCAGTTGGCGCCCCAGCCCGACTCCCAGTGCGGTCTGCGCGTCGGCATCGCGAGCGAGCGCGGCGAAGCGCGTCCTCGACAGGTCGGCGGCGAGGCCCCGGGTGTCGATCGGCTCGCGCACGACCCCGACCCCGACCAGCCGCCCCCCGGCCGGCGCCAGGGCTGCCTCGATCGCCCCGTAGACGTCGCCCGGCAGGTCGCCGAAGGCGACCAGGCCGATGCGGCGCCCGCGCAACCGGTCGCGCACGAGGGCTGGGAATACGCGGCTGGAGAACTCGTTCGCGCGGCCCAGTTCCCCGTTCAGCTCGTCGGCGCGTTCTCGTGCGTCCTGGAGGTTGCCGGTGAGGCTGTGCTCGAGGTCCTTGCGGGTGTTGGAGAGCGTGTCGCCGCCGAACTCGGCGCCGATCAGGATGCCGATCGCCAGCGCGAGGAACACTGCGATCAGCGATGTGGCGTGGTAGCGGCCGCTGTAACCCATCAGCGGGAGAAGGCTAGAGGGTCGCCGCCCGGCGCACTACATGCCGAGCCAGATCTTCACCTTCAGCCAGAGCAGTTCGAAGAGGTCGTTGAGCGCCGGCGAGGTAATCACGAGGATCGTCAGCAGGATCGCGAAGGCGACCAGGAAGAGTGCCGCGGGGGCGATGGTCGACGGCGGGTTGTAGAGCCTGCTCACCCCCTTGGCGTCGACCAGCTTCTCGCCGATCCTCAGCCTGGTGAGGAAAGTCGAGGACATGCCGCCGCGATTGCGGTCGAGGAACTCGATCAGGTTGAAGTGGGCGCCGACGCTGACGATCAGGTCCGCCCCCTTCTCGTAGGACATCAGCATCGCAACGTCCTCGCTGGTCCCCGCGGCAGGGACGACGGTGTGCTTGAGGCCGAGCTCGAGCAGGCGCTCGCGCCCCGGCGCCCTGCCGTCGGGATAGGCGTGGACGATCAGCTCCGCGCCGCAGCCCAGAGCCGCGTCGCCCGCCGAGTCCATGTCGCCGAGGATCACGTCGGGGCACAGGCCGGCCGCGAGGCAGCCCTCGGCGCCGCCGTCGACGGCGACGACGAGCGGCCGGACGTCGCGGATATAGGCGTTGAGCGCCTTCAGGTCGCTGCGGTGACCCTCACCGCGGACGACGATCAGCACCTGGCGGTCGCGGAAGACGGTCCGCGTCGCGGGAAACTCGACCGCCCCGGTCAGCAGGTCGGTCTCCTGGCGCACGTGGGCGACCGTGTTCTCGGCGAATTCGGCCAACGCCTCGTCGACCCGCTCGCGTTGAGCCGCGAGCCGGCCTTCCAGCTCCGCGACGTCGAGTGCCTCGCCGCGCAGCAGCTCCCGTCCGTCGCTGCTGACGACGCCGCCCTCGACCCTCACCGCGGCGCCCTCGTCGATCAGCTCGAACGGATCGGCGCCCTCGACGTCGACCAGCGCGACTCCGGCTCGGACCAACAGCAGCGGGCCGGCGTTCGGATAGCGACCGTCGCTCGAAGACGAAGCGTTGACCACGGCGCGGGCCCCGGCCGCGACCAGCTCCTCGGCGGCGATGCGGTCGATGTTGACGTGGTCGACGACGGCCACGTCGCCCGGGCGCAGGCGCTTGACCAGGTCCTTGGTGCGGCGGCCGAGCCGCGCCGTGCCCTCGATCGCCGCGTCGGCGCTCGTCCCATTGCGGCGCGACAACAAGGCGGGGAAGCGACGGCGACTGGCGGTAGCCATTTGTTGAGACTAGGACAAGCGGTGACCGACGGGCAACGTCGCGCGACCAATCAGGTCACGGACGCAAGAAGCGTGGTGTGCTCTGTGCGCGAGCGGCCGCGGGCGTCGATTTGCGCCGGTCAGGCGGCCTTGAGCAGCTCGCGGGCGTGGCGGTCGGCGCCCTCGTCCGAGCTCTCGCCACCGAGCATGCGGCGAATCTCCTCGACCACGCCCTCGCCGTCGAGCCGCTGCACCGTCGCCGCGGCTCGTCCGCCGCCCAGGTCCTTCTCCAGGCGGAAGTGGGTCGAGGCCAACGAGGCGACCTGCGGCAGATGAGTGATGCAGAGGACCTGGCGGCCCTCGCCGAGCGCCCGCAGCCGCTCCCCGACCACGCGGGCGGTCTTGCCCCCCACTCCGGCGTCGATCTCGTCGAAGACGAGAGTGCCGGCGCCCGCGGCTTCGCCGAGGCCGCTCAGCGCGAGCATCACCCGCGAGAGCTCGCCGCCGGAGGCTGCGTCGCGCAGCGGCGCCGGCGCCATGCCCGGGTTCGGGGCGATCCGCAGCTCGACCGTCTCGCGCCCGTTCGGGCCGAAGGCCTCCGGATGCGGCTCGAGCTCGACCTCGAGCGCGGCGCCGGGCATCGCCAGGCCCTCCAGCTCGGCCGCCACCTTGGCCCGCAGCGGCCCCGCGGCGGCTGCGCGCCCCTTGCTCAGTCGCTTGCCGAGCTTCTCGCGCCGTGCCTCCGCCTCGGCGAGCGCGGCCTCCGAGTCAGCGCCGCGCGTCTCCGCGCCCTCCAGCCGCTCGATCTCCTCCCGGCAGCGCACCGCGTGAGAAAGCACCGACTCGACGCTGCCGCCGTGCTTGCGCTGCAGACGGTCGATCGCGTCGAGGCGCTCCTCGACCGCGACCAGGCGCCCAGGGTCGGCCTCGATCCCGTCCAGGTAGCCGCGCAGCCCACCGCTGACGTCTTCCAGCTCGACCGCGAGCGCGCCGATTCGCTCGGCCAGGCCGTCGAGATCCGGGTCGACCCCGCCGACCCCCTGCAGGACCGCTTCCGCGTTGGCCAGCGCGCTCGCGGCGCCACCGCCGTCCTCGTCCGCGCCCGCCGTCGCGGCGAGCGCCCCGAGGGCGGCCTCGCGCAGGCCCTCGGCGTGGCGCAGCCGCTCGCGCTCGGCCGCGAGCTCGGCCTCCTCGGCGGCGTCGGGGGCAACCTCCTCGATCTCGGCCAGCTCATAGCGGAAGAGGTCGAGGTCGCGCTCGCGTGAGCCGTCGCGCTCGCGCAGCGCGGAGAGCTCTGCGCTCAGCCGCCCGCACTCGCGGTGGGACTCGCGGTAGCGCTCGCGGAGCGCGACGTGCTCGGTGCCGGCGAAACCGTCGAGCACGTCCATCTGGGCGGAGGCGATCGTCAGCTTGCGATGCTCGTGCTGTCCGTAGAAGGCGAGCAAACGCCCGCCGAGCAACTTCAGGTCGGCGGCGCTGGCCGCGCGCCCGGCGAGGAAGGCGGCGGTTCGGCCCGAGGCCGAGACGCGGCGCCCAAGGACGATTTCCTGCGCGCCCTCGGGCAGCCGTTCGGCGACCTCGCCCATCTCCGGCTCGGCGAGCAAGCCCTCGGGCAGGTCGAAGACCCCCTCGACCCACGCCTCGCCGGCGCCAGGGCGGACGATCTGCGGGCGCGCCTTGCCCCCCATCAGCAGGTCGAGCGAGTGGGCGAGCACCGTCTTCCCCGCACCGGTCTCCCCCGTGATCGCATTCAGCCCCTCCCCCAGCCGCAGCTCGGCCCGCTCGATCAGCAGCAGGTTCTCGATCCGGAGCTCGCGCAGCACGGACCCTGTGTACCAGCCCGAGCGGCGGCTGCCGGGACTACGCCGCGGCGGGCTCGGGTGCCGCTTCGCCCGGTTGCACGAAGTCGCCGGCGCGGACCAAGGCGAAGCCGAGAGCCGCCCCGACGAAGGAGAGGATCGCGCCGATCAGGAGGATCTCGTTGAAGCCGCTGACGAAGGCGACCTTCGCGGCATGGACGATCTCGGGGCGCTGCGCCGGGGACGCGGCGGCCGCGGCGGCGCGCGAGCCGCCGGAGGAGATCGCTTCGGCCAGGCCGGCCGGCGCGCCCGGCAGCAGGCTCGAGAGCTTCGATGCCACCTGCGACTGGAAAACGGCGCCGAGCGCGGCTACACCGGTCGCGATCCCGACCTGGCGGAAGGTGGTGTTGATGCCCGATCCCATGCCGGCTTTGGCGGGCGGCACGACCGCGATCGCAGCCTGGCCGATACTGGGATTGGTGAGGCCGATACCGACGCCGGCGACGAGAAAGCCAGGCAGCAGCGCCGAGATGTCCGATCCGGCGGCGAGCCCGTGCATCAGCAGCAGCCCGACCCCGACCAACCCCAGGCCGACCCCCATCAGGACGCGGATCGGGACGAAGTTGGAGAGCTTGCCCGAGATCGGCGCGACGATAAAGGAGAGCACGGTCAGCGGCAGGAAGCGCAGGCCGGTCTCCAGCGGCGAGTAATCGAGCACGCCCTGCATGTAGATCGTCAGGTAGAGGAACATCGCGAACATCCCCGCGGAGAGGCCGAAGGCAACGGCCGAGACACCGTTGAAGGCGGGTTTGCGAAACAGGGAGAGGTCGAGCATCGGGCTGCGGCTGCGCGCCTCGATCGCGAAAAAGCCGAGCATGAGCACGGCCGAGCCGGCCAGCGAGGCGACGATCGTCGAGCTTCCCCAACCCTCAGGGTTACCCCGGATCAGGCCGAAGATCAGCAGGAAAAGGCCGCCGGAGAAGGTCGCCAGGCCAGGCAGGTCGATCCGCTGGGGATCCTGCGCGGCGACGTTGGCGAGCCGCAGCTCGGTGAGGGCGACGGCAACGATCCCGATCGGGATGTTGACGAAGAAGATCCACTGCCAGCCGAGGTGCTCGGCGATCAGTCCGCCGACCAGCGGGCCGATCGCGACGGCGCCGCCGACGGTGGCGCCCCAGATGCCGAACGCGGTCGCCCGGTCGCGGCCGTGGAACTCCTGGCCGATCAGGGCGAGCGAGGTGGCGAACATCGCCGCCCCGCCGATCCCCTGCAAGCCGCGGGCCAGGTTGAGCAGCGTCGGATCGCCGGCGATCCCGCAGAGGAAGGAGGCGAAGGTGAACAGGCCGAGGCCGAGCGAGAAGACCCGCCTGCGGCCCAGGCGATCGCCCAGCGAGCCGGCGGTGAGCAGGAAGACGGCGAGCATCAGCGAGTACGCATCGACCACCCACTGCAGGCTGGAGAGGCTGGCGCCGAGATCGCGCTGGATGTCGGGCAGTGCGACGTTGACGACCGTGATGTCCAGCAGCAGCATGAACGTCGCGATCGAGCTGAGGAGGAGGGTCCACCATTTGCGCTCCATCGTCGGAACCCTAATAACCCGTCTGAGTCGGCCGGCCGACTCAGACGGCGAGGTGGCCGAACTTCTCGCGTATGCGCTGGTAGAAGCTCGTCCCGGGCAACTGGGCGAGCTTGCCGACGCGGTCGGCGAAGCTGACCTCCAGCGCCGCGCCGGACTCGAGTATCCCGGCCGGTGCGCCGTCGATTGCGACGTCGACCGCCTCGCGGCCACCGGCGTTGCCGACGTGCAGGATGTCGCGGGGGGCGACGACGAGCGGACGCGCGGTTAGCGAGTGTGGCGCCACGTAGGAGACGACGTAGCCCTTGACGCCCCAGGCCAGGATCGGACCCTGGTTGGCGAGGTTGTAGCCCGTCGACCCGACCGGCGTCGCGGCGACCAGGCCGTCGCAGCGGACGTGGCCGACCTCCTCCTCGGCGATCTTGTAGCTCAGCTCGGCGACCCGCTCGTGGGGCCTGCGGATGAAGCTGACGTCGTTGAGGGCCACTCGGGTCCTGCCGTCGACATCGATCTCCAGGCCGGGCAGGTCGATCGCCTCTGTTTCCCCCGCGAAGGCGCGCCGCATGCCCTCCTCGGCGTCGCTGCGCTCGACTCCCGCGAGGAAGCCGACGGTGCCGAAGTTGACGCCGAAGACGGGCACGCCGCTGCGGGCGAAGTGGCGCAGCGCGTAGAGGATCGAGCCATCGCCGCCCAAGACCAGGCAGAGATCGGCCTGGCGGGGCAGCTCCCCGACCTGCTCGATTCCCTCCGCGGCGGCGCCGTGCTTTGCGAGCTCGTCGGAAGTCGCGACCAGGCGCCACCCGGCGGAATGGGCAGCGGCGACCGCGGCAGCGACCGCCTCGGTCGTGGCCGGAGGATGGGCGTGGGTGATCAGCGCCGCGAGGCGCTGCTCGCTCATAGGTCCACCTCGCGCACGGCGGCCTCGACATCGGCGAGCGGCTCGCCGTCGCCCCCACACCAGACGAAGGTCTCGCGATTGCCCTTGGGCCCGGGCAGGCCGGACGATGCGAGGCCGCGCACCGGCAGGCCCAGCTCCGCGGCGGTTTCGGCGACGGCGAGGATCGCCTCATGGCGGTCGGCGGCGTCGCGGACGACGCCCTTGCGAACCCGCTCGCGGCTGAGCTCGAACTGAGGCTTGACCATCGCCAGCGCCTCCCCGCCGGGCCGCAGGCAGGCGGCAACGGCCGGCAGCACCTTTTTCAGCGAGATGAAGGAGACGTCGACCGTCGCCAGATCGGGCCCGTAGGGCAGGTCGGCGGGAGAGAGGAAACGGGCGTTGAGGCGCTCGATCGCGGTCACACGCGGATCCTCTCGCATGCGCAGCTCGAGCTGGCCATAGGCGACGTCGAGGGCGATGACTTGCGCGGCGCCCCGCTGCAGCAGGCAGTCGGTGAAGCCACCCGTCGATGCGCCGACGTCGAGGCATGCCCTCCCCTTCACATCGATGCCCAGTGCGGTGAGCGCGTTGTCGAGCTTGATCCCGCCGCGGGAGACGAAGCGCGGCCCTTCCTCGACCCGGAAGTCGGCGTCCGGGTCGACCAGCTGGCTGGGCCGCAGCGCGACAGGCCCGTCCGCGCCGACCCGGACCTCGCCCGCACGCACGGCGCCGGCAGCCGCGGAGCGCGACGCAAACAGGCCCCGCTCGGCCAAAACCGCGTCTATCCGCGCCTTGGCGCCCTTCGTGGCCACGCAGGAACGGTACAGCCGCCCATGAGGCAATCCATATGCAGCCCTTGCCAGATGTTTATCGGCACCTTAGAATTGGGTAGAAGAATTGCTTCGTCAACGGGGTCGAGACGCGGCCCAGGTCTCTGTGACTCGCCTCACACACAAATCGCACGTATGTTCGTACTCTGAATTCAAGGTTTCGCGAGAGAGGATCGATAAAGACTCACAAGACTTTCTGGTCGGGCCTGGCGCCGCTCATATGGCAGTCGACTCCCATCGACTCGCCCCGCGGCACATAAGGGCCCACCTACCTCCCACGGATCCACATATATAGAGATACACATATCTCTCCTCCCTGTAGTAACCCCAGAAACGCCCCGCCTCCCCGGCGGGGCGTTTTCTGTTGTGGGGCTTTGAAGAGCCAAATGCGGCGGCTTGGCCCAGTCAACAAAGATGGCCGATGGGCTGTGCTGGAGAACCAATGCGCCAGTAAATGCGCCAGTCCGACGTCGGCCCCCCACGCGATACGCGGCGAAAGCCGTTGCACCCCGGGCCGCCGGGGATCGCGGAGGTAGAATCTCGGCATGGCCGCATCGCCGACAAGAACCGTCGAAGTAGACGCCAAGCTGCTGGAGCGCGCCCGCAGGGTTGCCGACCAGCGCGGCGTGGCCGTCCCCCAGATCGTTCAAGAGGCCCTTGAGCACGAGCTGCGCGGCGAGGAGCCGCAGCCTCCGTTCTCGTTGATTGGAGCGTTCACCGCTGGCCGCAGCGATCTCAGCGAGCGGGCGAGCAACGACGAGTTCGAGCCCCGGCCATTCCGCTGATTCTGGACACCGGCCCAATGGTCGCGGCGATGGTCGCCGACGACGCGGCCCATGAGCGCTGCTCGCCATTGCTCAAGCCAGGCCCTGAACGCCGGGTGCTCCCGGCCCCCGTTCTGGTCGAGCTTGACCACATGCTTGGGCGCGAACTCGGACCCGATGCGTTCCCGGCGCTCCTCGACACCATCCGAGGCGGCCAGCTGGATGTTGAGGACTTGATCGCCAGCGACTACGAGCGGGCCGCTGAACTCATGCGAACTTACGCGGACCTCGAAGTCGGCTTCGTTGACAGTGCCGTCCTGGCTATGACCGAACGACTGGGAGAGCCGAAGCTGGCAACGCTCGACCATCGCCACTTCGGCACGATGCGACCCCGTCACGTCGAGGCCCTGGAACTTCTCCCGACAGCTTCCTAGGAGCGTTTCGTTCCTTCGATCTTCGATCCACTCTCGGCTTAGCGGAGCCTTGCAACGTTTGAGGGGTCCAACGGCTTATAGGAACGATGAGCAAGACGATGGAGACTCAAATCCGCCCCGACAACCCTGAGGCCGGCGGCTCGTTCGCCGAGTTTTTCTCGGACAGTTATCCGCGCTTGGTCCGGGCTGTGCTGCCCGCCACTCGCGATCTCGGGGTCGCAGAAGAGGTCTCTCAGGAGGCGATGACGCGGGTCTTCGCTCGCTGGGGTCGAGTCAGGCAACTCGATTCCCCAATCGGATACGCCTACGTCGTCGCGATCAACGTCAATCGACGCCGGTCGAGGCGACCGTGGGCGCCACTGGCCCGGGACCTGGCCGATCCTAGGCCCGATCCAGCCTGGCAGGTGGCCAGCCGCGATCAACTGATAGCGGCGCTGGCCGCTCTGCCTCAAGGGGAGCGGGATGCGCTGCTGCTCGTCTCATTCCTCGGACTGAGCAGCGAGGAAGCTGGACGCGCGCTGAAAATCAAGTCGGCTTCGGTTCGAAGCCGACTTCACCGAGCGCGCGCCTCTCTACAGGAATCAAAGGAGAAGGAAGATGGATAGGGACGAGATCGGACTCGAAGTTCGCGACAGCCTCGCGAAGGTACATCCACATTCGCTCGACCACGGCGTGGTCGTCGCTCGCGCGGGAAAGCGTCGCCGTCGCCGTCGTATTGGGGCAACGGCCGGAGCGCTCGGACTTGTGGCAATCGCTGCCGTCGCGGTCGCGGTCATTGGCGGTCCATCCGATGGGCCGTTGAGCCCACCTACGGTTCAAGCGTCCGCGCGAGTCACGCTGCCAGGTGAAGTGGTCAGTGCGGGAGGTCAGGTGGTCGGTACGGCGGTAGCCGAAGGCGAGTACCTCTGGGTTCTAACCTGCTCGACACACTGCGGCGGACCACCCGCCGAGTTCGAACACTCCCAGGGCGCGCTGGTCAAGGTCGACAGCCGCACCGGGGCGATCGTTGCAAGCGCACCAGTCGAAGGCTTGGGCGTTGTGGCGGCCGGAGAGGGCGGCGTCTGGACGGCTAGCTTCGACGGGACCGTCACCCACTTCGACCCGCAGACCGCAAAGCCGCTCGGCTCCCTGCATCTCTCGCTGCCAAAGCCCGTTGGCACGAACTATCCCGAAGCCTTCGCGTTCCTCCCCAACAACATAGCCGTCGGCGAAGGGGCGGTTTGGGTTTCGACCGCACGCGAATACGTAGCCCAGATCGACCCGCAGACGACGGAAGTGGTGCGAGTGATCCCGACCCACTTTGGGGTTGAGGGAATGACGGCAGGCGGTGGCTCGGTCTGGCTCGCGGCGGAACTGTTCGGGCTCGCGCGCATTGACCCGAAGACCGGCGAACTCGGACCCACGCAACCGATCCAAGGAACCGAAGGACGCCGACTCAGCGTGGACAACCTGGCACTCGCCGACGGCTCGCTCTGGGCGCGCGGTGGATGGGCGACACCGCACGGCAATGGGTATGTGGCGAACACGACGGGCAATGCCCTGGGTGTGGTTCAGGTCAACCTGCGAACCGGCGACGTGGAACAGGTGGTGAATTTCGATGAATACATCTGGGTCCATGCCGTCAGTGACAGTCGCCTCTGGCTCTCCAGCAGAGACTCGCGCGCTGGCTCCAGGGATGTCTACGTCCTCGATCCCGGAACCGACGAAGTCCGGCTGGCCGCACGCCTAGCAGAGCCGGGGACGATCATCGGCGCGGTCGGAGCCTCCCTTTGGGTAGCGAGGCCAGGGCACACGCTCAGCCGTTACGAAGTTCCGATCCGGTAGGGGCTCCAGGCAAAGTGACATCTGTACCAACCGACAGATAGGCGTCCATCCGCTCGCGCACCTCGTCGTGGCTGCCGGGGAGTAGGTGCCCGTAGGTGTCGAAGGTCGTCTGAATTTTCGAGTGGCCCATGAACGCCTGGACGGCCTTGGGGTTGGCTCCGGCGTCGATCAGCAGCGACGCAAAGGTGTGGCGGCACTCGTGCAGGGTGATCGGATGGAGCGGCTCCGGTTCGCGGTCGGACGCGGTGACATCTTCGTGCTCCCGTTCGTTGAAGGAGCTCCAGGCTCGCTTTGCCCGATTGTCAATAGTGGACGAGACGAATGCCGCGTCCAGCGTCCGCCCGAACACGAGGTCCGCCCCGGTCCTGCCGGTGCGCTTCAAGTCCGCTTCGAGAATAGCGGCGCAGGATGGCCAGCATCGGCACGGAGCGGCGACCGGATCGAGACTTTGGGTCAATCGCGCCCTCCTCCTGGTCCCAACCGCGTTCGACTCGGATCAGGCTGGCCTCGAAATCCAGATCGCAGCAACGGAGCGCTTGAAGCTCGCCTCGCCGTAGGCCCGCGTAGAAGGCAGTAGCCCAGACCGGCCGATCCTCCGGCGCGAGTGCAGCCAACAGCGCCGCCGCTTCGGCGGCCGAGGCGATGCGCGCGGGACGTTGCGATCCACCGTTGGGCAGATCGATTCCTTCGGCGGGGTTGACCGCCATATCGCCGCGATGGACGGCACGGCGGTAGAACGCCTGAACCGGGTTGAAGATGTTGCTCACGGTCCCGACTGCGAGACCCGAGCCGAGCAGCTCGTCCGCCAGTTGTTGAAGGTCTTGCCGTTGCACGCTTGCGACCTTGAGTCGGCCGACCGCCGAGAACGCGATGTGGACTCTCAGCGCCCGGTCGTATGACCGGATCGTGTTCGGCTTGTACGCCTCGCGGCCTTTGGGCCGAGCCGTCCCGTTCTTCATGCCGTCGATGAATTCGGCGAGGGCATCGGCCAAGGTGCGAGCATCGCGCGGCGCTGGCCGAAGCTCGTTACGACTTGCGGCGCGCACGGCGTCGGCGCGCCATGTCTTCGCTTCTGACTTGTGGCGGAAGGTCTTGCGTCGCGTTCTAAGTAGGGATAGTCCTCCAGCAACTCATCAACGTTTGCTCCGGCGGCGAGCTGGCCCAGGATCGCGCTGACGGTGACGCGGGTATCGCGGATGCAAGGAAGGCCTCGCATACGACTCGGGTCAGCGGTGATTCGTCCATCGGTCGCTGGCCCAGGGTACGCCGCCCGGCGCGTAGCGACCAGTCGCGCGGCCAGTCGCGCGGATACGATCTGCGCGTGAGATCGCGGACAGAGACAGTCGGGGGTATCCCTTGCATCACGGTGCGGCAAGCGCCCTTGCGGGACGAGGTGCGTCGACATGGTGAATAGCCCCGAGACGATCCGAGATCGACGGGGCCGCATGGTTCTGCTCAACGCCGAGCGTTGGCAGCACATCGCCAGCGCCCACCCCGAGATCGAGACCTACAAGAGCGAAATCCGTCGCACCGTAGAATCGCCGACGAGCGTCGTCGCGGGCCGGGAGCCTGACGAAGAGTGGCTCTATCTGGAAGGCGCAGGACCGAGCCGCTGGCTAAAGGTGGTCGTCGTGTTCGACAGCGAAGATCAGGGGCGTATCATCACCTCGTTCGCCCGAAGAAGGAAGCCATGAGCGTTACGATCGCCGACATCGAGTTTGATCGCGTCGAGTACGACGCCGACGCCGACGTGCTCTACCTCCACGTCGGCGACCCCGCGCGCGCGGTCGACTACGACGAGACGCCCGAGGGCCATGCGGTGCGGTTCGACCGCAACGGAGAGCTGGTCGGACTGACGCTCGTCCGTCCGAAGCGACTATTGGAGCGCGACGGCGAACTGCGCGTCACGATGCCGGTGTCGAGCGCGGTGCCGGCCGCGGAGCTCACCCCCGCTCTGAGCGCGTAGCGCGGCGCCACTGAGCAGCCGCGGCACCGTCCCGTGCCGTAGTCGTGCCGTAGTCAGGCACCGAAATAGCCGGTTACAACCGGCAACAACCGGAGTCGATTTAGCTCTACGGGCCGGATTCCGCTCTGCCATGCAGCCACTCGCATGACTCTCCTCCCTGTAGTAACCCCAGAAGCGCCCCGCCTCCCCGGCGGGGCGTTTTCTGTTGGGCGGGGCGATGGTCCCGCCGTGAGGCGTTGGCAGGGGATGATCTTGGCGGCCGTAGCCACCGTTGCCCTGCTTCTGGCGATGTCGCCGTCCGTCAGCGGATGAAGGAAACGGGTGGGCCCGGACTACGCGGACGCGCCGCCGCCTGAGCCACTGAGCAGCTCGCCGGCACGGATCTTCGCGGCCATGTCGGCCGATTCCTCGCGGTAGACCCGGCCGTCTTCGAACTCGATCACGGGGTATTTCCGTTGGCCGGAGAGACCTTCGAGCTCATCGCGCTTGCCGGGCCGCAGCGGCCCGGTGACGACCTCGTACTCGACCCCCTGCTCGTCGAGGGACTTCTGCACCCGCCAGCACGGGTGAATGTCGAGCTTGAACCACGTCACCGAACAACGATGGAGCTTGACCGCCACGGGAACACCCTAGCCGCGAACGCAGGCAACGCCAAACCGAGGCACAGGTCCGCCTGCCCAACGGACCCTGCATATCCAGAGATACGCGCCTCCTCTCCCTGTAGTAACCCCAGAAACAATCCGCGATTCGGGACGAGTCCGGTGACCACCAAGGAGGCCGCCGGGCAGGCTAGCCGATTGAGCGGTTTGGCGCAAGCCAATACGCGAATTCGCGCAGTGCCGTCGCTAGCTGAGCGCCGGCTCGCCGGAGCGCAGCGCAGCCAGAACCCGCTCGGCGACGGAGTCCCCCGTCAGGCCGGCCTCCTCGCGCAGCAGCGCCGGCTTGCCGTGGGTGACGTAGCGGTCAGGCAGGCCAATCCGCATCACACGGGCCCGCTCCTCGGGGCGGTCGGCGAAGGAGTCCTCGAGCTGCTCCAAAACCGCCGAGCCGAAGCCCCCCGGCAGGACGTTCTCCTCGATGGTCACAACGAGGTCGTGCCCAAGCGCGAGCCGCTCGAGCAGCTCCGCGTCGAGCGGCTTCGCGAAGCGGGCGTCGGCGACGGTCGGGCGCAGGTCGTGCCCGGCGAGGACCTCCGCCGCCCGTTGGGCGACCGATACGCCGTAGCCGTAGCCGACCAGCGCGACACGCTCGCCGTCGATCAAGACCTCGCCGCTGCCGATCGGGATCTCGACGCCCTCGGCTGGCAGCTCGACGCCCTCGGCAGCGCCGCGCGGGTAGCGCAGCGCGGCCGGGCCGTCGTGGGCGATCGCGGTGCGCAGCATGTGGACCAGCATGGCCTCGTCGCGGGGCGCCATCACGACCGCGTTCGGCAGCGGCCGGAAGTAGGAGATGTCGAAGGCCCCATGGTGGGTCGGCCCGTCGTCGCCGACCAGGCCGGCGCGATCCATCGCGAAGGTCACGTCGAGCCCCTGCAGGCAGACGTCGTGGATGATCTGGTCGTAGGCGCGCTGGAGGAAGGTCGAGTAGATCGCGCAGACCGGCTTCGCCCCCTGTAGCGCCAAGCCGGAGGCGAGCAGGACGGCGTTCTGCTCGGCGATGCCGACGTCGTAGTACTGCTCGGGGCGCTCGTCGGCGAGCTGCTGAAGGCCGGTCCCCCCCGCCATCGCCGCGGTGATCCCGATTACGCGCTCGTCGCGCTCGGCCTCGGCGACGATCGCGCCGGCGAAGACCTGCGTGTACTGCGGAGGCGCGCTCGGTGGCGGCGGTTTCTCGAGCCGCTCGGGCGCGATCCTCACGGGAGAATCCGACTCACGAACTTCCACCAACCCCGCCGCCCCCGCACGCGGGAGCGACCCCGAATCCAGATCTGACTTCTTCGGGGTCGCGGGAGCAGAGGAGGCGGCGGGCTTTCCATCCACGATCGACTTCGGCTTCGCCGCGTGCCACTTCTCCATTCCCTCCAGGCCGCCCTCCTCGGCCGGGGCGAAGCCCTTGCCCTTGACCGTGTGGATGTGGACGACGACCGGCCGTTCGGCCTCGAACGCCTCGCGCAGAGCCTCGCGCAGAGCGTGCACGTCGTGGCCGTCGATCACGCCCAGGTAGGCGAGGTCGAGCTCCTCGAAGAACAGGCCGGGAGCCCAGTAGGCCTTGATCGCCGACTTGATCTCCGGCCCGAGCTGTTCGATCCGCCTGCCCAGCCCCAGAGGCAGCCTGGTCAGCTGGTGCTCGACCCCCTCGCGGGCGTGGAAAAGGCGCGGGTTGAGCCGGACCCGGTTGAAGTACCGAGAGAGCGCCCCGACGTTCGGTGAGATCGACATCCCGTTGTCGTTGAGCACGATCACGATCGGCGTCTGCAGGCCGCCCGCGGCGTGCAGGGCCTCGTAGGCGACGCCGCCGGTCAGAGCCCCGTCGCCGATCACCGCGGCCACCTTGCCGTCGACGCCGATTCCCTTGCGCATCGCCTCCTTCAGCCCGACCGCGTAGCCGATCGAGGTCGAGGCGTGGCCGGCGCCCATGATGTCGTGCTCGGACTCGGCGATCGAGCAGAAGGGCGCCAGGCCCTCGTACTGGCGGATCGTCGGCAGCGCCTCGCGCCGACCGGTGAGGATCTTGTGCGGATAGGCCTGGTGGCCGACGTCCCACAGCACCTTGTCGCGCGGTGAGTCCATCAGGCTGTGCAGGGCGACGGCGAGCTCGCAGGTGCCGAGGTTGGCGCCGAAATGGCCACCGATCTCACCGATCGTGTCGATGATGTATTTGCGCATCTCCTGCGCGACCTGCTGCAGCTGCTCGTCGTCGAGCCCGTGCAGATCGGCCGGGGAATCGATCCCCGGCAAAAGCTCTTGTTGCTCCTCGCTCATCGGTTCCTCGTGAAGATGTAGTCGGCGATGCCCGTCAGATCGCCGGTCTCGCCGCCGGCTTCGGCCAGCGCCGCGGTCGCCTTGGCGTGCGATTCGGCGGCCAGCTCGCGTGCCCGCTCGAGGCCGAAGAGGCTGACGTAGGTGAGTTTGCCATGTCGCTCGTCGCTTCCGTGGGGCTTTCCGAGTTGCTCGTCGCTTCCGGTCACGTCGAGGATGTCGTCGACGATCTGGAAGAGGACGCCGAGCTCACCGGCGAATCGGCTGTAGGAAATTGTCTCAGGTTCGGCGATCCCCTCCATGATCAGTACGACGCGTACGCCCGAGGCGATCAATCGGCCGGTCTTGAGCCCATGCAGCTCGCGCAGGCCCTCGGCGCCCTCCGCCCCGCCGGCGACATCGACGTACTGCCCGCCGACCATGCCATCGACCCCCGTCGCGGCGGTCAGCTCGGCCAGCGCGGCCAGCACCCGTGCGGGCTCGCCCGGCTGCCCGCAGAAGAGACGGATCGCCTCGGCGAAGAGGCCGTCGCCGGCCAGGATCGCGACATCCTCGCCGTACCTGACGTGCGCCGTCGGCTGGCCCCGGCGCAGGTCGTCGTCGTCCATCGCCGGCAGGTCATCGTGGATCAGCGAGTAGGTGTGGATCAGCTCGATCGCAGCGGCGACCGGCAGGTAGCGCTGCGGCTCGGCCCCCAGCGCCCGGGCGGTCGCCAGGGCGAGCACCGGGCGCACTCGCTTGCCACCGGCGAGCAGCGAGTAGCGCATCGCCTCCTCCAGCTCCGCCGTCGCCGGGCGGGCCGAGAAGCGCAGGCGCTCCAGCTCGGCATCGACCAGGGCGCGCAGGTCTTCCGGATAGCTCACTGCTGGGACTGCGACTCGCGGATGCGGCGGTTTGCCTCCTCGACCGCCTCTCCAGAGAGCTCGGCCGCCTCGCGGGCGAGCTCGGCCGCCCGCTCGTCGCCCGCCTCCGAGCCCTCCAGCTCCGCGGCGATCGCCTGCAGACGGGTGGAGATCTCGCGCAGCCGCGCGTCCTCGCTCACTTCACCGCACCCCCTTGGCGCTCGCGCACAATCGCCCCGAGGATCCCGTTGACGAAGCCGGGAGCGTCGGCGCCGCAGTACTCCTTGGCGATCTCCACCGCCTCGTCGATCGCGACCTCGTCAGGAACGTCGTCGCTGTTCTCGATCTCATACAGCGCCACCCTCATCACGTTCAGCTCCAGCGGCGCGATCCGCTTCAGCTCCCAGCCGCGGGCGTGCGCCGCGATCACCGCGTCGAGCTCCTCGCGGCGCGGCTCGACGGCCTCAGCGAGCTCGCGGGTGAAAGGACGCGCGTCGGCGAGCAGCTCGGCCAGCGGACGGCCGGTGACGTCGCGCTGGTAGCAGGCGAAGACGGCGTCGCGGCGCTGTTCGGATCGGCGCATCGGCCTATTCTCCCGCTTCCGGCGACCGCTTGGCGCGCCTAGGCGCGTGAGACGTACTTGCCGCTGCCGGTGTCGACGCGGATCGTCTCGCCCTCGTCGATGAACAGCGGCACCTGGACGACCACCCCGGACTCGAGCGTCGCCGGCTTGTTGCCGCCGCCCGAGGCCGTGTCGCCCTTGACGCCGGGGTCAGTCTGGGTGACCTTCATCTCGACCGCACTCGCGACCTGAACGTCGCTCGGCCGTTCGTCGACGAAGAGCACGTCGACCTCGTCGTTGGGCAGGATCCACTGCATCGCCTCACCGATCGCGTCGGCCGGGATCTCGATCTGCTCGTAGTCGGCGGTGTCCATGAAGACCGCCGCCTCGCCGGAGTCGTAGAGGTACTGCATCTTGCGCGAGTCGGTGTGGACGGGCCTGAACTTCTCCCCCGCCCTGAACGTCTTGTCCTGCACGGAGCCGTCGTCGATCTTGCGCAGCTTGGTCCGCACGAAGGCGCCGCCCTTGCCGGGCTTGACGTGCTGGAACTCGAGGATCTTGTAGACCGACCCGTCGATTTCGACGTGGCTGCCATTCTTGAACTGGTTGGTGGAGATCACGGCCGCGAATCCTAACTGTGCCGGGCCGGCAGGCGTCAGCGTCTAGGCTGGTGGCGCAGGGTGATGACGAGGAGACTGGGAACATTCGCCGCGATCGCGCTCGTGACGCTTGCCGTCGCGCCGCTTGCCGCTGGCGAGGAACAGACGCGCGAGACCTACAAGGCCCAGGTCGAGCCGATCTGCAAGTCGAACCGCATCGCCAACGAACGGATCATGCGCGGCGCCCGGACGCGGGTCAACAGGAACCTGCTGGCGCCCGCCGGGAAGCAGTTCATCCGCGTCTCGAGATCGTTCGGCCGGCTGATCCAGCGCCTCGCCAAGGTGCCCCCGCCGGAAACCGACGGGCACCGGATCGAGCGCTGGATGGAAATCATGAAGCTGCTCAAGAACCGCCTGCGCCTCGTCGGCAAGTACTTCGTCGCCGGCGAAAAGATCAGAGGAACCCATGAGTCGATCCTCGCCGAACGCGCCGGGATCTCGGCGAACAACACGACGATCGTCCTCCATTTCCGCGACTGCCGCTTCGGGCGCTTCGACCGCAGCGGCTGAGCGGCTCGCGGGTTTCAAGCCCGTGAGGTGGGTAGCTGAAGGACATGGGAAAGCAGGGAGTTTCCGCCGCGATCGTCGCCGCGCTGCTACTGGCAGTCGCCCCGATCGCCCGCGGAGCCGAACAACAGACGTCCGAGCAAACGCGAACGACCTACAAGCAGCGGGTCGAGCCGATCTGCAGGCGCGACACCGTGCGCAGCCAACGCATCCTCAAGGGCGCCGAAGCGCGGATCAAACACCAGAAGCTGGTTCCCGCCGGGCACCAGTTCCTGCGCGTGTCGAATACCTTCGGCAAGTCGATCAAGCAGCTGGTTCGGGTGCCGAGGCCGCCCGCCGACAAGGCGCGCCTTCGGAAGTGGTTCCACTTCCTGCGGCTGGTCAAGCTGCGCATGCACAAGCTCGGTAAGTACCTGGTCGAAAAGAAGCGCACGAAGGCCACCCACACCTCGATCCAGGCCGAACGCAGCGGCAACGCCGCGAACAACGTCACATTCCCCTTCGGCTTCCACTACTGCCGGCTCACCCGCGAACACTTCCACTGAGCCGCGCCGTTCGGCGGCCTGGCGATCAGTCCCGGGATTCGGCCGCGGTGCCGGTCGTCAGGGTCGCCGCGCCGCCCCCGGAGAGGACGCGGCGCACGAGGCGCGGCGCGAGGACCCGGGCGACCGCGGCCAGCGCGTAGGGCCGCGGCACGTAGCGCTCCGCCTTGCCGCGCAACCCGGTTTCGACGATCGCCTCGGCGACCTTCTCCGGCTTGGAGACGGTCCAGCGGGTCAGCGCCCGCTCGCGCAGCTCGGTGGCCGGGAAGCCCTCGGTGGCGATGAAGCCCGGCAGGACCATGCCGACGTGGACGCCCTGCGGCCGCTCCTCGGCGTACAGAGAATCGGTCCAGCCGATCAGGGCGAACTTGCTGGCCGAGTAGGCGCCCGTGCGCGCCCTCGCGACCCGCCCGGCTGTGCTCGCGACGTTAACGATCGCACTCGGCGCCGAGGCGTGCAGCAACGGCAGCAGCGCCTCGGTGAGGCGAACAACCGCATCGAAGTTGAGCTGCATGTGCCGCCGCACGTTCTCGTAGCCGGCCTCGCCGAAGGCGCCGCGCCAGGCGGCGCCGGCGTTGTTGACGAGCAGCTTCAGGCTGCCGCCGTGATGCTCGGCGAGGTGCGCGCGCACCCGCGCGGGGGCGTCATCGTCGGTCAGGTCGGTGGCCAGCCAGGTCGCCCTGCAGGGCAGCGACTCGGCCAGCGCGCGCAGCCGCTCCTCGCGGCGGGCGACCAGGACCAGCTCCGCGCCCGGCTCGCGCGCGAGGCGCTTCGCGGCTGCCTCGCCGATCCCGCTGGACGCTCCGGTGACCAGATAGGTCGCTGCCTCTTCACTCATCGCGAAGCAAACTATTCCAAACGCGCGATTGCGGACACCTGTTCGACTCGACATACTGCTGCCTTCGTATGGCTGAGATCCCCGCGCTGCTGGACAAGCTGCTTCGCATCGCCGCCCCTTCCGGGCACGAGACGCCCGCCGCGGCGCTCTGGCGCGAGGAAGCGGACTTCGCCTCGCTCTCGGCCGACGGCCTCGGATCCTCGATCGCTCGCGTCGGCGATGCGGCGCCGCTGCTCGCCGTCGTCGGGCACATCGATGAGATCGGCCTCGTCGTCACCCACATCGACGAGAAGGGCTTCCTCTGGTTTGCCCCGATCGGCGGCTGGGACCCGCAGATCCTCGTCGGCCAGCGGGTAGCGGTCCGCGGTCGCGACGGGCTGGTTCCCGGAGTGGTCGGGCGCAAGCCGATCCACCTGCTCGAACCCGACCAGCGCAAAAAGGTCGTCGAGCTGAAAGGCCTGCACATCGACGTCGGTGCCGCCGACCGCGAGGCGGCCGCCGAGCTGATCCGTATCGGCGACGCCGTGACGATCGCCGCCGAGCCGGTGCGCCTGGCCGGTGACCGCTTCGCCTCGCGGGCGATGGACAACCGCCTCGGCGCCTACGTCGCCCTCGAGGCTCTGCGCCGCTGCCACGAGCGCGACTCGCTGAGCGGCAGCTTCGCGGCGGTCGCCGCGGTCCAGGAGGAGATCGGCCTCTTCGGTGCGCGCACCGCGGCCTTCGAGGTGCGTCCCGACCTCGCGGTCGCGATCGACGTCACCCACGCGACCGACGCTCCCGGGATCGACGAGAAGGAGGTCGGCAGCCACCCGCTCGGCTCGGGCCCGGCGATCGGCCGCGGTTCGACCCTCTCGCCCAAGGTCTTCGAGCTGTTGGTCGAGACAGCCGAGGAGGCCGGGATCGATCACACGATCAGCGCCAGCGGCCGCGGCACCAGCACCGACGCCGACTCGATCCAGATCTCGCGCTCGGGCGTGCCGACCGGTCTGGTCTCGATCCCGCTGCGCTACATGCACTCGCCGGTCGAGCTCGCCGACCTCGCCGACGTCGAGGCCACGGTCGAGCTCATCGCCGCCTTCGCCGCCCGCCTACAGGCCGGCCTCGATCTCAGCCGCTGAAGCTCAGTTGGCGCCGACCATCACGCGGTCGCGCCCCGCGGCCTTGGCCGAGTAGAGCGCCGTGTCGGCGAGGCCGACCAGCTCGTCGGTATCGAGCGGGCCGGAGTGGGACACAGCCACACCGATGCTGATCGTGATCGCGGTCCCGACCGGGCGGCGCTCGCGCACAGCGCGGCGCAGTCGCTCCGCGATCTCGACCGCGTCATCCCGCGTCGCGCCGGGCAGCACGACGAGGATCTCCTCGCCGCCGACGCGATAAATCGAGTCGCCCGCTCGCAGGACCGAGCGCATCGTGTAGGAGACATCCTGCAGGACGGCGTCGCCGGTCGCGTGGCCGAGCTCGTCGTTGACCCGCTTGAAGTGGTCCAGGTCGCAGAGCAGCAGCGCGTGCGAGTGCCCCTCCGCCTCGCCGTCCAGTTCGCCCAACCGCTGCTCGAGCGCGTTGCGGTTGAACAGTCCGGTGAGCGGGTCGAGCGTCGAGCGTCGCCGGTGAGCGCGGTCGGACTCGTTCAGCGCGCCCGAGAGAACCACGGTGCTGAGCACCAGAGCGACGGCGGCGACCAGCTCCTGGCGGTGCGCGGAAGCCACCTGCGGATCGAGGCCCACCGTGCCGACCAGCATCAGCACCAGGATGTAGGCCGTGCCGAGCGCGATTCCGCGTTGCTCGAAGCGGGCGCCGAGCGTCACGGCCGGCAGCGCGAACCACATCAGCACCGGGCTCGCCGCGCCGCCGGTGACGACGACGGCGTCGAGCAACAGCAGCGGCAGGATCCCCCACGCGGTAGCGACCCAGGCAGCGGGATGCCGGCTGGCGCGCATGAACATGTCGGCGACCGTGAAGCCACCGAGTCCGGCGAGGAGCGGCGCGATCCACCACCAGCCGACGTCGCCGCCGACCGAGGTGAGGGCCAGGGCGAGGATCGCGAAGCAGCCGAAGCGATAGGGCCGCAGGCGCAGCTCCATGTCCAACAGGCGCTCGCGCCGGGCCTCGTCGCGGATCGCGACAAGCGATTCGGCGGCGGGGCGCTCGGCGTCCGTAAGCGGTCTCACGCAGCCGCTATCGGCTCCACGCCGGGCGAAATTAGGCTTGCATCTAGCGGACCAGCTGGATTTCCTTGGGCAGCGAGCTGAGGTTGCGGCAGCCGTCCTCGGCGACGACGACCAGATCCTCGATCCGCACGCCCAGCTCGCCGGGTAGGTAGACGCCCGGCTCGATCGTCACGACTTCACCCGCCGCGAGCACGTCCTCCGAACGCGGTGAGACGCGCGGCGCCTCGTGCACCTCGAGCCCGACCCCGTGCCCGAGCCCGTGCCCGAAACGCTCGCCGTCCCCGGCGGCGGCGATCGCCTCGCGGGCGACCGCGTCGAGCGCTTCGCCGCCGACGCCGGCCGCGACCGCCTCCAGGGCCGCGGCCTGCGCGGCGCGCACCGTCTCGTAGACCTCTCGCGCCCGCTCGCCGGGCTCGCCGACCGCGTAGGTGCGGGTCCCGTCCGAGCAGTAGCCGTCCAGCTTCGCCCCCATGTCGAAGACGACCAGGTCGCCCTGCTCGATCTTCCGCGCGCCGGGCTCGGCGTGCGGCAGGGCGCCGTTGGGCCCGGCGGCGACGATCGCGGGGAAAGATGGGTCGCCGCCCAGCTCGCGGATCCGCGCTTCCGCGGCGCGTGCCACGTCGCGCTCGCCGCGGCCGCCCAGGCCGCGCTCGACGCTCCAGCGCCAGACCTCGTCGGCGAGCTCGGAGGCGGCCGATATCGCCGCCAGCTCGTCATCGTCCTTGACTCGCCGCAGCTCCTCGACCGAGCCGCCCGCGGCGACCGCCTCCACCCCGTCGGCCAATTTCCCGCGCAATCGATCGAGCAGGCGCACGGAGACGTGGTCGTCCTCGAAGCCAAAGCGGCCGGTGAGGTGGGCGGCGATGCCGCCGAGCCAGTCGTCGGCGACCGTGATCGTCTCCCAGCCCTCGACCTCCGCCGCGGCACGCTCGGTGTAGCGGAAGTCGGTGAGGAACAGGCGCGTGTCCGGCCCGCAGACGCAGGCCCCGTTGGTGCCGGTGAAGCCGGTCAGATAGCGGACGTTGACGAGCTCGGTGACCAGCATCAGGTCGAGCTCGCGCTCGGCCAGCCCCGCCGCGAGGCGCTCGCCGCGGCCCTTCATTCGCCGCCGGCGTCGAGCTGGGCCGCCAGCCGGGCGAGCGCGTCGCGGTAGCCGTCCGGCCCCTTGCCGGACACCTTCTCCAGCACCAGCCCGTCGAAGACCGACTCGCGGCGCCAGTCCTGGCGCGACTCGACGTCGGAGAGGTGAACCTCGACGGCCGGCAGCCCGGCCAGCTCCAGCGCGTCGGCGATCGCGCGGCTGTAGTGGGTCCAGGCACCGGCGTTGACCACGATCGCGTCGGCAAGCTCCGGCGCCCGGTGCAGGTATTCGGCGAACTCGCCCTCGGAGTTGGTCTGGAAGAAGATCGCTTCCAGGCCGAGCTCGCGCGCGGCGCTCTCGATGCTCCGCTCCAGTTCGCTCAGCGAGATGCCGCCGTAGACCTCGGGATCGCGCCGCTCGAGCACGTCGAAGTTGACCCCGTGTAGGACGGCGACGCGGTTGTGGGCGGAGGTCATCGGTAGAGGTCCTTCACGGCCGCCTCGACCTTAGCCGGATCGACGAGCACGCCGGTGCGGGGCTTCCCCGGCTCGGAGAGCAGCACGAAGCCGACCCCGCGCGCGGTGCGCTTCTTGTCACGCTGCAGGGCGGCGAGGATCGCACCGGCGTCGATCGCGGGGTCGAGCTCGACCGGCAGCCCGTGGGCGGACAGCAGGGCCTCGACCTCGTCGCGCAGCCGCGCCGCATCGGAAAGCCCCAGCGCGGCGAGCAGGCCGAGCCCGACCGCCTCGCCGTGACGGTAGCGGCGGTAGTCGCTTGCCGCCTCGATCGCGTGGCCCACGGTATGGCCGAGGTTGAGCGTGTGCCGCAGCCCACCGTCGCGCTCGTCGGCGGCGACGACGTCGCACTTGTGACGGGCGCAGGCGAAGACGACGTCGTCGAGCTGCGTCGCGTCGAGCGACCCGATCGCGCGCACCCGGTCCCAAAGTGCGCCGCCGGCGAGCAGGCCGGTCTTCAGCACCTCGACGAACCCGGCTGCCAGCTCCTCGCCCGGCAGCGTCGAGAGAGTCTCGGTATCGGCGATCACAGCCGCCGGGAGGTGATAGGCGCCGGCGTAGTTCTTGCCCTCGGGCAGGTCGACGCCGGTCTTGCCACCGTAGGCGGAATCCACCTGGGCCACGAGCGTGGTCGGGACCTGGATCACCGGGACGCCGCGCTGGTAGGTATGCGCGCAGAAGCCGGCCAGATCGCCGACGACGCCGCCGCCGAGCGCGACGACATGGTCTTCGCGCGTCATCCCCGCCCGCGCGAGCTCGCTCAGCACCCGCTCGGCCTCCGACATCGTCTTCGCCCCCTCCCCCGGCTCGACCTCGACGACCGACTCGAGCTGCCCGAGGCGACCCGCGTAGAGCGGGGCGACCGCACGGTCGCTGACGCAGAAGCGCCGCCCACCGAGCGGCCACCAGCCGGCGCCCAGCAGGCCGCGCCCGACGAAGACCGGGTAATCGCCCGAGGCGCTCGCCGCCCAAAGCATCTTCGTGCCCGCGGGCAACTGCTCGAGCGCCCGGATCGAGGGCAGGGCGCGCTCGATTCTTCCGCTGTCCCCCTGCGGGAGGATCGCGTCGGCAAGCTCCTCGTAGAGCGGCAGGCGCCCTGCCATGAGCTCGGCCACGTCAGCGGGGTCGCGGGCCAGCGGGCGGTCGGTGCCCTCGATCCGCGCCCACGCCACGGCGGCGTCGACCTGCAGCCAGACCACGGTGTGACGGCCGAGCGCATCGCGGACACGCTCGGAGAGCACGCTGCCGCCGCCAAGCGCGATCGCGCCGCCGTCCGCCTGTTCGAGCAGCGAGCCGACGACCTCGGCCTCGCGCGCCCGGAAGCCCTCCTCGCCGTGCTGCTCGAAGGCATCGGCGATCGCCATCCCGAAGTCGGCTTCCATCAGGTCGTCGATCTCGGTCGTTTCCAGGCCGGCCGCGCGAGCCGCGGCCAAAGCGGTCGACTTGCCCGCGCCCATGAAGCCGATGAAGACGGTCGCCGGGCGGCTCAAGACCTCACCCGCGGAAATCGATGCGACGCCTGTAGGCGTCGACCGCGGCCAGCACGTCGTCGATGTGGTCGCCGCCGAACTTCTCGCGATAGCAGCGGGCGAGAGTCAGGCAGACCATCGCCTCGGCGACCACGGCGGCGGCCGGCACGACGGTGGAGTCGGTGCGCTCGCGCAGCGCCTGCGCCGGCTGCTTGGTCTCGGTGTCGACCGAGCGCAGCGGCTTGGTCAGCGTGGAGATCGGCTTTATCGCGGCACGGACCGAGAGCGGCCGGCCGTTGGTCATGCCGCCCTCCAACCCGCCGGCGTGATTCGTTTCGCGCTGGTAGCCGTGCTCCTCCGACCAGAAGATCTCGTCGTGGGCCTCCGAGCCGGGACGGGTGGCGACATCCCACGCCTCGCCGATCGAGACCCCCTTCACCGATTGGATCGAGGCGACCGCTCCGGCGAGCCGGCCATCGAGGCGCTCCTCCCAGGAGATATGCGAGCCGAGACCGGGGACGAGGCCGAAGACACGCACCTCGAAGCTGCCGCCGAGGCTCTCGTTGGCCTTGCGCAGGCGGTTGATCTCCTCGACCATCGTCTTGCTCGCCTCCGGGTCCAGGCAGCGCACCGGGTCCTCGTCGACGCCGGCGAAGTCCTCCGGGCCGAGGTCCCGCCGCTCGGGCGCGCTGACCGAGGCGATCTGGGTGACGTGGCTGTGCACGCTGACCCCGAGCGCATCGAGCAGGCCGCGGGCAAGCGATCCGGCCGCGACCCGGGCCGCGGTCTCGCGCGCGCTGGCGCGCTCGAGCACGTTGCGGATGTCGTCGTGGCCGTACTTCTGAGCGCCGACCAGGTCGGCGTGCCCCGGGCGCGGCAGATGAACCTCGTCGGGCTCGAAGCCCTCGACCGGCCAGGGGTTCATCCGCTCCTCCCAGTTGGCGTAGTCGCGGTTGGCGACGAGGACGGCAATCGGGCTGCCCAGGGTGTGCCCGTGGCGCACGCCCGAGCGGACCTCGACCGTGTCGGTCTCGATCTTCATCCGGCCGCCGCGGCCGTGGCCGAGCTGGCGCCGCGCCATGTCGCGGTCGAGCGCCTCGCGGTCGAGCCGCAGGCCGGCGGGCATGCCCTCGACGATCGCTACCAGGCCGGGGCCGTGCGACTCGCCTGCGGTGGTGAAACGGAATCGGGTGCTCATGCCGCGCCTAGGCTATCTGCGCGCAGCGGTGCGCATCGCCTCCAGCGGCGGCTCGCGCCCGGTCCAGATCCGCAGCGAGTGCCCGCCCTGGCGCACTAGGACCTCGATTCCGTCGACGATGGCGGCGCCGGCCCGGTCGGCGACCGCGAGCAGGCGGCTCGGCTCGTCGCCGTAGACGAGGTCGACGACGGTCTGCCCGGCGCCGAGCCCCTCCGGGTCGAGCGGCAGCTCGGCGAACGGATCCTCGCCGCGCAACCCGGCCGCGGTGGTGTTGACGATCAGCTCGTAAGCCGCCGTGTCGGGCGCCTGCACCGGCGCGCCGCCGAGCTCCGCGCAGAGGTGCTCGGCGCGCAGAGCTGTGCGGTTCCAGACATCGACACCGGCGCCCTCGCGCACCAGCGCCCACACAGTCGCCCTGGCGGCGCCCCCGGCTCCGAGCACCAGAGCCCGGCGGCCGTCGGGTGGCGCCGGCAGGGCGTCGAGGAGGCCCTGCGCGTCGGTGTTCTCGGCTCGGATCTCCCCCGCGGCGAAGCTGAGCGTGTTGGCGGCGCCGACCTCGCGCGCCGTCTCTGAGAGCGTGTCGGCCAGCGAGAGCGCCGCGCCCTTGTGCGGGACGGTGACGTTTGCTCCCGCGAACCCCTCGCCCTCCATCGCCCGGACCCGCCGCTCGAACTCGTCCGGAGCCAGGTCGATCGCCTCGTAGCTCCACGCGGCGCCCAGCCCCAGCTCGGCCAGCGCCGCGTTGTGCATCGCCGGCGAGCGCGAGTGCGCGACAGGATGGCCGAGGACTGCCAGGCGGCGGCTCATTCTTCGCAGCTGTCGGGGGACTTGCCGCCGGCTGCTTCGCGCGCTTCGTTGTAGCGGGCGACATCGGCTTCGAACTCTGCCGCGCTCGACGAGAAGGAGTGCTCGCCGCAAGCGCCCGGCTTGACGACGTAGTAGAGGTAGTCGGTCTTGGCGGGGTGTGCGGCGGCTTCGATCGAGGCGAGGCCGGGGTTACCGATCGGGCCGGGCGGCAGGCCGGCGTTGGTCCGGGTGTTGTAGGGCGAGTCGACCGCGAGTTCGGATTCGGTCAGCGGCTGGTCGTAGTTGCCCGTGGCGAAGCGGATCGTCGCGTCGATGCCGAGCGGGATCCCTTCATGTAGGCGGTTGTAGATCACGTCGGCGATCAGCGGCCGCTCCTTCTCCAACTGCGCCTCGCGCTCGACCATCGAGGCGATCGTCACCACGTCGCGAGTGGTCAGGTTCTTCGAGCGGGCGTAGCGCATGTCGACGCCGCCGATACGGCGCTTGAAGTCCTGCAGCTGCAGCCGCACCAGGTCGGCCGCGGGAGCGTGCCGCTCGAGTTCAAAGGTGTCAGGGAAGAGAAATCCTTCGTGGCCCGCGCTGGCCTTCATGTAATCGCCCCGCAGGCCGGCTTCCCTGGCGATCTCGGCCGTCTGCTCGCGCGTGTAGCCCTCGGGGATCGTCACCATGACCGTCTTCGGCGGCGGAGGCGGCGGCGGAGCCGGGTTGTGGAAGTGGCGGTAGGCGAGCGCGGCGACCACGGCAGCGCCGACGAGGGCGAGAACCCCGAGCACGACGGCGACCATGCGGCGCCGCCGGTGGACCTCACTCATCGCCGTCTGGGCCTTCGATCGCCGCCCGACCGGCCAGGTAGGCCTGCAGCAGGTGCGCGGCGGCAAGCGAGTCGGGGGCGGCCGCGGCGCCTTCGCGCTTGCTCGCATCGGCCATCCGCGTCGTCAGGCGCTCGTCGTAGGTCTCGACCGGCACGTCGAGCAGCGCTTCCAGCTCGGTGCAGAAGCTCCGTGTCAGGGCAGCCTGGGAACCTTCCTCGCCGCTCAGGTGCAGGGGAAGGCCGACGACGACCCGCTCGACCTCGTGCTTGGCGACGAGGTCGACCACCGAGCGCGCCTGCGACGGCTCGATCACCGGCAACGGGGTCGCCAGCGTGCCGCTCGGGTCCGAGATCGCACAACCAGTCCGCACCGTTCCGTAGTCGAGGGCGAGCACGCGCACCTATCCGACCCCCGCTTCGATCGCCTGCCGCGCCGTTGCCAGCGCCTGCTCGAGCTTCGAAGCGTCCTTCCCCCCTGCCTGGGCCATCTCGTCGCGGCCGCCGCCGCCGCCGCCGACCACCGCGGCCGCCTCGCGCACGACGCTTGCCGCGGAGACGCCGCCGGCGACGGCGCCCTTGGAGACCAAGACGACGAGCCCGACCTTGTCGCCCTCGGCGCCACCGAGGGCGATCGCCGAGTCCCCGCCGAGCTTCGACTGCACCCGGTTGGCCAGCTCGAGCAGTTGTTTTTGGTCGGCGATCGGGGCCCGCGAGGCGACCACCCCGATCCCGTCGACCTGCTCGGCCGCCGCGACGAGTCGCTCGGCCTCGTCGCCGAGCAACTGCTTGGCGGCCTGCTTGGCGCCCTCACCGGCCTCGCGCAACCGCTCGGCGGCGCGACGGGCGCCGGCAAGCGGGTCCTGCGGGGAGCCGAGCAGCTCGCCGACCTCCTGCAAGCGTCGCTCGCTCGCGCGGAACCAATCGATCGCCGCGGGTCCCGTCAGCGCCTCGATGCGGCGCACGTTGGCGGCGCTGGACCCCTCCGAGGAGATCTTGAAGATGCCGACCTCGGCCGTGTTGGCCACATGCGTCCCGCCGCACAGCTCGCGCGAGACGCCGTCGACCTCGACCACACGGACCCACTCGCCGTATTTCTCCCCGAAGAGCGCCATCGCGCCGAGTGCTTCCGCCTCGGCCCGCTCCATCTCCAGCCAGCGCACCGGCCGGCTCGCCTTGATCCAGTCGTTGACACGGTCCTCGATCGCCGCGATATCACCGGCGGCAAGCCCCTGGCCGTGGGTGAAGTCGAAGCGCAGCTTGTCTGGGCGCACGGCCGAGCCCGCCTGGCGCACGTGATCGCCGAGGCGCTCGCGCAGGGCCGCGTGCAGGAGGTGGGTCGCGGTGTGGTTGCGCATCGTCGCGTGGCGCGTCTCGTGGTCGACCAGCGCCTCCACCGCGGTCCCCGCTTCGACAGCGGCGCCCTCGACCTCCAGCGCCTGGTCCTCGCCGACCCGGTAGACATCGAGCACCCGCGCCTCGCCGCCCTCCCAGCGCAACAGGCCGGAGTCGGCAACCTGCCCCCCGCCCTCCGCGTAGAACGGGCTCTCCTCGAGCTTGACCAGGGCGCGGCCATCGTCGGACTCGACCGCTGCGAGGCCGGTCGTCGCGCGCAGCGTCTCGTAGCCGACGAAGCGGCTTGGCGGCGCCTGGGCGGCAAAGGCGATCACCTTTTCGTGGCTGTCCTCGGAGCCGTGCGCGGTGGCTGAGCCGACGCGGGCGCGCTGGCGCTGCTCCTCCATCAGCTCCTCGAAGCCGCCATCGTCGACCGAGAGCCCCTGCTCGCCGAGCAGCTCCTTGGTCAGGTCGTACGGGAACCCGTATGTGTCGTGGAGCTTGAAGGCGTCGGCGGCGTCGATCCACGAGGTTCCGGCCTCTTTTGCTTCGACGATCAGCCGCTCCAACATCTCGGTCCCGCGCTCCAGGGTGCGGCCGAAGCTCTCCTCCTCGTCGCCGACCCAGCGCGCGATCGTCTCGCGCTCCGCGGCCAGCTCCGGGTAGGCGCCGCCCATGATCTCGATCGTGCGCTCCGCGAAGCGACCCAGCCAGGGCGCCTCGAGGCCGAGCGTGCGTCCCCGCTGGATCGCTCGCCGCATGATCCGGCGCAGGATGTAGCCGCGATCCTCGTTGGACGGGACGACGCCGTCGGCGATCAGGAAGGCCGCGCCGCGCGAGTGGTCGGCGACGATCCGCATCGCCCGCGTCACCGCGCCTCCGTCTTCGTAAGAGCGGCCGGAGAGCTCCTCGGCGAGCTCGACCAGAGGCCGGATCAGGTCGGTCTCGAAGACCGACGGCACGTCTTGGAGGATCGCCGCCATCCGGTCGAGGCCCATGCCGGTGTCGATGTTGCGCATCGGGAGCTCGGTCAGCAGTCCTTCCGGCGAGAGGTCATAGGTCATGAAGACGTGGTTCCAGAACTCGAGAAAGCGGTCGGTGTCCCCCCCGGGGCGCTCGCCGGGACCGCCGAAGGCCTCGCCCCGATCGAGGTAGAGCTCCGAGCAGGGACCGCACGGACCGCTCGGCCCGGCCTGCCAGAAGTTGTCCTCGCGGCCGAGTCGAACAATTCGCTCCTCGGGCATGCCGACGCCCTTCCAGATCTCGATCGCCTCCTCGTCGGGCCCGAGGCCGAGCTCCTCGTCGCCGCCGAAGACCGTGGCCCAGATCCGCTCGGGGTCCATGCCGAAGCCCTGTGTCGCCAATTCCCAGCCCCAGGAAATCGACTCGGCCTTGAAGTAGTCGCCGAAGCTCCAGTTGCCGAGCATCTCGAAGAAAGTCAGATGCCGCGCGGTGTTGCCGACCTCCTCGATGTCCGTGGTGCGGAAGCATTTCTGCACATCGGCGAGGCGCGGTGCCGGGGGCTCCTCCCGACCGAGGAAGTACGGCTTGAATGGCTGCATCCCGGCCGTGGTGAGCAGCACCGACGGATCGTGGACCGAGGGCACCAGCGAAGCCGAAGGCACGATCCGGTGCCCCCGCTCCTCGAAGAAGGAGAGGTAGGTCTTGCGTATTTCCTCGGCATTCATCGGCAACGAAGCCTAAGCGACACCGGGCGGGCTCAGTGCGAGGCGGCGATGGTGCCGTGGCCGACGATCGCCTCGCCGCAGAGCAGGACCGCCGCCTGGCCGGGCGAGGCGGCGTCGAACGACTCGTCCAGCTCGATCTCCAGCTCGGCGTGGCGCCCGCTGGGGGCGGCCGAGAGCGAGGCCGGGATCGGCGTCGACCGGTAGCGCAGCCGGACCGCGTCGACCCGCTCGGCTTCGCGGTGCAGGACCGCGTCGCGGATCCTGACCCGCCGGGTGGCCAGCTCGGAGCGCGGCCCGACCGTGACCGTGTTGGCACCGGCGTCGGTGGCGAGCACGTAGAGGGGCTCGGGAGCGGCGACGCCGATCCCGCGGCGCTGGCCGACGGTGAAGTTGTGGTGGCCGCGGTGGCGGCCGAGCGTGCGGCCGGAACGGTCGAGCACGGCGCCGTCGCGCTCGCCCAGCCCGGCGTGGCGGCGCAGGAAGCGCTCCTTTCCCTGGCCGGCGAGAAAGCAGAGGTCCTGGCTCTCGGGCTTCTTCGCGACGGCGAGCCGGTGGCGGGCGGCGATCTCGCGCACCTGCGGCTTGCTCAACTCGGTCAGCGGGAAGCGCAGGCGACCGAGCATCGGCGGCGGCAGGGCGGCGAGCATGTAGCTCTGATCCTTGTTGCCGTCCGCCGCGGCGGCGAGCAGGGGCCCGGCGGAGTCCTCGACGATGCGCGCGTAGTGGCCGGTGACGAGGTAGTCGGCGCCGAGCCGTTCGGCGAGATCGACCATCGCCGCGATCCGCACCTCGCCGTTGCAGACGATGCAGGGGTTGGGCGTCGCGCCGACCCCGTAGCCGTCGAGGAACGTGCCGACGACGCGGCGCCTGAACTCCTGCTCGAGGTCGAGCGTGAGGTGCGGGATGCCGAGCGAGTGCGCGACCGCGCGGGCGCCGAGGACGGCCTCCGGCGAGCAGCAGGCCTTGGCCCCGTCGGTCTCGGGGTCGGCCCAGAGCTTCAGCGTGACGGCGAGCACGTCAGCCCCACGCTCGCGTTCGAGCAGCGCGGCGACGGCGCTGTCGACCCCGCCGGACATCGCTACGAGGACGCGACCGTCGCGCGGCTCGGCCAGGGCCTCGGACGAGGCGGCGGCGCTCGCGAGCGCCCTGTGCAGGGCGTCGGCGGCGAGCTGCGCGGCGTGCCGCTTGGCGGGCGTCAGGCCACCGACCGCCGCGTCGAGCTCGTCGGTCCCGATCCGCGCGGCGTCGATGACAGATTCCCCATCGACCATCTCCGCGGCGGCGGCGGTGGCCGCACGCGTCGCACCGCAGCCCTCGGCATCGAAGCTCACCGACGCGATGCGGCCAGAGTCGAGGACGAGCGAAATCCGTGCAAGGTCCCCGCAGGCGTCCCCACCGGCCGCCCCGCTGAAAGCATTCGGCAACGGAGGGCCTAGATGACTGTCGTCCCGCAGGTAGTTTTCAAAAAGTTCTCTACTCATCGAACTCCTGGAAGTCCAAAAAAAAAAGAGGCTCCAGCGCCGCCGTTACCGCCCCTGGCTTTGATCCCTTGAAGAAAAGGGTGGGCGCCTCCTCCGGATCCCACAGGACCAAGAGAGATCAGCTCCCGCGCCGTTTGTGTTGGGTCAAACGGTGGGACGGCTCTCGCACGGGCTCGAGCCTCAACTCAACCGTACCACGGCCTCAATCGAGGTTCGAGAGGAGGAGCTCGGCCTCGCTCCAGTCCTCGCCGCGCACCCTCAGGGCGATGTCCCCGCGGCCGAAGCGATCGACCTGCCAGTCGGCCGTGAGGACGGCCTCGATTCCCGCCTCTTCCAGCGCCTGGTGCCATGCCCGGGCCGTTCGCAGGTCGCCGAAGTCCCGCACCACCTCCCAACCGTCATAGCCCGGATCGTCCACGTAGACCGGCGTCACCCCGGGGCCAGGGCGCCGACCCCGAAGGGCGAGCTTGACCCTTTCGAACAGGCTCATGTCGAGATCGTAGGGCTCAGTGGCCGGCGAGACCGCGTTTGTGCAGCGCGATCCCGAGCTCCTTCAGCTGCGTCTCGCCGACCGGAGCCGGGGCACCGGTCAGCGCGTCGGCACCGGACGCCGTCTTCGGGAAGGCGATCACGTCGCGGATCGAGTCCGCGCCGGCGAGCCGCTGGACGATTCGGTCGAGCCCGTAGGCGATGCCGCCGTGCGGCGGGGCGCCGTAGCGCAGAGCCTCGAGCAGAAAGCCGAATCGGGCCTGCGCTTCTTCGGCGTCGATGCCCAGCGCGGCGAAGACCTTCTCCTGGACGTCGGCGCTGTGGATACGAATCGAGCCGCCGCCCATCTCCTGGCCGTTCCAGACGAGGTCGTAGGCGAGCGCCCGCGCGTCCCCGGGGCGGTCGGGATCGAACTCGCCCGCCGGGGCGGTGAAGGGATGGTGCAGCGGGTCCCACCGCTCCTCGCCTGGGCTCCACTCCAACAGCGGCCAATCGACCACCCAGACCAAGCGGTGAGCGTCGGGGTCGATCAGCCCGAAGCGCTCGGCCAGGTCGACCCGCAGTTGGCCGAGAACCGCGTCGGCGACGCGGCGCTCGTCGGCGACCAGCAGCAGCAGGTCGCCCTCCTCGGCCTCGAGCTTGCGGTTGAGCTCCATCAGCTCGGCCTCGGAAAGGAACTTGGCGGTCGGCGAGCGCCAGCCGTCGCCCTCGCGGAACGCCCACACCAAACCCTTGGCGCCAAGCTCCTGGGCGCGCGAGATCAGGCCGTCGAGCTCCGAGCGCGGCAGTTCGCGACGGCCGGCGTTGAGGCCGCGCACCGCGCCGCCGGACTCGATCGCGCCGCGGAAGACCTTGAACTCGGTCTGGGCGAGGGCGTCGCCGAGGTCGCTCAGCTCGAGGCCGAAGCGCATGTCCGGGCGGTCGGTTCCGAAGCGGCTCATCGCCTCGTCGTAACCGAGCCGCGCGATCGGCAGCTCGACCGCCGGCCCGCCGACCCGCTCGAAGACGTGGGCGAGGAGGCGTTCGTTGACCTCGATCACATCGTCGATGTCGACGAAGGACATCTCGATGTCGAGCTGGGTGAAGTCGGGCTGGCGATCGGCGCGCAGATCCTCGTCGCGAAAGCAGCGGGCTATCTGGTAGTAGCGCTCGAAGCCGGCGACCATCAGCAGCTGCTTGAAGAGCTGCGGCGACTGCGGCAGCGCGTAGAACGAGCCCTGCTGAACGCGGCTGGGAACGAGGAAGTCGCGCGCTCCCTCCGGGGTCGAGCGGGTCAGTACCGGCGTCTCGACGTCGAGGAAGCCCTCGCGGTCGAGGAACTCGCGCATCGCCGCGGTCACGCGGTGGCGCAGGACGAGCGCCTCGCGCATCGGCTCACGGCGGAGGTCGAGGTAGCGATGGCGCAGGCGGGCGTCCTCGCCGACCTCGCCGGAGAAGCCCTCGACCTGGAAGGGCGGCGTCTCCGCATCGGCCAGCAGCCGGGCCTCGCCGACCGCAAGCTCGAACTCGCCGGTGGGCAGGTCCGGGTTGACCGTGTCCGGCGAGCGGCGCACCACCGTGCCCGCGGCGCTGAGCACGTCCTCGGCGCGCAGCCTGTGGGCGAGCTCGAAGGCCTCGCCCGACGAGTCCGGGTGGAAGACGAGCTGGACGATCCCGGTGCGGTCACGCAGGTCGATGAAGATCAGGCCGCCGTGGTCGCGGCGGCGGTGCACCCAGCCGGCAACGCGGGCGACCGAGTCGACACGGTCTGCGAGGACCTCGCCGCACCAGGCGTCGCGGAACTCGTTCGGCCGCAGGGCCGGCGAGCCGCTCACGAGCCCTCGCCGCCGATCGCGTCGATCAGCTCGGTCGTCTCGACCGGCCGCTGCTCGCCGCTGCTCATGTCGCGTAGCTGTGCCGAGCCGTCGGCTTCGAGGATGAGGACGCGGCGGGCGCCGATCCTGTCGGCGTGCTTGAGCTGGCCCTTCAGCCCACGTCCAGCCAGGTCGACCTCGGCACTGAGCCCGGCGTGGCGCAGCTCGCTCACCAGCGCGAGAGCCCGCCGGCGCTGCTCGGGGTCGGCGACGGCGAGGAAGGCGTCGCGCCCGCGGGCCTCCTCGACCTCGCCGAGGGCAAGCAGGATGCGCTCGATTCCGGCCGCCCAGCCGACGGCCGGCGTGGGCGGGCCGCCCAGCTGCTCGATCAGCCCGTCGTAGCGGCCGCCGCCGCCCACCTCCGACTGGGCGCCGAGCTCGTCGCACACGAAGGAGAAGATCGTGCGTGTGTAGTAGTCGAGGCCCCGCACCAGCGTCGGGTCGATCTCGTAGTCGATCCCGGCGGCGCCGAGCAGGGCGCGCACCTCCTCGAAGTGCGCGGCGTCCTCGCCCTCGAGCCGATCGACCAGCGTCGGGGCGCTCGCCATCACGCCGCGGGTTCCCTCGTCATCGGCGTCGAAGGCGCGCAGCGGATTGATCTCGATCCGCTCGCGCACATCCTTGGAGAGGTCGGATTCGTGCGATCGCAGGTACGCCCGCAAATCCTCCAGGTAGGCGTTGCGCGCGGCCGGCGAGCCGAGGCTGCCGAGTCGGAGCTCGACCCCCGGCACGCCGAGCTCGACGAGTAGGTCGGCGAGCAGCATGATCGCCTCGGCATCGGCCAGCGGCGAGTCGGTGCCGATCGCCTCGGCGCCGATCTGGTGGAACTGGCGGTAGCGCCCCGCCTGCGGGCGCTCGTGCCTGAAGAACGGGCCGGAGTAGGAGAGCTTCACCGGCTGGGCCAGCTTCTGCATGCCGTGCTCGAGGTAGGCGCGGCAGATCGGCGCCGTCCCCTCCGGCCGCAGGGTGATGCTGCGCCCGCCCTTGTCCTCGAAGGTGAACATCTCCTTGCGGACGATGTCCGTCGAGCGTCCGACACCGCGCTCGAAGAGGTCGGTGTCCTCGAAGGCCGGCGTTGCGATCGGCTCATAGCCGGCGCGGGCGAAGACCGCCGCGGCAGCGGCTTCCACCCGCCCGCGCGCGTGGGCGTCGGCGGGCAGGACGTCGAAGGTCCCGCGCGGAGCCTGGAAGTTGCTCGCCATCCTGGCGCGACCTTACCTGCGCCGGGCTCTGCTCAGCGCGCCAGCTCGGCGAGGAAGGGGTTGCTCGCCCGCTCGGCGCCGAGTGTGGTGACGCCCATGTGGCCCGGATAGACGCCGGTCTCCGGCGAGTGGGAGTCGAGCAGCTCGCGGATCGAGCGCATCAGAGTGGGCCCGTCCCCGCCCGGCAGGTCGACCCGGCCGACCGAGCCCTCGAAGAGGACGTCGCCGGAGAAAATCGTCGCCTCGTCGCGCACCGAGTAGGTGACATGGCCAGGGCTGTGGCCCGGAGTGAAGATCACGTCGATCGTCATCCCCGCAAGTTCCAGGGTCTCCCCACCGGCCACCGTCTCGTCGGCCTCGTAGCTCTCGAAGGGCCCGATGCCCGGCATCGGCACGTAGGACATGATGTCGGCGAGCACCGGGCGCTCGATCTCCGGGCAGTAGACCGGCGCGCCGGTCGCCATCGCCACCGGCGCCACCGCGCCGATGTGGTCGAAGTGGCAATGCGTGACCAGGATCGCCTCGATCTTCGTGCCCAGCTGCTCGACCGTCGCGAGGATGCGGTCCGGCTCCTCGCCAGGATCGACGATCAACCCGCTGCCGGAGCCATCGCGCCGCAGCACGAAGCAGTTCTCCGCGATCGGCCCCACGGTGAGCATCTGGATATCGAGGCTCATCCCTTCTCCCGACTGCGGATCCGGGCCCGCTCACGTTTGCGCCAGAGCATCGTGTCGATGTAGTAGCCCGCCGGTATGTAGAAGACGAGCATGAACGCGCCGAGGCCGAATGCCGCGCCCGGTGGGCGTTTGAAGATCAGCATCAGCAGCGCTGTGAAGATCACGGCGGCGACCACGCCGCGGGTGATCGAGCTGCGCCAGGTGGGCGGGGCGTCGACCTTGGCCGTTCCCGAGCGACCGGAGCGGGCGCGCGCCTTGGCCTCCTCGCGGCTGCGCGGTTTGCCCGCGCGACGGTTCGGATCGACCCTGCCTCCCTGCGTTCCACGGTGCTTGCGACGGCGCTTCTTCTTCGTTTGAGCCATGTGCGGAATCTAGACGACCGGCGACACCAGGGCCGAGGCAGTCAGCTGAGCGCCGCGAGGCGCCGCTCGATCGTCCGCAGCGCCGGGTCGAAGTCTCGGATCGGCACGTCGTGCGGGTAGCCGACCAGCGCGGCTGCCGGAATCAGCCCGATCAGCTCAGCCTCGACCGGCCGTGCCCCGAGTGGCGCCGCGAGGGCGCGGACGCGCTCGACCACCGCGCCCAGGCCGGTGGCGGCCGGGTCGTGGACGTTGGTCGAGACCTGCGCGCGGCCGCTGGAGAGGGGCAGGCCGATCGCCCTCACGCCCGGCAGCCCGCCGCCGGACTCGCGCAGGCCGGCGGCGACGGCGCGGGCCAGCTCGACATCGCCGCTGTCGAGCTCGACGTTGAAGGCTCCCAGTGGAGGGCGGGCTGTGACCAGGGTCGCGCCGGCGTCGGGGTGCGGCAGGTCGGGCCCGCGATCGGGGCGCAGCTCTCCCCGCTCCATCCGCCGCCGCAGCTCGGACAAACCCCCGTTGCGAAAGTGGGCGCGCTCGCCTCGCTCGGGCGAGGTGGCGAGCTCGCCGTAGAGGAAGACGGGAATTCCGAGCTCGCCGATCCCCGCCGCGACCTGCTCGGCGGTCGCACGGGCGAGCGGGCGGGCGCCGGGCTCGGGCCAGACAAGTGGGCAGACGTCGAGCGCGCCGACCGCGGGGTGGACGCCCTCGTGGGAACCCATCCCGATACGGGAGGCGGCCTCGGCGGCGCCACCGACCAGCGCGGCGCTCAGCGCCTCCGCCTCGCCCGCCAAGGTGAAGACCGTGCGGTTGTGGTCAGCGTCGCTGTGCGTGTCGAGCAGGTGAACGCCCGTCGAGAAGGCCCGTCGCAGGGCCTCGATCGAGTTCCGGTCGCGGCCCTCCGAGACGTTGGGCACGGCGAGCAGCGGCAGCGGCACCGCTCAGACGACCAGCTCGCCGGCCTGCAGGATCGTCGCGCCGTCGATTTCGACCGTCGGTTCGAGCACGACGCAATCGAGGTGGACCGGCACCTGCACCGTGCCTCCGATCGCCGCCGAGGCGCCAAAGGCGACGTGGACCGTGCCGAGGATCTTCTCGTCCTCGAGGATGTTGCCGGTGAGGATCGCGCAGTCGTTGGTGCCGATGCCGAGCTCCGCCACGTTGGTCCCGTCGGCGCCGTGTTCGGTCAGCAGTTCGAGCAGCTTCGCCCCCTCGGGCCCGGTCGCCTCGGTCAGGTGGCCTTCGCGAACCGTCAGCTCGACCGGCGCCGAGACCTTGCCGATCGCGGCGATCGAGCCGTCGACGACCAACGTCCCCTCTGCGGTCCCCTCGAGCGGGGCGATGAAGGACTCGCCGCAGGGCATGTTGCCGAAGGCGCCACGCATGTTGAGTGCCCCGGCGTCGACGATCGCGGTCCGATCCTCCAGGCCGAGACGCAGGTCGGAGCCGTGGGCGCAGGTGATCCGCGCCTCGGCGCCCGCGCCGAGCGCACGGCCGATGGCGGTGCCTCGCTCGCGCAGCATCCGTAGGTCCGCCCCCATCACCCGGGCGAGCATCTCGCCGGTGACACCGGGCATCGAGGCGACCCGGACCCCGGCCTTGGTCGCGGCCAGGCGCGCCTGGGTATGGGAGATCGACTGGATCGTCGGCGCCACGACCATGTCGACGGCGAGCATCGCCGCGGCGACCGCACGCGGTGGCTCCGCGGCGTGCGATTCGCGCTCGGAGATGACCGCCAGCGTCGCTTCCCCACCCTCGCCCTGAGCGTTGATGCGCAGCAGCGCTCCCAGCTCTTCGGTGATCGGGTTGCAGATCACCAGCATCTCTTCGGAAGGGCTGATTTCCAGGCAATCCCGGATCAGCGTGTTCACTGCCCGATCGAGGGCGCTCCCCATCATCCCGACAAGGCTAACCCCCATTGCGGCGGGCAGTCTCTCCTACCAGAACGCTCGCTAGCATCCCGCCCCCGGCCGGAGTAGCTCAGCTGGTTAGAGCAGCGGAATCATAATCCGCGTGTCGGGGGTTCGAGTCCCTCCTCCGGCATGGCTTTTTAGAGCCAAATGCGCCGCATTTTTGGGCGGCCAGTTCGGAGGCAGGGCGTCGCGGCGGCGGAGTTGGCGAGGCGGTCGATAAACGCGAGGTCCCCGTAAATCCGCGCGCGTAGCGATCGGCGGGCACCGCCGGGCACCGCCGCTGGGCGCTAATAGACTCGCCGCGTCACCTTGGAAGGCCGCAACAATTCACCGCTCCCGCTCGATCGGGCCTATTACCCCCGGGGCCCGCTTACGATCGGCTTCGAGAGCGCGCAGATCACCTATACCGATCTCGACGTCGACCTCTTCAACAGCGGGGTCAACCAGATCCTTTCGGTGGCCGCCGTGCGCGAGCACCGGCTGTTGCACTTCTCGATGGCGGATCTGCTCAACCGCGGAGGCGAGTGGGCCGCCGAGGCGACGGTCCTCGAGTTGGATCCCGCCTGGGATGGCGCCGAACCGCTCAACGCCCACCGCCACCTGAAGATCGTCGATCGGCTCGTCGTGCCACTGGGGGACGTTCATCTCTTCGTCGTGCGCGGCGACGACATCCGCACCGAGGGGACCGCCAATATCGAGGCCCTGCGGTGGGCCGCGGGGCACGCCAAGCTGCTCGAGAGCGTCGAGGCCACGCTGTCGACGACCGACAAGTACGGGCCGATCGAGCGCAGCCCGCAACTACCCCACCCGATTACCTTCCCCGCCGAGACGCTGCCGCAAGCGCTCGAGGCGATTGAGCGGCTACCCCGAGAGGAACCGTACTTCGTGCTCAAGGATCGCTACGGCTACGGCTGCGGCGCCCAGGTCCACCGGCTCGCCTTCGACGAGCCCGCCCTCGAGGACGAGATCGCCGGCTACCTCGAGGACTACGGCCAGGTCGTGATCCAGGAGTACCGCTCCGAGATCGCCGATGGCGACCTCGTCGTGACCTTCTTCGACGACGAGTTGATCGGCGCGCTGCGGCGAATCCCCGCCGAGGGCGAGTGGAAGACGAACGCAAGCATCGGGGCCGACCAGGTGGGCGTCACCCTGACGGCCGAGCAGGAGTCGATCGCCCGTGCGCTGAAGCGCAGCTACCCCGAGTGCCGCCTCGCCTCCGTCGACATGCTCGAATCCGGGCGGGTCCTCGAGATCAACGCCTTCCCCGGCGGCGAGGGCCTGCTGCGCAATTACGGGATCGTCCTCGGGGAGATCGTCATGGACCGCCTCGAATCGGAGCTGCTCGGCGCGGGCGTGGGAGAGGCGGCGCTCACGGCTCTGACCTGGGAGGCCGAAACGCCACCGCAGTTCCCAACCGGCACGCGCTGGCCTGAGATCGACGAGCTGTTTCCCGATTACGAGGGCGAGCGCGAGGTCTACGACGTCCTCAGCGGCGATCGCTACAAGCTGGACATCCACGACCTGATCGAGTTCGATCCCCGCAGCCCCGAGTACATAGTCTCGATACCTCACGCCGGGGTCTTCGTCCCCGAGGCGTACCGGGATCGTTTCCGGCTGGGGGAGTCCGCCCTGCTCGAGATCGACCTCTACAGCGACCTCTGTTACGAGCAGACCGACGGTATGCACGTCAGCTCGGAGCTGGCGCCGTTCTTCGTCGACATGAACCGCACCCGCGAGGGGGCCGAGGAGGGGGAACTTCCACATCACCTGACCAATGCGGCGCACGAGTACTACAACGTCGAGGACAAGCTGATGCTGCGCGAGCCCTACACCCCAGAGGAGGAGGTGGAGGTCCTCGGCTACTACGACCTCTACCACGGCCTGCTCGACCGGCTGATCGACCGCATGCGCCGGGAACGCGGCTACGCGCTGCTCTTCGACTGCCACTCGATGACCTCGACGGGGCTCGGCCGAGTCGAGGACAAAGGCGAGGAGCGGCCCGACTTCGTCGTCGGCACCCTGGAGGGAAGCTCCGCCCACGCGGAGATCATCGACTCGTTCATGACCACGCTGCGCAGCGAGACCAGGGGTAACGGCCTCAACCTGACCATCGATCGCGATGCCCCCTACTCCGGCGGCTTCATCACACGCAGCCACCACGACCCCGACGGCCACGTCCACGTGCTGCAGCTGGAGATCGCGATGGACGCCTACATGTACGAGGCCGTGGAGATGCCTCCGAAGCGCTACGCGCTGAAGAGCCCCCGGCTCCGAATAGTTCGCCGCACGGTCCAGGCGGCCTTCCGCGCCGCCGCCGAGGCGGCAGAGCGGATCTACCACTAGCGGACCCGCTCCGGGGCTCAGTCAGGCAGCGCCACCCCTGCACCCGAGCGGCGGAATTCGGCCAGGGTGCGCTCCATGGGCTCGAGTTCGGGGGCGACCATTTCGGGCCAGGGTTTCTCGGGGTGCTCGTCGAGGGTCTTGTAGCCGTTGCCGGAGATGACCGCGACGACGGTGTCGTCGGGGCCGATCTTGCCTTCGTTGGCGAGCTTCATCGTGGCGGCGATCGTGGTGCCGCCGGCGGGCTCGGTGAGGATGCCCTCGGTGGCGCCGAGCAGGTCGAGCGCCTCGAAGATCTCGGGGTCCGACGCGGTCGCCGCCGAGCCGCCGCGCGACGTCACCGCGTCGACGACCAGCGGGCCGTCGCCGGGGGCGCCGATCGCGAGCGAGTGCGCCGCCGTCTCCGGCCGCTGTGGCTCGATCTCACCGCTGCCGTCGAGGATCGCGGCGGCGATCGGGCTGCAGCCGGCAGCCTGGGCAGCGTGAATCTTCGTCGCCGCGGTCTCCGCCATGCCGACCGTCTCCATCTCCCCCAGGCCCTTGTGGACACGAGAGGAGAGTGTTCCCCCGGCAGCGGGGATGACGAAGTGATCGGGCGAGATCCAGTCGAGCTGCTCGACCACCTCGAAGGCCATCGTCTTCGCCCCCTCGGCGTAGAACGGGCGCAGGGTGATGTTGGCGAACTGCACACCGGTCTCCAGCGCCAGCTCGCGGCAGGCGCGGTTGGCTTCGTCGTAGTTGCCGTCGAGCTGGATCACGACCGCGCCGAGCGCCCGGCAGGCGCGCGCCTTGCCGCGCTCCATGTTGCTCGGGTAGAAGACGTAGGCGGTGACGCCGGCCTTCGCCGCCAGCGAGGAGACCGCGGTGCCGACGTTGCCGGTCGAGACGCAGCCGATCTCATCCTTACCCAGCTCGAGCAGCCGCGCGACCGCCATCGAGACGACGCGGTCCTTGTAGGAGAGACTCGGCCGCTGGGTCGAGTCGTCCTTGATGTAGAGGTTGCGCAGGCCGAGCTCGGCCCCGAGCCGGTCGGCGTGGATCAGCGGCGTGCGGCCGCTGTAGCGGCCAACGCGCGACTGCGCCCCCGCGTCGACGATCGGCAGCAGCTCCTCGAAGCGCCAGATGTTCAGCTCGCGCTCGCCGATCGGCAGCTCGGCGATCCGCGACTTGGCGAGCTCGTAGTCGTAGTCGATGTCAAGCGTCTTGCCGCAGCCCAGGCACCTGAAGGTCGTGTCGAGCAGTGGGAGCCGGAGCTCACAGTCGTGGCAGACCAACTCCGTCGCGCAGGAGCGGGTTCGCTGGTCGGCCAAGAGGCTCATCGCCCCTCAACGCCTCCGGCTAGCGAGGGCAGGCCCCCCGCCTTCGCGAATCTACGCCTGCGCTTTCCGTGCTGGCGCCGGATCATTGCTGGCCGTGTATAGCGGATGCGGACATATCGATCAGTTGTTGCTGGCCATTGAGAAGGGAAGGCCCTCTCCGCCCGCCGGAAATCCTACAGACGCGTCCTGGCCGAGGCAGGTCAGGAGCTCCTCGGCGATGTGCGGGGCGAACGGCGAGAGCGTCCTGGCGAGCAGCACCAGCGCCTCGAGCAGCGCCTCGTAGTCCTCGTGGGCGAGGCGTCCCTGACGCTTCACGACACGCTTCTCGTAGTCCTTGATCCTCTCCAGCAGCCGGGTCACGTTGCGCACCGCCTTGTGCATCTGCAGCTCCTCGAGGTCGGCGGTTATCCGCTCCAGCCCGCTCTCGCACCATTTCCCCAACCGCTCGCGGATGAACGCGGTGTCGGCGGCCGCCTCGGGATCCTGCGGCGCCGCGGCCGCCGCGGCGATGCTGTCCTGGGTGTAGTCCCAGAGCCCACGCAGGAAGCGCGAGGCGAAGCGCAGCGCCCCGTCGGTCCAGTTGAGCGCCTTGGCCGGGCCCGCCGCGTAGAGGATCGCGAGGCGCACGGTGTCGGCGCCATGCTCGGCGACGAGCTCGTCGGGGTCGACGACGTTGCCCAGATGCTTGCTCATCTTGCGCCCGTCGGCGACGACCATCTCGTGGAAGAGGCAGCCGGCGAAGGGCTCGCCCTCGGAGAGGAACGAGAAAGGCCCGATGTCGCGCAGCGCCTTGGTAACCACCCGCTGGTCGAAGACGAAGCCGCCGCTGTCGTTGCCGGCCACCAGCCGCTCGGAGGGCAGCCATTCGCGCAGATCGGGGTGCGTGAACATGCGCTCGTCGCGATCGGCGGGCGGCACGGCAGCGGGCACCCAGAGCCAGAGAGCGTCGAAGTGGCAGTCGAGCGTGTCGGTCTCGCGACGCGCCGCGCCGCCGCAGGTCGGGCAGCTCGACTCGAGGAAGTCGGGGCGCTCGGCCAGCGGGTTGCCTTCCCCGGTCGGCTCGACATCGCGCGGTAGAGCCACCGGCAGGTCATCGACCGGCACGGGGACGACGCCGCAGTCCTCGCAGTGCAGGACCGGGATCGGCGTGCCCCAGTAGCGCTGCCGGGAGATCGAGAAGTCATAGGCGCGATAGCGGCTCGCATCCCGCGGCTCGAGGCCGTCCACGGACCCGCCGCCGAGCGGCTCGCTCGCCGCGCGCGGCACGCGGGACATGAGCGCCTCGTCGGCCTCGTCGGCAGCCGGGATGCCGAGTGCCGCCGTCGGCCCGTAGCGAGCGTCGACGATCGGCGAGACGACGATCGGCAGCGAGCCGCCGCCCGCCACCTCGGCAGAGGCCCCCGTGTCGATCACTGGCACGCTCGCTGCATCGCGGGCGCTGCGCTCCCAGCCACCCGAGCGCAGCTCGTCGAGCCGCGCGGCCACAGCGTCGTCCGCGACCCAGCGCTCGACCTCGGGGTGGCGGGGCGAAAGCATCACGAAGCGGGCCTCGCCGATTGCACCGGCGTGCGGGGTGAAGACCTCCAAGCCATCGCCGCCGGGGCCGGCGAGGTCGAGCTCCACCCCATCGCTGCGACCGAGGATGTAGCGCTGGGTCTTCAGCGAGAGCTCGTCCCAGTTGCGCAGGGCGTCGAGGTTGCGATCGTTCTCCTCGAGGTACGGCGAGAGGCGCAGGAACCAGGTCGGCCGCCGGACCAGGCGGACCTTGTTGTGGCAGCGCCAACAACGCCCGTCCTCGACCTGCAGCGCCGCCAGGGTCGTCTGGCAGGTGTCGCACCAGTCGACGGTGGCGTTGTCCCGGTAGACCATTCCCGCCTCGTAGAGAGTGAGGAAGAGCCACTGCGACCAGCGGTACTGGCTCTCGTCGGAGCTGTAGAAGGCCCGCTCGTAGTCAAAGGAGAAGCCGAGCCGCTTCATCTGCTCGAGCATCCGCTCGCCGCAGCGCTCGACCCACTCGGCCGGCCGCGTTCCGCGCTCGATCGCCGCCATCTCGGCGGGCAGCCCGAAGGCGTCGAAGCCGAAGCCGAAGAGGACCGCGTCGCCGCGCGAACGGCGGAAGCGCGCGTAGGCGTCGCCGATCGAGTAGTCGCGAACGTGCCCCATGTGCAGGTTGCCGGAGGTGAACGGGCTCGACGGCTTGATGTAGACGGCCTCTTTGCCACCGCCGGGATCGGGCGTCGCGAAGGCGCCTCGATCGGCCCAGGCAGCCTGCCGGGCAGCCTCGATCGCGGCGGGGTCGTATCTGCGCTTCTCGGCGTTCATCGGGTCGGAGTGTGCCACGGAGCGCCGGCCCCGAGGCCGGCCCGAGCCGCTGCGCCGGCCGGAGGGCGACCGGGAGGCCGCCCCGCCGGCCCGCCCCTAGGGGGCGGAGGCACCCCCGGAAGCCTGGGCTTCGGAGTTGACCCGCCGGCTCAACTTGGTGACCCGCTGGTTCACCGCGGTCACACGCGAGTTGATCGCCTTGACCTGGCTTTCGAGCGAGCCGACCTGCTTGGCGAGCGCGGTCGTGCTCTGCTGGTTGGCTTCCAGGGCCTTGGTCTCGCGCTCGATCCTGTCGAGCCGGTTGGAGAGGTTGGCGACCGCGCTGCGCGATTCCCGCGCCGTTTCGCTGGCCTTGCCCTGCAGTTCCTTCTGCTCGCCGGTGAGGCTCTTCTCGGCGATGCCGAGGCGATCGACCAGGTTGGAAAGCTCGGTGGAGACTTCTTCGACCGACTTGCTGGTCGCGGCGTCGTCACTGGAGCTCTTCGCGTTGAAGGCGACGACCAGCGCGATGACTCCGAGGACCAGGCCCAGCCCTGCGATCGCAATCAGAACCCAGGACTGCTTGTTCTCACTCTCCACGGATCTTCCCCTTTGCTCGACGAGACGACGTTCGCCGCAACTCTCTCACCGTCCGTCGGACGGAAGCACCGACCGAGGACCCCGAGATGCGCCGGTTTGCAGGGCCCTCAGGCGAAGGTCCAGAGCTTGTTGCCGAGGAAATTGAACGGCATCGCGAACGCGACGGCGATCGCCTGCGCGGCCAGGTCGCCCAAAGTCGTGTTGGAGACGAGGACTTCGAGTACCGCCAGGTTGATCAGCAGGGCGCCGACGCTGACCGCGAAGAAGCGAACCGCCTGCGAGCCCGGGTGACCGTCACCCGGCTCGAAGGTCCAGTGCCGGTTCCAGAGAAAGTTGTTGGCGAGCGCGACGCAGAAGGCGCCGACCGCGGCGGCGAGGTGATGCAGGCCGAAGCTGTCGGCGAGCACCGAGAAGACGGCCAGGTTGATCAGGTAGCCCGAACCGCCGACGAGGCCGAATTTGAGCAGCTGCCACCAGCTGTCAGGCCGCTTTGCGGCAGCGCCGATCCTGTAGGCGAGTTCGGTAGGGGGAGTCATGTCTGATCGAGGCTGCCCCGTCGGTGCGTAGTGTTCGGGCCCGAAATGCGAGGCGGAAACGGCATCTTTGCAGTCTTGGCGGCGGTTGTCGTGGCCGCCGCGCTGGCGTTCGCGCTGGGCGCCGGCGCCTCCGACGGCTCCGGCCACTCCGCTCGGCCCACCCTTCCAGGAGAACCGAGCGTGGAGATCGTCTCGCCCCGCAACGGCGCCAGGCAGACCAACCGCGCGGTCGTCGTCAAGGCAAAGATCCACAACTTCGCCCTCGCGCCGCTGCGTTTCGGCGGCGAGCCGCAGCTCGGCGAGGGCCATCTGCGCTTCGCGCTCAACCGGGTGCCCGACTGCGTCGACCCGGTCAAGCTCAACCGCGCCGAGGAAAGCCCGCTGGGCCGCGGCAGGCTGGTCGGAGCGTCGTTCGACTTCCCCCGCTACTCGGGGCCCAACGGCGTGCTCGCGGAGCGGGTCGGCGCCAACGGCAGCTACTCACCCGCCACCCGGCCGGAGATCTACTACCACGAACTGCCCGCCGGCTTCTACCGCCTCGTGGTCACACTGGCCCGCAACGACGGCGCCACGACGCCCTACCACGCGGTGACGAACTTCCAGATCCTCACCCCGCCCGGGCACAAGACGAAACCGTGCCCGAAGGACAAGGTCACCAGCGCCAAGGCCGCCGCGTTCCACTGACAGCCCCGCGTTGGGGCCGTTACTTCACTTTGTATAGTGGCTTGAATGCGGACCTATCGCCGTCTGATGGGATTCCTGCGGCCCTATCGCCGCCAGCTCTGGGGCTCGCTGGTCTTCGCCTGGGCGGCGATGGGGATGACGGTGCTGATCCCCTGGCTGATCGGCCGCGGGATCAACGCGATCGAGAACGGCGACAGGCCCGACCTGCTCCCGCTCGCGCTGGCGATCGTCGCCGCCGGGATCCTCCGCCTCGGCCTGACGATGGTGCGGCGGCTGGTCGCCGGCAAAGTCTCGCTCGCGGTCGAGTTCGACCTGCGACAGCGCTTCTACGCCCACCTGAACCGGCTCGAGCTGGGCTTCTTCGACGGGCAGCAGACCGGCCAGCTGATGTCGCGGGCGACGGTCGACCTGCAGTCGATCCGCTTCTTCCTCGGCTACGGCCTGATCTTCATCACCCAGAACCTGCTGACGATCGTCCTCGCCAGCGCGGTCATGTTCGCGCTCGAGCCTTGGCTGGCCCTGATCGCCCTGGCCCCGGCGCCGTTCGTCGTCTACACCGCCTCGCGCTACAACCGCCTCTCCCGCCCGGCGGTGCAAGAGGTGCAGCAGCGGCTCGCGGAGCTGACCGCCGAAGCCGAGGAGAACGTCTCCGGAATCCGCATCGTCAAGGCGTTCGCACGCGAGGAGCACCAGCTGCACCGCTTCCGGCGCGCGGTCACCCGCGTCTTCGACCAGAGCATCTACTCGACCCGCCTGCAGGCGACCTTCTCCCCCCTGCTCGGCCTTTTGCCCCAGCTCGGCATCGCCCTGGTGCTGTTGATCGGGGGCGGGCGGTGATCGCCGGTGACCTCAGCCTCGGCAACTTCACGGCCTTCTACACCTACGTGGCGATGCTGGCCGCGCCGATGCGGATGCTCGGCATGACGCTGGGCATGGCCCAGCGGGCGATCGCCTCGGGCAACCGGCTGTTCGAAATCCTCGACCGCGAACCGCAGATAGAAAGCCCTCCGGACGCACCGCCGCTGCCCGCCGGCGACGGCCGGGTGCGGCTGGACGACGTGACCCTGCGCTACGAAGGCGCTGCCCCCGCATTGACCGGGATCGACCTGGAAGTCGAGGCCGGGCGCACCGTGGCGCTCGTCGGCCCGTCGGGATCGGGCAAGACCAGCCTCGTGGCACTGATCGCGCGGCTCTATGACCCGAGCGAGGGCAGCGTCGAGATCGACGGCGTCGACGTGCGCGGCGTCGACCTGGTCTCGCTGCGCTCGCAGATCGCCTTCGTCGGCGACGACAGCTTCCTGTTCACCGCCAGCATCGCCGAGAACATCGCCTACGCGCGGCCGGAGGCGAGCCGCGAGGAGATCGAAGTGGCGGCCCGGCGCGCCCAGGCCGACGGCTTCATCCGCGAGCTGCCGGGCGGCTACGAGGCGCTCGTCGGCGAGCGCGGGATGACCCTCTCGGGCGGCCAGCGCCAACGCGTCGCGATCGCCCGCGCCCTGCTCGCCGACCCGCGGGTGCTGATCCTCGACGACGCGACCTCCTCGGTCGACGCGACCACCGAGAAGGCGATCAAGGCCGGCCTGCGCGAGGCGATGGCCGGGCGCACGACGATCGTGATCGCCCACCGGCTCTCGACCGTCTCGCTCGCCGACGAGGTCGTGGTGATGGACGGCGGGCACATCGTCGACCGCGGAACCCACGAGAATCTGCTCGAGGGCTGCGGTTTCTATCGCGAGATCGCCGAGCACGGGCTGGCCGACTCGGTATTCCTGCAGCGCGACCTCGAGCAGCGCGAGGAGGTGGCGAGGCTGTGAGGAGGCTCTGGGCGATCGTCCGCGGCGAGGACCAGCGCGGCCGCAAGCTGCGCTGGATGGCCCAGCTGCTGCGTCCTTACCGCGCCCGCGTCGCGCTGACCTTGGTCGCGATGCTGGCCGCGACCGGCGCCGGGCTGGCGCCCCCCTACCTCGCCGGACAGGCGATCGACGCCGGCATCGTCACCGGCGACAGCGCGGCGCTGACGATGATCGTCGCCGCGTTCGTCGGCGTCGCGATCGTCTACGCCATCGCCAGCTATGCCCAGACCTATCTGGTCGGCTGGATCGGCACGCGGGCCCTACAGGACCTGCGCGAACGCGTCTTCGCCCACCTGCAGTCGATGTCGATCGGCTTCTTCACCCGGCGCAGCCCGGGGGTCCTGATCAGCCGCATGACCAACGACATCGAGGCGCTCAACCAGCTCGTGACCAACGGCGTCGTCACCCTCTTCTCCAGCGGCCTGACCCTGATTGGAGTGGTCGCGATCATGATGCTGCTCGACGTCAAGCTGGCCCTGGTCACCTTCCTCACCTTCCCTCTGCTCGCGATCGCCAGCGTCGTCTTCCGCGTCGTCTCGCACGGCGCCTACCGGATGACGCGCGAGCGGATCGCCGCGGTCACCGCCTACCTGCAGGAGACCCTCAGCGGTGTCCGCGTCGTGCGCAGCTTCGGCCAGGAGCCACGCCACACCGCGGCGATGACCGAGCTCAATGAAGCCAACCGCGACGCGAATATGCGGACGGTCTTCCTCAACGCCTCCTACTTTCCCGCGGTCGAACTGCTCTCCGCCGCCGGCACCGCGGCGATCATCCTCTACGGCGGCACACAGGCGATCGACAACGCGATCCAGATCGGCACGATCGTCGCCTTCATCGGCTACCTGCAGGTCTTCTTCCAGCCGATCCAGGAACTCTCACAGCTGTACACGACCTACCAACAGGGGATGGCGGCGCTCGACAAGATCTTCGAGCTGCTCGACACCAAGCCCGAGATGGTCGACTCCCCCGGTGCGATCGACCCCGGCGAGCTGCGCGGGGAGATACGCATGGAGGACGTCTGGTTTTCATACGCGGACAAGGCGGAGCATCCGCCGCCTGACTCCTGGGCGTTGCGCGAGGTCGACCTGCATGTGCCACCCGGCCAGACGCTGGCGCTCGTCGGCGCGACGGGGGCGGGCAAGTCGACGATGGCCAAGTTGGTCGCGCGCTTCTACGACCCCCAGCGCGGCACGGTCGCGGTCGATGGCCACGACCTGCGCGGCGTCCGCCAGGAGGCCCTGCGCCGCCAGCTCGGCATCGTCCCGCAGGAGGGCTTTCTCTTCTCCGGCAGCGTGCGCGAGAACATTGCCTTCGGCCGGCCCGAAGCGGACATCGGGGAGATCGAAACGGCCGTGGCCGCGGTCGGCGCCACCGAGTTCGTCGCGGCGCTGCCGGACGGGATCGAGACCGAAGTCGGCGAGCGCGGTGTGCAGCTCTCGGCCGGCCAACGGCAGCTCGTCGCCTTCGCCCGCGCGCTCCTCGCCGAGCCCCGCATCCTGATCCTCGACGAGGCGACCTCGAACGTGGACGTGCGCACCGAGCGCACGATCGAGCGCGGGCTGGAGCGCCTGCTCGCCGGGCGCACCGCGATCGTCATCGCCCACCGGCTCTCGACGATTCGCCGCGCCGGGAAGATCGCCGTGCTCGAAGGCGGCCGCATCGCCGAGAGCGGCACGCACGACGAGTTGATCGAGGCGGGCGGCTCCTACGCGCGCCTCTACGGCGCCTGGCAGGAATCCTCGGCCGCGTAGTGGAGATGCACCGGGGCGCCGCGGGTCAGCCCGGGCCGATGCCGCCGCTCGAGCCGCCGCTGCCGCCGCCTTCCGTGCCGCCGCCAACGCCGGCTCCGCCGCCCGCGCTTTCTTCTTCCGCCGGCGGGGCAACTTCGGGAGCCGCTTCTTCTTCGGGAGCGGCTTCTTCGAGTTCGCCTTCTTCGACCCCGCCACTGCTTTCTTCGCCTTCTTCTTCGCCGCCGGAGCCGCTCGGGGTCAGAGCGGCCGGAGCTTTCGAGCACTCTTCGAAGCCGAATGCACGTGCCGCCGACTCGAAATTCGTGAGAGCCGAGGCGACAGCGCTGGAGCCTTCGGAGAGCGCTTCGCCTTCTTCCCGTTCGTAGGCGAGCTTGACATCGTCCTCAGCCTGGGTGAGCGCTTCGGCGGTGGAGATGAACTCGGGGTAGCCGGCGCTTTCGTCGCTCGGCGGGCCCAGTTCGTTCAGCCGATCGACCATGCCTTCGTAGAGGCCGGCGACCTGGACGACCTCGTTGCCGGCGTCGGTGCTGGTCGAGCCCGCTGCGCCGACGGCCGCGTTGACCTCGGCGCAGATCGCGTCGCCCTGGGCAAGCAGCTCCTCCTTGGTCAGCGCCGGCGCCGTTTCGGTGGTTTCGACCGGCGCGGCCGCGGTCGAGTCGCCGCCACCTCCGCCGCAACCTGCGATGGCGAACGCCAGAAGTGGCAAAACCGCGAGATGACGCCTTGAGATCCCCATGCGCCGCGACGGTAGCAAAGTGACTAGACGAGCTTTGCAGGGATTTCCGTCGGGGCGTGCGACTGCGGCCCAGGGATTCGAACCCCGACTACCTCGTCCAGAGCGAGGCGTGCTGCCATTACACCAGGCCGCAAGGGAAGCTCGGTCAGGATATCGACGCGAGGTCGCTGTCGGCGTCGGCGATCGCCTCGCGGGCGCCGGAGATGTCCACTCTCCCGGCCAGCAGGCGGCGCGCCTGCGCCAGGTCTTCGGAGCGGCCGACGCTGAGCGCCCCCGCGACCCGGCCGTCCTTCAGGTACCAGACCGAGAATTCGCCCCCGTCGCGGTCGCCGCGCCAGAGCTCCTCGTCCCACTCGTGTGCCGGGCCGACGTACTCCAGACTCGCCCAGTCGGCGAGATCGCTGAAGAAGTAGGGGACGACGTCGTAGTCGCGATCCTCGCCGAGCATGTTGCGCGCCGCGTGCCTCCCCTGCTGCATCGCCACGTCCCAGTGCTCGACGCGGATCCGCCGATCGTGCACGACGCTCTCGTACGAGCAGCAATCGCCGGCCGCGTAGATCCCGTCCACCGAGCTCATCAGCTTCGAGTCGCAGACGATCCCGTCGCCGACCTCGAGCCCGGCGCGCTGGGCCAGCATCGCGTCGGGCCGGACTCCGGCGCCGACGACCGCGGCGTCGCACTCGATCGAGCGGCCTCCCTTGGTCAGCACCGCCGCGACCCGGCCGTCACCCTCGAAGGCCGCCAGCTCTTCGCCGCCGTGAACGGTCACGCCGTGCGATTCGAGCCGCTCCTGAAACCAGCGCCCGGCGTCCTCGCCGAAGGTCCGCGAGAGCACCACGTCCTCCATCGTCACGATCGTGCACCGGATGCCCTGCGCGGCCAGCGAGGCGGCAACCTCACAGCCGATGTAGCTGCCGCCGACGAGAACGACGTGCTCGGCCGCCTCGGCATCGGCGCGTATCGCCTCGGAATTGCCGAACGCGCGCAGGTAGTGGATGCCCTCGTTCTCGGCCCCCTCGACCCGCAGGATGTTGACCATCGCACCGGTGGCGAGCAGCGCCTTGTCGAAGCCGACCTCCTCGCCGCCCTGCAGCTTCGCGGTGCGCGCCGCCGGATCGAGCGACATCGCGTTGACGCCGGTCAGCAGTTCGACCCCGTTCTCCTCGTACCACTCGGGCGGGTGGACATACGCGTCCGCCCTGGAGGCCTCGCCGCGCAGGTGCTCCTTGGAGAGCGGCGGCCGTTCGTAGGGCGGCTCCGGCTCCCGCCCGGCCAGCAGGATCGAGCCCTCCGCGCCCCGCTTGCGCAGCTCGGCCGCACAGTGGGCCGAGCCGATGCCGCCGCCGATCAGGAGGAAGTCGACCTCGCGGTCCGGCACGCGGTCAGCCGGTCCCGTCGCCGCCGATGGCCGGGCCGAAAAGCTCCTTGATGTCGTCCTCGCGACCTGGGTCGAGCACGGCGAGCACCTCGTCGCCTTCCTCCAGCACGGTGTCGGGGCCCGGGACAAAGCCCTTGCCTTCCCTGAGGACCGAGATCAAAAGACTGCCCGTGGGCATCGAGAGGTCGCCGACACGCCTGCCGGTCACCCCCGAATCCTTGCCCAGCAACATCTCGATGATCTCCAGCTGCTCCTCCTGCAGGTCGAGCAGGTGGACGAGGCCGTACTCCGGCACCTCGTGCTCGAGCAGGCGCAGGATCAGGTCCGTGGCCGAGACCGAGGGCTTGACGCCGAGCAGGTCGAAGTGAGGCCGGTTGCGCGGGTTGTTGACGCGGGCGATGATCTGGTCGACTTCGTACTTCTCACGGGCGACCTGGCAGATCAGCATGTTGTCCTCGTCGTCGCCGGTCACCGCGATCACCAGGTCGGCGCGCTGGATCCCAGCCCGCTCCAGCACCCAGAGCTCGGAGGCGTCGCCATAGGTGACGTTGTGCTCGAGCTCCTGCTCGACGGTCAGGTAGCGGCGTCGGTTGCTCTCGATCACCGTCACCTCGTGGTTCTTTTCGAGCAGCTCGCGGGCGAGGTTCCAGCCCACCTTTCCAGCGCCGACGACGATGATGTACATCGGGTCAGGCCGCCTTGCGCTCGGCGCCGTCGCGGACGGCGCTCTCCAGCATGTCGATTGCGACCCGCGTCGGGCAGATCGTGTGCAGGCCCTGCTGCTGGTACCACTCGGCCCGCAACGGGTCGAGGATCCGCGCGATTACCGTCGGCACCTCGTAGCGGCGCTGGGCGATCTGCGCGATCACGATATTGGTGTTGTCGCCGTTCGTCGCGGCGATGAAAGCGTCAGCGTTTTCGATGCCGGCGGCCATCAGGGCGTCGGTCTCCAGGCCGGTTCCGACCGTGAAGCGGCCGCCGAGATCCTCCCAGCCCTTGTCGAGCCCGACCTCGAGCCGCGTGTGCGCCTCGGGGTCCTCGTCGAGACAGGAGACCTCGTGGCCCTCGCCCAGCATGGTCCTGGCCACCGAGGAGCCAACTCTTCCGCAGCCCACGATCAGAATGAACACGTCGCGGATACTAGATGCCGTGGGTCATGCGGGCACCTCCGGGGGCGCGGTGAGCAGGACCTGACATGGGGCCTTCATCAGCACGTACTCGGTCGCGGCGCCGATCTCGGCCGGCTTGGCGGCGCCGATCCCACCCATCGTCGCGCCGCCGCGGATCTTGGTCGGCGGCTCACCTCCGATCACGATCGCCTCCGCCCCGCTGTTCCGCGCTGCCTCGACGATCCCCGCGCCGACCTTGCGGGCGCGGATCGTCTCGGTGCTGACCGCGACGTCCGCGTACTCCTCCGCGATTTCCCGGGCGCGCTCCAAGGCCCGCCGTGCCTCCTCCTCCCGCTCCGGCGGCAGCTCGGCGTCGAGCGGCAGAGCCAGCGGTACCTCGATCACGTAGACCAACGCAAGGCTCGCATCTTCGCTCTCCTCGCTCTCCGCCGCGGCCAGGCGGCCGGCGGTGGAGACGATGTCGTCGTCGAGCTCGGTGCCGAACACCGGCACGAGCAGGCTGCGGTAGGAGATCTCGGGCACCTGCTTGGTCAGTGCCCGCTCGGTGACCGAGACCCGCCGGGTCAGCGATGTCCCCTCGACCAGCTTGCGGTAGACGACGTAGAAGACCAGACCGAAGGCCATCCAGGCGCCGCCGACCCAGCGGGCCGTGTCGTGCAGGACGAGCACACTGAGGAAGGAAAGGCCGCTGAGCAGGGCGGCGAACAGCACCGGGACGGGCAGTTGCGCACCCCGCCAGCGGATATTCCAGGGCACCCTGAAAGGGCGCGGCAGGTCTGGTTGGGCGATCCGCAGGCGCAGGATCGAGAAATGCGCGATCGTGATCGCCAGCATCGCCCCGAAGGCGTAGATGCTCGCCAGCAGCTTCACATCGGTCGGGGCGACGAGGCCGATCGCGATCAGGCCCGAGAGAACGATCGCGACGTGCGGTGTCGCGTAGCGGCCGTTGAGCTTGCCCAGCCAACTGGGGATCTGGCGGTTGATGGCCAGCGTGTAGATATGCCGTGAGACGCCGAGCATCGCCGTCGTCGTTGCCCAGAAGAGCACCGGCACCGCGATCAGGGCGACGGTCCAGCGCATGATGTCCGACACCCAGGCGGGGTGAAATGCCGAGACGACGCCCAGCACCGGCGCGCGCACGTATTCGTCCCCCAGGGCGGTCTGGGGGCCGTCCGGACCGACGACGACCGGCACCGCCATCAGCGCGATCGCCGCCATGCCGGCGTAGACGAACGGCACCGCGACCGCGCCGAGCGAGACGATCCGCTTCAGATCGCGGGGCTTGACGTCGATGTCGGGGGCGAGGTCGGCAGCCGCCTCGATCCCCGCGTAGGCGAGCATCGCGATCACCGAGGCGTAGACGATGTCCTTCAGCGTCGGATCGGTGAACAGGTGGATCTGCTCGGTGAGCCGGTCCGGGTGCAGCACGGTCAGCGCCCCGACCGCGATGACGGCAACCTGCAGGAGGATGTCTGCGAGCGCGAGGACGCTGAGCGTGCGCTCGCGGCCGCGGCCGGTGACGTTGAGGATGTTGAGCGCGCAGGCGGCAACGATCACGCCGGCCGCGACGGGGATCTGCCAGTCGGAGGTCGAGAGCTCGCCCGATATCGGTTTGAGGTAGTGCGGGACGGAGATCGCGGCGAGCGCGGCGACGATCAGGTAGTCGATCAGGATCGCCCAGCCGGCGATGAAGGCGATCAGCTCGTTGAAGGCATGTCGGGCGAAGCTGGAGGAGCCGCCGCGTTCGCGGATCATCGCGCCGCCCTCGACGTAGCTGAAGGTGGTCAGCACGAACATCAACCCGGAGGCGAGGAAGATCAGCGGCGTCAGGCCGAGCCCGCGATCGGCGACGATGCCGAGCGAGAAGTAGATCGAGAAGCCGACGACGGAGTAGACGGCGACGAAGAGGCCGGGCACCCCGACGCCGCGGCGCAGCAGCGGCTCCAGACGCGAGCTCTGCTCGGGCTTGTTCATCGGAAGAGCCCGCTCATCCAGAGCCGGGCCCCGCCGACGGCGAGAAAGGCGATGCCGAGGAGCGTGCCCAGGGACAGGGGGCCGCCGCCGTGGGCGAAGGTGCTGCCGAGGATCGCCAGGCCCAAGGCTAGGAAGATGAAGGACAGCAGCCGGATGGAACCCTGGTACACGCGGGCGATTCTAGGTGAGTGCCGGGGCGGCCTCGGTGCCCGGGCGGGCACCCTTCTCCGAGACGACGATCACCCGGCAGGGCCGCTCGCCGAGCACCGTCTGCAGGGTCTTGTCGTAGAGCGGCGTGCCGTCGCGGTAGCGCAGCCAGACAACGACCGCGGCGGCGTTGATCAACTTCGCCTCCCCGGCAATCGAGTACCCCGCCTGGCCCGGCCGCACCCGCTCAACGTGCCCGGTCACCCGCTGGCCGCCGATCAGCTTCGCCTGCTCGACCTTGCTCTGCGCCTGTTCTTCGGCGTCGCGCATCTCGGCGTCCAGCGGCAGATTGGTGGGAACGGTCAGCAGCGCGTGGATATGAATGCCGCGACGGCGTTTCGACGCCAACTTCACCGCGGTCGCGACCATCTCCTCGGAGAACGGCGCGTCGTCCTCGAAGGCGACCAGGACACTTCGGTACTCGATCTCCTCGACCCCGAGCGGCTCCGGCGTGACCACCTTGACCGTCTCCGTCAACGGCAGCCGCTGATTGCGACGGTAGAGGATGTAGATCAACACCCCCAGGGCCATCCAGCCGAGCCCGACGACGAGCGTGCTCGGGTTGAGCGCCATCACGACGATCCAGGCGGAGAAGGTGCCCAGCGCGCCGAGCACGGCGGACAGCGGGACTTCGAAGCCGAAGGCGCGGAAGTTGAGCGGTGGCCTCCACGGCCGCGCGACGTCTGCGTGTTTCTGGCGCAGGCGGATGACCGAGACGTGGGCGATCGTGAAGGAGAGCATCGCGCCGAACGAGTACATCGTCGCCAGGAAGTCGGTCTTTCCGGGCAGCAGCGTCACCATCGCGATTGCGGCGAAGACGAGGATCGCGATGTAGGGAGTGCGGTAGCGGGGATGGACCTGGCGCAGGCTCTCGGGCAGCTGGCGGTGCTGCCCCATCGAATAGGTCAGGCGGGAGACGCCGATCAAGCCCGCGTTGGTCGCGATCAGGAGGATCACCGCGGCGAGGATGCCGACGTAGAAGCGCAGCGCTTCGGTCAGGCCGCCGCTGAGCCCGAGGTTCTCAACGATGCCGAGAATCGGGTCGTTGGCGAACTCCTTGCCCAGTTCGGTGCTGTACTGCCCCGCGGCGTCGGCGGTGACCGGCATCGCCGAGAGCGCCACCACCGGGATCAGCAGGTACAGGCCGAGCACGGCGATAACGGTGAAGCCGACGCTGCGGGGGATCGTCTTCGCCGCGTCCTTTGCCTCCTCGGCCATGTTCGAGATCGTCTCGATCCCGGTGTAGGCGATCATCCCGACCGCGATCCCGAGTGCGAAATCGCTCCAGCTCGGCGCGACGCCGAGGTGGATGTTGTCGATCAGGACCCCGGGGCTGAGCACGAGGACGATCCCGATCCCAACCAGGACCACCTGGGTGGCGAGGTCGGCCATCGCCAGGACCAGGTTCAGTTTCGCCGACTCCTGCGAGCCGCGGATGTTGAGCACCGCGAGGGCGGCGATCAGAATCGCCCCGGCGACGATGTCGCCCGGGCCGTGGTGCAGCGGCCGCCAGAAGACGGCCAGGTAGTGGGGCACGAAGTAGGCCGAGATTGCGACCGTGATCACGTAGTTGAGCATCTGGCCCCAGGCCGCGACGAAGCTGACCATCTCGTTGAAGGCGTGGCGGGCGAAGCTCGAAGAGCCGCCCGCCTCCGGGTACATCACGGTCGCCTCGGCGTAGGTGGCCGCCGTGAACATGAAGATGATCCCGGTGATCGCGAAGGCGACCGGGGTGAGGCCGAGGGCGAAGGCGGCGGTGACGCCGAGGGCGTAGTAGATCGAGGAGCCGACGTTGCCGTAGGCGGCCGAGAAGAGGGAGCCGACGCCGTGGACACGGCTCAGCGATTCGTCTCTGGGGATTCGCTGCGCCATCGATCAGTTGCTGGGGCGGGTCACTCAGACCGAATATACGGGGGCCGCCGGTGCCCGCCGCACGTGGGTACGGCCCAACTCTGCGGGCGAAGAGCAGCCGCAGAGGGCAAGTGTCAACTCGAGCTCGGCGCGGAGGATCTCCAGCACGCGCCTCGCTCCCGCCTCGCCTCCTGCCGCGAGGCCCCACAGGGTCGGCCGGCCGACCAGGACCGCGCTGGCGCCCAACGCCAGTGCGATCGCGACGTCGACCCCGCGGCGGATGCCGCCGTCGACCAACACGACGCCGCGGCCCGCGACCGCGTCGACGACCTCGGGCAGGGCGTCGGCGGTGGCCAGGCTGCGATCGAGCTGGCGCCCGCCGTGATTGGAGACGACGACTCCCGCGGCACCGCACTCGACCGCCGCCGCCGCGTCCTCGGCGGTGAGCACCCCCTTGACGAGGACCGGCACGGTGCACTCCGAGGCGAGATCCGCGAGGCTCGACCAGCTCAGCGCCGGTTCCATCAGGTCGAAGGTTTCCTCGATCGTGATCGCCCGCCCGGAGCCGAGCGCCGCTTCGACGCTGGGCACTCCGACCTCCGCAGGGATCGCGAAGCCGGTGCGCCGGTCGCGCTCGCGATTGCCGCCGCGCGGCGCGTCTACGGTGACGACGATCGCCTCGTAACCGCACTCGACGGCCTCGTCGATCAGCGCGCCGGTGATCCCCTCGTCGCGGAAGCAGTACAGCTGAAACCAGCGGCGCCCCCGCGGCGCGGCCTCGGCGACGGGCCGCGGCCGCATCGTCGCCAGGGTCGAGAGGCACATGACCGTCCCCGCATCCGCCGCCGCCCGCGCCATCGCGCCCTCGGCGCCTGGGTCGACCAGTCCCTGGTAGGCCACGGGCGCGACCAGCACGGGCATCGAGAGCTCAGCCCCGAGCACCTTTGCCTCGGTTCGCCACTCGTCGAGCCCGGCAAGCACCCGCGGTCGCAACCGCCAACCCCGCCAAGCATCCACGTTCTCGCGCAGCGTCAGCTCATCCCCGGCCCCGCCGAAGAAATACCCGGCCGTCCCGGTATCCAGCTTCTCCTCGGCGACCCGGGCGAAGTCGGCGACATTGATCAAGTCGTCGCTCACGTCAACCCATTATCTGCGCCCACGAGGAGGGGTGAGTGTGCCCCTCCCACGAAGGCTCCTGGAACCGCGCCCCGCACCATCACCGGCGCCCCAGCTGCGCGACGGCCTTCGGGGGAGGGGCACACTCGCCCCTCCCCTTTCCGCTGCCTAAAAGTGGACTATCGGGATGATCAGGATGGCGACGATGTTTGCCACCTTGATCATCGGGTTGATCGCCGGGCCGGCCGTGTCCTTGTAGGGATCGCCGACCGTGTCGCCGGTCACCGAGGCTTCGTGGGCCTGGGAGCCTTTGCCGCCGTGGGCGCCGTCCTCGATCAGCTTCTTGGCGTTGTCCCAGGCACCGCCGCCGGCGGTCATCGAGATCGCGGCGAAGAGGCCGACGACGATTACGCCGATCAGCAGGCCGCCGAGCGCGTTGACGCTGAGCAGGCCGACGACAACCGGAACGAGGATCGGGATCAACGCGGGAAGGATCATCTCCTTCTGCGCCGCGAGGGTCACGATGCTGACCGTTTTCGCGTAGTCGGGTTTCTCGGTCCCCTCCATGATCCCGGGGTGCTCACGGAACTGCTCGCGAACCTGTTCGACCACCTGACCGCCGGCGCGGCCGACGGCCTCGATCGCGAAGGCCGCGAACAGGTAGACCATCATGCCGCCGATGATCAGCCCGATCAGGACGTCCGGGCTGCTCAGGTTGAAGAGGCTGTTGAGATCGAACCCAGCAGGCGCCTCCCCGGCCAATTCGCTCTTGAAGGCGGCGAACAGCACCAGCGCGGCGAGCGCGGCGGAGCCGATCGCGTAACCCTTGGTGACCGCCTTGGTCGTGTTGCCGACCGCGTCGAGCGGGTCGGTGACGTTGCGCACATCCTCCGGCAGGTCCGCCATCTCGGCGATGCCGCCGGCGTTGTCGGTGATCGGGCCGAATGCGTCGAGGGCGACAATCAGGCCGCAGAGCGAGAGCTGTGCCATCACGGCGATGCCGATGCCGTAGATGCCCGCCAGCTCGTTCGCGGCGAGGATCGCCAGAGCGAGGACGAGCGCCGGAGCGGCGGTCGACTGGAAGCCCTGTGCGAGCCCCTGGATGATGTTGGTCGCGTGACCGGTCTCAGAGGCCTCGGCGATCGACTTGACCGGCCGGAAGCGGGTCGACGTATAAAATTCGGTGATGACAAAAAGTAGCGCGGTCACGGCGACCCCGATCACGGCGCAGAGCCATAGGTCGGTGACGCTGACGGCGTCGGCGGCGGTGCTGAGGCCGAGCCGCACCGGGTCGCTCATCAGCCAGTCGGTGACGGGGTAGAACGCCGCGATCGAGAGGATCCCGGAGATGATCAGGCCTTGGTAGAGGGCGCCCTCGACCCGGTCCGATTTGGTCCGCACCGAAAGCGCCCCGATGATCGAGGCGATGATCGCGACGCCGCCGATGACCAGCGGGAAGATCGCCACCTCGCGCGAGAAGTCCCCGCCCGAGCCGGTGAAGGTGAGCACGCCGAGCAGCATCACGGCGACCGAGGTGACCGCGTAGGTCTCGAAGAGGTCGGCGGCCATGCCGGCGCAGTCGCCGACGTTGTCGCCGACGTTGTCCGCGATCACGGCCGGATTGCGGGGGTCGTCCTCCGGGATCCCCGCCTCGACCTTGCCGACCAGGTCGGCGCCGACGTCGGCGGCCTTGGTAAAGATGCCGCCGCCGAGCCGGGCGAAGACCGAGATCAACGAGCCGCCGAAACCGAGCCCGACGAGCGCGTCGACGGCCTCCTTGTCGGTCGACCCGGTGAGCACGAGGATGCCGTAGTAGCCGGCGACGCCGAGCAGCGCCAGGCCGACGACGAGCAAACCGGTGACCGAGCCGCCCTTGAAGGCGACGTCGAGCGCCGGCGGGACGCCGCCGCGCGCGGCCTCGGCGACGCGCGAGTTGGCGCGCACCGAGAGGTTCATGCCGATGAACCCGGTCGCGCCGGAGAGGGCGCCGCCGATCACGAATCCGATCGCGGTCTTGTAGTCCTGCAGCAGCCAGAGGACGATCGCAATCGGCACGGCGACCGCGGCGATGATCGTGTACTGGCGGTTGAGGTAGGCCTTCGCCCCCTCCTGCACAGCGCCGGAGATCTCCTGCATCCGGTCGTTGCCCGGCGACTTCGCGAGCAGGCGCTGGGTGATGATCAATCCGTATACAACTGCCGCGCCGGCACACACAAGCGCGACGACGACTCCGTAATCGGTCAAGAAGCTGGTCAAGGTCGGTTCCTCCGTCGTTTTAAGCGGCGCGGGAGTCTATAAGGGGCCGCGGATAGGTGCGGTGCGTCTCCTTGACGGCGTCCCGATAGACGTCCTCGATCGAGATTCCGGCGTCGAGCGCCTCGCGCGAACGCTGGGCCCCATTGCTCTCCGGCAGGCGGGGATCGATGCCCAGCGCCGCCCGGGCGGGCCCGGTCCACTCCAGCAGGCCCTCGAGCACGGTACGCGCCTCGATCTCCTTGCCACGGCGGAAGTCGATCAGGCGGCCGCTCATCCCGTGGCGGATAGCCCGCCAGAGGTTCTCCTCGATCTCGCGGTCAAGCAATGGCCGCCCTGCCCCGTCGTAGCCGTGCTCGTCGTAGTCCAGCGCGGTCTGGGCGATGCAGGCGGCGATCAGCGCCGCCAACCCGAAGGACTCCTCGCCGCGGGTCTGCGCGTCGCAGATCCGCACCTCGACCGTGCCGAATTCGTGGTGTGGGCGAACGCTCCACCAGAGTTGGGTCGACTCGACAACCGTCCCGGTCCGTTGCAGCATCGCGATGAACTCCGCGTATCTGCGCCAGTCGACGAACGGGCTGGGCACCCCGCAACGCGGGAAGGTGCGGGTGAAGATCTCCGTGCGGACCGTGTGCAGGCCGCTGTCGCGGCGGTCGAGGAATGGCGAGTTGGCCGAGACGGCGAGCAGCAGCGGCAGCAGCTCGCGCATCCAGTCGCAGACCGCGATCGCCCGGTCGGCGCCGCGCACGCCCATGTGCACGTGCATGCTCCACGTGTTGTTGCGCTGCGCCACATAGCCCAGTTCGGCGCGCAGCCGGTTGTAGTGGGGCGTGTCGATGATCCTCTGGTCCAGGTAGCTCGCCCAGGGGTGGGTGCCCATCGCGCCGAGGGCCAGCCCCATGCCGTCCGCCAACGCGAAGAGACGCCTGCGGCGCTCGCCCTGGGCCTCCACGGCCGCCGCAAAGGACTCGGCCCGACCCGAGCGGATCTCGATCTCCGAGGCGATCAGCTCGCCGGCGGCGGATTCGGCCAACACCTCGTCCTCCAGACAGGCGGCGTGGAGCTCCTCGAAACGGTGCTCCAGCTCCAGCGTCGCCGGGTCGAGGATCGCGAACTCCTCCTCGAGCCCGACCGTGAAGTCGGTGGAGGACTCGAATCTCTCCCGAGCCAGCTCGAGGTCCAGGGACAAGGGTCCGGTATCCGTTCTAGGTCAGGTAGAAGTAGAGCGCGTAGAGGAGGTCGACGGCGGGGCTGGAGGTGTGGACCGTGACCTCGGGCGGCACCTGCAGCAGCTGCTCGGAGTAGTTGAAGATGATCTTCACCCCTGCCTCGACCAGCCGGTCGGCGACCGCCTGCGCCGCCGCCGCGGGCACGGCGAGCACGCCGACGACGATCTCCTGCTCGGCGACGATCCCCTCGAGGTCGCCAAAGTCGCGCACCTGCAGGCTACCGACCTGATTGCCGACGACCGAGGGGTCGATGTCGAACATCGCGACGACCTCGAAACCGTGGTCGGCAAAGATGTCGGAGCTGGCGATCGCCTGGCCGAGGTTGCCGGCGCCGAACAGAGCGATGTTGTGCTGGCCTGAGGTGCGCAGGATCTTGCGGATCTCCCCGACCAGCGAGTCGACTCCGTAGCCGACGCCGCGTTTGCCGAATTTGCCGAAGCCGGACAGGTCGCGCCGGATCTGCGTCGGGTTGATGTGCGTGTACTCGGAGAGTTCCTGCGAGGAGATCGTCTCGCGGCCCATCTTGCGCGCCTGCGTCAGCACCTGCAGATAGCGGGAAAGGCGCGCGGCGACGCCGAGCGAAAGGCGATCACCGTCGCCGATCAGCCCACTGGGCACTGGGAGCTCCTCCACCGCCGGGTCGATCATCGGCCACCACAGTATCGAGCCGGGCGCGAACGGAGGTTTGGTCGAGGACCAGCTCGGAGACGACCTCCCCGTTCAACTCGAGGACCGGAATGCGCTCGAGCATCCGCCGCAGGAGCTCTTCGTCGCTCTCGATGTCGATCTCATGCAGGTCGAAGCGGTAGCCCTCGCGATACAGGGCGACGAGCTCATTCAGCGCCTGCTCGCAGAGGTGGCAGTCGGGTCGCGAGTAGAGCACCAGCTGGGGCGGATCGGTCATGCCGGCACCGGCCGCGGCTCGCTGGGAAAGGCGTCGTAGGAGAGGTAGTCGGGATAGGCCAGTGCCGGCGCGAAGCGGGCGGCGGATGCGATCATCGCCGCGTTGTCGGTGCAGAGCTTGAGCGGCACGAGCTTGAGCCGCACGCCGCGCTCCTCGCAGAGCGCCGCCACGGCTTCGCGCAGAGGGCCGTTGGCGGCGACCCCGCCGCCGAGCGCGACCGCTTCCCACTCGCCACGCTTCAGCGCCCGCCCGAGTTTCGCCGTCAGCTGGCCCACCGCTGCGGCCTGGAAGCCGGCGGCAAGGTCGGCGCGGCGCTCCTCGACCCCCGCGGGACCGAGGTCGCGGCAGAGGTAGGCCATCGCCGTCTTCAGGCCGCTGAAGCTGAAATCAAGACCGGGGTCGCGCGCCATCGCCACCGGCAGCTCGAAGGCCTCCGGGTCGCCGTCCTCGGCGAGCCGCTGCAGGGCCGGCCCGCCGGGGAAGCCGAGGCCGAGCAGGCGGGCCACCTTGTCGAAGGCCTCACCGGCCGCGTCGTCAAGCGTCTGCCCGAGCACCTCGTGGCCGGCGTGGTCGCGCACTCCCGCAAGCAGCGTATGGCCGCCACTCGCGACCAGGCAGAGGAAGGGCGGCTCGAGCGGCTCGGGGGCGAGGAAGTTCGCGGCGACATGGCCCTGCAGGTGGTCGACCGGAATCAGCGGCAGCCGCCGCGGCGCCGCGATCGCCTTTGCGGTGCTGAGGCCGACCAGCAATGCCCCGATCAGCCCCGGCCCGGCGGTCACCGCGACCGCTTCGATCTGCTCGAGCGTGACCCCCGCCTCAGCGAGCGCCGCCTCGACCACCGGGACCGCCAGCTCCAGGTGGTGGCGCGAGGCCACCTCGGGAACGATCCCGCCGAACCTGGCGTGCGCCTCGTCCTGAGAGGAGATCAGGTTGGAGAGGATCTCGGCGCCGTCGACGACGGCGGCACAGGTGTCGTCGCAGGAGGTCTCGATCGCAAGGATCACGCCGCCCTCAGTCCAGCCACATGATCAGGGCGTCCTCGCCGTTGTCCTGGTAATAGCGCGGCCGCACGCCCGCCGAGCGAAAGCCGAGCTTCTCGTACATCGCGATCGCGTCGCGGTTGGACACCCGCACCTCGAGCGTGAACGGCAGCACGCGGCCGGCCTCTGCGATCAGGCGCGAAATCAGGCTGCTGGCGATCCCCTGGCGGCGGCGCTCCGGGGCCACGGCCACGTTCATCACGTGCCAGACGCGGTCGTAGCGCGAGCAGACCAGGTAGCCCCGCAGCTCGTCACCGGCGGTCGCCGCCAGGCAGATGCCGGAGGGCTTGGAGAGCTCGAGCACGAACATCGCCAGCGACCACGGCGCCGGGAACGAGCGGCGCTCGATCGAGATCACCGCCGGCAGGTCGCTGTAGGCAAGCCGCCGGACCGGCGGATCGCCGCTCAGCTCACTCGGCTGCTTGGAGAGAGTCTCGCTCACGCCACCGCTCCGCGTCGGGGGGCCTCAGGTAGATCGGGGTGACGGGGCCGGCTTCCTCCCGATCCCGGGCGGCCGCCGCGAGCGCGCAGACGTGGCGCGCGGCGACTCGATGCACGGGATCGGCATCGTCCGGGATCTCGACGACCCGACTCGTCAACTGCTGTCTGAATCGTACCGCGCCCGAGCCGCCGCAAAGGGCGGCACGTGGCGTGAGCGCGACCCGCTCGGCAAGCTCCTCCGGCGAGCTGAGCGCCGGGCCCCAGAGGGGCTCGCCGCCGGGCGCGTAGAGCGCCGCGGCGACCTCGCCGCGGCGGGCGTCGAGCACGGCGAGAACATCGCGCCCGGCGGCGGCATCGCCCAGCCCGCGAGCGAGCGCGTCGAGCGTGCCGACGCCGCTCAACGGCAGGGCGCGGCTCAACGCCAGCGCCCGCGCGGTCGCGATCCCGACCCGCAGCCCGGTGAACGAGCCGGGGCCGAGCCCGACCGCGATACGGTCGACCGCGTCCCAGCCACCCGCCGCCTCGGCCGCGCGCTCGATCTCGGCCAGCAGCGTTGTCGTGTGCTGCGGCCCGCCCCGCTCGGAAAGGCCGACCAGGGCCTCGTGGACGACCTCGCCGTCGCGCACCGCGGCAGCCGTCGTGTCGGCGGACGCGGTGTCGAAACCGACGACGGTCAGCGCCGCGCTACTTCCCGTGGCGGCGCTGGCTGCGCTTCTTGCTGCGCTCGGGGACGAAGAAGTTGAACAACCCGACCCGCTTGCCCTCGACGAACCAGGTCACCCGGTGCCTGCCGGGAATGTTGGTCGTGACCTTGTTGACGTAGAGGGTGCCCTTCTCCGCCTGCTGTTTGGGCGCGCAGAGGTGTTTCTTGGTCGGGAACTTGACGCAGACCGTGTAGTAGACGCAGACGATCTGCTTGCCTTCCGGGTCGCGGCACTGGTGACCGCGGTTGGAGCGGAAGAATGCGCCCTTCTTGCGCGGCTTCGGGCAGATGTGCGAGGGCTTCGCCTTCTGGGAGAGACCGCAGGCGACGTAGTGCCTGAACGCGGCGCCCTTCGCCGAGGCGGGCGCGGCGCTTGCCAACAGTGCGATCCCCAGTGCGATCGCCGTCAGCGTCTTCAGTCCCTTCATGTGGCGAAAACCTCCTTAGGTTGCGTGAGCGGGCGATGCTACAGGGCAGCATCACCCTCCGAAACACGCCTATTCGAGGGCCGATGCGCTGTCCAGCACGATTTCACGCCGGTCGCCGTCGAGGTGGGCCAACCGCACCGCCAGGACCCGCCGCCCCGCCAGCAGCGGAGCGGCGATCGCGGGCCACTCGACGAAGGCGATCGACTCCTCGTCGAGGTAATCGTCGAGCAGGGCCGGGTCCTCGCCCTCGAGCCCGCCGAGGCGGTAGAGGTCGAGGTGGGAGATCGGCACCCGTCCCGCGTAGCGCTGGCCGATCGTGAAGGTCGGCGAGGTGACGGGGGCCGTGACCCCCAGCGCCCGGCAGGCGCCGCGGATCAAGGTGGTCTTGCCGGCCCCCAGCCCGCCGCTGACGACGACCACGTCGCCGGGGCCGAGGCCCGCGGCGACCCGCGCCCCGACTGCCTCGGTCTCGGCCGCCGACGCGCTGCGCAGGGTCTCCACCGAGCTCAACCGAAGAAGTCGAGCTGGTCGGCTCGCGGTGGCGGGCCCTGCTCTGTGGGCGCCTCCTCCACCGGCTCCTCCTCATCCGCGCCGCCGGGCGGTGGCCCGGCGAGCAGCCGCGGGAGTAGCTCGAAGTCGGCCCGCAGCGTCTCTTTGACGGCCGGGGTGCGCAGCGCCGCGGCGGGATGGAAGAGCGGCAGGAGAAATACGGTGCGCCCGCCCAGCTCGTGCACCTGCGGCGTGCCGCGCACCCGCGTGATTCCGGTCTGGCTGCCGCTCAACAACTTGGTCGCGAAGTTGCCGAGCGTGCAGACCACGCGCGGCTCGATCAGCCGCACCTGCTCGAAGAGATAGGGCTTGCAGGCCTCGATCTCCCCGGGCTGGGGGTCGCGGTTGCCCGGCGGACGGCTCTTCAGCACGTTGGCGATGAAGACGCTCTCGCGCGAGAGGCCGATCCCTTCCAGCATCTGGTTGAGCAGCTGGCCTGCGCGACCGACGAACGGCAGCCCCTGGCGGTCCTCTTCGGCCCCCGGCGCCTCGCCGACGAACATCACCTCGGCGTCGGCGTCGCCCGCGCCGAACACCGCCTCGGTGCGCGTCTCGTGCAGCGGGCACCTGGTGCACGCCCGCACCTCCTCATAGAGCGCGACCAGCTCCTCGCGCCGCTCCTCGGCCGTCATCGCGGCCATGCTAGCCGCGCTGTGGGCTCAGGGCAGCGGCTCCCAGTCCCAGGACGCCTTGGAGCCGATTCCGTCCTTCTGCTCCAGGTAACGCTGGAACTCGGCCAGCTCCTCCGGCTCGAGGCCATAGACGTGCTCGGGCTCGGGGAAGCGATGGCTGCGCACCTCGTCCGCGTAGCGGCTGACGCCGTCGACCATCGCCGCATGGATCTCGGCGTAGCGCTTGACGAACTTGGGCAAGCGGCCGGTGGTGATCCCGAGCAGGTCGTGGTAGACGAGCACCTGGCCCGCCGTGGCACGACCGGCGCCGATCCCGATCGCGGGAATCTCGAGGCGCTGGACGATCGCCTCGCTGACCGCCGCCGGGACCGCCTCGAAGACGACCGCGAAGCAGCCGACGGATTGCAGCGCCAGCGCGTCCTCGAGCAACTGGATCGCGCCCTGAGCGGTCTTTCCCTGGGTCTTGTAGCCGCCCAGCGCGGTCGCCGTCTGTGGGGTCAGCCCGACGTGGCCCATGACCGGAATCCCGGCCCGGACGATCGCTCGCGCCCGCTCGACCGAGGTCCCCCCCGCCTCCAGCTTGACCACCTGGCAGCCGGTCTCCTTGACCAGCCGCTGGGCGCTGCCCACGGCGAGCTCGTTGCTCGCCTCATAGCTGCCCATCGGCATGTCGCCGACCATCAGCGCGGTATCGACGCCGCGCCGCACGGCTTTGCCGAGCATGATCATCTCGTCCATCGAGACGGCCTCCGTGCCGGAGTAGCCGAGCACGACCATCGCCGCCGTGTCGCCGACGAGGACGAGGTCGACACCGGCCTCCTCGGCGACGCGCGCCGAAGGGAAGTCGTAGGCGGTGACCATGACGATCGGCTCGCCGGCCTGCTTCATCTCCGCCAGGCGCGGCAGCGTGACCGGCGCGCGCTCACTCATGACGCCACCTGCGGGGTGAGCAGCACCTCTGGGTGGCTGTCGACCGCGATGCTCGCGTTGTCGTCGTCGACATGGACGACGACGGGCGAGTAGGCCTCGAGGTCGCTCTCGTCGTAGGCGCCGAAGGAGGCCACGATGATCTTGTGGCCGGGCCGGGTCAGGTGGGCGGCGGCGCCATTGACCTGCATCGTCCCCGAGCCGGCCTCGCCGTCGATCACGTAGGTGACGAAGCGGGCGCCGTTGTCGACGTCCCAGACGTGGACCTGCTCGTTCGTGATCAGGTCGGCCTGCGCCATCAGGTCGGTGTCGATCGTGATGCTGCCGATGTAATCGACGTCGCAGTCGGTCACCGTCGCACGGTGGACCTTGGACTTGAGCATCTGCCTCTGCATCACGCCTCCTGTTTGTGAATTTCCACGTTGTCGATGAGCCGCGCGGCGCCGACCCGGGCGGCGAGCGCGACGAGGACCGGCCGGCCGTCGAGCTCGACCACCGGCTCCAGGCTTTCGGGGTCACGGGCCTCCAGGTACTCCGGCTCGATCCCCTCGGACTCGAGCTCGCCCCGGCCGGCTGCGAGCGCAGCGTCCAGCGACCCCTCGGCGGCGACCCGCTCAACCGTGCGCAGCGCGCGCGAGAGCGCCGTCGCCCGGCGCCGGTCGGCCTCGCTCAGGTAGGCGTTGCGCGAGCTCATCGCCAGCCCGTCGGGCTCGCGCACGATCGGCAGCGCCTCGATCCGCACCGGCAGGTCGAGGTCGCGCGCCATGCGCCGGATCACCGCGACCTGCTGGGCGTCCTTGCGCCCGAAGTAGGCGACGTCGGGCTGGACGGAGTTGAAGAGCTTGGCGACCACAGTGGCGACGCCGCGGAAGTGCCCCGGACCGCGGCGAGCCGGGTCGCCGCAGAGGACTTCGGCCAGGCCGCCGACCTCGACCGAGGTCGCGAACCCACCCGGGTAGACCTGCTCGACCGAGGGCGCGTAGATCAGGTCGACCCCGGCCGCGGCGGCGAGCGCGGTGTCGCGCTCCTCGTCGCGCGGGTAGCGGTCGAGGTCCTCGCCGGGGCCGAACTGGGTCGGGTTGACGAACAGGCTCATGACCACGACATCGCAATCCGAGCGCGCCGCGCGCAGCAGCGAGAGGTGGCCCTCGTGCAGGTAGCCCATCGTCGGCACCAGGCCGATCGTGAGGCTCTCGCCGCGGGCGGCGGCAAGGTTCGAGCGCAACTCGCCCTTGTCGCGGACGAGCTTCACGCCTGCTCTTGCATGCGGTGGGTCGGTCAGTAGAAGGCTCATTGGGTCCATGCCCTTCACGGGGTCACGGCCGATATTGGAATCATACGCCCTCCCCCGGGCCGGCAAAGTCGATCTTGCGGATCGGCTTCGCCGGCGCCCCGGCGGCGATCGTGCCCGGGGGAATGTCCGCGGTGACCACCGAGTTGGCGCCGATCACGCAGCGCTCGCCGATCGTCACGCCGCTGGTCACCGCGCAGTTGACCCCGAACCAGCAGTTGGCGCCGATCCTCACCGGCCCTTTGCTGGTGAAGCCCTGCCAGGTGACCGGCCGGGTCGGGTCGTCGAAGCGGTGCTCGGCGTCGCCGACGAAGCAGCCGTTGGCGAACATCGTGTGTTCGCCGATCTCGATCCGCTCGTGCGCGGCGAGCATCGTGTTGCGGTTGAGGAAGCAGCCGGCGCCGATCGCGATCGTCGCCTCGGGTGCCAGCGTCAGCCAGCAGCCCGGCTCCAGAAGGGTCCCCTCGCCGATCGTCAGGCGCCCCTCGTCGAGCGCCTCGAGCAGCTCGCCCTCGACCGGGCGGCGGACGTAGAAGCCGCCGCGGGCGGCGTGGCGGGCGAGGCGCGCCCTTCGCAGCGGCCGCCGGTTGCGCTCGTACCAGCGTCGCTTCGCCCACCAGAGTCTCCAACCCGTCGCCATCAGCCACATAGACTGACGAGCATGAGCGATCTGCGCGGCGGCATCGACCTGGGCGGGACGAAGATCCAGACCGTGGTCATCGATGAGGAGGGGTCGGTACACGGAGAAGCGCGGCAGCCCACGCCCACCTCCGGCGGCCCGGCCGGCGTCGCCGAAGCGATGGAGGGGGCCCTGCGCGAGGCAGCCTCCGCCGCCTCGGTCGAGCCCGAGCGGCTGGTCGGCATCGGGGTCGGCTCGCCCGGGGACGCGGATGGTGAGACCGGCGTCGTCTCCGGCGCCCGCAACCTGCCCGACTGGGAGGGCAGCTTCCCGCTCGGTGAGACCCTCTCCACCGCCCTCGGCACCCCGGTGCGGATCGGCAACGACGTCCAGGTCGCGGTCGAAGGCGAGCACACCGTCGGCGCCGGGAGGAAGTTCGATTCCCTGCTCGGCGTCTGGTGGGGCACCGGCGTGGGCGGCGGCATCATCCTCGACGGAAAGCCCTGGCTGGGCCGCGGCGCCGCCGGTGAGATCGGCCACATGGTCGTCAAGCGCAACGGCGCCCGCTGCCCCTGCGGGCGGCGCGGCTGTATGGAGGCATACGCCGGCCGCGCCGCGATGGAGGCAAAGGCGCGCCGCGACCTGGCCAAGGGGGTCGAGACGGACCTCTTCGAGGTGATGAAGAAGCGCGGCAAAGACCGCTTGACCAGCTCGGTCTGGGAGCACGCCCTGCGCGAGGGCGACGCCCTGACCGAGAGTCTGCTGCGCCGCGCGATCCGCTACCTGGGAACCGGGATCGCCTCCGCCGTCAACCTGCTCGACGTCGAAGCGGTCGTGATCGGCGGCGGTCTCGGGGTGCGCTTCGGCGACCGCTTCATCGATGACCTCGCGGGCGAGATGCACAAGCACCTGTTCGTCGATGACGATCCCCCGAAAATGCAGGTCGCAGAGCTCGGCGACCTAGGCGGCGCGATCGGCGCGTCGCTGCTTGTCGCTCCCTAGCTCGAGCAGCTCAGCGAGGAAGCGGCCGGTGTGGGAGGCGTCGATCGCGGCGACCTCCTCCGGAGTGCCGCTGGCGATCAGCTCACCTCCCCCTTCGCCGCCGTCGGGCCCGAGGTCGACAAGCCGGTCGGCGGTCTTGATCACGTCGAGGTTGTGCTCGATCACGACCACCGTGTTGCCCGCGTCGACGAGCCGGCCGAGCACGTCGAGCAGGCGCTGCACGTCGGCGAAGTGCAGGCCGGTGGTCGGCTCGTCGAGGATGTAGAGGGTGTCGCCGGTGGCGACTTTGGAGAGCTCGGTCGCCAGCTTCACGCGCTGCGCCTCGCCCCCGGAGAGCGTCGTCGCCGGTTGGCCGAGGCGAATGTAGTCGAGGCCGACGTCGTGCAGGGTGCGCAGCCGCCGGGCGATCTTCGGCACGTTCTCGAAGAAGGGGACCGCCTCCTCGACGGGCATCTCCAGCACGTCGGCGATGCTCTTGCCTTTGAAGCGCACCTCGAGCGTCTCGCGGTTGTAGCGCTTGCCATGGCACTGTTCGCAGGGCACATAGACGTCGGGCAGGAAGTGCATCTCGATTTTGATCTGGCCGTCACCGCGGCAGACCTCGCAGCGCCCGCCTTTGACGTTGAAGCTGAAACGGCCTGGCTTATAGCCGCGCGCGCGGGCCTCCTGGGTTTGGGTGAAGAGCTGGCGGATGTGGTCGAAGACGCCGGTGTAGGTAGCCGGGTTGGAGCGCGGCGTGCGCCCGATCGGCGACTGGTCGATGTTGATGATCTTGTCGATCTGGCTGAGCCCGTCGACGCCATCGTGGGCGCCGGGCCGCAGCTTCGCCTGGTGCAGGCGGTTGGCCACGGAGTGGTGCAGGGTCTCGTTGACGAGAGTCGACTTTCCCGAGCCCGAGACGCCGGTCACGCAGCAGAAGACGCCGAGCGGGATCGCCACGTCGATCCCCTTGAGGTTGTGTTCGCGGGCGTTGCGGACGACGAGCGCCCCACGTGGCTCGCGTCGTTCGGCCGGCACCTCGATCTCCCGCTTTCCCGAGAGGTACTGGCCGGTGAGCGAGGCCGGGTCCTTCGCCACCTTGGCGGGCGTCCCCGCGGCGATCACGTGGCCACCGTGCTCACCGGCGCCGGGGCCGAGGTCGACCAGGTGGTCGGCGGCGCGCATCGTGCCCTCGTCGTGCTCGACGACGATCACGGTGTTGCCGAGGTCGCGCAGGCGGTCGAGGGTCGCGATCAGCTTCTCGTTGTCGCGCTGGTGCAGCCCGATGGAGGGCTCGTCAAGCACGTACATCACGCCGACCAGGCTGGAGCCGATCTGTGTCGCCAGGCGGATCCGCTGCGCCTCCCCGCCGGAGAGCGAGCGGGCCGAGCGGGCCAGTGAGAGGTAACCGATCCCGACGTTCTCGAGGAAGGCCAGGCGTTCGGAGATCTCACGCACGATCAGGCGGGCGATCGCCCGCTCGGTCTCGGTCAGCTCCAGCGCCTCGATCCAGGCGCTGGCGGCGCGAGCCGAGAGGTCGGTGTACGCGGCGATGCTGAGCCCGCCGACGGTCACCGCGAGGCTCTCGGGGCGCAGCCGGGCGCCTTCGCAGTCGGGGCAGGGCTGCTCGGCCATGTAGCTCTCGATCCGATCGCGGTTGGTCTCGGAGTCGGTCTCCTCGTAGCGGCGCTGCAGGTTGTTGACGATCCCCTCGAAACGGACCTTGTAGGAGCGGCGGCGGCCGAAGCGGTTCGTGTAGGTGACCTGGTGGCGGTCGCCCCCGGTGCCGTAGAGGAAGATCTCCTTGTCGGCCTTCTTGAGCTTCGCCCAGGGCTTGTCGAGGTCAACCCCGTACTCCTCGGCGACAGCCGCGATCAGCCGCTTCCAGTAGGCGCTTATGCCACGGTTCCAAGGCTGTAGCGCGCCCTCGCCCAGCGAGAGGGTCGGGTCGGGGACGACCAGCTCAGGGTCGATCACGCGCTGGAAGCCGAGCCCGTGGCAACGCTCGCAGGCGCCGTGGGGCGAGTTGAAGGAGAAGATCCGCGGCTCCAGCTCCGGGATCGAGGTGCCGCAGTTAAGACAGGCGAACTGCTCGCTGAACAGCAGAGCTCCGCCCGCCTCCTCGCCAACCAATTCGACTTCGACCAAGCCCCCCGCAAGGCCGGCGGCCGCCTCGACCGACTCCGAAAGGCGGCGGCGCAGGTCGTTCTTCATCACCAGCCGGTCGACGACCACGGCAACGTCGTGTTTGTACTTTTTGTCGAGGACGATCTCCTCGTCGAGGCGGCGCAGCTCGCCGTCGATCTTGACCCGCGAGTAGCCCTCGAGCCGCATCTGGTCGAGCAATTTCCCGTACTCGCCTTTGCGCCCCCGCACCACGGGCGCCATGACCATGAATTTGACCCCATCGTCGAGCGTCATCAACCGGTCGACGATCTGCTCCTGGGTCTGGCCGGTGATCTCCTCGCCGCAGCTGGGACAGTGCGGCGTGCCGATCCGTGCCCAGAGCAGGCGCAGGTAGTCGTAGATCTCGGTCACCGTGCCCACCGTCGAGCGCGGATTGCGCGAGGTCGTCTTCTGGTCGATCGAGATCGCCGGCGAGAGGCCCTCGATCGAGTCGACGTCGGGCTTCTCCATCAGGCCGAGGAACTGGCGCGCGTAGGCGGAGAGCGACTCGACATAGCGACGCTGCCCCTCGGCGTAGATCGTGTCGAAGGCGAGGCTCGACTTGCCCGAGCCGGAGAGGCCGGTGATCACGATCAGCGCGTCGCGGGGCAGCTCGATGTCGATGTCCTTCAGGTTGTGCTCGCGCGCACCCGAAATCACGATCCGCTCAGAGGCAGCCACTGTCAGCCGAGTCTACCCAGACGAACAGATGTTCCCCTCACGCGGGGGCTTCAGCGACCGATGCTCTGTTGGTACAGCGTGAAGCCGATGCCCGAGCAGACGGCGGCGATGATCCAGAAGCGCAGCATGATCTTCGTCTCCGACCAGGCCATCATCTCGAAGTGGTGGTGCAGCGGCGCCATCAGCAGGACCCGGCGGCGGAAGGTTTTGAAGGAGAAGACCTGGATCGCGACCGAGAGCGCCTCGATCACGAAGATGCCGCCGATGATGATCAGCAGCACCTCGGTCTGGGTCATAACCGCCAGGGCGCCGATCGCGCCCCCGAGCCCCAGCGAGCCGGTGTCCCCCATGAATATCGACGCCGGGAAGGCGTTGAACCAGAGGAAGCCGACGCACGCCCCGACCAGGCAGGCGGAGAGCAGGGCGAGGTTCTGCTGCTCGTTGGTGACGAAGGCGATCGCCGTGTAGGCGAGCAGGACGATCGCGCAGGAGCCGGCGGCGAGCCCGTCGAGCCCGTCGGTGAGGTTGACCCCGTTCGAGGTCCCCGCGATGACGAGGAAGACGAGGACGAAGTAGAGCACCGGGCCGAGGTCGATGCTGCCATCGCCGATCCGGAACTCGAGCACCGGCTCGAGGCCGACCTCGTGCCGCGCCACCCACCAGAGCCCCAGCGCCAGGAGGACCTGCACCGCGAGCTTCCAGCGCGCCGAGAGGCCGAGCGAGCGGCGTTTGACGATCTTGATGAAGTCGTCGGCGAAGCCGAGCGCGGCGCAGCCCATCGCCACGCCGAAGACGGCGAGGCTCTGCGCGTCGCGGTCGGAGAGGACGAGGTAGGGAACGGCGATCGCCGTGAAGATGATCAGACCGCCCATCGTCGGGGTCCCGGCCTTGGCGTGGTGCTCCTGCGGGCCCTCCTCGCGGATGTGCTGGCCGAACTCCCTGACCCGCAGGTACTCGATGTATTTCGGGCCGAGGAAGATGCAGATCAGCATCGCCGCCATGCCCGCGATCAGGACCTCGCCCATATCAGGCGCCGCCTCCTCTGCCCTCGCGTTCGAGGGTGGCTTGGCCTTGGAGAAGCTCGGCGACGACCTCGAGCCCGGCCGAACGCGAGCCCTTGACGAGAATCGCGTCTCCTGGCTCCAACTGGGCGGCGAGCAGCTCGGCCGCCTCGGACGGGTCGCCGACCAGCTCGTCGGGGTCATAGGCGCCAGCGGGCTCGCCCACGCCGATCAGCAGGTCCACTCCGTCCTCGCGCGCGTGAGCGCCCACCTCGCGGTGGTAGGTGGGCGCCTCCGGGCCGAGCTCGGCCATCTCGCCGAGCACCGCGATGCGGCGCGTCGCCTCCAGCGAGGCGAGGTGATCCAGCGCCGCGCGCATCGACACCGGGTTCGCGTTGTAGCAGTCGTTCACGAGAACAATCCCGTCGCCGAGCTCGAGGCGCTCGCCCCGGAAACGGGAGAAGCCTATGTTCGCAGCGCGGTCGGCCATCTCCTCGAGCGGCGCCCCGAGCGCGGCTCCGGCGGCGATCGCCGCCAGCGCGTTGGTCAGGTTGTGGCGCTCGGCGAAGGGGAACTGAAAGCGCGCCCTGCCAGAGGGCGCGACGATCGCCGCCTCCGTGACCCCACCTTTGACGCGGCTCTCGCTGGCGTGGACGTCGCCGCCCGGGCCGAAGCGCAGCAGCCGCGGAGCCGCGCCCAGGTGGGCCTCCAGCTCGCCGGCCTCGACCGGCACGACGGCAGTCCCGTCGGGCGGCAGCGCGGCGAGGATCTCCGCCTTGGCCGCGGCGATCGCCCCGACCGAGCCGAGCAGCTCGACATGGACCGGGCCGACATTGGTGATCACGGCGACCCGGGGCTCGGCGATCGCCGCCAGCTCGGCGATCTGTCCCGGGCCGCGCATCGCCATCTCAAGCACGAGCAGGTCGGTCTCGGCCGGGGCCTCTAGCACCGTCAGCGGAAGGCCGATCTCCGTGTTGAGGTTCTCGCGGTTGGCGTGGACGCGGCCGGGCAGCAGCGACCGGGCGATGTCCTTGACCGAGGTCTTGCCGACCGAGCCGGTGATCCCGATCACGGTGGCGCCCATGGCGCGCTGCCAGGCGCGGGCAAGTGCCTGCAGGGCTGCCAATGAGTCCTCGACGGCGAAGACCCAAGCAGGCGCGTCCGCCGAAGCGCGTTCGCCTTTTGTCGGGGCTGGATCGACAAACAGCGAACGCGCCGTGGCGGTCTCGACCACGGCGCCCCAGGCCCCGGCCGCAAGTGCGGCCGGGGCGAACTCGCCGCCGTCGACCCGCTCGCCACGCAGGCCGAAGAAGAGGTCCCCCTCCCCGGCCTGGGTCGAGTCGATCGCGGCGCGGCGCGGCGAGCCCGGCTCGCCGCGCCGGACGATCTCGGCGCCCATCGCCGCTGCGATCAGCTCCGGGGTCAGATTCAAAGCCGGCGCAGCTCCTCGCGGGCGACCTCGCGGTCGTCGAAGGGCAGCCTGCGGCCGTTCTCGAACTCCTGGCCCTGCTCGTGCCCCTTGCCGGCGATCAGGACCGTGTCGCCCGCCTCGGCGCGCGAGAGCGCCAGCGCAATCGCGGCGCGGCGGTCGACCTCCTGCTCCACCCCGTCGCGGCCTTCGATCCCGGCGAGGACGTCGGCGACGATCGCCTCGGGACGCTCGGAGCGCGGGTTGTCGGAGGTGACGAAAACGAGGTCCGCGTTGTCGGCGCCGGCCCGACCCATCTTCGGGCGCTTGTCGCGGTCGCGGTCACCCCCGGCGCCGAACACGGCGAGCAACCGCCCCGCGGTCATCTCCCGCGCCGCGCGCAGGACGTTGTCCAGCGAGTCGGGCGTGTGCGCGTAGTCGACCAGAACGGCGAAGCCCTGCCCCTCGTCGATCGGCTCGAAGCGGCCTGGGGGAGCAGCGGCCCCGGCCAGGCCGACGGCGGCGGCATCGGCGTCGACGCCCAGCGCCAGCGCCGCCGCGAACGCGCCGAGCGCGTTGGCCACGTTGAAGCTGCCCGGCAGCCCGGTCCGCAATCGACACCCTCCGCCGACCGTGAAACTCGCTCCGGCTGCGTCGAAGGAGATGTCGCGGGCGGAGAAATCCGCCTCGGCGCCGGCGGCCGAGAAGGTCACGCACTCGAACTCCTCCGCGAGGCGCCGCCCAAACGGATCGTCGGTGTTGACGATCGCGGCCCCCGGCCCCATCTCGAACAGGAGCCGCTTGGCCTGGAAGTAGTCCTCCATGTCGGCGTGGAAGTCGAGGTGGTCCTGGGTGAGGTTGGTGAAGAGGGCAACGTCGAACTCGATCGCGTCGGCGCGATGCAGCGCCAGAGCGTGCGAAGAGGCCTCCATCGCGCAGGCCAGGTCGCCGCCGTCGAGCATCCGCCGGAAGGTCGCCTGTAGGTCGATCGCCTCCGGTGTGGTCCGCTCGACCGCCTCGTCGGTGCCGCCGACTACCTGCTTGACGGTGCCCAACAACCCGCAGCGGACCCCGGCCGACTCGAGAATCTCCCGCAGCAGGAAGGCCGTTGTCGTCTTACCGTTGGTCCCCGTGATCCCGGCGACCTTCAGCTCCGCCGTGGGCTCACCGAAGAATCGCGCGGCCAACGGCGCCATCGCCGCACGTGCGTCCCCGACCACGAGCTGGGCCACCTCGAGATCCAACTCGCGCTCGACGACCAGGGCAGCGGCCCCGGCCTCGACGACGGCCGGAGCGAAGTCATGCCCATCGACCTTCTCCCCGGGCACGCAGAAGAAAAGCGTCCCGGCCCCGACCTTGCGGCTGTCATACGCAAGGTCCGCGATGCGAACGGACCCGTCGCCGACGACCCGTGCGCCGCCAACCAAGGAAGCAAGCTCTACCAATCTCACGGCCGCGATTGTAGGTGCGCCCCGGGACCCCTCCCCTATTCCTGCGGCACACCGAGGTAAGGAAGCGCGAAGCCCGCGATCTTGCCGAATGCCGGCGCCGCGACCGAGCCGCCGTATATGTCCCCCTGTGGCTGGTCGACGATCACGGCGACGAGCAGGCGCGGGTCCTGCGCCGGGGCGAAGCCGATGAAGGAGGCGACGTACTTCGTTTCCGAGTAGGTCCCGTTTTCGGCCACCTGCGCCGTTCCGGTCTTGCCGGCCAGGGTGTATCCGGGCACGCTCACCTCGGAGGCGGTTCCGCCGGCGGCCAGCACACCCTCGAGCATCGTCCGCACCTGCTCGGCGACGGTGGCGTCGACGACGCGGTGCCCGCGCGGCTCGTGCACCGCTTCGTCGCCGATCCGTTCGATCAGCTGGGGCTGGCGCAGCATGCCGCCGTTGGCGATCGCCGCGTACCCGGCGACCATCTGCATCGGCGTCACGGAGAGGCCCTGGCCGATCGGCAGGTTGCCCATCGTCGAGCCCGAGTATTCGTCGAGAGCGGGCACGATCCCCCGCTCCTCGGCCGGGAACCGCACCCCGGTCGGGCGTCCGAATCCGAAGCGGTTTATCCAGCGCGAGAACTTCTCGCTGCCGAGCCCGAGCCCGATCGTGACCGCGCCGACGTTGGAGGACTCGGCGAGGATCTGCGAGACGGTGAGCGTGACCGTGGGCCTCGCCTCGGCATCGGAGATCGTGCGGTCGGCGACCTGGATTTCCGGCGGCAGGGTGAAGGCGGTTTCCGGCGTCACCTGTTTTTCCTCGAGCGCGGCGGAGACGGTGAACGCCTTGAAGGTCGAGCCCGGCTCGTAGGTGAACCCGGTCGCACGGTTGATCAGGTCTTCGGGTTCGGCGCTTTCGAGGTCGTTTGGGTCGACCGGCGGCCAGTTCGCGATCGCCAGCAGTTGCGAGTTGCGCGGATTCATCACGATCGCCGTGGCCCCCTTCGGGGCGTAGGTTTCACCGACTTCGCCGAGCACCTGCTCGGTCTTCTTCTCGATCGCCGGGTCGATCGTCAGGCGCAGGTCTTCGCCGTCGCTCGCCTCGCTCACGGTTTCCAGCCGGATCGGCTCGCCGAGCGCGTCGTTGACGACCCGCCGTTCCCCGTCGCTGCCGTGCAGGAGCGAGTCCTCGCTCGCCTCCAGGCCGCTGAGGCCCTGGCCTTCGTCGCCGACGGCGCCGATCGTCTGCGCCGCCAGGTCGCCCTGCGGGTAGGTGCGACGGCTGTCGGGCAGCTCGCCGATGCCGGCAAGTTCAAGCCGCGCGACCCGCGCCGCACTCGGCAGGTCGACCCTGCGCGCCACGTAGGCGAAGCCGGAGTCTTCGGTCAGGCTCTTCAGCACCTCGCCCTGTTCGAGGCTGAGGATCTTGGCCAGCTTGGCCGCGGTCTGCCGCGGCTGCTTGACCTGGTAGGGAGTGGCGTAGATCGTCTTCGCGTCTTCGGAGACCGCGAGCGGGTTGCCGAAGCGGTCGAGCACGCTGCCGCGCAGGCCCGGGACGGTGACGACATCGGTCTGCTGGTAGGTCGCCTCGGAGGCGAGCTTGGCGCCCTGCACGCCCTGCAACCAGAAGGCGCGCGCGCCGACGACTAGGAAGCAGAGCAGAAAGCCGGCGAAGAGGAGGCCGATCCTGCGCTCGATCGTGCGCATCGCCCGCTCAGTAGCCCGTTCCGGCGGCAGCGAGGCGCTGTGCCGCGGTCGCCACGTCCCGCGGGCCGGCGCGCACGGCGCCGATTTCCTCCGCGGCCGCGGTGCTGAGGCCGAGCGCCGCCGCTTCGTGCGCGATCCGCCCGGCGCCCGAGCGCTGGGCGTCGCGGCTGCGCAGGATCGAGTTCTCTTCGTCGAGGGCCTGGATGTTCTGGTCGATGTGGCCGGCCTCGGCGGCGAGGCTCAGCGTGACCACGTTGAGGGCGACGATGCCGACCAGCAGCACGCCGAGCACGGCGATCCAGGCGCGGCCGCGGGTCATCCGCACCATCAGGCTCGAGTCGGGGAGGCCGCGGACGGCGCTGGCGGTGCCGACCGCGATCGGGATCACCTTGGCTCCCGGGCGGCGCGACGGCGGCGTGCGCCTCGGTCGGGCCGGAGCGGTTCGCTTGGGCCGCGGGGCGCGCGCCGGGGCCGCCTGGCGGGCGGTGGCCGCGGAAGCCATCAGACGGCGCTCCCGGCGGCCTGAGCCTCGGCGACCTTGACGGCGACGCGCAGGTGGGCGGACCTGGAGCGCGGGTTCGCGGCCATCTCGGCGGCTTCGGGCGCGACAGCGCGGCGAGTCAGCAGGTCGGCTTCGGGTTCGCGCCCGCAGGTGCAGATCGGCAGCTCGGGCGGGCAGACGCAGCCACGTGCCCGGTCGGCGAGAAAGCGCTTCACCTGCCGGTCCTCGAGCGAGTGGAAGGAGATCGCCGCCAGGCGACCCCCGAGCGGCAGCATCGACCAGGCCGTTGGCAGGGCGTCGCCAAGCGCGTCGAGCTCGCCGTTGACGGCGATGCGAATCGCCTGGAAGGTGCGCTTGGCCGGGTGGCCGCCGCCGAAGCGGGCCGAGGCCGGCATCCCGGCTTTGACCGCGGATACAAGCTCCGCCGTCGTGTGCAGAGGGCGGCGGCGGACGATCTCGCGGGCGATGCCGCCCGCGTAGCGCTCCTCCCCGAGGCGGCGCAGCGCCTGGGCGATCCGCGACTCGGGCCACTCGTTGACGACGTCGGCGGCACTGAGCTCCTGGCGGGTGTCCATCCGCATGTCGAGCGGCGCGTCATAGGAGTAGGAGAACCCCCGCTCCCTGGCGTCGACCTGCATCGAGGACATTCCGAGGTCCATGAGCACCATGTCTGGACGGATGCCTTCGCCGTGCAGGGTGCGAAGACCTGCCGAGTACTCACAGCCGAGGAACCGTGTTTTGCAGGAGCTTTCGGCGGCGAAGCGTTCGAAGCGGGCGGCCGCGGCGGGATCGCGGTCGATCCCGATCAGCGTCCCGCGCGAGCCCAGCTCGGCGGCGATCCGCCGCGCGTGGCCACCGCCGCCGAAGGTGCAGTCGACGGCGACCTGCCCCGGCTTGGGCGCCAGCAGGGAGGTCAGCTCGTCGGCGAGGACTGGCTCGTGCTCGGTGGGCATATAGGCAAGGGTTGCGCTGTCGGGACGGGAATAGCGAGGAGCGCGGTCGGAAACGATCGGGTGGGCGGCATGGGCTTGCATCTCACGCGGCCGCCTCGGTCGCGGCAAGCCCCTCGGCGATCTCGGGCGCGGAGGCGTCGAGCTCCTCCTCCTGCTTCGCCCAGGCCTCGGCGTTCCAGATCTCCAGGTACTCGCCGGCGCCGAGCACGACGCAGGGCCCGGCGAGGCCCGCGTGCTCGATCAACGACTTGGGCACGCGGATGCGGCCCGCCGAGTCGAGCTTCTCGTCGAAGGACCCGCCGTGGAAACGGCGCCGCAGGCTGCGCGCGTCCTTGCCGAACGGGCTGTGCGGTGAGAGGAAGCGGTCGGACAGCTGCTCGAACTCCTCGGTCGTGTGCACCCACACGCAGGGGTCGAAGCCTTTCGACAGAACTATCCCGTCGGAGAGGGCGGCCCGAAAGCGAGAAGGGACCGTGAGGCGATCCTTGGAGTCGAGGCTGTGCTCGTAGAGACCCCGAAATGCCATACCCCGTCGGTGTCCTTTCTGCGGCCTGGAAGAGAGTTAGGACCGGAGTGATGAGGTGGGAGGAGCCTCACCACCCCGGTCCTGGGCTTCAACTCGAGCGCCACAGTACCCCACTTCCTCCCACTTTGCAACACAGACTCAAACAGGCGTCCCATCCGCAACTTCAGTTGCAGAAGCAGGGACGAATAGGGTGCGCCCGATGAACCGACTCGAACGCCCTCCTGCCGAGCTCCCCGACGACGCCGACGACCTGCGCGGCTTCTACTTCAAGCTGCTGCTCGGCAGGGCAAGCACTCAGGCGGCGCTTGCCGTCGGCGTGATCGTCGTCGCGATCGCAGCGGCGGCCGCCGTCGGCCCGGGCGGCGGTGCGATCGGCTTCCTCGCCGCCCTGCTGATCGGCCTGCTGATCGTCTTCGCGATCGCCGACTCGCGCTCGGAGGCTGCCTTCTTCGAGATCTACGGCGAGCAGCGCCAGCTGGCCGTCTACGGCAAAGGCCGGCTCCCCGAAGCGACGCCGCTGCTGCGCAAGGGCGACGATCGCTACGCCGAGCGCACGCTGGAAGGCCCGCTCGGCGACGGCGTCGAGGGGCTGCTCGCCCTCTACACCTACGAGGAGGAATCGACCGACGCGGACGGTGACCGCCAGACCAGCTACCACCGCTACACCGTCGGCATCGCCGAGCTGCCCGAGTGCGCCGGCTTCGTCCCCGAGCTCTACTGCCAGCGCAAGGTCGGGCTACGCGCCCTGGAGGGACTCGAGGACGTCTTCCGCCGCTCCAAAGAGCGAGTCAAGCTGGAGAGCGAGGCGCTCGACGAGCGCTACGAGATCTTCGCCGGCAAGGCCCAGGACCCCAACCGCCTGCGCCAGCTCTTCTCCCCCACCTTCATCGTCTGGCTCTCGGAAGCGCCCCCGGAGAAGTTCGCCTTCGAGCTCGTGGGCGGCAACCTCTGCTGCTACGTCAGCGGCCACGAGAAGACCGCCGCGCGGCTCGACATCCTCCGCGCCTGCACCGCCAAGGTGGCCACCCGGCTGCGCGAGGAGGCGCTGGAGTAAGACGCGGAAGGCGCCGGTCAGAAGCCGCCGAGCAGCACGTCGGCGTTTGCGATCAGAGCAGCGGCGATCATCAGCAGCACCGACGGGACGAGGACGAGAGCGACGACGAGCTGGATCTTGGGCGCGGCGCGAGCGGCGCGCTCCTCGACCGCGCGGCGCTGGTCGCGGCGCAGGGAGCTCGCCTGGCGGCGCAGCTGGTCTGCGAGTGGCGAGCCGAGACGGCGCGAACGCTCGATCGAGGCGCAGAGCGTCGCGACCTCGCTGCCGGGCACGCGCTCGCGCAGCGTCGCCAGCGCCGCGGCCAGCGGCCGCCCGCACTCGAGCTCGGCGACGACGACGCGCAGCTCGTTGGCCAGCGGGCCATCGCCGGCCGTGGCGATCTCGGCGAAGCCGACGGCCGGGCCGCGACCGGCGGCCGAGCCGATCGCCAGCAGGTCGAGCGCGTCGGGAAGGGCGGCGAGCAGCCGCCGGTGGCGCCGGCGCACCCGCCGCTCGAGCAGGACGTCGGGCAGCAGGAAACCCGCCGCCGGCAGGCCGGCCGCGACCAGCCAGGAGGTTCTGCCCGGAGCCGCCGGCGCGGCGAGAAGCGCCGTTGCGGCTGCCGCGGCGGCGCAGCCCAGTCGCGCCGCCAGGGCCGGGCGCCCCCTCCTGCCCGGCCCGAGCTTCACTCCGCCACCCGGGCGAAGCGGCGGATCGCGACAAAGCCGCAGGCCTGCAGGGCGGCGGCGAGGGCGAGCAGCACCGCCGAGGCGGGCGAGCCCAGCACCTTGGCCAGGAAGCCGGGCTGGATCAGCTCGGCGAAGAGGGCGCCGCCGCTCGGCATGGCGACGACGAGCAGGCCGGTGAAGCGCGCCTGCGCCGTCGCCGACTTGGCCTCCTCGGCGGCGCGGTCGCGCTCCTCCGCGCCGGCGGCGAAGCGCCGCAGCAATCCGGCCAAATCGCCTCCGGCGCGCCGCTGGCTGAGCAGTGCGGCGGCGAAGGCATCGACCCGCGGCGAGCGCATCCGCCGCCGCCAGCCCTCGACCGCGGCGACCGTCGGGGCGCCGAGCTCCAACTCGGCCCCGAGCCGCGCAAGCTCGACCGCCGCCGGGCCGTCGACCGACTCCGCCGCGGCGGGCAGCGAGGCGCGCAGTGAGCGGCCCGCGGCGAGCGAATCGGCGACCGCGGCCGCGACCTCCGGCAGGGCGCGCTCGACCGCGCGACGGAAGCGACGCCTGCGGCTCGAGACGGCCCAGGCGGCCAGCGCCGGGCCGGCCACGGCGAGCGGCGCCGCCACCGCTGCCCCGGCCAACAGCCAGCCGGCCAGCAGCGCGGCGCCGGCCGCGACCGCGGCAAGGCGACGCCGCTCCGGCGTCGAGGGCACGTAACCCTCCTCGCCCGCCCGGCGCAGCGGCTCCAGTGCCAGCCGCAACCAGCGCGCCAACGCCGGGGTCGCCGTCACCGCTTCGCGCGCCGCCAGAGCGGCCATGCCGCCGGCGACCGCGCCGGCCAGCGGCAGCAGCGCCCCGGCGAGGTCGCTCATCCGTCCAGGCCCGCCACAGGGGCGATCTCGGTGACGCGCCGCGAGCCGTCGGCGCGGCGCTCGATGTGGACGACGAGGTCGATGCCGCGCCGCACCTGGGCGGCGATCGATTCGTGCGGCAGGCCGAGGCCGGCCATCAGCGCCAGCGTCTCCAGGCGGGCGAGCGCGTCGGCCGGCGAGTTGGCGTGCACGGTCGAGAGCGCCCCGCGGTGTCCGGTGTTGAGGGCGGTCAACAGGTCGAGCGCCTCAGCGCCGCGCACCTCGCCGATCACGATCCGGTCCGGGCGCATGCGCAGGGCGTTGCGAAGCAGGTCGCGGATCGTCACCTCCCCCCTGCCCTCGACCCCGGCTGGACGGCTCTCGAGCCGGACCACATGGCGCCGCTGCAGGCGCAGCTCCGCAGCGTCCTCGATCGTCACCAGGCGCTCGCCCGCGCCGACGAAGCTCGAGAGCGCGTTGAGTAAGGTGGTCTTGCCGGAGCCGGTGCCGCCGCTGACCAGGACGGTGCGGCGCTCCCCGACCGCGCCGCGCAGGGCGTCGAGCTGCGGCTCGCTCAAGGTCCCCAGCGCGACCAGCTCACGTGGCCCCGGCCGCTCGACGCCGAAGCGGCGGATCGAGAGCGCCGGCCCGTCGACCGCCAGCGGCGGGATCACGGCATTGACGCGCGAGCCGTCGGCGAGCCGCGCGTCGACCATCGGGCTGAGCTCGTCGATGCGGCGCCCGAGCGGGGCGAGGATCCGCTCGATCGCGTTGCGCAGCTCCTCCTCGTCGCCGAAGTGGGCGTCGACGGGCTCAATCCGGCCGCCGCGCTCGACGTAGACCTCATCGGGCCCGTTGACCATCACCTCCTCGACGGTCGGGTCGGCGAGCAGGTCCTCGAGCGGACCCAGCCCGACCGTGTCGCGGACGATCCCCGCGATCAGGGCCGCCCGGTCCTCCTCGCCGAGCAGCGCCGCCTCGGTGTCGACCAGGTCGCGCACCTGCCGGTCGAGCTCGACGCCCGCCGGGGCGCCGGACGCGGCGGCTTCGCGGCGGGCCTCGATCAGGCTCGCCCGCAGGGAGGCGGACAGCTCCTCGAGGTGGCGCCGTCGCGCTTGCACTCAGCCCACCGGCAGAAGGGTCACGCGGCGGGCGAAGCTCTCGGCGGCGATCAGCCGCAGCGCCTGGCTCCTGGTCAGGCCGAGAGTCGCCGCCGCACCGGCTCCCGGCGCCTGCCCTTCTTCGCCCTGCCGCAACGCGAGCAGCGGCACCGCGGGCGCCGCCACGTATGTGCGCCCCCGGCCGCCTCCGGTCGGTTCGCTGGTCACCACCACGTCGACCTTGGAGCCCCGCGGCGAGGGCCCGGCAGCCAGCAGCGCGGCGGCGCCACTGACCGCGATCTCCACCGGCCGCCGCCCGCCTGAAAGCCGGGCCACGCCCCGGTGCTTGTGCCGCCGGCCGGAGCCGAGCTGCGCGCCGAGCAGGTAGGAGCCGCCCGGGAGCGGCGCCCGGGCGACGAGGCCGAGCGCTTCGCGCGGCGCCGCCAGCGCCCCGGGCGGGGCGAAGCGCGCCGGAACCCGGCGCAACTCGAGGCCGGCGCCGACCTGCCGGGGGCCGAGCCGCTGCCCGGCCGGGATCGGCTCGGCGACGACGACCACCGGCCGCAACGGCCCGTACCCGTCGGCCGCGCTCCTGCCGTAGCCGTCGGCGATCGCTGCCGCGGTGGCGGCGGCGAGCAGCGCGCCGAGCAGGAAACCGAGCGCTCGACCGCGGCGGCTCATCCCGCCGCCCGGCGGGAGCAGGCGCGCAGCGGCAGCTCGAGGATCGCCAGCGAACCTCGATCGGAGCGGCGCAGGGTGAAGCGACCCTCGTGCCCGGCTGCGATCTCGCGCACCACCGCGAGCCCATGACCGTGCCGGTGGCGGCCGGCGAGGCGCGCAATCGCCTCGCCGGGCCCCTCGCGCCGCTCCGCGGGGCGTGCCGCGCGGCCCGAGTCGGCGACGACGATGCGCACCCGGCCCCCGGCGGGACGGGCGTCCACCGAGATCTCGGGGCCTCCGTGCTCGATCGCGTTGACGATCAGGTTGTCGAGCGCCTGGGAGAGCTCGACCCGGTGGCCGTCGACAGCCGCCCGCCCCGCCCGCCAGCGCAGCGCCAGCGAGCCACCTGAGAGCTCGGCGCGCGCCCGCCAGCGGCGCACCGACGCCTCCAGCAGAGGCCGCAGCTCGACCTGCTCCGGCGGCAGCCGCAGGCCGCCGCCGTTGACCTCGCGGTCGAGCCGCTCCAGCGCCGCGGCGGCCATCTGCACCGAGCTCTCCAGGACCGGCGGCGAAGCCGCGGGAGAGGCGCCGGCCAGGGCGATCGCCTGCAACGGCCGGCGCAGCTCGTGCAGTGCCCGGTTGAGCGAGCTGCGGCGTCGCCCGGCGCGCAGGCCCTGGGCGGCAAGCGCCGCGGCCATGGTTGCGGCCAGCGGCCACCCGACGACAATCTCGGCCAGCTCGATCATCCGTCGACGAGGCGATAGCCGACGCCCCAGCAGTTGACGACAAAACGTGCCCGGTCGGGATCGAGCTTGCGGCGCAGACGGCTGGCGTGCGAGTCGAGGGTGCGGGTTTTCGTCGGCGCCCGGTAGCCCCAGACCTCGCCGAGCAGCTCGCTCTTGGACCAGACCCGGTGCGGGTCGCTGGCCAGGACGTGCAGCAGCGAGAACTCCTTCTTGGACAGCTCCACCTCGCGGCCGCCGACCCAGGCCCGCCGCCGGCCGGGGTCGACGACGACTTCGCCGACCCGAAGCGGGCCGCTGCGCCGCTGCTCGACCCGGCGCAGGATCGCCTTCATCCGTGCCCGCAGTTCGGGGTAGACGTAGGGCTTGACGACGTAGTCGTCGGCGCCGAACTCGAGCCCGCGCACACGGTCTTGATCGGCGCCGCGCCCGCTCAGGACGATCACCGGCAGACTGGGGTCGAAACGCGAGACGATCCCGTCGGCCTCGCGGATCTCCTGCAGCACGTCGAGCCCCGAGGCGTCGGGCAGGGTCAGGTCGAGCAGCATCAGGTCCGGCTGCTTGTAGCGGCAGAGCCGCAACGCGTCGGAGGCGTTCGGCGCGGGCAGCACACTGAAGCGGTCCGCCACCAGGTTCTCGCAGAGCAGCTCCAGGGTCGGCGTGTCGTCCTCGCAGACGACGACGCTGGCGATTTCTCGGCGCTGGGGCAGCATGCCCCCCTCCAAGGGCGCAGGCCGGGGAACTCTCCCCCCGGCGGCGCCTGAGAATGTCGCAAATCGCGGCTTTCTCAGGTCGTGAGCAGGCGCTCCAGGAGATCGATGTACTGAAGGCTGTGGCGATCCTCGAGGAAATCGGCGCGAACGCTCTCGCGCGCCGCCTCACCGATCGCCCGCGCCCGCTCGGGGTTGGCGAGCAGGTCGCCGACAGCGGTCGCGAACGCCCGCAGGTCGAGCGCGTTGGGCAGCAGCACGCCGGTGACCCCGTCTTCGATCTGGTCGCCGATGCCGCCGGTCGCGGTTGCGACCACCGGCCGCGACTTCCACATCGCCTCGGTCACGGTCAGGCCGAAGCCCTCCTTGAGGCTCTTCTGCACGACGACCGTCGCCTGGCGCTGCAGGGCGTTGACGATCGCCCCGTTCTCGTCGAGATCCACCATCGGCAGGCAGGCGAGCAGCACGCGGCGGCGAGCCGGCTCGGGCAGGCAGCGCCACTCCGCCTCGACCTCGGCCAGCACGGCGGCGCTGTCGGGGTCGTCGGTGACCGTGCCGATGCTCGGCCCGGCGAGCACCAGCCAGACGTCCTCGCCCCCCTGGCCGGCCTCAAGCATCCCGACGAAGCCGTGCATCACGCCGGCCGGGTCCTTGAGCCGATCCCAGCGGGAGACCTGGACGACGAGGCGATCGCCGGCGGCGGGCAGCTCGCCCTCGCCGACGACCTCGCAACGGCGCCCGACGATCGTCTCGCTGCCATCGGGCCGCTGGAAGGACGGCGCCGGGTCCGCGGTCGCCGGGTCGGAGGCCAGCAGGCCGGCCTGGCGCAGTATGGCGCGGACGCGCGAGGGCTCGATCTCCTGGTTCTTCGGCGAGAGGGCGTCGATCGAGGGCGGCACCACCGCGACCGGGACGTCCGCGCAACTCGCCGGGACGAAGGCCCGCCGCGAGAAGACGGCGGCGTCCGCCCTGGCGTCCCCCTCACAAACATAAGGGCTGAGGAACGCCCAGGCGGCCGCGGTCAGCTCGTTGCTCTCGTCGGCGCCGACGTGGCAGCGCCAGACGACGGTGCGGCCCGGTGCGGCGACGTGCGGGATCAGGCCGGCGGTCTGCGGGTCGTGCAGGAAGACGATGTCGTCGGGCCCCAGCCCGGCGATGACGGCATCGGCGTTCTCGCGACTGACCCGCTCGAAGACGGCGCGCTCGGCCTCACCCAACTCGCCCCCGTCGCCGAGCTCGCCGTGCAGGTGGTTGTGGAGGCGCTTTGTCAGGGCGAAGAACTCATCCGAACCGTCGATTGTCAGCCAGCGCATCCCGAACCCGGCGCCGCGAGCAAGCCCGACCCAGGACCAGAGCATCTCCGCGACACCACCGCCGGAGGAGGTCGAGTTCACGTTCCAGATCTGCCGACCCTCGAGCACCTTCGCCGCACGGAGCAGGCCATCCTGGAAGCGTCGCCAAGCCTGCGGCTCGATCAGGCCGCGCAGCCGCTCCAAGGAGAGCGCAGGAACCTGTATCTCGCGAGTGGTCACTTCTCCCTGCGAGCAGGGTAACTCAAGTACCGCGCTCGCCCGGCGGTCCCAGGCAAGCCTGCGCGGCGGCACGGCCCGCCGGAACGAGCACGGCCGGCCGTCGCCGTCGAGGAATACGAGGTCGAGCGCGAAGCGCATGCCAAAGGTGTGCACGGCCGAGCAGCGCGGGATCAGCAGGCCGGTCCCGGCGCGCTCGCGATCGAGATGGGCGAGGCCGTGGAGGCGGGCGCCCGGCCCGCGCGCGACCGGCACCTCGCGCCCCAGCGACACGGTCCTCGGCAGGCGGCGCAGGCGGGTGGCGAGCATGGGAGGTAAAGGGCGCGGCCACGAATTCTCTCCCCCCTGACGGGCGCCCGCGGCGCAAAAGCTGTTTCAGCCCCTACCCCCGGCAGGCACGCGGCTACGATGACAGGCATGATCCAGCACCTGCCGCTCGCTGGGCTTGCGACGGCGGATTGGCTTCAACTCGATGAACAAGAAGACGACCCGCAGAGGAAATTACGAGTCGGGCTCCGACTACGTGCTCGAGTACGGCGAGCTCCGCTTCGCCTTCAACGAGCAGGACTTCGGTCAGCGCGTCGAGCAGGCCGCGGTCAAACTCGGCTTCGTCCAGCAGGGCCTGAGCGGCGAGGAGCTCGACGACCTGCTCGATCTGGCCGTCAACGGCGAGATCTCCGAGCCCAGCTCCGAGCTGGGCGAGCACATCAACCTCAACTGGGAGGACCTCGTCGGCCCCTCCAACCGCAGCCTCGTCCACTGGCTGCGCCGCCTCGTCTTCCGTGGCGCCTGGCTCGACCAACGGGTCAAGGAGGGCGAGCTGGATGTCGTCTTCGACGAGAGCACCCAGACCTTCGGCTACGTCCAGCCGGATCGCAGCAACGAGCTGATCGAGCTCTCCAAAGAGCCCAGCTGGCGCCGCATCGCCTATAGGCGTTAGCCGCCGGGCTGCTCGCGCTCGTAGTAGACCCGGGCCCGAGATGCGAGGCCGGCGTCGTCGAGCTCGACCGTCTCGATCGCGCGGTGGCCGTCCTCGCGCCGGTAGAGGATCGCGAAGCCACCGGGGCCGACGAGCAGCGACTCCTCGGTGACGGTCAGGTTCGGGGCGAGCTCGAGGCCGTGGCGGAAATGGTCGCGCAGCTCCTCGCGACCGCTGATCCTGCGCTCCTCGGAATCGCCGACCAGCGCCGGCAGCACGAACTCGACCCCCTCTGAGTAGCAGGAGACGATCTCGTCGAGGTCACGGGCGTTCCAGGCGTCCAGCCAGCGATCGGCGTGCTCGCGGACCCCGCCCCGCTTGCGGCGACGACCCCAACGGCGACGGCGCCGTTTGCGCTTCGGCCGCTCCTGTCCGGCGGGCGCGGATCGCGCCGGCGCGGGCTCCTGCGACTCCGATTCGGGCTCGGGCTTCGGATCCGACTTGCGATCGCCGCGCTCGCGCGGCTTGCGATCGCGCTTGGGCCGCTGGCCCTGCTCCTGCTTGGGCTTCGGCTGCGACCCGCCGTTGCCGCCCGCGAGCTTCTCGATCAGCTCGGCGCGGGAGAGCATTCGGTAGCGCTCGACGCCGGCCTCGGCGGCCAGCTCGTGCAGCTCGGCGATGTGCTTGGACTCCAGCTGAGATTTGTTCACGGGCGGCAGGTTATTGAAGGGCCTAGACGGCCGCCGCCGCGGGGTCGGTGCCTGCCTCCGCTAGCGCCGCCGGCCAGGCCTCGGCCTCGCGCTTGACCTGTCGCCGCGACCAGCCCAACTCGGCGCCCAGCACCTCGGCCACCGGACGGGCGGCAGCGTCGTCGCGCAGCTGCGGCGCCGCCAACAGGCCGAGGCGTGTGCGGCGCAGCAGCACATCGGCGACGTTGCGGGCCTGCTCCAGCCGTGCCGCGATCACGACCTCGGCCAGCAGGTCGGGGCGGCCGGCGACGATCGGCTGCGCCAGCTTCGCGTCCTCGCGGGCGATGCGCAGGACGTCGCGGGCCGCGTGTCCGTAGCGGAAGGCGAGCTGCTCGATCGCCTCCTCCCCCACGCCGTCCGGCGCCTCCAGGTCCTCCGGCCGCGCCTCCATCCCGAGCGGGATCTCGGCCGTGTGGCAGGACGCCTCGCGGCCCTCGCGGCCGACCAGGCGGTCGACCGTCTGCTTGGCCATCCGGCGCCAGGTGGTCAGCTTGCCGCCGGTGATCGTCAGCATTCCGGAAGAGGTCTCGTAGAGCTCGGCTTTGCGCGAGATGTCGACCGACTTGCGCGGGTCGCCGGTGGCGATCAGCGGCCGCACCCCTGCGTAGGCGCCGACCAGGTCGCGCTCGCCGAGCTCGATGCCGAAGAAGGCGTTGACCGCGTCGAGCAGGTACTCGACGTCGGCCTCGCCCGGATGTGGATGGTCGATGTCGCCTTCGAAGTCGTTGTCCGTGGTGCCGACCAGGGTGCGCCCGTACCAGGGCAGGGCGAAGATGTGGCGGTCGGCGCCGGCGGGCACGATGCAGGCCGCCGCGCCGGTCGAGATGTCGTCGCGGTCGAGCAGGATGTGGGTGCCGCGGCTGGGCGAGATGCGTGGAACGTCCTCCTCCTCGATCAGCTCGGAGCCGATCCGGTCGGCCCAGACGCCGGTCGCGTTGACCACGTTGTCGGCTTCGACCTCGAAGCGCTCGCCGGAGCCGGTCTCGACCGCGGCGACGCCGCCGGCACGGCCGTCGCGCAGCAGCACCTCGGTCACTTCGGCGCCGTTCAGCGTCACCGCGCCGAAGCGTTCCGCCTCGCCGAGGATCGTGAAGACGAGGCGCACGTCGTCGGTCTGGCAGTCGTAGAAGAGGTAGGCGTCCTTGGGGTCGCGCGGCTCCAGCGACGGGACGAGGTCGAGGACCTCGTCGCGGTCGATCGTGCGATGCCGGTCGGGCGACCAGTAGAAGTCCTCGTCCTCCTCCTTGGCGGAGCGCATCTCACGACGGCTGCGGCCGACCCGGGTGGTCGCCATCACGTCGTACATGTTCAGGCCGAGGCCGAGTTTGCGATCACGCGAGTCGTCGCCGAAGGCGGGCACCAGGAAGGGCGTCGGATAGACCAGGTGGGGCGCGAGCTGGACCATCAGCTGGCGCTCCAGCAGCGCCTCGCGGACCAGGCCGAGGTCGAAGTTCTGCAGGTAGCGCAAACCCCCGTGGACCATCTTCGAGGAGCGGCTGGAGGTCCCGATCGCGTAGTCGCCGCGCTCCAGCAGCGCCACCGAGTAGCCGCGCGAGGCGGCGTCCAGGGCGACGCCGGCGCCAGTGATGCCGCCGCCGATCACGACCACCTCGAAGCGCTTGCCGGCGATCTCCTCCAGGGCTGCGGCGCGGGAGATCATCAGTCCAGGTAGGTGGTGGTCCGGCCGACCGGCGGGCGCTCGGGCGGCTCTTTCTCCTGGCGCCGGCGACCGAGGTGCAGGAGGCCGACGAAGCGCTCGCCATCGGGCAGGCCGACGGCGGCCCGGCCCTCGGCGGAGCGCAGCAGGCCGGGTGTGCGCCAGTAGCCGGCCAGGCCGCGGGCGTGGGCGCCGAGCAGGACGATGTAAGAGGCTACGGCGGCGGCGTGCAGGTCCTCCTCGTTTTCGACCGGGTCGGAGCCGAGCGCGCAGGAGACGACGATCAGGGTCGGCGCGCGGTCGAGCTTCGCCGCCCCCTCGGGCCCGGCTGCGAGCTTGAGCCGCTCGAGCGCCCGCGGGCCGACGACGCGGAAGCGCCAGGGCGCGGTCAGGTGGTGGTTGGGCGCCCAGCGGGCGAGCTCGAGCAGCTCCTCGATCTGCTCGCGCGGCAGCGCCTCGGGCCCGAAGGCCTTGTGGGTGCGACGGGTGCGTATCGCCGTCTCGACATCCATGCGGCGAGCGTACCGGCCGTCGGCTACCAGCTGAAACGGCGGCCGAGCAGCAGCACGGCGGCCAGGGCGATGCCGCTGCTGGCGAGGCCGATGCCGATCGGCGCCCACGGCTTGGGCCCGGGGTTGTCGCTCGCTTCGAACCGCGGCGCGGCGGGCGGCGGGCTGGACGGCGCGGCTTCGCCGCCGTCGCCCTCCGACGGGATGCCCTGCGGCAGGCCGGGGCTCGAGCCCGCCCCCGGCCCCGGCGCGGACGGCCCGGACGCGGAGCCGCCGCTCGGCGGCGGAGTGCTGCCCGAACCGCCCGCCTGTTCGAACGATTCGAGCAGGTCCTGAGTGCTGCCGGTGCTGCTCGCGGGGGGCGGCGGAAAGCTCGGGACCGAGCCGCCGCTCGGCGAGTTGCTCGCGGGAGGAGGCGGCGAGTTGACGGGGCGCGCGACCGGCTTCACCGGGAATGACTGCCCGGCGGTCGCGACGAGCACCTCGGCAGTCACCCAGACCGCGGTCTGGTCGCTGGAGGGCGAGTAGCGGTAGTGGCCGTCCTTGTCCTGCCGGGCGGCGAGGTATTCGAGCGCGCTCTTGCCGTCCTTCGCCCGGCCCGGGTCGGCGCCGACGGCGAGCATCCCCTGCACGGCCCAGGCCGTGGACTGCGAGTTCACCGGGCCGTTGCCGCCGAGCGCGAAGCCGCCGCTGGGGCGCTCGGCCCTGCGCAGGAATCCGAGCCCCTGCTGGGCGGTCTCGGTGTCGGGAACCGCCTGCATCGCGGCGCCGGTCCCGTCAGCGGTGCTCGGCGGCTTCGGCAGGTCGCCCCAGCCGCCGTCGGGGTTCTGGGCCTTGGCCAGCCAGGAAACCGACTTGCCGAGCCCATCGCCGGCGCCCGCGGCCCGCAGGGCGATGATCGCGTAGGCGGTCGTCCCCGGCCAGCCTTCGAAGGAGCCGTTCGAGCGCCTGCGTTTGAGCAGCGCCGAGACGAGGTCGCGGCCGCCGAAGGAACGCGGGTCGACCTTGGCGCCCTGCAGGGCGAGGATCGTGCGGGCGAAGTCCCCGGGGCTGCGCAGCTCGTCGAGGTGGCTGCGCAGATAGTCGATCGGGGTGTGCCCGCCGCGCGAGACGGTGAACGGGCTCTGGCCGGCGGCCTCCAACCCGAGCATCGCCCAGGCGGTGATTTCGGCCGCGGAATCGCGCTTCGGCGAGGCCCCCCAACCGCCGTCGGCGTTTTGCTCAGTCGCCAGCCAAATAGCGGCGCGGCTGACGCCGAGGTCGGTCGCCTGGGCGCGGGAGGGCAGCACGCTGGCGAAGGCGAGCGCCAGTAGGAGGACCGAGGCGACCGCCGGGGCGCGCCACTCGAAGCGCTCGCGGAAGCGGGCCAGCATGCGCACCATCGCCGGGCCGGCGACCAGCGCGAGGCCGGCGTTGCCGATCGCGTGGGCGGCGTCGAAAGGCACGGCGCGGGACTCAAGCGCGAGGAATCGCTGCACTGAGAGGTCCCCTCCGTAGGTCGCCATCAAAGAGAAGTTCAGCAGAGCGCCGTACGCGACGCCGGCCAGAGCGCAGACGACGGCCAGCGTGAGCCGCCCGGCGCGCGGCCGGACGACGGCCAGGGCGGCGCCAAACACCCCGCACATCCCCCAGCCCGCCATCTGCCAGGGAGTCCACGGGCCCTGTCCGAGCCAGAAGTTGGAGACCAGTCCCGCCAGGGCGCCGACCGCGAAGCCCGGCGCCGGGCCGAGCGCGAAGCCGGAGAAGATGACGATGTCGGTCGTCGCGACCACGTTGGGCAGCGCCGCGAAGGCGACGCGCCCCGCGACCGCGAGCGCGGCAAGCGCGGCGACGAGGGCGACCACCTGCGAGGTCGGGCGCGAGCGCTCGTACCAGGCGAAGCCGCCGAGCAGGACGGCGCCGAGGATCAGGAAGCTGGCCAGCTCCCAGCTCACGGCCCGTTCTCCTCGATGAGGAACTCCGCCCCGTCCTCGGGGGTGATCGCTCCCGCCCGATCGAGGACGCGGGCGACCTCGGTGGCGAAGTACCAGCCGCCGGAGAGGATCTCGGCCGCCGTGCCGTCGGCGATGACTACGCCGTCGCCGAGCAGGACGACGCGCTGGGCGAAGGCCGCGGCGAACTCGACGTCGTGGGTCGCGACGACAACTCCGGCGCCGCCGCGGGCCAGGCCCTCGATCAACTCATCGAGGTCGCTCTTGCGCGCCCGGTCCATGCCGCGCGTAGGCTCGTCCAGCGCGATCAGCCCCGGCAGGTCATCGCCCTCAATTCGTCCGGCCAGCGCGATCGCGAGCGCCAGGCGCTGTCGCTCGCCGCCGGAGAGGTCGCGCGGGTCGGCGTCGACCTTGCCCTCCAGGCCGACGATCCGCAGCGCCGCCAGCCCCGCGCCCCCCGGCAGCTCGTCGCCGACACGCTCGCGCACCAGGTAGTCGCTCGGGCTCTGGCTGAGCAGGGCCATCTCGCTCGGCGTCTCGGCCCTGCCGGCAACCGGCTCGACCAGGCCTGCCAGGGTGCGCAGCAGGGTGCTCTTGCCGGCGCCGTTGCGGCCCATCAGGGCGACTCGCTCGCCGCGTTCGATTTTCAGGTCGACGCCCTTGAGAACGTCGCGCCTCAGCTCGCCGTCACCGAGCTCGACCCACAGATCGCGGATGGTGGTGGCGGGAGAGGGTCGGGGGCCCCGACCGTGCGCTGGGTTTTTCGCCTTGGAGTCGACCTCTCTCGCCGGGCCGGCGCTGCGAAAAACAGGACGCCGCGCCCGCTCGGGACCCGCGACCCTCTCCTCACGGGAGCTGATGGTGTTCCGAGCGTCGCGGACGCCGACCGGCAGCGGCTCGATTCCGGCGAGTGAGAAGAGGCGGGCTGCCGGGGTCTCCAGGGCTGTGTCGTTCTGCTGGGTCCAGGCGAGGAAGTCCCGCGGGGCGCCGTCGAAGGCGATGGAGCTGGACTCCATCGCGATCACTCGATCGGCCGCGGCGAGGCAGCGCTCGAGGCGGTGCTCGGCGAGCAGGATCGTCACGCCCCACTCCTCGTTGAGACGGCGCAGGAGCCAGATCAGCTCGTCGCCGGCGACGGGGTCGAGCTGGGAGGTCGGCTCGTCGAGGAGGACGAGCTTCGGACGGGTGACCAGGGCGGCGGCAAGGGCGACGCGTTGCAGCTCACCGCCGGAGAGGGTGTCGACGGTGCGCGTCAGCAGGTGGGGAATCGCCAGGGCGAGGGCGACCTCCTCGACCGCGCGGGCGCGGGCGGCCCGCGATTCGCCGCGCATCTCCAGCGGCAGCTCGATCTCCGCCGCCACCGTGGTCGAGACGATCTGCGTCTCGGGATCCTGGGCGACGTAGCCGACCACGGCCGCCAGGTCACCGGGGCCGTTCGCGATCGCGTCGAGCCCGGCGACGAGGACGCCGCCCTCGATCTCGCCGCCGTGGAAGTGCGGGACCAGGCCACAGGCGGCGCGCAGGAGCGTCGTCTTTCCACAGGCCGAGCGTCCGGCCAGCACGGCGAACTCGCCCGGCGCAAGCGTCAGCGAGACCTCGCGGAGGGCGAAGCCCGGGTCCGGCCCCGCCGCGGGGCTCGGGATGCCGCTTGCCCGGGGATAGGCGTAGGAGAGCGCCTCGATCGCGAGGGCGGGGGCGGGGCGCGCGGCGGGGTTGCCAGCTCAGGCGGCATGGCCCCTCCGCGATGGTTTGCGCCTGCGCGGCGCGAGGCCGGCCAGGACGACGGCTACCGAGAGTGCGACGGTCGCGGGCTCGATGCCGAGCTGGACCGTCGGGTAGGCGTGGAAAGCGTCGGCGCCGAGCAACTTGCCCGCGATCGCCGCGACGAGCACCGCGGCGCCGGTCAGATAGAAGCGCCGGTCGTAGCGCGAGCGCATCTTGAACGGCTTTTTCCCTCGCAGGCGCGAAAGAGCTGCGGTCGGGCGAGAGGGTCGCCGGGACTCGAGGGAGTAGCCACGCAGCTCCAGGGTCGCCGCGACGTCGACGGCGCGGTCGAGCGAGCCGGTCATCAAGCGGCGGGCAAGCGCGGCGCGCCCGAGCGGCGCCGCACCGGGGCCGCGCAGGCGACCGGCGTCGCGCAGGCGCGCCGCGTCCGCGGCAGCGACTGGGACGAGGCGCGAGATCAGCGCCGCCGTCAGGGCCGAGCGGCCGGCCACGGGGCGCAAGGCCCGCAGGACCCGGTCGGGGTCGACGCAGGCGGAGTAGACCGCGAAGGCGATCGTCGCCACCGCGGCACGCAGCCCGATCGCGGCGCCGGCGGCGATCGCCTCGGCGGTTACGTCGACGCGGCCGAGCAGCGGCAGCTCGCCGAGTCGCAGCAGCACGGTCTCGCCGCGGTCGACGACGAAGGCGTTGACGAAGACGATCAGGAGGGCCAGCGTGAGGCCCATGCGCAGTGCGACGCGGACGGCGCTCCCGGCCCCGGCCGTGTACCCGGCCAGCGCCGCGCCGACGCCGACCGCGGCCAGCACCAGCGGGCTCGAGTAGAGGAAGGCGACGGCGACCAGGGCGCCGAGGTAGGCAACCGCGGCGCCCGGCGATGCCGATTGCAGCGGGCCCTGCCGCGGGGTGTAGGCGAATGGCGACCTCATCGCTCCCCCACCGACCGCTTCAGCACCGGCAACGGCGTCTCCTCGCCGGCCTCGCTCGCCACCGCGTAATGGTCGCGCAGCTTGGCGGCGTCGAGCAACCCCGCCGCTGCCAGGGCACCGCGCGGGGTCACGCCGCTGACAATCCAGACGGGCGGCGCGTCGTAGCGCCGCGTGGCGGCGACGAGGCCGGCGTCCGGGCCGAATTCCCGGGCCGGAACGCCGTCCTGGTTGAGACCCCGAAAGACCGTGCCGCCCCCTTGGTGGACGAACTCGGCGTAGACGCCGCTCGCCTGCGGGCCGCGCTCCAACTGCGCCGCGGCCGGGTCCTCGCGCAGCCGTTCCCAGGGGCCGACCATTACCCGGATCGCATTCTCGGGCGAGCCGGCGGCAAGCTCCACGCCGGCGGCGTCGAGCCGTTTGCGGGCGACCCCGCAGGCAGCCGCGGCGCCGTGGCATTCCAGCGCAACCGGACGCCGCTCGCCGCCGTAGCCGCCGGTCAGCGGCTCGGGCCAGGCGCCGACGACGGCCGGCACGTAGAGCGCCGTGGACCAGTCGCGGTAATCCCACCAGATCGACTCGCCGCCGCGCAGGGCGAGCTCGGCCGCACCCACCGGCGACTCGACCCCGTTCACGAAGAAGAACCAGTCTTTGCGACGGCCGTCCTCGGTCGCTTCGGCGAGGCCGTCGATCGAGCTGACGAAGCCGCCTCCGTAGCGGGTCGACAGCTCGGAGTTGCGGTCGAGCAGGCGCATGACCGTGTCCGATTCCGAAGCCGCTTCGCGAACCGGCCCGACCAGCGGCTCGGTGCCGAAGTCACGCGTGACGGTGAGCGAGACATCGCCCACGCCCTCACCGGAGCCGAGGCCGCAACCGGCGGCCGCGAGCGCTGCGCAGAGCAGTGCGCCCACGACCGCCGCGATGCGGCACGGCCTCACGCGATCAGCCCCGTGGGCACTTCCCGCCGACGCAGACCGCAACCCGATTGGATGGGATGTCGGTGCCGTTGCGGGCGATCAACCGCGCCGGGCGGCGCAGCGAAAGGGGCGCGAAGCCCTTGCGGTTGGTGCGTCCGGCTGCGCCGCTCACCTTCACACCGGCGACCGGCTTGCGCTTGCCTTTTTCGTCGAAGCCGATGACGCGGACGCGGAACGGCGTCCCGGCCCTGACCCTGCGCGGCGCCTTCAGCCAGAGCGCGTCCGGGCCCGGGAAGGCCGCGGTCAGGTACCAGAGCACTTCGTCACGCGGCTTCAGCTTGACCGTGTCGCCGCCGACGGTCGGCACGACGTGATCGACGCGCAGCTGCCAATAGCCTTCGCCCTTGGGAACGTAGCCGCCGATGCCGCAGAGCCCGAGCCCGAACGAGAAGGCGTCGGTGACGAGCAGCGGGCGCAGCGACTTGCGCCTGCGCGCCGCCTGCGCGAGCAGGCCGAGCGGCGTCGCCCCGGCGACCGCGACGCTCTTGCCGCTGCCGCCTTTGCCAGGGCCGAAGCAGTTGGCCCGGGGGCTGGTCGGGACCGCCGCGGGGCCGGTGCGCAGCGCCGTGTCGACGAGCACCTTCTGACCGGCAATGACGCGCAGGCCGGCCGGGGTGCCCTTGGCGGCCGCGAACGCGGCAAACGAGAGCAACAGGACGAAGGCCGGCACGCACGCGGCGACCAGCCGGAATGGAATGAGTCTTGGCATTGAAGCCACCCTTTCCTCGAGGGTTGTCATGGCTGGCCGGAGGACAGGTCTCCTGGCTTCCGGGAATCGGTCGGCCGCACCTTCCCGGGAGCTCTGTGTCGCTCCCAGTGGCCGGCGCTGCGTGCGCCTGCGGCTTCCTTGACCCCGGTCACAGTGGCGGGACCGCGCCGGTTTCGCACCGGACTTCCCTTGACCACCGACCGTATGTACGGGGCCGAGTCTACCCGCCCGCACACCCTGGATGTTCGTCCAGCTTTCTTGGGCCGGCGGCCCTGGGCTGCGTAGGCTCGCCGCCCATCTGGAAACCGACACGTTTACGGGGGAAATCATGAGGCAGGGGACCTGGAGGAACGCGCCCGCGCTGGTGGTCGCGGCGATCGCGCTGTTCGTCGCACTCGGCGGCAGCGTCTACGCGAAGAAGGCAAGGACGAGGATCAACGGCAAGACGATCCGGGCCAAGTCGATCCCCGGGAACAGGTTGAAGCCCCGCTCGGTGCCCGGCAACCGCCTCAAGCCGCACTCGATCCCGGCCAACCGGCTGGCGCCGGGCGCGCTGCCCGCGGTGACCGCCTCGGCGCCGCTGACCGGCAGCGACATCAACGAGCTGACCCTCGGCCAGGTGCCGAGCGCGACCCACGCCGACGCCGCCGACTCGGCGCAGAGCGCGGTCGACGCCCAGACCGCGCTCAACGCCGTCAACGCGGTCGATGCGCAGATGCTGAACGGACACAGCGCCGGCTGCCTGCCCGGCACGATGACCTTCGCGGGCGCCTGCTGGGAGACCTCGGCGAGCCCCGCCGCCAACGCCCCGACCGCGGCGCGCAAATGCGCGATGCGCGGCGGCGGCCTGCCGGAGGCGCTGCAGCTCGCCGCCTTCGCCGAAGAGCCGGGGGTAAGCCTGACCGGGGAAGAGTGGTCGAGTGACATTGCGGTCTTTCTCGGCCGAAGACGCCTACGCAGTGCACCGTACTCCGCGATGACAGTGTTGTTTCGACCTCGAGCCTCTCCACCAACACCCATCCCTACCGCTGCGTCATCCCGCTGCTCACGTAGCGTTACCCTGTGCCGATGCGGATTGCCGCGCTCTGCTGGCTGATCGCGGCGCTTCTGGCGGTGCCCACGGTTGCCTGCGCCTCACCCCGGGTGAGCCCGGCGGCCCCGGCCGCCGGGGGCGAAGCGGCGCGGGTCGCCCGCTACTGGACGCCGGCGCGGCGGCGCGCGGCGCGGCCACTCGACGCGACGGGCCCGGAAAGGCTCGCCGCGACCGCCAGCTTCGCGCAGATCGCCGAACCGACCGCCTCCCCGTACTCGGTCAACGGCCGCCTCTTCGTCCGCCAGGGCAAAAAACAGGGCTTCTGCTCGGCTACCGCGATCGACACGCCGAGCCGCAAGCTGGTGCTGACCGCGGGCCACTGCGTCAACACCGGGCCGGAGCGGCCCAACGGCCACAGCGTCTGGTCGAGCTTCCTCGAGTTCGTCCCCGCCTACAGCGGCGACACGGCGCCCTTCGGCGCCTTCATCGCCCACCGCAAGGGAGTCTTCGCGCTCAGGCAGTGGGTCAAGTTCGGCAACCCCAACTTCGACGTCGGCGCGATCGTCGTCGACCCCAACGCGGAAGGAGTCGAGGTCGCCGACGCCGTCGGCGGCGGCGCGACGCTTGCCACCGACCTCAGCCGCCGGCAGGACTTCCAGACCTTCGGCTACCCGGGTCAGAGCCGCCGCCTGCAGGGCTGTGACTCCCCCTACATCGGCGACGACAGCCTCACCTACCGCATTCCCGGCCCGCCGACGATCGCGATCCGCTGCCACTGGGCCCCGGGCGCCAGCGGCGGCGGCTGGCTGATCGAAGACGGCACGACGATCGACGGCTTGACCAGCTACGGCAAACGGAAGGACCGCAAGCACACCTTCAGCCCCTACTTCAGCCGTCGCAATGTCGGCCGCCTTGTCGCCGGGCTCTAGCCCGGCGACGCCGGCTCAGGCGCCCAACAGCTCGCGGTAGAAACGGTAGTCGCGCCGCTCGGGGCGCAGGTTGGCGGCCAGCGCCAGGTGGTGGCGGGCGCGCTCGGTATCCCCCGTCTTCGCCAGGGCGCGGCCGAGGCAGAAGTGGGCGAAGTCGTTGACTTGATGGGTGTCGACGACCGCCTCGAACTCGGTTACCGCGGCCGAGAAGCGCCCGCAGCGGAAGTAGGCCCGGCCGAGCGCCTCGCGCACCGAGGACTTCTCGGGCGCCCGCCGCGCCGCTTCCTCCAGCGGCTCGGTCGCCTGTTTGAAGTCGGCCTCCTCAAGCAGCTCGATCCCTCGCCTGTACAGGGTGAAGGTGGAGTCGCTATCCGAGCTTCGGCGCATCCCTCAAAGTGTAGGACGCCGGTGGGCCCGTCCTATCCGGCGCGGACCGCGGCGACCGTTTCGCGCAGCGTCTCGCGGGCGTCGTGATGGGGCATCCAGTGCAGCTTGCGCCGCGCCCGCGAGGTATCCATCAACACCGGCCGGCGCACGGTCTCGATCCAGGCCGCCTCGGCGGGCAGGAAGGGCAGAAACGGGGCGAGCGCCTCGGCCGCGGCGCCGACGGCGAGCTGCGGCGCCGGCACCGAGTGCCAGCCGAGCTCGCGAGCGAGGTCGGAGACGGTCAGCTCACCCGGACCGGCGAGGTTGTAGGTGCCGGGCTCGCCGTGGCCGATCACGGCGGCGGTCAGCGCCGTGGCGACATCGTCGTGGTGGACCAGCTGGAACGGCACCCCTGGGTCGGGCAGCACGGGGCGCAGCGAGGGCGCCTTGCCGAGCGCCCAACGCACCGGGCCGGGCAGTTTCTGGCCGGCGCTGAGCAGCGGCACCAGCTCGAGCAGCAGCGGTGCCTTCGGGCCGGCGACGATGCAAGGCCGGAACACGTACGCGTCGGTGGCCGAACCGGCCAACGCGGCGTGCAGCTCGGCCTCCACTTCGGCCTTGTCGGCCGAGTACGGGTGGCGGGCGGTGCCGCGCACCGGCTCGTCCTCGGTCAGCAGCGAAGGCAGGCTGCGATGGAAGCCGTAGGCGGCGACCGAGGAGGTGTAGACGAGGCGCTTGGCGCCCGCCGCCGCGGCCGCCTCGAAGACATTGCGCGAGCCGGTCAGGTTGATCTCGCGGCTATCCCCGCGTCCGGCGACGATCACGAAGGCGAGGTGGACGACGACGTCGGCGTCGGCGACCAGGGCGTCGACCGAGTCGCGGTCGAGGATGTCGCCGCGGCGGTACTCAGTCTTCTCCCAGCCCTGCGCGCCGAGATCGAAAGGCCGCCGGGCCATCCCGATCACCCGCTCCACCTCCGGGGCGCGCTCCAGCGCGGAGATGAACGAGCGGCCGATCTCGCCAGTCGGGCCGGTGACGGCAATCGTCAGCATCGCGATCAATTCTCCCGAAACTGGGGGTCAGGGCGTCACGAGACCGCACCGGTGGCCACTTTGCAGTGCAAAGTCGGCTCGATTGGGCAAAGATGTTCGGCTGCATCGAGCAAGCCGAGTCGTCCGGCCCAGACGCCGACGACCCCCTCTACGAAGCGGTTTAGCCGCTGCCAAACCTCTCCATCTCGCGCTCGATTAGGTAGCGCTCGCCAAGTGCCTCCATGGCCGAGCCACGGAGTTGAGCCAGGACCTACCCGTAGGTCAGGTGCCCGTAGCCGGCGCTGAGCGGGTGCCGAGGAATCTCGCCGTGCGACCGACCCGGAGCGGCGTGCCCACCGGCATCAGCCGCCACAGTCGCCGCGCCGCCGCGTTGCGCAGGCGGATGCATCCGTGCGACGGCCGACCCGGAACCAGCGAGGGCTCGTTCGTGCCGTGGATGCCGATCACACCGCCCCCGGGCCAGTCGCTGAGGACGGAATAGTCGCTGGTGCCGAAGGCCACCGGCCCGTAGAGGCCCCCAGAAGCATGGGTCCTGAACTTCTCCCGGATCCAGAACCGCCCGGCGGGGGTCCGGGTGCTCGGCTTGCCGATGCCGACCGGAGCTCTCCAGACCGGCCTGCCACGTCGGTAGAGGGTCGCTCGAAGGGCCCGGCGGTCGACGATCAGCAGCGTCCGCACTCGGTATAGGGGACCGAGGGCGGAGTGGCGGACCCATCCGGTTCGCCCATTGGGCCGCATCGGGATACGAACCTCGACCCAACCGTGGCCTTCCCGATCTCTCCAACTCCGCAGCGCAAGGTAGACCTCCGGGAAGCCATCCTCGGTGAGGAGGTGCGTCGCCTCGATCTTCCCTGCCCCCCTGCTCGGCGCCCGGCGAATCGGCGCCCTGCCGACCGGGTGCGCCCAGCGGGAGAACGTCCGTTCATTGGATAGCAGCACCGTTCCCGGCCTGAGACCGGGAAGACTGGCACCGGCCGTGACTCCCGAGCCGGCACCGGCGTCCGCCGCCTCGGGCAGCAGCAGCCCGCCCAGCAGGACGAGGAGGGCCGCGGACCGCCAGAGGCCGTTCATCGCTCCAGCCGACCTCAGCCGGTGAACTGCGGTGATCTTGTCGCGGCCCTTGCGCAGTGACGGAATGTCCGGGTCGCGACGTCGCGGCGGCCGTTTTTGTCCACGGCCACCACCCGGATCGTGTTCCGCCCCGTGCGCAGCCCCGCGACCCCGATCCTGACGGAGAAGCGCTTCGCGGTGGTGCGCTTGATCAACTTGCCGTCGAGGAAGACCTTGACTCGTCGCAGCCTGACCGAGTCGTGGACCCTGAAGGTCGCGCTGAACGCATGATCGACACACCTGGAACCGCCCCGGCCTCCCCCGCCGTTGCCACCTCCGCCGCCACGGCTGCGCGGGACCCCATTGATCTGCACCGTGGGGCCGCCGCTGCCGCTGTTGCCGCCCCCACCGTTGTTGGCGCCACTGCCGTTGTTGCCGCCACCGCCGTTGTTGGCGCCACCGCCACCGCCTTCGCCTCCGCCGCCTTCGCCACCGCCGCCAGCTTCGCCTTCACCACCACCACTTGAGCAGGTGGCTCGGGTGACGGTGTCGTTGATCAGGGTGACCGCCCCGTTGCGGGCGAGCAGCCTTCCTTTGACGGAGACGCCGTTGTTGACGGAGATCGACTGCAGGGAGAGGATGTTGCCGACGAAGGCCGAGCTGGTGCCGAGGGTCGCCGAGGAGCCGACTTTCCAGAAGACGCTGCAAGCCTGGGCGCCGTTGATCAGGTTGACCTGGGAGGCCGAGGCGCTGATCAGGGTGCTGGCGGTCTGGAAGATGAAGACCGCGCTCGGGTTGCCCTGCGCGTTCAGGGTCAGCGCGCCGGTGATGCCGAAGGTCCCCGACTGGGAGTTGTAGACGCCGGAAGTGAGGCTCTGGCCACCGAGCTCGGTGGCCAGCGTGTTGGCCGGTCCCTGGCCGGCGGCGTTGTCATAGGCGACGGTCAGGTCTGCCTGGGCCTGCGCCGCGGCTGCGTCGGCCTCATGGGTCGCCCCGTTCACGGTCCCGTTGGGCGCGCCGCCGAAGCCGGTGACGGAAGCCGTCGGCCAGGTTCCGAGGTCGCCGTTGAGCACCGTGGGGCCGGTATTGGTGACACCCGAGCCGCCGAGGACCGCGTAACTATCGGCGGTTCCGAGGCCGATCGCCGTGGCTGCCTGGGCGCCAACCGGGAAAGCCAATACGACGCAGAGCGCCAAGATGCCGCAGATGAAACCGGACCACGAGTGGCCCAAGCGAGCGCTATCCATGCTCATCTCCTTGCAAATCTAGATTCCCCGACTTTTCAGGGATTCATTCCCGACAAGCTAGGCCACAGAGGGGCCTCCGCCATCCGGGTTTTCGCGCACTTCCGACCGGGATCAGTACGCAGGTGTGGGTAGGACCCGGATGGCGGAGGCGCGAGACGGCGTCGCGTCCGGCAGCCAATAGGGCCGAACTGGCCGAAATCCTCACTTACGGCGATATGCTCGCGCCCATCCAGAGGGACCTCAAAATCCGCGGATACGTAGTCGGCCAGTTCCCGAATCCACCGCTCTGGATTGCCCTTGCAGCGCTCCTCGTCGCGGCCTTGGCCAACGAGCGGCAGCACGATCGATGACCTCGCCCACGCGATCTTCTTCGTCGCGTTTACCGTCTGGGCCTACGAGGAGGCCGCGCACGGCGTCAACGGCTTTCGCAAGGCGCTGGGGGCGGTCGCGCTCGGGCTTCTCGTGGTCGCGTTCGCGGGTGGCCGGATCGGCACCTAGCCAGCCGCCCCCACGCTTTCGAAGTCGGCCAGGCAGTCCCAGTCGATCCTCGGGACATCCGCACTACCTCGGCGGCCCGTGGCAGGGATCGAGGCTAGACTGGCGATATGAGCGGGGTGCGGGCTGCGGATCCATGGCGGGATACGGATGTGATCGACGCCAGGGCCCCCCGCTTCAACCAGGCTGCGGTCGGGATCGTCGCCTTGGCCGGCGCCCTGTTCGGCTGGCCCTTGGCATGGGCGCTGATGGGAGCGCAACTGGCGATCGGGTTGACGGCGGGACGACGGTTCTGCCTTACCTGCATCGCCTACTTCACCTTGATCCAGCCGCGCTTCGGCGAGGGCGAACTGGAGGACTCGCGACCGCCGCGCCTCGCTAACACGATCGGCTTCGTCTTCCTCGGCGCCGCCGCGCTGGCTTGGTGGCTGGGCTCTCCGGCCATCGGCACCCTGCTCGGCTCGATCGTCGCGGCGCTGGCATTGTTCGCCGCGACGAGCGGCTTCTGCGCGGGCTGTGAGATCTACAAGCTGAGTGCGCGGCTGCGGGGCGTGTCGCCACGCCACCACAGCCACATCGAGACCGCCGACCTCCCCGTGCTCGACGGGCACCGGCGCGTGTTCGTCGAGTTCTCCCATCCTCTCTGTGGCGAGTGCCGAGAGTGGGAACGACGCCTGGCCGCTGCGCCCGAGCCGCTGGTCACCCTCGATGTCCGCGAGCGTCCCGATCTCGCCCGCAAGTACGGGATCGCGGTCGTGCCCACGGTGATCGCGGTCGCCGAGAATGGCGCCGTGCTTGAGCGACTCGCGCCCTGAGTTCGATTGAGGGGCGGTTCCCGATCCCATCTAGTGTTCCCGCCGTGCCTCGCTCACTCGCCTGCTCGGCTTTCATCGTCGCCCTCCTCACCGTGCTCCCGGCCGCTGCCGGCGCGGCGCCGAGCGAACCGCTGCAGGTATCCCCAGGCAATCCCTATTACGCGTTGCTCAAAACCCAGACCGAACCGCAGGTCGAGTACGGCGCCCGGATCGCCGGCTGCAGGATCAAGCCCAACACCACCTGTCGCCGGGCGAAGCTGAGCGGCACCCAGCTGCTGGGCGCCGACCTGCCCTACGCGACGCTGACCGGCGCCGACCTCAGCTACGGCAGCCTCGCCGACTCGATCCTCTCCTTCGCGCGGCTCGACCGGGCGAACCTCAGCGGTGGAGACCTGGTCGGTTCATCGCTCGCCTACGCGTCGCTACGCAAGGCCAACCTGAGCGGGGCGACGATCACCTTCGCCGGGTTGACCGACACCGACCTGCGGGGCGCGCGACTGGTGGGCACCGACGGCTACTTCGGCGCGATCGTCGGCTCCGATCTGCGCGGGGCGAACATGCGCCGCATGGACCTCTCCAACTCCGACGTCAACGGCACCGACATGCGAGGCGCGAACATGCGCGAAATGGACCTCACCAACGCCGACTTCACCGGCTCGCGGATGGGCGGAGTCAACCTCAAGGGGGCGCACTTCTGCAACACCCTGATGCCGAGCGGCAAGGTGATCGCGCCGCGCAAGGGCCTCTGCCCGGGTCAGATCAGGCCCGGACCGACCGGCGCCGAACCGATCCCGGTGACGGCGGGCAGCCCGCTCTACCCGGCGATCTCCGCCCTCCAGAACGGCACCCAGGTGCAAGCCGGCGAACGGGTCCGCGGCTGCAGGATCGAGGCCTTCACCAAGTGCCGCGGTGCCCATCTCAAGGGCAAGAGCCTGCAGGGCGGCTTCCTCGCCTACGCCGACCTGCGCGGCGCCGACCTGCGCGGGGTCAACTTCCAGCTCGGTTCGGTCGCCTTTGGCACCGCCGCCAAAGCCAAGCTCGACGGCGCTGCCCTTGGCGCCACCTCGATCGTCAACGCCGACCTGCGCGGAGCGTCGATGCGCCAGGTCTCTCTGGGTCTGACGGTGCTGACCGGAGCCGACCTGCGCAAGGTCGCCCTGACCCGCGCCGGCGGCCGCTCCTCGGCCTTCGAGCGAGCCGACTTGCGTGGAGCGACCCTGGCCAAGGCCAACTTCGCCGGCGCCAACTTCGCCGGCGCCGACCTGCGCGGAGTTGATCTCAGCGGCACCGACCTCAGCGGCACCACCCTCGTCGGCGCGAAGCTGAACGGCGCCAAGCTCAAGGGTGCGACCTACTGCGACACCGTGATGCCCGGCGGCAGTATCCGCCGGGCGGCAAAGTCCTGCCCGGGTCTGGAATAGCCGCGAGCGCGACGGCGAGGCGAAAGACCTAAGTGGCCCGGGAGAGGCGGGGAATCCTCCTCACTCCACAAAGGGCCATACCGCTACGGGGATTCGAACCCCGGTTTCCGGACTGAGAATTGGCTCTGCGAAGCCGTTTGCGGACGATTTGTGCCTGCTGAGTCCAGGGAGTTCTCCTAATTTCGGCAGAGTTCGGTGGAGTCGGGGACAAATTCTGGGACAAAGTTCCCCCTACCAGATCACCCGCTCGCCGATCGCTCCCCGGATGTCTTCGTCGGCGCTGACGAGCGGCAGGTCAAGTGTCAGCGCAGTCGCCGCGATGATCCGGTCGAAGGGGTCGGGTACCTTCCCGCGCGGAACCGCCGCCATCTTGTCGAGCACCCGCAGGTCGAGTGGCACAACGACGAAGGCATCCCCATCGACAATCGAGCGGGCGTTGTCGAACGCTTGCTCCGCGAGGCGACCTGAGTCAACCAGGTAGCGCAAATCGAGAAAGGAGCCAATCGAGACGTGGAGCGTCTTGGCGATCAGCGCTTGGTCGATGGCGTCCGCGCCGCTCGGCGAGCGCTCGCGGAGGGTGCCCCGGAGCATCCACAGCAGAGCGTGGGTGTCGGCAACGACGCTTGCCACGGGCGGGTTCTACTCGGTCTTGCCGAGCAGCGCCTCGTGGCGGGCTGCCTTGATATCGGCGATCTCAATCGGTGGGAGCTCGTCGGCGAGCGCCCCGACTGGCCAGGGCTGATCCTGGCCGTTGCCGGCGGGCTTGGCCAAGACATCAACGGCAGCCCCAACCTCCAACTCGGAAGCATCGGCCGACGACACGACGATGACGGCGGTCCCGTCCGAACGCTTCTCGATCACCTTGGCCATGAGCAAAGGGTACCGCGTGTCGCGACGCCCTCATCCAGCCAAGGTTGCCACAGACAATGAAGCTCGATGTGCAAGGCTTTGGGCGATGGCCCACCACAAGCGCAAACGCCCGAAGCATCGACGCAACGGCTGTCTGCTGTGCAAGCCGCACAAGCTGACCGCCAATGTCAAGGCGAAGCGTCAACGGGATCGGAGCCGATGGACCAGCCACGAGAAAGCCGCCTGGTAGCGATGGCACGCTGACGTACCCGCCGCGTTAGGTTGCGGCCGATGGCGCTGCCCGCTGAGGTATTGGACCCCGCGATATCCCTCGTTGCGACCTACTGCGCGACGAAGGTGCCCGCCGAGCACGACGACAAGTTGAGAATCGAGTACAAGGTCCGCGGAAACACGATCACGATCTACGAATGCCGCCCGCCCTGGCGGAAGGAGGTTGGCCCAGACTGGACCAGGAGGCGGATCTGCACTTTCGAGTGGGACCCGACGACCCGCCTCTGGGCGCTCTACGCGCGCGACCGAAACGACCGTCGACTGGAGTACCCGTTCATCGAACCCGTGCCCGACCTGGCGCCGCTGCTCCGCGAGCTCGACAACGATCCCACCTGCATCTTCTGGGGCTAGGCGTCGAAGACTTCCTGGGATACCGCTACGGGGATTCGAACCCCGGTTTCCGGACTGAGAATCCGGCGTCCTAGTCCCCTAGACGATAGCGGCGTGGGGACGGCATTCTAGCGGGACGGATCAGGCGTGTCGGTCGGGTTGTTCCGTCCGAGCCGAGTCGTCGAATACGAATGTGTGTTCGTGTCAAGCAGATCGCCCAGGCGGGAGCAAAGCGGTAGATTTGCTCTTGTACGCGGGTGTGGCGGAATGGCAGACGCGCGAGCTTCAGGTGCTCGTGTCCTTCGGGACGTGGAGGTTCGACTCCTCTCACCCGCATAGTTGCCGTACCGAAGTCCGTCTACGTCTTGCGCAAGGACGACGTGGCCAGGCTCGACGAGTTCGTCGGCCCCAAGCGGTGAGCGGTCTCGGTTATCTCCTCGACGAAATCGGGCCAAAGCTGCGGGGGCAGGTCGTGCCCCATGCCCTCGAAGACGCGCAGGCGGGAGTCGCGGATCGCTCGGGCGGTGGCGCGGCCGGCCGCCGGGCGGACCAGCGGGTCGCTGTCGCCGTGCAGGACGGTGGCCGGCAGGAATAGCCGTTCCAGCGCCGGGGTGCGGTCGCCGGAAGCGGTGATCGCGTGCATCTGGCGGGCGATGCCCGCGCGGCTGTGCGAGCGGTCGTAGGAGTTGGAAGCCAGCTCGCGGATGCGTTCCTCGTCCATCGGATAGCCGGGCGAGCCGATCGTGCAGAAGGTCTTGACGGTGCGCTCGATCGCCGCCTCGCGACCGGGCCCGGGCCGGCCGAGCAGCGTGCCGAACGCCTTCCAACTCGGCAACCCCTGCCAGCGGTTGCCGGTCGAGGACATCATCGAGACCAGCGAACGCACCCGCCGCGGGCTCTCGATCGCGACGGTCTGGGCGATCATCCCGCCCATCGAGGCACCGACGAGGTGGGCCGACTCGACACCCAGGTGGTCCATCAGCCCGGTCGTATCCGCGGCCATGTCGGAGAGCAGATAGGGAGCCGCGCCGAAGCCGAACAGCATCTCGGCCTGGCCCGGGACGCCCGCCGAGTCGATCTTGGTCGAGTGGCCGATGTCGCGGTTGTCGAAGCGAACGACGCGAAAGCCGCGCTCGGCGAGCAGTGCGCAGAACGCCTCGTCCCAGGCCAGCATCTGCGTCGCCAGGCCCATGATCAGCAGCAGCGGCTCGCCCTCGGGGTCGCCCACCTCCTGGTAGGCGAGCTCGATCCCGTTGACGGGGGCCAGACGCTCCTCGCTGAGGCCTTGCACCGACCCAGCTTAGCCAGGGCGCCCGGCCATGCCAGCTAAGTTTGCCCACGATGCGCACCGCGATCGTCTCCGACCTTCACCTCGGCAGCGGCTTCGGCGAGGACGTCCTCCGCGACCCCGCCGTCCGCCGCACCCTCTTCGAGGAGCTCGATTCCGCCGACCGCCTGATCCTGCTCGGCGACGTCCTCGAGCTGCGTGAACTGCCGCTCGCAAACGTGCTGGCGAGCGCTCGCCCGTTCTTCGAGGAGCTCGGCGAAGCGATGACGGGCAAACCGGTGGTGCTCGTCCCCGGCAACCACGATCACCGTCTGGCCGAGCCGCTGCTGGAGCATCTGGCCCTGGCCGGTGAGGCACTCGGCCTCGAGCATCGCGCCGAGCCCGCCGGCGAGGCGGCGACCCGGCTCGCGGGCTGGCTTGGCGACGCCCCGCTCGAGATCGCCTACCCGGGCATCTGGCTGCGCGAGGACGTCTTCGCGACCCACGGCCACTACATGGATTGCCACATGAGCCTGCCGCGGATGGAGTGCGTCGCGGCCGCGGCGACGATGCGAACCTTGCGCCCGCTGCCGGCCGAGCCCGAACCGACCGACTACGAGCGGGTCCTGCGACCCGTCTATGAGCTCACCTACGGCCTCGCGCAGGGCGGCACGCCGAAGCGCGCGAATCGCCCCTCCGAGCGAGCCTGGAAAACGCTCTCCAGCCGCAACGGCCCCCGCGCGAGCCGCGTCCGCCGAGCGGCGATCCGGGCCGCGATCCCGGCCGGCATCTGGGGCGTCAACCGCCTGCTGCACGCCCGCTTCCAGACCGACCTCTCATCCGAAGCGATAACGCGCAGCGGCATCGACGCGGCGACCGAGCTGTCGCGCAACCTCGGCCTCCGCGCCGCGCACGTGCTCACCGGCCACACCCACCGCGGCGGTCCCTACGACGGTGATCCGGACTGGCCGCTCCCCGGCGGCGGCCACCTGCACAACACCGGCTGCTGGATCTTCGCCACCGCCTTCCACCATCCCGGCACGCCGCCGAGCGCCTACTGGCCCGGCACCGTCACCTGGCTCGAGGACGATGGGCCGCCACTGCGCAGACAGCTGCTCGTCGACCGGCCCCACGCGGAGCTCAACGCGATCGTGCTCGGCAACGCCGCCCCGGCGGCTTAGCGGCTCAGAGCCACTCGGCGACGATCCGGCCGATCTCCTCGCCGGCGTCCTCCTGGAGGAAGTGTCCGGCGTTCTCGATCGCCCGCGGCGCGGGGAAGTTGAGCTGCGAGGAAACCCGCTCACCCATCGAGAAGGGCAGAATCGGGTCGGAATCGGCCCAGAGGACGAGCGCCGGCCGGTCGTCCTCGCGCAGGGCGTCGGCGATCCGTTTGCCCTCGGCGGCGCCGGGCGCATCGGGCGCCGTCGGCAGAATCAGCGGGAAGGCGCGCGCCCCGGCCTTCGACTCCGGGCTCGGGAAGGGCGCTTCGTAGGCGCCGATCACATCGTCGCCCGGATCGTTCTTGCAGCCGCCGCGCACAAGCATGCCGACCGGGATGTCCTCGTTGTCGCGGACGAAGTCGCGGAATTTGAGCCAGGCCTCGCTCATCCGCTGCTGGCCGGTGAACGGACCGGTCTCCATGATCACCAGGCGCGAGAAGCGGTCCGGGTGCTCGACCGCGAGCCGCAGCCCGATCGGCCCGCCCCAGTCGTGGACGACCGCGGTCGCGTCGCGCACGTCGAGCTCCTCGAGCAGGGTCGAGATCAACTCGACATGGCGATCGTAGGTGTAGAAGCCGAGGTCGGTGGGCTTGTCGGAGCGGCCGAAGCCGGCGTAGTCCGGCGCGATGCAGCGGTAGCCGGCGTCGCGCACCGGCGGGATCACCTTGCGCCAGAGGAATGACCAGGTCGGCTCGCCGTGGAAGAAGACGACAGGCCTGCCTTCGCCCTCGTCGAGGTAGGCGAGCCGCAGCCCGTCGATCTCGCGGTAGCGCGATTCGAAGGGGAAGTCCGGCAGCCCCTGCAAAGCCTCCTCCGGCGTTCTCACCGCGTCGACGCTCACGCGCCGATCATGGCAGCTGGCGCAGGAAGCTGCCGACCTCGGGTCCAAAATAGGGCGAGAAGAGCTGGGTCGGGCGCCCCCGGTAGCTGTAGCTGGTGACACCACTGATGAATTCGCCGTCGAACAGCCAGCCGCCGCCGCTCGAGCCCGCGGCCATGTCGCAGGAGGCCGGCATCGTCGGCGGCCCGGCGAAGCGACCGATCAGCCGGTCGAGGCCGAGGCCGTGGGCGCGGCAGCTGCGCAGCTCCTCTCCCCCCGCCCGCGCCGCCGGGTAGCCGAAGATCTGGAAGGCGGCAAGGCGCGATTTGGAGGTCGCGTAGCCGCGACCGCCGACCACATTGCCGAGCTTGCCGAGCTTGTTCGGCTTGACCCGCAGCGCGGCGACGTCGTAATCGGGGTTTTCCTTGCGCCGCCACTGCCGCATCACGTAGACCGACTCGGCCTCGAAGGTCCCGAACGGCCTGCTGCCGTGGTCGTAAGCGGGGACGAAGGAGATCCTGCGCCCCTCGCTACCCGCCTCGACGACGCAGTGGCCCGCGGTGAGCACGATCGAGCGGCTCGGCGTGCTCAGCGCCGTGCCCGAGCAGGTGTAGGCGCCCAACGCCGGGTCGGTGGCGAAAATCTTGCCGTTGGTCCGGGTCCCTTCGGCGCCGGCGTTGTCAACGCGCACGCTGCTGGCTCCGGCGCCACGGCGGAAGCGCCCAGCCGGGGCGCGACCGGGGACACGCAGAGACCCGTCGCCCGCCCGCGGCGAGGATCGCAGCTCGTGGACAGGCGGCGGCGACGCGAGTGCCGTGGCCGGCAGCAGCACAAGCAGGCCGGCGAGAGCGAGCTGGGCGCATCGCGCCAGAGGTCCCATAGCGCGATTCATCGGCGCAATGGTGCCAGATGGATGACTTCTGCACGAAGAGTTGGCCACGGACTCACTTGTTGCAGGAAACACTTGACATGGCCAGAAGCTGCACTTTGAATTCGAATCGTCTGTATCTCCTCCTCGCAGAAAGGGTTACCGCACATGAACGAAGACACCTTGATCAGCGGCTGGTGGGTTTTCGCCGGCGTGCTGCTCCTCGTCGCCGGCGTGCTCAACATCGTCTACGGGATCGCCGCGATCGGCGACTCCAAGTTCTTCACCGAAAACGCCACTTTCATCGTCAGCGGCCTGCACACCTGGGGCTGGATCAGCCTGATCCTCGGCGTGCTCGAGCTGGTCGCGGCCTTCTCGCTCTTCTCCGGAGGCGAGTTCGGCCGCTGGTTCGGCATCTTCATCGCCGCTCTCAACTCGATCGGCGCGCTGCTCTCGATCCCGGCGTACCCGTTCTGGTCGCTGGCGATCTTCGCCCTCTCGATCATCATCATCTACAAGCTGGCCGAGGGGCCGGAGGGCAACCCGGTCCCCTAACCCTCTTCGGGATCAGCCGCGCAGCGGCGGTCCCGAGACCTGCTGCGGACGAAGGCCCCGGGCTCCCGGGGCCTTCGTCGCCTCAGCGGCGAGCGGCTCCTCCGGAAGATCCAGTGTCGACCAGGGCGCCGCGGGGTCCTCGCGCCCCTCGTAGAGGACGTCGACCCCGGCCAGGCGGTCCTCCCATCCCCGGCGCCGTTCGTCGAAGAGGATGCCGAGGAAGCCGAGCCCGAACGGCAGCGCGGCGAGGAACAGCCCGAACAGCCGCCGGAGCGATTTTCGCGGCGCCAGGCCGCGGCCCTCGGTGCCCAAGCGGATCCCGAAGAAGCGCATCCCCAGCGTCTGCCCGGCGAGCGACCAGAAGACGACCATGTAGAGGCAGGCGAGGCCTATCCAGAGCGCCCCGCCCAGGGCAAGGGCGAAGCCGGAGAGGCCGTTGCCGGTGCCCGAGAAGAAGGAGCCGATCAGGGCCGTGATCGCCGCCAGGCCGGAGAAGGCGAGGTTGACGACCAGCAGGTCGAGACCGAAGGCGAGCAGGCGGGTCAGCGCGCCGGCCCGCTCGGTCGGCTCGCTGCGGCGCTTGCGGAAGACGACCCGTCGAGCCGCGATCTCGATCCCGGTGTCGATGCGCCGCGTCGTGTCGCCGATTGTGTGGCCGATGTCCTCGATGAAGCCGACGCTCTGGGCGCTGATCGCGGCGCGGATCTCAGGCGCCTCGGCGATCCGCTCGACCAGCCGCTGGGCCTCGTCGCTGGCCAGCATCCGCCGCCAGACCTCGTCGACCACCTCGCTGTCGAGGGCGTCGATCAGGGCGCGCCTGACCGCGTCGCTCTCCAGTGCGCCGCGTGTCGCCTCCTCGACCAACGGGCCCTCCAGAACCCGGGTCAGCGCCCGCTCGACCGCCTCGCTTTCGACCGCGGCGACCATCGCCTCCTCGGCGGCGGACTCCACGGCGCGATCCATGCCCGTCGCCTTGCCGACCGAGCGCGCTCCGCGCACGCCCGCGCCGAGCAGGCGCACCGAAAGTGGCTGATCGTCGGGCATCGTGGCGAGTATACGGTCGGGCTCAGGGCTCCGGTTCGCCCTTGGGAACCGGCCAGGGCGCAGTTCAGGCGACGGCGCGCAGGCGCCGCTTCGCCTGCTGAGCGATCACCGCTGCCCATTCGGAGTCGTCGATGCGAACCGGCGCGGTCGTCGCGAGGAAGTCGGCGAGCACGGTTGCCAGCCCCTCGGGGTCTTCCAGGTGCGGGAAGTGCGCGGCGCGCGGCAGGCTCTCGAAGCGGCAGTGCGGGATCGCCTCGTGAGCGGCGCGGCCATGCTCGATCGGGATCGTGCGGTCGCGCTCGCCCCAGACGATCAACGTCGCCATGTCGCCGAGCAGGTAGAGCCGGTCGGTGGCGCTGACGTGCTGGCCGTGAACGTCGATCACGGCGCGCAGCGTCTGTAGGAAGGCGCGGCGCGAGCCGGGCTCCTGCAGCGGGCGCAGAGCCCGCGCCACCGCCTCGAGGTAGACGCCCTTGGAGCTGCCGCGGGCGCGCAGCCGCCCCCCGGCCATCTCGATCGCGTCGACCAGCCGCCGCTGGGCCGCGAGGCGCAGCAGCGGCGAGGCGCCGGGCAGGGCGGCGCCGCGCAGCAGCGGGCTTACCTCGCGGCCGAGGCCGCCGCTGGAGACGAGCACCAGGCGCTCGGTGCGCTGGGGGAATTGGTAGAAGAACTGCATCGCCACGCCGCCGCCGAGCGAGTGGCCGACGATCGTCGCCCGCTCGACCCCGATCGTGGTCAGCAGGTCGCGGATGCTGGCCGCATGGGCGCCGAGCGAGTGGTCGCCACGCGGAGTCGCCGAATCGCCGTGCCCGATCAGGTCAGGCGCGACGACGCGGTGGGAGCCCGCGAGCCGCTCGGCCACAGCCTCCCAATGACGCGAGGAGTTGATCATGCCGTGGATCAGCACAACCGTCGGGCCGCTGCCGGCGACCCGGTAGACGGCCCGGTGGCCGTGCAGGTCGACCTCGTGTGCCTCGAAGCTGGGCGCTTCCACGCAAAGACCCTAGCGCCACGACCGCCCGGCATGAGAGGGTCGGCCGATGAAAAACCGGATCGGCAGCGCCGCCGCCCTCGTCCTCGCTGTGCTCGCGCTCGTCGCGGTGGGCTGCGGGGGCTCCAGCTCCGACGAAAAGGAAACTGACACTTTCCGGCTCGGCGTCGAGGCGCCGCTCTCCGGCGAACAGTCCGTGCTCGGCGAAGGGATGCTCAAGGGCGCCGAACTGGCGGTCACCAAGCTCAACGAAGGCGACGGGATCCTCGGCAAGCAGGTCGAGGTGGTGCCGATCGACGACGCCGCGGATCCGGCTACCGGGGTCAAGGCCGCCAAGGCGGCGATCGCGGAGGGCCTCGACGGGATCGTCGGCCCCTACAACTCCGGGGTCGGCGTCGAGACCCTGCCCCTCTACATCAAGGCCGGCCTGACGCCGGTGCGCCTGACCTCCGACCAGTCGACCAACGGCCTCGGCTTCACCCTGCAGCCGATGACCTACCAGATCGCCCCGGTCGCATCGGAAGCGCTGACCGGCTGGCTCGGGGCGAAGAAGGTCGCTATCGCCTACGACCCGACCCAGAACTACACCGTCTCGGTCTCCAAGGCCTTGAAGGAATCGCTCGAAGAATCGGGCGCTGAAGTGACCGCTTACGAAAAGGTGCAGCCCGGCAAGAAGTCCTACACCGACGTGGTCGAAAAGCTCGCGGCGACCAAGCCGGATGTGATCTACGCGGCCGTCTACTTCCCCGAGGGCGGCCTGATCGCCAAAGAGATGGACGAAGACCAGGTGGAAGCGCAGTGCATCGCCGACTACGCCTCCTATGACACGGGCTTTGTCGAAACCGCCGGCATCGCTGCGGCGCAGGCCTGCCCGGTGGTCGGCGTGCCCGCGCCACAGGACTTCGCTGGCGCGGGCGCCCTGGTCGGCGAATACGAAGACGAGTTCGGCTCCGAACCAGGCACCTGGAGCCCCTACACCTACGACTCGGTGAACTTCCTCGCCGACGGCGCCGAAGAAGCGGGCGAGACGACGACGGCCAAGCTGAGCAAGGCCCTCGACGCGGTCAGGGACTGGCCGGGCTGGACCGGCTCGGTGACGATCGACCCGAGGAACGGCAACCGTCAGCCGGCGACGGTGACGATCGTCGACACCGACGCGCAGGGGCAGCTACACGTCGACCAAGGCTGGGCGAAGGCAGTCGGTGCGCCCTACTGAGCGCGAACGGCCCCACCCTCCGGCGAATGGCGATCGCGGGAATCGGTCAGTGCTGGAAGCCGTCAGGGTGAAAGGATAGGCCGCGATGCCGCCGCGACCCCACCAGAAAAAACGCGCCGAGCGCGAGGACTACGGCTGGGTCATCTCCTTCGGCTGCAAGCCGACTGGCCAGCTGCGGCGGCTCAAGGTCGACACCGACCCATCCTCCGACACGAGCCCGATCGAGGTCCCCTGCACCTGCGGCGAGGTCCATCGGGTAACGGTCTCCCCATACCGTCGCCGCCGCTCCGCTGACGAACCGTTCGACGTCGAGGTCACCTCGCTCGACGAGCTGCGCTGAGCGGCGCACGGCCACGGCCTCGGCGTCAACCGGGGAAGGTCTGCGAGGCTTTGGCCATGGCCGCGATGACTGCTCCGCGCAAGGAGCACGCGCTGGAGATGTTCTCGAAGCTGCCACGCAGCTACGACCGGGTCGCCGCGGCGTTCAGTCTCTTTCAGGATCCCCGCTGGCGAACTGCGGCTGTCAAAAACGTCGGGGCGAGTCCCGACGATCGCGTACTCGACGTCGCGTGCGGTACCGGCCTTGTCAGCGCCGCCCTGGTCGAGCGCTGGGGCTGCCGCGTCGTCGGGCTCGACCAGAGTGCGGCGATGCTCGAACGGGCGCGGGCGCGGGTCAAAGCGAATCCGCGCCTGGCGGGGCGGGTCAGCTTGATCGAAGCCGAAGCCGAGAGCCTGCCTTTTGCCGATAGCGAATTCGACCACCTCACCTTCACCTATCTGCTGCGCTACGTCGAGGATCCGGCAGCTACCCTGCGAGAGTTGACGCGGGTCGTGAAGCCCGGCGGCCGCGTCTCCAGCCTCGAGTTCTGCGTCCCCTCCGGTGCCTGGTTTTGGCTCTGGCGCCTCTACACACGCGTCGGCCTGCCGGCACTGGGCCGTCTCGTCTCTCGCGGCTGGTACGAGGCGGGGGCCTTCCTCGGCCCCAGCATCGAGGGCTTCTACCGCGCCCATCCCCTGCAAGAGCAGGTCGAGCTCTGGGAATCAGCGGGGATCGAGCGAGTCTCCGTCAGGCGAATGAGCCTCGGCGGCGGCGTCGTCATCTGGGGCACGGTTGCAGCCTGAGCGAGAGCGGCGCGCCGCCTTCTACGCCATGGCCCCCGACGGTGGCTGGCGGGATCTGGTCACCGTGCTGCACCCGCCATACACCCTCTGGCACGTCAGCAACGTGGCGATCGGAGCGGCAATGGCACCGCACATCTACGCCGGTCGGCTGGCGGCGGCGATCGCGGCATTCTTCCTGGCGGTCGGTGTCGGCGCTCATGCCATGGACGAGCTGCACGGCCGTCCGCTCGGCACACGGCTCTCGCGGCGGGCGCTGATCGCGCTCTCGGTCGGCGGCCTCGGCGGGGCGCTGGCGATCGGCATCGCCGGGGTGATCATCGTCTCCCCCACCCTGATCCCGCTGATCCTGTTCGGCGCGTTCATCGCCCCCGCCTACAACCTCGAGTGGTTCGGTGGCCGCTTCCACACCGACTTCTGGCTCGCCGCCTCCTGGGCGGGCTTTTCCTCGTTCACCGGTTGGTGGGTGAACTCGCTCGGTGTCCACTCGGCGACGGAAGCGGTCGCCGCCGCAGCCGCGGTGCTCGCCTGCTTCTTTCTCGTCACCGCCCAGCGCCGGCTTTCGACTCCGGTGAGGCAGCTGCGGCGCAGGACCGTTGCGCTCGAAGGTGAGCAGCATCTCGCCGACGGCACGGTCAGGCGCCTGAGCGCCGACGGGCTCTCGGCGCCCCTCGACGGAGCCCTGAAGGCGCTCTCGGTTGCCGTCCCACTGCTGGCTGTCGCCCTGCTGGCGATCCGCGCTTAGCCCTTGCGGGCGAAGAAGCTGAGGTGGCAGTTGCCACGGTCGAACTGTCCGGTAAACATCAGCCGGCCGGTCTCGTCCCACAGCAGTTCGAGCCGGGCGCGAAATCTCCGCTTGCCCTGCTTGAAGGTCAGCGGCTTGCCGACGAAGAGCCCGTGCTTGAGGTTGGCGACGGCATAGCGGCCGCCGGCCTTGCGGAACGAGACGACCGCCGGTCGGCTCTTGAGCCGAATCGGCTCCTTGCCGCACGCGTCGATTTCATCCGTCCCGGGCACCAGCACCAGATTGATCACCTTCGAACCGCTGCGCGAGAGCGACAGCGCCCCCCGCTTCGTGTCTTCGAAGAGGTTCTGGAAGTTCCACTTACCGCCTGGTGGCTTCGAGTAGGCGGACGCCTGCTCGACGAACGCGACCATCAGGGTGATGGTCGCGAGCGCGACGATCACGGCAGCGAGCGGTCGCCTGAGGGGATGCGGACGAGCACCGAGCACGGCCGGGAAGCTACCAAACGCCGCCCGAACAGAATTGTCCGGGACCGCTCTGCGCCCCTATGATCCAACCGCCCCGTTCGGGACGGGGTGGCCAGGTGGCCGGATACCTGAACAAACGGAGGAATCGATGAGCGCATTCACCGGGCGAACCGATGCGATTACCGGATGGCGGCGCCAGACGGCCCTCGCCGCGGCGCTGTTCACCACGAGCGTCCTGGCGATGCTGGCCTTGGCGCCCACTTCGCCGGCAGCCGCCAAGGGCTGCGGCAACAACGGCTCCGCGACGAAGATCAAGGCGAAGGGCAGCAACTGCAAGACCGCCCGCCGAGTCGCCAAGACCTACCAAGCCGATCCTCAGCCCGGCAAGACGGTCAAGGTCGGCAAGTGGCGCTGCTACTTCAACCCCAAGTCGGTGGAACCGCCGTTCTACAAGGTGACCTGCAAGAAGGGCAAGAGCCGGATCTGGTGGCTGCAGGGGTTCGTCGGCTAGCGGATCAGGGGCGGAGGTTCCCAGATATCGGGTAGTTGGAGCCCAGCCGGAATGCGTAAGCGCTTTCCGGTCCAAAGCTGGGTACCACAAGGTCAGTTCAGCGCCGACGGACCGACCAGAAACCCCAAGGCCCGCTTCCCACGCGGGCTCTGGAGAATCGGCCTAACCGGACGGTATTTGAACCATAAGGCGTCGGCGCGAATCCGCGCCTTGCATCGTGCCTGGCCGGGCCGGCGCCGCGCGATCAAGCCTGATGGCGTTGGGCGCGCCGGCGCGCTTCGGCCTTCTGCTCGAGCGTCATCGCGCCTGGATGGCCGTCGCCGGGCCACGGAGTGAGGATCAGCAGAAGGCGGGCATCGGACCGCGCGGCAATCGTGTGGCGCTCGGCGGGGTCGAACTCGAAGAGGTGGCCGGCACTTGCCGTGACAGCCTCCTCACCAGGGGCGGTGACGTCGACCTCGCCATCGATGACGACCACCCGCGCGCGCTCATGCACCTCGTGCTCCTGCAGCTCCTCCCCGGTCGGAAGATGCAGCACGATGGTCCGTGCGTCCTCAGCCGAGGCGAGGATCTGCGGCTGGTGCGGCTCCGCTTCGACTGCCTTTAGGTCCCAGCTCTGCATCTCGTGCCTCCGTCTGCCTCGAAACCATTCCGTTTCACGCCGAATTACTTTCCCGCTCGGCCTCTTCCTCCATCTTCTCCAGGCGGACGTAGTAGTCCGGGAGCTCGTTAAGATGGGCCAGTGCGATCTTGCCGGTCACGACCGCGTCGTCGTCGGTGACATTGGTGGAGAGGTCATGGGCCCCGTGCTCGAGCTCCACATCCATTCCCGCCCGGAATTCGTCCACTTCGAATGGAGCGGATGACCAATCGATGCCGATCTGCTTGCCAACCCGACGTGCTTCTTCGGCGGTGAAGCTCTTGCGGCTCATCGTTCCAGCCTAAAGGCCGATGGGACCGAGCGCCAGATCCGCCGCGCGGACGACCAAGACCTCTTCTCGATTGCCGGAGCCGCAATCGACTCCAGCGATCCTGAACCCTGCCTTACTGCCCCCCTCGGCCATACGCCCGAGCATCTCAGATGAATTGGATGTTGTTGTCTATATCGGGGAGACAGGATTTGAACCTGCGACCGCTCGGCCCCCAGCCGAGTGCGCTACCAGACTGCGCCACTCCCCGTGGCTGTTCCGCATTCTGACGGATTGCGGCAAACTGTCGAGGCGTCGCGGGTCGCGCGCGGTAGAGGACTCGCACACGCGGCGGTAGCTCAACGGTAGAGCCTCAGCCTTCCAAGCTGATGACGCGGGTTCGATTCCCGTCCGCCGCTCTCCTCCAGGGCAGTTAGACCTTCGCCGCCGCCAACGTCGAGGCGATCACCCCGCGTGTCTGAGCCGGGTCGATCACGTCGTCGAGCTCGAACAGCGTCGCCGCGTTGAGCGCCTTGGCGTTCTCGGTCGCCGCCGCGGTCAGGTCGCGGACGCGCTGCTCGCGCTCGGCCTCGTCCTCGATCGCCTCCAGCTCCCTGCGCAGCGCCAGGCGCACCGCCCCCTCCAGGCCCATCGGCCCGAGGTGCGCGCTGGGCCAGGCGACGGTCAGCAGCGGCTCGTGCAGGCTGCCGCCGGCCATCGCCTGGGCGCCGAGGCCGTAGCCGCGGCGCAGCACGACGGCGATCAGCGGCACGCGCAGCGCGGCGCCTCCGTTCAACATCCGCCCGGCGCTTCGCACCAGTCCCGTCGCCTCCGCCTCCGGCCCGACCATGAAGCCGGGCGTGTCGATCAGCGAGACGAGCGGCAGGCCGAAGGAGTCGCAGAGCCGGATGAAGTCCGCCGCCTTCTCCGAAGCGGCGCCGGTTATCGCCCCGGCGGCATGCATCGAGTCGTTGGCGAGGAAGCCGAGCGGGCGGCCCTCGATCCGCGCCAGCGCCGTCGTCATCTCCGGCGCGAAGCGCTCGCGCAGGAAGGTGGCCGTGCCTGCGTCCGCGAGGGTCTCGATGACGGGGCCGACCCGGTAGGCGCGGCGCTCGCGCTCGGGCACGATCTCGCGCAGCGCCGCCTGGTCGGGCTCCTCGCCGGGCGGCGTCGGGCCCTGGAAGTAGGCCAGCAGGCACTTCGTCGCCGCGGTCGCCTCCGCCTCGTCGGCGACGGCCAGATCGACGACGCCGTTGCCGGCCTGCATCGCCAGCGGCCCGACCTCGTCGGGATCGACCCTGCCGAGGCCGCCGCCCTCGATCATCGCCGGGCCGCCCATGCCGAGCGAGGAATTCTCGGTCGCGACGATCAGGTCCGAGCACCCGGCGAGCACCGCGTTGCCGGCAAAGCAGCGCCCCGCGACGACGGCGATCCGCGGGACCGTCCCCGCCAGTCGCGCCCAGAGGGCGAACGCGTGCGTGTCCAGCGCCGAGACGACGGGGTAGTCGGTGTCGCCGGGCCGCCCTCCCCCGCCCTCGGCGTAGAGCACTGCCGGCAGCCGCATCCGCTCGATCAACTCGAACAGCCTGTCCTTCTTGCGGTGCCCGAGCGCCCCCTGCGTGCCGGCGAGGACCGTGTAGTCGTAAGAAAGGACCGCGCAGGCGGCGCGCTCGCCGAACAGCTCGCCGTTGACCCGCGCGGTGCCGCCGATCAGCCCGTCGGCCGGCGTCCGCGCGATCAGGTCCTCGAGCTCGCGCCGCCCCCGCTGGGCGGCGATCGCAAAGCGCCCGTACTCGACGAAGGAGCCCGGATCGACCAGGTCCTCGATGTTCTCGCGAGCCGTCCGGCCGCCGGCCTCGTGGCGGCGCTCCACGGCATCCGGGCGCGCCTCGTCGCGAGTCAGCGCAGCGCGGCGGCGCAGATCGGCCAGATCCTCACGCTCGCCGCCTGACTCACCTCGCTCCTCCTCGGACACAGGCCGGTCAGCTCCGCGGGCCCGGGATGCCGCGGAACTCGAAGGCCTGGCTCTCACGGCCCGCCTGGACGAACCAGCACTCGCCGCTCATCTCGCCGTCGAAGAGCTTGAGCACCGGCTCGATCACGTCCTGGACCGGGATGATCGGCAGCCCCTCGCTCAGCAGCAGCTCGCGGATCGGCGCGATGATCGCCGTCTCGGCGAAACCGGGACAGACGGCGTTGATCCGGATTCCGTCGCCCTGCAGGACCGGGCCGAGCGAGCGAACCAGGCCGACGACGGCGTGCTTGTTGGCGGCGTAGATCGGGTCCATCGGCACCGGCGTCAGCCCGGCAAGCGAGGCCGTAGCCACGATCGACCCGCCGCCCCGCGCCTTCATCGCCGGCAGCACGGCGTTGACGCCGAAGACGACCCCGTCGATGTTGACGCCCATCGCCCGGTGATAGGCCTCGGCGTCGAACTCTTCGCCGAGCTGGGTGCCGAAGGCGACCCCGGCGTTGAGGAAAGCCATGTCGAGCCCGCCATACTCCTCGACGGCGACCGCCACGGCCGCCTTGCTCTGCTCGGGGTCAGATACGTCGCAGGCGACGAACAGGGTCCCCGACGCATCGGCGAGCGCGGATCCTGCGGCCTCGTCGATGTCGCAGGCGACTACCCGCGCCCCGCGCGCCACAAGCGTCTCGGTCAGGGCTCGCCCGAAGCCGCTCGCCGCTCCGGTGACCAAGGCAACCCGCTCACTCATCGCCGAACCATCTCACGAACCGCCTCGGAGGCTGCGCGCGGGTCGGCGCTCGCAGTGCCCCCAGCACTCATTGGTCCACTTCGGGACGAATAGTTGGCGTGGGTTCGGGCTGGCAGCCGATAGCTTGGCAGCGAGGGCAACCGCTCGCGCTAACAAGCACCGCTCCAACAAAGCGGCTAGCCCGAAGGGCGGTACCAAATATGAAACGCGCAGCCAGAAGTCCTGTGCGGCGACAGCGGCGATGGTGGTCGACCCCCTCGATAGTCCTTTCCGGTATCGCCATGTTCGTGGTCCTCGGCGGGTCAGCGGCTGCCGCGACCGGCCTGATCCATGCCGGCGACATTGCCCGGGGCGCGATCACCGGCAACGCGATCAGGAGCGGAGCGGTCCAACCGTGGGACCTGAGCAAGCGCACGCGAGCGCTAATCAAACGCGGCCAGGGTTTGACCGGCGCCGTGGGCCAGACCGGAGCGGCCGGAAACGCGGGAAGCAACGGCGCCGCGGGAAGCAACGGCGCCAACGGGGCAAATGGCCCGAACGGCGCCGACGGGGCCAACGGCGTCGACGGCGCTGACGGCGTCGACGGAGCAAACGGTACGAACGGGGCCAACGGGACCAACGGGACGGATGGCGCCGATGGAACGATTGCGCCGCTCTCGGCGAACCAGGGCCTAACGGCGCTCCCAACCGCCAGCCCCCCAACCGTTGTGGTCGAACTATCGGTCCCGGCAGGCAACTACGTCGTCCTGGCCAAGACCCAGCTCTCCCACACCGGTGCCGGCGACAGCATCGAATGCCTGCTGAAGGCGGGCGCGGCCACTCTCGATCAGGTGGCGATGAAGACGCTACCCGCCCTCGCCGCGATTCCGGCGTCGCTGCAAGCCGTGACCACGATCACGGCGTCGCCGACCCAGCTGAGCGTCCAGTGCAGCGTCTCCGTGGCGAACGGCACGGCGAACTTCAACAGCCTGATCGCAATTCCCACTGCCTAGCCCCAGGCGCTCTGTAGAGCCAAAACTGCGGATTCGGCTCGCACCGACATGTACCTGGAATCGCCGGTTTTGTAGACCGGTACTCGATTCGACGTAAATCGCTAGCCCAAAACCTCGACCTCACAACGAACCCCGGAAGCCCTCCCCAATGGACCGTCCGCCGTTAGGAGCAAAGCGTGAAGAGCCTCAGCAAGGGCAACGTAGGCTGCGTCATAGGCGGTGAGGTTGTCACGCAACTCCCAGATACGGGACAGGAGAGGTAGATGTGGAACCCGACGCAGGGGCAGCGCCGCGAGATCGGCCAAGACCTGACCAGATCGCCGGTCGTCGAGCCTGCCAGCCCGAGCCGCGCGTCGAAGAGTCGAAACAACCTCAAGGTCGATTAGCTCAGGTGCGGTGAGCTGCACCCCGCGAAGTCGCTCGCGGACTCGATCGCCATCAGCGCCATCGTCCGCTAGAGCGGGTGCAAGCACTGAGGCGTCAATAACGATCACGCAGCCCGCTGACGCTCATCACGGAGCGTCTCGGCCGCAAAAGCGAGCCCGAGCGAGCCTCCTGAACGACCTCCCGCCCGGTCAAGGACCTCCTCGAGAGTCGCCTCTTGGGCCTGGCGAGTGAGCTGGGCGAGCAAATACTCCTGCATGGACTGCCCAGCAGCCGCTGCTCGTAGGCGCAGCACTCGATGCACTTTGGGTGGAACGTTCTTGATCTGGACACTTGGCATTACCCAAGTGTAGCGCCCAAATGGCGCCATTGCATGTATTTCGGCGCTCGACGCTATTTACGTTTAGCTTTAGGTGGGTTAGCTCCCGCCGTCCCCGGTCATCCATCTCAAGCAGGGCGACAGACTTCGCCATCCAAGCGTTGGCGAGGATGTCGAAGGCGTCAAATGGAGATAGGACCTCGATCAGGTTTGAGAGCGGGGCAGCCAGGACTCGAACCTGGAATCGCCGGTTTTGGAGACCGGTGCCTTAGCCAGTTGGGCCACTGCCCCGAGGAAATCGATTCTATGCGGGCGGAGGGACTTGAACCCCCACGGGCCGAAGCCCACCAGGACCTAAACCTGGCGCGTATACCAAATTCCGCCACGCCCGCTTGTGCGCTTAACGCGCGGCCAATGCCGCATCGTCGCCGATAGATTCTATGATCGTCGGCGTGGCTGTAGGAGAGGTAACGCCGGGCTACGAGGTCTGGCACCCGAATCGGGAGAAGGCCGACGTGATCACGACCAAGTTCGTGATCGCTTTCCTGATGCTGGCCACGGCCGTCGTCGCCGGCCTGGTGACGATCGCCGGCTTCTCATTGCTCAGCGGTGGTGGCGCGATGGGCGTCGTCTGCCTCATCTTCGCCCTGCTCTACGCCTTCTTCGGCTTCCTGGTCGCCCGCTGGAGCCGCGGCATCCTGCCCGTGGCCGCCTCGCTCTCGACGATCCTGGCGATCTTCTGCGCGGTCGGCGCCAACAGCTGGTTCGCCCGCGACAAGGCTGGATTCGAAGACGCGCTGATCCCGGTCTCGATGATCGGGCTGCTCGTTCTGATCCTGCTGCTGCTGCAGATCATCCTCGCCGTCGCCTGCTTCTACGGCTTCAGCCAGGACTGGCACGTCGAGGAAGAGCGGCCGATCGGATCCGGCGAGGACTATGGCGCCGGTGCCCCGCCGGACCGCGACGCGCCGCAGCCCGCCTGACCGGTCCCCTCTATGCCGGAGGTGGGACTCGAACCCACAAGCCCGCAAGGGCAATCGATTTTGAGTCGATCGCGTATGCCAATTCCGCCACTCCGGCTCCGGGCGAACGATAGACCGCCCGCACTAGACTGCGCCGCGGGATGAGGGTCCACCACCTCAATTGCGGGTCGCTCTGCCCCCATGGGCGGCGCTTGATCAACGGCGAGGGCGGCTGGCTGGAGAAGGGCCACATCGTCTGCCACTGCCTGGCGATCGAGGACGGAGACGGCCTGACCCTGGTCGACACCGGCTTCGGCATCGAGGACGCGCGCAACCCGGGCCAGCTCGGTGCGGTTTTCGGCCTGATGAACGCGGAGCCGAGGGCCGAGACGACGGCGCTGAGACAGCTGGAGGCGCTCGGCTTCGCCGCCGCCGACGTGCGGCGGATCGTCACCACCCACCTCGACCCCGACCATTCCGGGGGGCTGCCCGACTTCCCCGACGCCGAGGTTCACGTCCTCTCGACCGAGCTGGACGCGGCGCTCGATCCGGCCCTGCGCGACAAGCTGCGCTACCCCGAAGCGCACTGGAAGCACGGGCCGCGCTGGATCCGCCACGACGCCGAAGGCGACGATTGGCTCGGCTTCGAAGGCGTCCGCATCCTCCCCGGCCTCGACGCCGAGCTGCTGTTGATCCCCCTCTTCGGCCACACGCGCGGCCACACCGGAGTCGCCCTGCGCACCGACGGCGGTTGGCTCCTGCACTGCGGCGACGCCTACTTCCACCACGGCGAGCTCGCGACCCCGCCCAGCTGCCCACCGGGGCTGCGCTTCTTCCAAAACCTCAACGCCGCCGACAACAAGGCGCGCAAGGCGAACCAGGAGCGCCTGCGCGAGCTGGCCGCGCGCCACGGCGAAACGGTCAACCTCTTCTGCTCCCACGACCCGACGGAGCTGGAGCGCGAGCAGACGAAGGCCGGCGCGGCAACGGCGAGCGAGTGAGCGCGGGCCCCCCGGAGAAGCTCTGGGATCCGCCCGCGTCGCTGGTCGAGCGGGCGCGGATGACCGAATACATGCGCTGGCTCGCCGCCGAGCGGGGGCTCGAGCTGGGCGGCTACGACGAGCTGTGGCGCTGGTCGGTCGACGACCTGGAGGGCTTCTGGTCCTCGATCTGGGACTTCTTCGAGGTGCAGGCCGACGGCGGCTACGACCGCGTGCTCGGCAGCCGCGAGATGCCCGGCGCCGAGTGGTTCGCCGGGTCCCGCCTCAACTACGCCGAGCACGTCTTCGCCGGCAAGCGCGACGACGAGGTCGCGATCCTGCACGCCTCCGAGCTGCGCGACCTCGACGAGCTGACCTGGGCGCAGCTGCGCAGCCGGGTAGCCGCCGTCGCGGCAGGCCTGCGCGAGATCGGAGTTGAGCCGGGCGACCGCGTCGTCGCCTACCTGCCCAACATCCCCGAGGCGATCGTCGCCTTCCTCGCCAGCGCGTCGATCGGCGCCGTCTGGTCGAGCTGCTCGCCCGACTTCGGCCCGGCCAGCGTGATCGACCGCTTCGCCCAGATCGAGCCCAAGGTCCTCTTCGCCGTCGACGGCTACCGCTACGGCGGCAAGGACTTCGACCGTCGTGAGACGATCGCCGAGCTGCAGGCGGCGATGCCGAGCCTGCGCCGCACAGTCGTCCTTCCCTACCTCGCCGCCGACCCCGACCTCTCCGCGCTGCGCGACACGACTCGCTGGGAGGACCTGCTGGCCGCCGGCGAGGGCGCCGAGCCGGCGTTCGAGCGAGTCCCCTTCGACCACCCGCTCTGGGTTCTCTACTCCTCCGGCACGACCGGCCTCCCGAAGGCGATCGTCCAGGGCCAGGGCGGCATCCTGCTCGAGCACCTGAAGAAGCTCCACCTCCACGTCGACGCCCACCCCGGCGACCGCCTCTTCTGGTTCACCACGACGGGCTGGATGATGTGGAACTTCCTCGTCTCGGGCCTGCTGACCCGCGCCGCGATCGTCCTCTACGACGGCAACCCCGGCTACCCCGACATGAGCGTGCTCTGGGACCTCGCGGCGCGCGCCGGTGTGACGATGTTCGGGACCAGCGCCTCCTACATCGCCGCCTGCATGAAGGCCGGCGTCGAGCCCGCGGCCGGGCGCGACCTCAGCCGCCTGGGGGCGGTCGGCTCGACCGGCTCGCCGCTGTCTCCCGAGGCCTTCGACTGGATCTACGAGCAGCTTGGCGCCGACACCTGGCTCTTCTCGACCAGCGGCGGCACCGACCTCTGCACCGCGTTCGTCGGCGGCACGCCGCTGTTGCCGGTCTACCGCGGCGAGCTGCAGGCGCGGGCGCTGGGCGCCGCTGTCGAGGCCTGGGACGAGGACGGCAACCCGCTCATCGACGAGGTCGGTGAGCTGGTCGTGACCGAGCCGATGCCCTCGATGCCGGTGCGCTTCTGGGGCGATGAGGACGGCAGCCGCTACGCCGAGGCCTACTTCGAGCACTACCCGGGCGTATGGCGCCACGGCGACTGGATCGAGATCACCTCGCGCGGCACCGCGGTGATCTACGGCCGCTCCGACTCGACGATCAACCGCTCGGGCATCCGCATGGGGACGAGCGAGATCTACCGCGCCGTGCTCGGCATCGACGCGATCGTCGACGCCCTCGTCGTCGACGTTCCCAAGCCGGGCACCGATGGCTGGATGCCGCTCTTCGTCGTCCTCCGCGAGGACGCGGAGCTGGACGACGAGCTGCGCCGCGAGATCGCCGGGCGGGTCCGTGAGCACTGCTCCCCCCGCCACGTGCCCGACGCGGTCTACGCGATCGCCGAGGTGCCGCGCACGCTCAGCGGCAAGGTGCTCGAGGTGCCGGTCAAGCGGATCCTGATGGGATCGCCGCCCGAGAAGGCCGCCAGCCGCGACTCACTCGCCAACCCCGAGGCGCTCGACTGGTTTACGGAGTTCGCCGCCTCAGCGTGAGAGCCCCGAGCGCCAGCAGCAACAGAGTCGCGCCGGCGACAACGATCACGTCGAGCGTCCCGCGCGAGCCCAGCGAGCCTTCCGTGGTGACGCTCTCCAGCGCCTCGAAGGCATAGGTCAGCGGCATCGTGTCGGAAACGATCTGCAGCACGCCGATCATCTGATCGCGGGCTACGAAGAGGCCACAGAGCAGCAACTGCGGGAAGACGAACGCGGGCATGAACTGGACTGCCTGGAACTCGGTGCGGGCGAAGGCGCTGACGAAGAGGCCGAGCGACATCCCCAGCAACGCGTTGCCGACCGCGAGCGCGGCGACGGCCGCGGTCGAGCCGGCGGTGTCGAGGCCGAGGACGCCGAAGGCGATGGCGCTGGTCAACCCCACCTGCACGACGGCGACGACGGCGAAGGCGATCCCGTAGCCGAAAAGCAGGTCGAGCTTGGCCAGCGGCAGCGACATCAGCCGCTCGAGCGTGCCCGTGGTGCGCTCGCGCAGCATCGTGATCGAGGTGACGACGAACATCGTGATGAAGGGGAAGAGGCCGACAAGAGGGCCGCCGACGTGCTGGAAGGTCTGCGGCTGCTGGTGGTAGGCCCCCTTGAGCAGGGCGAGCAGGAACGGCGGCACACCGAGCAGCAAGACGATCGTGCGCGGGTCGCGCCGCAGCTGGGTCAGCACCCGCAGCGCCGTCGCCCAGGTGATGCGAGCGCTGATCACGCCCGGCTCTCCTCGATCAGCGCCAGGAAGGCCTGGTCGAGCTGCTCCTGTCCGGTCCGCTCCCGCAGCGATGCAGGCGATTCCGTCGCGAGCAGCTCGCCCTCGCGCATCAGCAGCAGCTCGTCGCAGTGCTCGGCCTCCTCCATCACATGGCTGGAGACGAGCAACGTCGTGCCGGCGGCGGCGAGGTCGCGGAAGGCGCCCCAGAGGTCGCGGCGCAGCACCGGGTCGAGCCCGACCGTCGGCTCGTCGAGCACGAGTAGGTCGGGCTCTCCGAGCAGCGCCGTGGCCAGCGAGACCCTGGCGCCCTGCCCGCCGGACAGACTGGCGACAACCTGGTTGGTCTGTCCCTCCAGTGCCACCGTCTCGATCACCGCCCCGATCCGCTCTTGCGGCGCGCCGAGCACGCGCGCGAAGTAGCGCAGGTTCTCGCGCACGGTGAGGTCGCGATAGACCGAGGGCGCCTGGGTCACGTAGCCGACCCGGGCGCGCAGCGGCGGCGACCCGGCCGCGGCGCCGAGCACATCGACCCGGCCGCCCTCGATCTTCTGCACGCCGACGATCGCCCGCATCAGAGTCGTCTTGCCGCAGCCGCTCGGCCCGAGCAGGCCGGTGACGGAGCCGGCGGCTACGGCGAAGGAGAGCCCGTGCAAAACCGGCGTGCCGCCGCGACGGACCCGCAGCCCCTGACCCGCTACGGCCGGAGCGCCAACCGCCATCGCTAGGCGGGTGTGACCGGGTTGCGGCGCTCGGCGAAGGAGCGATTCCTGCCGGCCGCGTAGGAGAAGCGCTTGACCAGCTCGGCGCGCAGGTCGCCGGGCTGGACGACGGCGTCGACGACCAGCTCGGAGGCAAGATGGAGGATGTCGATGTCGGCCGCGTACTCCGCGCGTTTGCGCGCCACGAACTCGGCCCGCTCGGCCTCGTCCTCGATCTTCTGGATCTGGTTGTAGAAGACGGCGTTGATCGCCGCCTCCGGCCCCATCACGGCGATCGAGGCGCTGGGCAGGGCGATGCAGCAGTCGGGCTCGAAGGCCGGGCCCGCCATCGCGTAGAGGCCGGCGCCGTAGGCCTTGCGGACGATGACCGAGAGCTTCGGCACGGTCGCCTCGGACACGGCGCTGATCATCTTCGCGCCGTGGCGGATGATCCCCTGGCGCTCGACCGCGGTGCCGATCATGAAGCCGGGCACGTCGGCGAGGAAGAGCAGCGGCACGTTGAAGGCGTTGCAGGTCTGGATGAAGCGGGCCGCCTTGTCGGCGGAGTCGACGAAGAGCACGCCGCCCTTCTGGCGCGGCTGGTTGGCCACCACGCCGACGACCCGCCCGTCGATCCGGCCGTAGCCGACGATCAGCTCTTTCGCCCAGCGCTTGTGGACTTCGAGGAATGAATCGGCGTCGAGCAGGACGTCGAGCACCTCGCGCATGTCGAAGGGCTGGTTCTCGTCGGCGGGGACGATCTCGGCGATCGAGGCGTCGGAGGCGGGCGCCGCGGGCGCCGATGCGGGAGGTTGCTCGCGCCAGCTGCCCGGCATGTAGCCGAGGTAGCGCTTGGCGAGGTCGATCGCCTCCTCGTCGCTCTTGATGAGGAAGTGCCCGCAGCCGGAGACGCCGGTGTGCATCTTCGCCCCGCCCATCTCCTCCAGGGTCACCTTCTCGCCGATCACCATCTCGGCCATCCGCGGCGACCCCAGGTACATCGAGGCGTTGCCCTCGCGCATGATCACCACGTCGCAGAAGGCGGGGATGTAGGCGCCGCCGGCGGCGCTCGGGCCGAACAGCAGGCAGACCTGCGGCACCTGGCCGGAGAGCCGCACCTCGTTGTGGAAGATGTGGCCTGCGCCGCGGCGCCCGGGGAACATCTGCACCTGGTCGGTGATCCGCGCCCCCGCCGAGTCGACCAGATAGACCATCGGCAATTGCAGCGAGAGAGCCCGTTCCTGGACGCGGAGGATCTTCTCGACCGTCTTCGGCCCCCAGGAGCCGGCCTTGACGGTCGGGTCGTTGGCCATCAGCGCGACCCGGCGGCCGTCGATCTTCGCGAGGCCGGTGAGGACCCCGTCGGCGCCCAGCCCGTCCTCGTCCCAGTTGGCCAGCAGCGCCTCCTCAGCGAAGGACCCCTCGTCGACGAGGCGCGCGACGCGCTCGCGCACCGGCAACTTCCCTTGCTCGGCAGTCTTCTCGTGATGGCGCGCCGGCCCACCTGCCAGCGCCGCTTCCAGTGCCTGCTCGAACTCGCTCACCCGCGGGAGCCTATTCGGCCGCCCTGCCGCCCATCCACTCAACCGGCCCGGCCGTGAGGACGTGCGACCCCAGCGGGCGCCCGAGCACCTCCTGCGCGGCACGCGCGGCATCGATCAGGCGCGGCAGCTCGACGCCCGTCCCGACCCCCATCTCGTCCAGCATCGAGACCACGTCCTCGGTCGAGACGTTGCCAGTGGCCCCGGGCGGCACCGGGCAGCCGCCGAGCTCGCCGAAGCTCGACTCGAAGGACTCGACCCCCTGCTCCAGCGCGGCGAGGACGTTCGCCAGACCCTGGCCGCGGGTGTTGTGGAAGTGGGCAGTCAGCTCGACACCGCCCAGCCGCTCCCCGGCCGCGGCGAAGAACTCGCCGACCTGGCGCGGATTCGCCATCCCGGTCGTGTCGCCAAAGCCGACCTCGGCGCAACCGGCAGCGGCGAGCCGCTCGGCGATCGCGAAGACCCGCTCCGGCGGCACCTTGCCCTCATACGGGCAGCCGAATGAAGTCGAGATCACGCCCTCGCAGCGCAGGCCCGCCTGTCGAGCCGTTGCCAACGTGCGCTCCAGACCCGCCAGGGACTCCTCGACCGAGCGATTGACGTTCTTGCGGTTGTGCGTCTCCGAGGCGGAGACGAAGACGTTGATCTCGTCGAAGCGCTCGCGCTGGGCCAGCGCCCGCTCGAGGCCCCGCTGATTGGGGATCAGCACCGAGAAGGCGACGCCCTCGCGCCGCTGGACCGCGCCGAGCACCTGCTCGGCGTCGGAGAGCTGCGGGATCACGTCGGGGCGCACGAACGAGGTCACCTCGACGCGCCGCAGCCCGCAGGCCGAGAGCAGGTCGATCAAACGCACCTTCTCGGCCGTCGGGATCGTCTCCGGCTCGTTCTGGAACCCGTCGCGAGGCCCGACCTCGCGGATCCGCACGCTGCTGGGCAGGCCGTCCACGACGGGAAGCTTAGACCGGGCCGAAACGCGCGTGAGCATAGACTCCGCCGCCGAATGGGTGAGCTCGAACCGATCCCGATAATCGGCGGCACCGGCGCCCTCGGCGCCGGGCTGGCGCTGCGCTGGGCCCAGGCCGGGCGGCCGGTCGTGCTGGGCTCGCGCTCGGCCGAGCGCGCCGAGGAGGCCGCCGCGAAGCTGCGCGAGGCCGTCCCCGGCGCCCAGATCGAGGGCCTCGCCAACGGCGACGCCGCGCAGCGCGCCGAGGTCGTCTTCCTGACCGTCCCCTTCCGCGCCCAGTCGGAGAACCTCAACAACCTGCGTGAGGCGCTGCGCCCGGGCCAGATCCTGGTCGACTGCACGGTTCCGCTCGCCGCCGCGGTCAGCGGCAAGGCGACCCGCACGCTCGGCGTCTGGCAGGGCTCGGCGGCGCAGCAGGCCCAGGAGATGGTGCCCGACGGCGTTACCGTGGTCGCGGCGCTGCACAGCGTCGGCGCGCCCAGCCTCGCCGACCCGGAGGCAGTGCTCGACGAGGACGTGCTGATCTGCGGCGACCGCAAGGCCGACAAGGCGCGGGTCGCCCGCCTGATCGAGCTGATCCCCGGCCTGCGCCCGGTCAACGCCGGGCCGCTGGAGACGGCGCGGATCGTCGAGCAGCTAACTCCGCTGTTGATCTCGGTCAACATCCGCTACAAGACCCACGCCGGGATCAAGCTGACCGGCCTCCCCGACGGAGACCACTGGGCGTGAGGGTCGCGCTGCTCGCCGGCGGGACCGGCGGCGCCAAGCTCGCCGCCGGGATGCAGGAGGAGATCGGCGCCGACCTGGCGGTGATCGCCAACACCGCCGACGACATCGAGGTGCTCGGGGTCCACGTCTCCCCCGACCCCGACCTGATCACCTACTGGCTCAGCGGCGAAATCGACGCCGAGCGCGGCTGGGGGATCCGCGACGACGGCTTCACCGTTTTCGAGCGCCTCGCGCGGCTCGGGGCGCCGGACTGGTTCAGCCTCTCCGATCGCGACCTCGCCGCCTGCCTCTACCGCCGCCAGTTCCTCGACGAGGGCGGGCGGCAGACCGACGCGCAGGCGCAGATCGCCCGTGGCCTCGGCGTTACCGCCCGCGTATTGCCGATGAGCGAGCAACCAGTCAGGACCAAGGTCATGACCGCGGCCGGGCGGCGCGAGCTGCAGGAGTACCTGATCGTCGACGGGGGCGCCGCCGAGGTGCGGGCCGTCGAGCTCGAGGGCATCGCCGAGGCGCGGCCGACCGAGGAGGCGCTGGCGGCGCTGGCCGACGCCGAGGCGATCGTGATCGGCCCCTCGAACCCCGTGATCAGCATCGGCCCGATCCTCGCCCTGCCCGGCATGCGCGACGCGATCGCCGCCTCGGGCGCGCCGATCGTCGCGGTCAGCCCCTACGTCGCCGGAGAGGTCGTCAAGGGTCCGACCGAGCGCTTCATGGCCGCCCTCGGCCGCCCCTCGACCGCCGCCGGGGTCGCCTCCCTCTACGCCGGGCTGATCGACGCGATGGTCGTCGACGAGGGCGACCCGGACCCGCCGCCGGAGGAGATCCGGACGCTGGCGGCGCCGACGCTGATGGACGGCGCCGCCGGGCGCGCCCGCCTGGCGCGAATCGTGCTCGACTACGCAGCCGAGCTCGCCGCCCCGTGAAGGCGGCGGCGGTGCTGCCGGTCAAGCGCTTCGCCGCCGCGAAGCAGCGCCTGGCGTCCGGGATCGACGACGAACGGCGCGAAGCGCTGGTCGCGGCGATGCTCGAGGACGTGCTCGAGGCGATCGGCGAGGCTCGATCGCTCACCCAGACGATCGTCGTCAGCGGCGACCCCCGCGGCCAGAAACTGGCCGCGGCCGCCGGCGCCGCGGTTGTGCCCGACCCGGCCGACGAAGGCCACGTGACCGCCGCCGCGGCCGGGATCGCCCGCGCCGAAGCGGACGGCGCCGACTGCGTGGTCCTGCTTCCAGGCGACTGCCCACTGCTCGATCCCCGCGAGCTGGACCGGCTGCTGATCGGTCTCCCGTCCCCCTACGTCGCGATCGTCCCCGACCGCCACGGCAGCGGCACCAACGCCCTGGTCCTCCACCCGCCGGGCGCGATCGAGCCCGCCTTCGGCGAGGGCAGCTGCGCCCGTCACGTCGCCGCGGCGCGCGACGCCGGCGTCGCCTTCGCGGTCGAGGAGCTGGCCTCGCTGGCGCTCGACCTCGACACCCCGGCCGACGTCATCGCCCTGACCCGGGCGCTCGCCGAACGACCGCGGCGCGCCCGCCGCACCGCCAGAGCGCTCGGCATATGAGCGAGCTGCGGATCCTCCCCGTCGCCGGGATCCCCGAGGTCGCCGAGGGCGCCGACCTGGGCGCGCTGATCGCCGCCCGCGCGGAGCTCGCAGCGGGTGACGTCATCGTCGTCTCCCAGAAGGTCGTCTCCAAGGCCGAGGGCCGCGTCGTCAAGCTCTCGGCGGCGATCCCCGGCGCAGAGGCCCGCCGCCTCGCCGCGAAGCTCGGCAAGGAGCCGGCCCTGGTCGAGCTGATCCTGGCCGAGAGCCGTGAGGTGCTGCGCGCCGAGCGCGGCGTCCTGATCGTCGAGACCCACCACGGCTTCGTCTGCGCCAACGCCGGGATCGACACCTCGAACCTGCCCGAGCCGGGCACCGTGGCGCTCCTGCCGGAGGACCCGGACGCCTCGGCGCGACGCATCCGCGAGGAGATCCGCGCCGCGGCGGGCTTCGCCCCGGCCGCGATCGTCGCCGACAGCTTCGGCCGCGCCTGGCGCCTCGGCCAGGCCGAGGTGGCGATCGGCTGCGCCGGAATCGCCCCGCTGGACGATTGGCGCGGCCGGGCCGACTCCGGCGGTCGCGAGCTCGAGGCGACCCTGATCGCGATCGCCGACGAGGCAGCCGCAGCCGCCGACCTCGTCCGCGACAAGGCGAGCCGCGTGCCGGCATCCATCGTCCGCGGCCTCGATCGCCACGTCAGCGCCGACGACGGCCCGGGCGCCGCGGTGCTGCACCGCCCAAGAGACGAGGACCTCTTCCGCTAGTCGAGTGCGACCGGCTCGCCGTCGAGCAGCAGGTAGAAGGCGTCTTCCTCGCCAGAGGTATCTCGACAGAGGACGAGTTCGTGCGGAGCCCCGGCGAAAAAGACCGTGAAGGTCAGGCTGCACTCGTCTTCACCCTCTTCGCCTTCGTCTTCCCCGCCTTCCACTTCCGCTTCTTCGCCGCCTTCTTCCGCCTCTTCCTCGGGGTCGGCTTCTTCCTCGGGGCCTGCTTCTTCGCCTCCGACGCCGAATTCCCCCGCACCGGCGACCACCGGACCGGCCGGATGACTCCCGAGAGCGGATGGGGAACGCGATGGAACGGGCGCCGCGGGCTGCGAAGGCACGGGCGCCTCCGGTGGCGGTGCCGGTGCGGAAACCGGAACGGCGGTCGGCTGCGGCGCGGCCGCAGGCGCCGGCGCCGAGACCGGAGTCGGCGTCGGCGTCGGCTGCCGAGGCGGCGGAGTGGCGGCGACCGGCGCCGCACGCGGCGCGACGGCGACCACGCGAGCGTCTGCGAGTCCTGACTGCTGGGCGGCATCGCCCTCCGGGGCGGCGACTGAGGCGGCCGCAAGGGTCGGGCCCGAGGTGTCGGGCGCGGGGCGAGCCTGTGCGAGCGCCGGCCCCCCGCCGCGGGCGACCGCGGTCGAGTCGCCCAGGGCGACGCCGAGCCCCGGCGCCACGCTCAGCCGCGGGCCGACCTCGGCCGGCCGCCAGGGGCTGAGCGCGATCAGAACGACGGTCGCGAGCGCGGCGATCAGGGCGATCAGGGAAACGATCGCCAGCCCCGGGAACCCATTCCCCGCCGCTGCGGAACGCGAAGCGATCCGCGCACTCTAGCGCTAGGTCAAACGTCCAGACAACCCCACTTACCGGGTCGCTTCAGTAAGTCTCGACGACGTCGTATAGCGTCGTCCGCTGGGCGGGCACGCGACCGGCTGCGCGGGCGGCCTCGATCAACTGAGCGGGCTCCAAGCGCACACCGTGCTGCGAGCCCGCCATGCGGGAGATGTTCTCCTCCATCAGCGTGCCGCCGAGATCGTTGACCCCCCAGCGCAGCGCCTCCGTGGCGGCGCCGAGGCCCATCTTCACCCAGCTCGCCTGCAGGTTCGGGATCGTCCGGCCGAGCGCCAGGCGGAAGGCCGCCGTGTGCTTGAGGTTCTCCTCGCCGGAGATCTCCTCGATCCCGTGGGTGCGGCCGAGCATCGTGTTGAAGGGGATGAAGCTGAGCGGGACGAACTCGGTGATCCCGCCGGTGCGCTCCTGCAGGGCGCGCACGACGCCCATGTGGCGGGCCAGCTCGCGCGGCTCCTCGATGTGGCCGAACATCACCGTCGAGGTCGAGCGCAGGCCCGCCCGGTGGGAGGCTTCGACGATCTCGACCCAGCGGTCCGCGGGGAGCTTGTTCGGCGAAATCCGCTGGCGGACGCCGTCGTCGAGCACCTCGGCCGCGGTGCCGGGAGTGGAGCCCAGCCCGCACCCGATCAGGTATTCGAAGACCTCCTGCGGGGCCTTGCCCGAGCCCTCGCACATGTAGTGGACCTCCATCGGCGAGTAGGCGTGCAGGTGCAGCTGCGGCGCCACGTCCTTGGCCAGGCGCAGCCACTTGCCGTACTCCTCCAGGGTCAGGTCGGGGTGAATGCCGCCCTGCATGCAGATCTCGGTCGCGCCGAACTCGACGGCTTCGCGGATCCGCGCGGCGAAGTCCTCCTCGGAGACCTCGTAGGCGTCGGGAGAGCGCTTGCCCTGGCCGAACCCGCAAAAGGCGCAGCCGACGACGCAGATGTTGGTGAAGTTGATGTTGCGATTGACGACGAAGGTCGCGGTCTCCCCCGCCAGCTCCGCCCGCAGCTCGTCGGCGGCGGCCCGCATCTCCTCGACCACCTCGGACCGGGTCTCGGCGAAGAGCGCCGTCAGCTCGTCCTCGCTCAGCGCGATCCCGTCGCGCCCCTTCTCGATCGCCCGCGGGGCCAGCTCGGCGTCGATCGTCTCGGCGCTTCGCCGCCCGGATCCTTTGCGCGGGATGAAGCTCCAGTACTTCAGCTTGATCACGTCGAGGACGCCCTGCTCCATCCACTCGGAGTCCATGTACTGCGGGTAGACGCAGAGCCGCTCCGTAAGGGCATACCCCTTCGGAGCAAGACCCTTGCGCACCTCATGCGGGCTCGGAAACGCATGCTCCGGCGATATGTGATCCCCGTTGGCCGAAAGCCCCCCGAGGTCGGTAGCGCCGGCCTCCACCAGCTCGTCCCACGAATCCGACAGATTCGGCGGCACCTGCACACCGACATCCGGCATCAGGCGTTTGCACTCGCGGATCAAGCGCTTGATATCTCCAACGCCAACGGGCGTCGCCCACGATGGCGAGGAGGACGGGGGTGCGGCGGGGGCACTGCCGTCGCCCCCCCACCTCCGGAGCGAAGCCTCGTCGGCTATGTCGGCGACCTCTTGTCCGTAGTAGCGAGGGTGCGGGACGAAGTTCTGCAGGATGACCTCCTGCAGGTGGCCGTACTCACGGTGCAGCTCGGCGAGAGCTTCCAGGGATTCGACCTGCTCGTCCTGGGTCTCGCCGATGCCGACGAGGATGCCGCTGGTGAAGGGGATCTTCAGTTCGCCCGCGGCCTCGATCGTCGCCAGGCGCTTCGTGGGGTGCTTGGTCGGGGAGCCGGCGTGGACGGTGTCCATCAGGCGCTCCGAGGTTGACTCCAACATCAGGCCCTGGGACGCGGTGACCTCGCGCAGGCGCGCGAGGTCCTCGTGGGTGAGGACGCCGATGTTCGTGTGGGGCAGGATGCCGCGCTCCAGCGCCCGTTCGCAGGCCCAGACGACGTAGGCGGTGAAGTCGTCGTGGCCCCACTCGGAGAGCTTCGCGGCGACGACCGGGTTGATCTCCGGGCGCTCGCCGGTGAGGATGAGCAGCTCCTTGGCATTGCGACGCTCAGCCTGGTCCAGACGGTCTTCGACCTCGTCCGGAGCGTAGATATGCGCCTGCCTCGTCGCGAAGGCGCAGTACTTGCAATAGCACTGGCAGGTGCGCGAGAGGGAGAGCGTGTAGTTCCGCGAGAAGGTGATCCGGCGCACGACGCCCAAGCTACTGGAAGCACGACGCCGCCGGGCCGTACGGCCCGGCGGCTACAGGACTAGAGGATCGTCGCGCGCTCAGGCGGCGGGGCCGGGCTTCGGCGCGCTGGCAGCCTTGACCCGCTCGGGTGGCTCGGTCGGAGCCGGTCCCCCCGGCTCGACGATGAACTTGAAGACGCCGGCGGCAAGCAGCGAGCCGACGATCGGGCCGACCAGGTAGGGCCACACGCCTCCCCACTCGTTGCCGACCAGCGCGGTGCCGAACCAACGGGCCGGGTTGAAGGAGCCGCCGGTCAGCGGGCCGCCGACCATGACGATGAAGACGAAGGTCGTGCCGATCGCCAGCGGCGCCATGTCCTTGAGGCTCTTTTTCGAGTAGACCGCGGCGAGGATGACGAGGACCAGGCAGAAGACGCCGATCGCCTCGACGATCGCGCCCTGGAAGTTGCCGCCGAGCAGGCCGGTGACCTGCGGCGCCGCGTAATGCGTGGCACGCCCCTCGTCGAGCAGCAGGCTCTTGGCGAGCAGAGCGCCGAGCACGCCGCCGGAGAGCTGGGCGAGCATGTAGATCGCCGCATCGACCGGCGCGATCCGCTTGATCGCGGCCGCCGCGAGCGTGACCGCGGGATTGAAATGCCCGCCGCTTACAGCGCCGAACATCACGATGACCCCGAAGAGGGCGAGTCCCTGCACGAGGCCGACGACGGCGAAGTCGGAGCCGAACTGCGCCTGGTTGCCGGTCGCCACGAACAGCACGACGACGCTGGTGATGAAGAACACCAGTAGGAAAGTGCCGATCAGCTCGGCGAGATATGCCGCAAGTCCTCGTTGCTGCACTGGTTAGGCCTCCTCTAGTTTCCCGTTCCCAAACTCAATTTGCGGGGCGGGAGTGTATCCGGAATGGGGTTTGAATAGTTTTCCCTTTTGCATGAGACGGGCTGTCGCGCTGCTGGCGGCCGTCCTGCTGCTTGCCGGCGCGGCCGGTTGCGGCGGTGACGGCGCGGAACCGGGCGCGCCGAGAGGCGTGACGCTCGTGCTCGATTTCGTCCCCAACGCGGTCCACTCGGGCATCTACGCGGCACGCGCCCAGGGCTACTACCGCGACCGGGGCATCGAGCTGACGATCCGCCAGCCGGGCGCGACGACCGACGCGCCGAAGCTGCTCGCGGCGGGCCGTGCCGACTTCGCGATCCTCGACATCCACGACCTCGGCATCGCCCGCGAGCGCGGCCTCGACCTGGTCGGCGCGATGCCGATCGTGCAGCGCCCGCTCGCCTCTGTGCTCGCCCGTGCCGACGGCCCGGTGCGGCGGCCACGCGATCTTCAGGGGCACAGCGCCGGCGTCACCGGGCTGCCCTCCGACGAAGCTGTCGTCGACTCGGAGGTCGCCGCCGACGGCGGCGCCCCGGCCCGCGTCGACCGCGTGACGATCGGCTTCAACGCCGTCTCATCGCTCGCCGCGGGCAAGGTCGACGCGGCGACCGGGTTCTGGAACGCCGAGGGCGTCGCGCTGCGGCGCCAGGGCGTGCCGGTGCGGGTCTTCAAAGTCGACCGCTACGGGGCGCCGCCCTATCCCGAGCTGGTCCTCGCAACCTCGCGGCGGACGCTCGCGCGCGAGCCGAGCCTGGCCGGCGCGATGGTCGCGGCGACGACGCGTGGCTACGGGTTCGTCGCCCGCCACCCGTCCCAGGGCCTCGCCGACCTGCTCGCCGCGGTCCCCAGCCTGCAGCGCGGCGACCAGGCGGCGCAGCTGCGGGCTCTGCTGCCCGACCTTGAGCCGGCGCCGTTCAACCGCGCGGTGCTGCGCGAGTGGGCGGCATGGGACCTGGAGCACGGCCTGCTCGAACGGCCGCTGGACCTGGACCGGGCCTTCTACGACTTGGCCAGCAACTGATCGACCAGCTGCGGCAGCTCACGGGCCATGCGCGACCTCGGCACCGCCAGGTCGATGCCCGCCGCCTCGGCGGCACGCTTTGTCTCGACCTCGACGTGCGAGTAGTAGCCGAGCACCGGAACGCCGAGTCCGGCCAGAGCCTCCGGGCTCGCGGCGTCGAGGTCGGCGACGACGAGGTCCGCGCCGTCCAGGCGCGCGCCGGAAAGCGCAGGCGAGAGCGTCACCTCGTGACCGGCGGCGGCAAGCATCGCCTCGACCTTGCTGCCGAGCAGCAGGTCGGCCACGGCGACGATCCGGGCCACTAGATCGAGCGGCGCTGGCGGAACTCTTCGCGGACGCTCTCCGGCCGGCCCCACATCTGCACGACCTCGGAGCGGCCCTCGCGGACCTCGCGGACCTGCAGCTCCCCGTGGACCCCCTCGGCGTCAAGCTTCTCCAGCACGCCCGCGACGCTCTGCGCCGCCGCGGCGTGGCCGAAGCTGTGGGCGACCAGCAGTCGCCAGTCCCACTCCGCTTCCGAGTAGGGCTGGGCGTTGATCTGGCTCAGCGCGACCGCCGCGTCGACGTAGCGGCTCTCGTCGTCGATCCGCAGGTCGAGCTCGAGGTCGGTCCAGTCGGTCGGCATCGCCGCCAGCACCTGCTTGAAGTCGGCCGCCAGGCTCACCGGGCAAGCCTAGACGAACAGGTCGGCGATCAGGAAGACGTTGAGGGCGATGATCAGCCCGGCCAGCGTGCCCGCGACGGCGGTCAGCCAGCCCGGGTTCGCGAGCGAGCCCATGATGTCCTTGCGCCGCGCGATCAGCAGCAGCGGCACCAGCGCGAAGGGGATCCCGAAGGAGAGCACGACCTGGCTGAACACCAGGGCGTCGGTCGGGTTGAAGCCGACAGCGAGCACGACCAGCGCCGGCGCGAGGGTGATCGCGCGGCGCAGGAAGAGCGGGATCGTGCGGCGGATGAAGCCCTGCATCACCACCTGCCCGGCCATCGTGCCGACCGACGAGGACGCGAATCCCGAAGCGAGCAGGGCGACGCCGAAGATCGTCGCGGCGTTGCCGGAGACCAGGGTCTGCAGGCCTTCGAAGGCGCCTTCGATCGAGTCGATCCCGGTCAGGCCGCTGGTGTTGAACAGCGCCGCCGCGACGATCATCATCGAGAGGTTGACCATCCCGGCCAGCGAGAGGGCGATCACGACATCGACCTTCTCGAAGCCGAGGATGCGCTTTTTCTCGGCGTCGTTGCGACCGACGATGCGCCTCTGGGTCAACGCCGAGTGCAGGTAGACGACGTGCGGCATCACGGTCGCGCCGATGATCCCGGTGGCGAGCAGGATGCTCTCCGTGCCCGAGAAGCCGGGCAGGACGAGGTGCTTGGCGACTTCGCCGGCGGCGGGCTTGGCGTGGAAGAGCTCGATCACGAAGGAGGCGACGACGACGCCGACCAGGGCGCTGATGCCCGCCTCGAGCCGGCGGAAGCCCATCTGCTGCAGGGCGAGGATCGCGAAGGCGCCCGCCCCGGCGAGGATCCCCGCCGGGAAGAGCGGGATGCCGAAGAGCAGGTTGAGGCCGAGCGCCGCGCCGACCACCTCGGCGATGTCGGTGGCCATCGCGACCAGCTCGGCCTGCAGCCAGAGGCCGATCGAAGCGCGGCGGGAGAAGCTCTCGCGGCAGAGCTCGGCGAGGTTCTTGCCGGTGGCGATGCCGAGCTTCGCCGACTGGGTCTGGACCAGCATCGCGACCAGGTTGGCGGCGAGCACGACCCAGAGCAGCAGGTAGCCGTACTTGGCGCCGCCGGCGATGTTGGTCGCGAAGTTGCCGGGGTCGATGTAGGCGACGGCGGCGACGAAGGCCGGGCCGAGGAAAGGCCAGATGCGGCGTGCGCCGCGACTGTCGCCCTCCAGCGAGCGCCGCGCGGCGGCGGCGACCGCGGCCTCGCCGGGGAGGACGGACTCGACGTTGGCGCCGCTCTCCGGCGGGGGCGGTGCCGTCACCGACCGCCCCGTTCGACGGGCGGGGTGAGGTCGGGGCCCGGGATCGGGGTGCCGTGCGGGTCGTGGCTCGGCTCGCCCAGCTTGGCCGCGATCAGCTCCTCCAGCTGCTCGGAGATGTGGTGCTCGAGCACCTCCGCCTCGGCGTGGACCTTGTCGGCCGGCATGCCCAGCGCCTCGGAGAGGTAGGCCTCGATCAGGCGGTGGTGGCGGATCACCTCGAGCGCGACCCGCTCCCCCGCCGGAGTCAGCGTCACACCCTTGTAGGGGAGGTACTCGACCAGGCCGAGCCCGTCGAGCTTTTTCAGCATCGACGTCGCGGTCGCCGGCGCGACGCCGAGCCGCTCGGCCACCTCGCCGTTGAGCACCGGCCCCGCGCGGTTCTGGGAGAGGGCGTAGATCGCCTTGGCGTAATCCTCGATCGCCTCAGAAGGTTTAGACATGCCTAAAAGATTTTTACACATCTAAAGGTCGGCGGCGACGCGTGCCTACAATCGGGTCGTGACCGAGGCGACCGCACTCGAGCTCGACGCCCAGTACCGCCAGCTGCGCGAGGAGTGCGGCCTGCTCGACCGCTCCGAGCGCGGCAAGCTGATCGTCACCGGAGCCGAGGCGGCGGAGTACCTGCAGGGGCAGCTGACCAACGACGTCGAGGCGCTCGGCCCCGGCGAGGGCCAGTACGCGGCGCTGCTCGACCGCAAGGGCCACATGCAGGCCGACATGCGCGTGCTGCGAACGAGCGAGGAGAAGATCTGGATCGACACCGAGGCGGAGGCGCTCGCCGCCGTCCTGCGCCACCTCGAGATGTACAAGATCGGCCGCGAAGTGACCGTCGCCGACGTCGGCGCCGAGCGCGCGATCCTCTCGCTGATCGGCCCGCGCAGCGTCGAGATCGCCGCGACCGCGGTCCTGCCCGAGCATGCGAGCGAAACGGCGAGCGTCGACGGGGTCGAGTGCCTGGCCGTCGGCACGGTCGAAGGGATCGACCTGATCGCCGAAGCCGCCGACGCGGAGCGGCTGCGCGAGGCGCTGCTGAGCGCCGGAGCGGCGCCGGTCGGCGCCGAGGCGGCCGAGGTGATGCGGATCGAGGCCGGACGGCCGCGCTTCGGCGCCGAGATGAGCGCCGCGACGATGCCGGCCGAGGCGGGCATCGTCGAGCGCGCGATCAGCTTCACCAAGGGCTGCTACATCGGCCAGGAGCCGGTCGCCCGCCTGCATTACAAGGGCCGCCCCAACCGCCACCTGCGCGGGCTCGCGCTGAGCGCCCCGGCGGCGCCCGGGACGAGCCTCAGGCTGGGCGAGAAGGAGGTCGGGACGGTCGGCAGCGCCGCCGTCTCCCCCGCCCGCGGCCCGGTCGGCCTGGCGATCGTCCGCCGCGAGGCGGAGCCGGGCACGGAGCTGGCCGTAGGTGAAGATGGCGTTACGGCTCAGGTGGTCGACCTGCCGTTCGGCTAGATTCCGCTGCGATGGGTCGTTGGAGAGGCAGGCGACTGTTCGCGGCGCCGCGCGCGTCCGTGGCGGCGGCGACCTGCGCGCTCGTCGCCGTGGGAGTGCTCGGCGCGGGCTGCGGGGCGCAGTCGCACGTCAACGACCCACGCCCACAGCCACCCACCCGGGTCAGCGTCGCGATCGGCAGCGACGGCGCGATCACGGTTCAGCCGCGGCGGATCGCGATCGGCCCCGAACCGACTCAGCGGATCCCCCAGAACCAGCATGCGCGCCAACCGACGGTGCGCTCCAACGCGCCGCTCAACGTCGTCTTCGTCGCCGCCAACCTGACCGACGCCGATTCGCACCTGCAGGTTCGCGGCCGCGGCAAGGACCTCACCTCGCAGCCGCTCTACGCGAACTCCAACGTCACCATGCAGGCGATCCTCCCCACCGGCGTCTACCGGGTCGGCGCCGCCGGCATGCCCGGCGCCAAGACGGCCAGGCTGGTCGTCGGCCCCCGCCGCTCGTCGTCCGAGAACGACGTCCTGCTGCCGTAGAAGAAAGGGCGCCTTTCCTATTCGGCATATCGCCGCGCGGCCGTCGCCGAGGCCGCGGACCGACCATCGTGCATTGCCACCACATAGGCCCGGTCAGTCGATTCCTCATAGCGGTAGAGCAGGATCATCCAAGACCAAGGCCCGATCACGAACCGGGCGGGGGCCCACCGACCGGCCAACTCCGGGCCAGCGAGTGGGAAGGTTTCCAGCACCCTCAGCGAACGCCCGATTCGGCTCCAAGCATCGTCGGGTAAATCGAGTGCAGAGATCGCCTCGTCTACGTCCCGCTCCGCCCTGGGGGTGACGACTACCTGTGCCACTCAGGCCAGCTCGTCGAGCGGCTTCCCTTCGCCGCGAGCCGCCTGAGCCAGGCCCTCCTGAGTCCGCTCCCATGCGCCGGGGACGGCATCGAGGATCTCCGTGATGCGCGCGGCATCCGGGTCGGCGTCGTCGAGCGCCGTAGCGAGAAGCGAACGGGCAAGAGTTCCCTCCTGCACGTGAGTGCGCTCGGCGAGCCGCGCGAGCTTTCCCGCGTGTTCGTCGTCGAGGGTCACGTTGATGCGCTTCGCAGATGCTGCCATCTGGCCAATCTACACGATTCAACACGATTCGTGTGTATATACCCCCAAGAGGATTTGGCGCAGACACCGGCCGGGGACAGCCCGGAGCGTGCGGTTCTGTCCGGAGCGAATCTCATCCTGGTACGGCCTTCGATCGAAGGTACGTAGCCCAGAAGGCGCACCGCGTCCTCGCCGATCTCAGAAGGTTCGGCGTACGGCGGGGAGGGCGCCGGAGAGGAATTGAATATGTCCGGAGCAGCGCTGGCGATCCTCGCGATCGCCCTTATCGGTGTTGGCTGGCTTCTGCTGCGAACGCGGGAGTCGAATGCGCGTCTCGCCGAGGCCAGTCGCAGATCAGAAGAAGAGGCCGCCGAGGCAAAGCAGGAAAGAGACGGCTTGCGGGAGTTCGGCGAGTCCCTCAAGCAGGTGGAGCAGGCGGTCACTCAGTACAGGTCGCGCGAGGACGCGCGCGACAACAAGGTGAGCGAGATGCTTGCCGGAGTCGCACAGAAAAGCGATCGAGTGGTCGAGCGCGTGGACGGACTGGTCGGTCGCTGGGCAAACCCCAAACAACGCGGTCAGCTGAGCGAGGAGTGGCTTGTTGCCGCCCTGCGACAGATGGGACTGCGCGACAGCGTCCATTTCGAGACTCAGAAGCGAGTCGAAATTGACGCCGCCCGCGGGCAGAAGGAAGGTGTCATCGACGTCTATCTGCTCCTCCCGAATTCTCAGGGCGTGGCCCTGGACGCAAAGTTCCCGTGGGTCCGGATGCTGGGCGACGTGCTCGACGAGGGTGGAGAAGACGCTCGCGAGTTCGCCCTGAGGAAACTGCGAGATTCGCTGCGTTCACACATCAAGGACGTTGGAGGCCGCGAATACCAAAGCACCCGCGATGTCTCAGTCCGTCACGTGCTGGTCGTCGTACCCGACTGGCAGACGCTGGAGCTCGTCAGGGGGGCCGATCCGAAGATCGTCGAATATGCCGCTGAGCATGGCGTGGGACTGCTGCCCGCGGACGGCCTCTATGAGATGGCCAACGCCCTCGCCGAGGTCCATCGGGAGGAGGGCTGGGGAGAGCGGATTGGGGAGCTGTTCACTCCTCAACACGCAGACCGGATGTACGCCGCCTGCGTCGACCTCCTCGATCGAATGGGGACCGTGGCCAAGCGCTACAACAGCCTCGGCGATTCGCTGAACAGCGTTGTGGCTGCCTTCGGCTCCAATGGACTGATCGGACGCGACGTTCTCGATCCCGCGGCAAGGGCGGCGGAGAAGGTTCCGCGAGAGCTCGAGGCCGAAATTCGCACCCTCGACCCGGCCAAGGCAGAGAAACACGCAAGCCGCCTCGACGAGAAGCGGCCGAGCGCAGAAGCAGCCTGACTGCCGTGCGCACGCGACCTGGTCGAAGTCTCATCTAGGATTGCCGCCCGCCCGCAAACGAGCTACGGAGGACCTTGTTTTGGCCGTCGATACGAGCGCAGTCGCGAATTTGGATGTGGAGCCCGGAACGCTGCCGGAGACGATGGCGGCATGGGTGATCCGCCAGGAGCGTGAGGGCGAGCCCAACGACGCCTTCCAGCTGGAGCAGATCGAGGTTCCCGAGCCGGGCGCCTTCGAGGTGATCGTCCGCGTGATGGCGGCCGGGGTCAACTTCAACAACGTCTGGGCTGCGCTGGGCAAACCGGTCTCTGTCTTCGGCTACGGCGACCACCCGGAGTACGGCCACCACATCGGCGGCTCGGATGCCTCCGGGATCGTCTGGAAGGTCGGCGAGGGCGTCACCCGCTGGAAGCCGGGCGACGAGGTCGTCGTCCACTGCAACCAGGCCTCCTACGAGGACGTCGAGGTCCACGGGCTGGACCCGATGGCGGCGCCCAGCCAGCAGATCTGGGGCTACGAGACGACGTGGGGCTCCTTCGCCCAGTTCACCAAGGTGCAGGCGCAGCAGCTGCTCCCCCGCCCGCAGAACCTCTCCTGGGTCGACTCCTCCTCATACGGGCTCACCTACTTCACCGCCTACCGGATGCTGATCGACCAGTGCAAGCTGCAGCCCGGCCACAACGTGCTCATCTGGGGCGCCGCCGGCGGCCTCGGCGTCTTCGCCACCCAGCTCTGCAAGGCGGCCGGCGCCAACGCGGTCGGCGTCGTCTCCTCCGACGACAAGGGCGAGCTGGTCAAGCAGCTGGGCGCGGTCGACTACATCAACCGCAGGGAGTTCGGCGAGATGATGCGCACGCCGGAGAACCTCGCCGACAAGGCGGCCGACAAGGAGCGCTTCAAGGCCTCGCGCGGATTCGCCAAGCGGGTCAAGGAGATCCTCGGCGACGCCCCCGACATCGTCTTCGAGCACGTCGGCCAGGCGACCTTCCCGACCTCCGTGTTCACCGTCAAGCCGTTCGGCAAAGTCGTCATCTGCGGCGCCACCTCGGGCTACCAGCTCGACTTCGACGTGCGCTACCTGTGGATGAAGCAGAAGCAGATCATCGGCTCGCACTTCGCCAACGCCTACGAGTGCATGCGCGCCAACCAGCTGATGGCCGAGGGCAAGGTGCGCCCCGTGATCTGGCAGACGATGCCCTTCGACGGGGTCGCCGAGGCGCACCAGCTGATGCACGAAAACAAGCACCTCGGCAAGATCTCGATCCTGGTCGGGGCGGAGTCCGAGGAGGACGGCAAGAACGAAGACGGCGCCGGGGCGATCCGGGCCGAGGTGGGAGCGTAGAGATGGCCGAGGTATGCAGGCTCGACTGGCACATCGCTCCCTTCAAGGCCGACCGCTGGCTCGACCTCTGGGAACCGGCGGTGGAGCGGATGCCCGCCTACGGCGCCAAGAGCTGGTCGCTGACCCGCGCGATCGACGACCCGCTCGCCTTCCAGCAGACCTCCGTCTGGGAGAGCCGCTCGGACTTCGAACGCTGGTGGTTCTCAGAGGAGATCGAGACCGCCCGCACGGCGATCATCGACCTGCACGACCTGCCGATCCTCCCTACGTGGCATCAACAAATCGCCGGCGAATAGCCGGCGATACCGCCACCTCCTCTGCTCCCACGAAGGGGCAAAGAATCAGATATGGATGCCCCTTCGTTCCCGCGTCCGGGGGTGGCGGAGTTTCCGTTAGCCGCGCTCTAGTGGCGCCAGCGTCAACCCGGCGGCGCTGAGCTGCTCCCAGTAGTGCTCGGCGGGCTCGCGCGGGCCCGACCAGACGATCGCCTGGCCGCTGTTGTGGATCGTTTCGGCGATCTCGTGGCCGCGGGCGACCGTCACCCCGGGAATCACTCGCGCGAGGGTCTGGGCTACGTGGTCGAAAGTGTTGTGGCTGTCGTTGCGCACGATCACCCGCCACTGTCCACCGAGCCCGGAGTCGGGCCCGGCCTGGCGCGGCTTCTCGATCGTCGTCGACATCGCCGCCATTATGGGCGAAAGGGCTAGAAGGGGCTGGGCACGCGGACGACGACATCGTCGAAGCTACCCAGGGCGCCCTTGGCGTTGCCGACCGCCCCGAGCGAGAAGCCGGCGGTGCGGCCCTGGAGCTGGCCCGCGGCGGGGTCGCTGACGTCGGCGACGAGCTGGCCGCCGACGAAGGCGAGGATGCGGCAGGTGCCCTTTTCGGCGCCCTTGGTGACGTTGAAGGCGCGCAGGCGCAATTCGTTGGCACGGTTGAGGCCCTTGGTGCGGATCCCCCTGGCGACGCGCATGTATTCGACCTTGCCCGCGCCGGTGTAGCGGCGCAGCTGCGCCTTGTGCTGCAGCGGGAAGACCGCGAGCTGGTAGCGGGCGCCGGCGCCCCCGGCACGCAGGTTGATCGCCAGGAAGGCCTTGCGCTGAACCGGCTTCGGCGTGCCCTCCAGCAGCCGCCCGACCGTCGACAGTTCGAGGTCGCGGCCGATCACCGACGTGCGGTACGCGCACTCCTTGGTGGCTTTGCCGACGAAGATGCGGAAAGCGTGGTCCGAGCCGCCGGCGGCGCAACGCGCGCCGGAGAGCTTGACGATCTGGGCGCGCAGGCCCTTGGACTCCATCGCGTTGCGGTAGAGGCCGATCACGGCAGCGCCCGCGTTGGCGGCGAGTGCCGCCGTGGCGAGCAGCAGGGCGATCGAGATAAGTGCGATTCGTCGATTCATCGTTTCGCAGCCTAAACACAGCCCCGGGGAAAAGATGCGCACCGTGACCGATGAACGCCGTCTTTCCCGGCGCGCAAATATCATGCGGAACATGCCCGAGCACCGACTTCCCGAGCCCGACCGCCCCTGGGTGATGCGCACCTACGCGGGCCACTCCGACGCCCGCCGCTCCAACGAGCTCTACAAGGGCAACCTGGCGAAGGGCCAGACCGGCCTCTCGGTCGCCTTCGACCTGCCGACCCAGACCGGCTACGACCCCGACCACGTCCTCGCCCGCGGCGAGGTCGGCAAGGTCGGCGTCTCGATCGCCCACAAGGGCGACATGCACCAGCTGTTCGACGGGATCCCGCTCGACGAGATGAACACCTCGATGACGATCAACGCCACCGCCGCCTGGCTGCTCGGCCTCTACGTCACGGTCGCCGAGGAGAACGGGGTCGGCCGCGAGAAGCTGACCGGGACGACGCAGAACGACATCATCAAGGAGTACCTCTCGCGCGGCACCTACGCCTTCCCGCCGGAGCCCTCGATGCGGCTGATCGCCGACATGGTCGCCTTCACCGTCAACGAGGTGCCGCGCTGGAACCCGACCAACATCTGCAGCTACCACCTGCAGGAGGCCGGGGCGACGCCGGTGCAGGAGATCGCCTACGCGCTCTCCACCGGGATCGCCGTGCTCGACGAAGTCAAAGCCCGCGGCCAGGTCGCCGAGGAGGACTTTCCCAAGGTCTTCGGCCGCATCTCCTTCTTCGTCAACGCCGGCATCCGCCTGGTCGAGGAGATCGCCAAGCTGCGCACGATGGGCGCGCTGTGGAACCAGATCGGCCGTGAGCGCTACGGCGTCACCGACGAGAAGATGCTGCGTTTCCGCTACGGCGTGCAGGTCAACTCGCTCGGCCTGACCGAGGCCCAGCCCGAGAACAACATCCAGCGGATCGTGCTCGAGGCCCTGGCGGTGACCCTGAGCCGCGACGCCCGCGCCCGCGCGATCCAGCTGCCGGCCTGGAACGAGGCGATGGGCCTGCCCCGCCCCTGGGACCAGCAGTGGAGCCTGCGCATCCAGCAGGTCCTGGCCAACGAGACCGACCTGCTCGAGTACCCCGACCTGTTCGAGGGCTCGGTCGTGATGGACGGCCTGGTCGAGGAGCTGACCGAGGGCGCCCGGGCCGAGATGGCCGTCGTCGAGGAGCACGGCGGCGCGGTCGCCGCGGTCCCCTACATGAAGGCGCGCCTGGTCGAGTCCCACCGCGAGCGCGTCGCGCGGATCGAGAGCGGCGAGCTGAAGGTCGTCGGCCAGAACAGCTTCACCGAGACCGAGGACTCGCCGCTCACCGCGGGCGCCGACGGCGGCATCCTCACCCCCGACCCCGAGGTCGAGCGCGAACGGGTCGAGGCGCTGGAGAAATGGAAGGCCGAGCGCGACGATGACGCGGTGCGGGCCGCGCTCGAGGAGCTCGGCCGGGTCGCCGCCGACGAGGCCGCGAACGTGATGCCGGCGACGATCGCCGCGGCCAAGGCCGGCGCGACGACCGGCGAGTGGGCGGCGGTGCTGCGCGAGGCCTTCGGCGCCTACCGGGCGCCGACCGGCGTCGACGGCGCGGCGCCCCCCGGCGACCGCGAGGAGCTGGCGGCGATCCGCGCCCGCGTCGACGAGGTGTCGGAGCGGATCGGCCACCGGATCAAGATCCTCGTCGGCAAGCCCGGCCTCGACGGCCACTCCAACGGCTCCGAGCAGATCGCCCTGCGCGCCCGCGACGCCGGCATGGAGGTGATCTACCAGGGCATCCGCCTGACGCCCGAGGAGATCGCCGAGTCGGCGCTGCAGGAGGACGTCGACGTGATCGGCCTCTCGATCCTCTCCGGGTCCCACCTCGAGCTTGTCCCGGACGTGGTGCGGCGCCTGCGCGCCGAGGGCGTCGAGGCGCCCGTCGTCGCCGGCGGCATCATCCCCCCGGCCGACGCCGAGCGCCTGCGCGAGGCCGGCGTCGACGGCGTCTACACGCCCAAGGACTTCGACATCAACAAGATCATGAGCGAGATCGCGAGCCTGGTTGAGCAGCGGGCGAGTGCCGGCGCGGCGGCCTGAGCGCCGCGCCGCCCTAGCTTAAGCGCACTTTTTCGCCCAGATTCGCCACTTAAGCGCGCTTTTTCTACACTAGGCCTCCAGATGGAGCCGACTGAGCGCACTTTTTCGCTGGACGAGCAACCCGAGGTCTTCCCGACGACGACGGAGACCTCCCGAGCCGTGCAACGCGCCGTGGCCGACGGCCGGGCGCGCAAAGTAGCCGGACGCCTCTACACCCGCAACCTCAATGAGCCGCTCGAGCAGGTGGTGCGGCGCAACTGGTCCCGGGTCGCCGCCCATTACTTTCCCGAAGCCGTCATCGTCGACCGCAGCGGCATCGAGGCCCAACCGTCAGCCGACGGCTCCTTGTTTCTCGACGCGGGCCCCGAATACACCCGGCGGCGACCGGTCCGCCTGCCAGGCCTCACCCTCCTGCCTCGGCGTGGGCCCGGACCCGTTTCGGGGGACATGCCTCACCTCGAGGGGCTCCATTTTTCGGGCCGCCCCCGAGCCTTCCTGGACAACATGCGTGGTTCGAGAGCGCGGGACGGCATTTCGCGCACCCTCTCCACCGCAGAAGTCGAGGACGAGCTGACGCGGATCGCCACCATTCGCGGACGGGACGCGCTCGGTGAGCTACGCGACCAGGCACGCGAAATCGCTGAGGCAGTCGACGCGACGCGGGAGCTGGCAGCCCTCGACGACCTGATCGGCGCAATCCTCGGCACACGAAACGTCGAGCTGACCACCCGAGCGGCTCGCGCGGCGCACGCCGGGCTCGGCTTCGACCCGCGCCGGATCGAGCTGTTCGAGGCCCTGCACGCAGCCCTGCTGAGGGATCCGCTCGAAGGCCGAAGCGAGCAGCGGGGCTCGCTCCCCACGCTCCCCTTCCTCGAGGCCTACTTCTCGAACTGGATCGAGGGGACCGAGTTCGAGCTCCAAGAAGCCGAGGAGATCGTATTCAAGCGTGCGGTGCCAGACGACCGACTCGAAGACGCGCACGACGTCCTCGGCACCTTCGAGCTGGTCAACGACGCGGCGAAGCGGCTGCAGACCCCAGATGGGCCGGAGGGCCTGCTCGTCCTGCTCCGCTCCCACCACGCCGCGATGCTGGAGCGGCGGCCGCAGGTCCACCCCGGCGTCTTCAAGACGCGCGTCAACCGCGCCGGCGCAACCACCTTCGTGCACCCGGACCTCGTCGTCGGCACGCTGGTCGAGGGCTACCGCTACTACGAGTCGCTCCCCGCCGGCCTCGCCAAGGCGATCTTCATGATGTTCCTGATCGGCGAGGTTCACCCGTTCACCGACGGCAACGGCCGCGTCGCGCGCATCTTGATGAACGCGGAGCTGAGCGCCGTGGGCGAGCAGCGCATCGTGATCCCGATCGTCTACCGCGACAACTACCTGCAGGGCCTGCGGGCGCTCTCGCGCAACGGCAACCCGCAGGCGCTGGTCCGGGTGCTCGACTTTGCCCAGGCCTACTCGGCGGCGATCGACTGGAGCGACCTGCCGACGGCCGAGCGGATGCTCGAGCAGACCAACGCCCTGCTCACGCCCGAGACCGCGGAGGAACGCGGCCTGCGGCTCGAGTTGCCGGGGTAGCGCCGATCCGGGCTACTGTCCGCTCTGCGGCCTCAGCGCACGCCTCACCTTTCGGCCCGATGCCAGAGCGCCCCGCGGCCCGCGCCCTCCGACCTCAGCCTCCCTTCGTCCCTGAGCGACCTCAACGCCATCCGAATGCTCGGGTCGCTCACTCCAGGAACCGCCCTGCGGACATCGGCCAGGCTGAACTTCTCCGGAGCCGAAGCCAGGACCCAGTGACGCACGCGATCTGTCTTGCTCATCGACGCCATACCTCGCCCCGCGGCCACCCGCGTCTCGAAGTCCAGGTAGGCGCCAGCCAGCACGGAAGCCAAGTATTCGGTCCACGGCCAGATCGAGTGCTCGCCATCGTGCCAACCCTGCTGAGACGCCTCAAGCGCGTCGTAATAGCCGCTCCTCGTTTCATAGATGCGCTGCTCGACGCTCACGTAGCGGGCAACCCCATAGCCCAAGCGAAGCAGCTCGTGCGTGGTCAGGAGCCGCGCCACGCGTCCGTTCCCGTCCTCGAACGGGTGAATTGCCAACAGGTCGAGGATGAAGGCCGCGAGGACGATGAGCGGATGCGCCGCTTGCGATTCCGCGGCCTGCCGATAGCCGCCGAACAACCCCTGGACCAGACCCTCGGCCTGCCGCCACGGCGGCGGTCGGAAGATAACCCGGCTGACCCCGTGCGGGCCGACCTCGCCGATGACGTTGTCCTCGATCTTGAGCCCGCCGCCGGTCGCCTTCGTGTGGGCGTAGAGCAAGCGATGCAAGCGCAACATCAGCGCGGGCGTCGGCGGATCGAGCCGCTTCGCCTGCATCAATTCGTCGATCGCATCCCGATAGCCGGCGAATTCCTCCTCGCTGCGGTTGCGGGATCGAGGTGGCCGCGGCGCCGCCAGCCGCTCTGCTCGTTGCTGTGAGACCTCAATTCCCTCGATCGCGTTCGACGCTCTGATTGACTCCACCCGCGTCTGACCGGCCAGCGACGTCAGCAGGGCTGGAAGCTGGTCCAGAAACAACTCCTCCCGACCCTTGCCCACGTCGATCTTGCCGAGCAGCACGCCCAGCCTGGCTGGCATGCCACCAAAAGCTCGTGTCTGGTCGCCGAAGCTCCGCATTGCGATAGTTAAGCGTTAATTCAGGTAATTTACGCCCTTTTTATCACAAAAACCGGCCTCTGCCCCCTGCTGTTCGGGTCTCGTTGAGGGCGGCGAGACACGCTTTAGCGCCCAGCCCGCCACAATAGGGCCATGAACGAGCTCAACGGGGACCGCTCGGCCTGGCTGCGCTGCTACCGCTGCTGGTCGGAGAACCTCGAGATCCAGATCCACTACGACGCGATCCGCCGCGTCGATCCGGCGACCGGCATTCCGGCCGAAGGGATCGACGAAGTGCAGGAAGCGGCCGTGCAGTGCCTCGACTGCATGCACGACCAGCCCCACCTCACCTTCCAGGACGACCGCGTGGTCCCGATCGAGGACCGCTGGGAGCGGATGGTCGCGGGCACGCCCTGGGTCGCCTCCTGCACGGTCACCGTCGACCAGGATCGGGTCGAGAGCTGCGCCGGCCCCGAAGCGGCCGACCTGCTCGCCTACGGCGCCCTCGGCGAGGCGGGTGTGCGTGAGTTCTTCGCCCATGTGCGCTTCCACAAGCACGAGGAAGAGCGGATCGTCGTCCACATGCTGGTCGAGCTCTACGCGCGCTCGGCCGAGGAGGCGACCGAGGTGCTCGAAGCCGCCGCCCAGGGCCAGCTCGAGATCACCTCGCTGGCGGAGGAGTCGCGGCCGCCGGCGCACGCTTCGGACGAAGCGCACTGAAACGCACGGGCGAGAGCCTGACAACCAAATCGGTACTCCCATTCTGGTTGTTCGCTGGTCAATTTCACAAATCGACCACATAATGACCATATAATGACCACCCAATGGCCATGAACAGGCTCGAACGCGCCGTCACCCCTCGCCTCCTCACCGCCCTCAACGATACGCCGGCGGTGATGCTGGTCGGCCCCAGGCAGGCGGGGAAGAGCACGCTCGTACGGGCGCTCGCCAGCGGTCCGCACCCTTCCCACTACCTCAGCCTTGACGATCTGCGCACCCTCGAAGCCGCCCGTCGCGATCCGGTCGGCTTCGTCCGGGACGCCGACGGCCCCTTGGTGATCGACGAGATCCAACGTGCGCCGGAGTTGCTCCTGCCAATCAAGGCCGCGATCGACCGCGATCGCAGGCCGGGCCGCTTTCTCCTCACCGGATCCGCACAGGTGATGCTGCTGCCGAAGGTCTCGGAGTCGCTCGCCGGACGCGTCGAGGTCCACACGCTGTGGCCGTTCTCCCAGGCTGAGATCGAGGGCGTTGCCGGGCGGATGGTGGAGCTCCTACTGGACGAGTCCGCCTCGCCCGGCGACGGACTGGAAACGTCCCGCGACGATCTCATCGAGCGCATCGTGCGGGGCGGCTTCCCCGAGGCGGTCGCGCGCGAAGACGAGCGTCGTGAGGATTGGCTTGGCTCGTATCTCACCGCGATCGTGCAGCGGGATCTCCGCGACCTCGCGAACATCGAGCGACTCGCGGAGGTCCCCGCCGTGCTCGCCTCGCTCGCGTCCCGTGTGCGCGCTCCGCTGAACAAGACCGAGGTGAGCAGCTCGGTTGGAATCCCTCGGACCTCGCTCGATCGCTATTTGACCCTGCTCGAGCACGTGTTCCTGATCCGCCGCCTCCCGGCCTGGCATACGAACCGCATCAAGCAGATCACCAAATCACCGAAGCTGCTGCTTGCCGACTCCGCCCTACTGGCGCATCTCCTGAGAGTCGACCGGCAGCGCCTCGCCGATGACGATTCCCTTCTCGGCGCCGCCCTCGAGTGCTTCGTCGGAATGGAGCTCGCGAAGCAGCTCGCGGCCGCGAGGACGCGTGCCACGCTGCTTCACATGCGCACTGCGGCGGGCGCCGAGGTCGACTTCGTGATCGAGGCCGCCGACGGCAGATTGGCCGGGGTCGAGGTCAAGGCGTCGGCGACCTTGCGAGGGGAGGACTTCAAACACCTTGCGAACCTGCGAGACCGGCTGGGCGAGGAGCGGTTCCTCCGCGGCGTGGTGCTCTACCCCGGCGCCGAGCGCCTGCGGTTCGGGAACCGCCTGGAGGCGTGGCCGCTTGCGACTCTTTGGACGTAGCGCGAGCCACCCGGCCAGCTCGAGATCAGCTCGCCGGCGGAGGCGAAGTGCAGGAAGCGGCCGTGCAGTGCCTCGACTGCATGCACGACCAGCCCCACCTCACCTTCCAGGACGACCGCGTGGTCCCGATCGAGGACCGCTGGGAGCGGATGGTCGCGGGCACGCCCTGGGTCGCCTCCTGCACGGTCACCGTCGACCAGGATCGGGTCGAGAGCTGCGCCGGCCCCGAAGCGGCCGACCTGCTCGCCTACGGCGCCCTCGGCGAGGCGGGTGTGCGTGAGTTCTTCGCCCATGTGCGCTTCCACAAGCACGAGGAAGAGCGGATCGTCGTCCACATGCTGGTCGAGCTCTACGCGCGCTCGGCCGAGGAGGCGACCGAGGTGCTCGAAGCCGCCGCCCAGGGCCAGCTCGAGATCACCTCGCTGGCGGAGGAGTCGCGGCCGCCGGCGCACGCTTCGGACGAAGCGCACTGATCCACGAGGCGCTGAGTGCTACTCGCCCAGCTCGCGCCGCGGCACCAGCACCAGCCGCTTGAACTCGGCGACGAGGACCCCGTCCTGGTTGAGCACGCGGGTGTGGACCTTGACGATGCCGCGGTCGGGCTTGGACTTGGAGGGCTTGACGTCGAGCACCTCGGTCTCGCAGAACAGCGTGTCGCCGTGGAAGACCGGGTTGGGGTGGCTGAGCTCTTCGGTCGCCAGGTTGGCGATCGCCTTGCCGGAGATGTCGGAGACCGACATGCCGAGGGCGAGCGAGTAGACGAGCGGCCCGACGACGACGTTGCGGCCCTGCTGCGAGTTGCCGGCATAGACGTCGTTGAGGTGCAGCGGGTGGTGGTTCATCGTGATCAGACAGAAGAGGTGATCGTCGGACTCGGTCACCGTCTTCGCCGGCCAGTGCTTGTAGACGGCGCCGACCTCGAACTCCTCGAGGTAGCGGCCGTAGCTGTGCGCGCCGGATGCCTCGCGCTCGGCCTGGTCGGTGGTCAGCTCGTAGGTCTGCTCGCTCATCGGTTCAGGGATCTCCTTGGAAGTTGGACGGCGCGAGATGCTAGTGCGCTTTTCTCAAGCGCGCCCGCTGCTCTTGGCGTTCGACCACCTGGGCGACGAGCTTGAGCACGTTGGAGTCGCCGCTCGCCTTGATGTGGCCCGTCTCGACCGCCTTGCGGTAGCTCTTCAGCGTGCCTTTCTCGGCCAGCTCGTTGAACTGCGCCCGGTCAATTTCGACCAGGACGCGCTCATCCTGGGCAAGGTCTTTGCTGATCAGCGGCCCCGGTAGCTCAACCCGGTAGAGCTGGATGTCCCCCCTGCCTTTCAGCTCCAGCCCGAAGACGAGTTTCAGCTTCTGCAGCGCAGGGACTTCGGCCTGGAACCGCTCGACTGCGGTGCGGATCAGGTCCGAGGTCGAAGCCATGCTGGCGATGCTACCCGAGGCCGCTTGGTGCCGAAGCGATGGGGACGGCGCACCACTCATATCGAGATAGACGCTCACCGGCGTCCCTCGGAGACATACTCGGCTGCGGTTTTGCCGCTCCCGGTGGTCTTGACCGGCCTCGGAACGTGACGGCTCCCGTTGCCCGGCCGGACCTCGCCTCGCGCGATCATCTCGGCCGGATGCGGCGGCGTCTGCGTCGAGACGATCCGGGCCACCGGCCTGCCTCGCCGAGTGACCGTGATCGGTTCCCCGGCCTCGACCCGGGCGATGATCCGGCTGACGCCGTTCTTCAACTCCCGGATTCCGACGGTCTCGCTCACTCTCAGATCTTGTGGCGCTGCAGGAGCTTCTTGCCGATCACCATGCGCTGGATCTCCGAGGTGCCCTCGCCGATCAAAAGCAGCGGCGCGTCGCGGTAGAGGCGCTCGATCTCGTACTCCTTCGAGTAGCCGTAGCCGCCGTGGATGCGGAAGCACTCCTCGACGCACTCCTTGCCGGTCTCGGAGGCGAGCAGCTTGGCCATCCCGGCCTCCAGGTCGGAGCGCTCGCCCGCGTCCTTCATCCGCGCGGCTTTGCGGGTGACGAGGCGAGCCGCCTCGATCTTGGTCGCCATGTCGGCGAGCTTGAACTGGATCGCCTGGTGCTGGGCGATCGGCTTGCCGAAGGTCTTGCGCTCCTGGCTGTAGCGCAGGGCCAGCTCGAGCGCGCGCTGGGCGATGCCGACGCCGCGCGCGGCGACGTTGACCCGGCCGACCTCGAGCGCGTCCATCATCTGCACGAAGCCCTCGCCGACGCCGTCCTCGCCGCCGCCGAGCACCCGCTCGGGCGGACACTTGTAGCCGTCGTAGACGAGCTCGGTCGACTCGACGCCCTTGTAGCCCATCTTCTTGATCTTCGGCGGGACGGTCAGCCCGGTGAAGTCACCCTCGTTGACTTCGGCCCAGGGCTCCTTCTCGGTGATGAAGCAGGTCATCCCCTTGTAGGCCGGCTCGGCCTTCGGGTCGGTCTTCATCAGGACGAAGACGACCGAGGAGCCGAGCCCGTTGGTGACCCACATCTTCTGCCCGTTCAGCTCCCAGTTGCCGTCGTCGTCCTGCTTGGCCGAGGACTTGATCCCCTGCACGTCGGAGCCGACCTCGGGCTCCGAGAGCGAGAAGGCGGCGCGGATCTCACCGGTGGCCATCTTCGGCAGGAAGTAGTCCTTCTGCTCGTCGGTGCCGAACTTCATCAGCAGGTAGGAGCCGATGAAGTGGGTGTTGACGACGCCGGAGATCGAGATCCAGCCGCGCGAGAGCTCTTCGACGATCATCGCGTAGGTCGTCAGGTCGAGCCCCATGCCGCCGTACTCCTCGGGGATCGTCACCCCGAACAGGCCGAGCTCCTTCATCTGCTCGACGATCGGCTCCGGGAAGGAGTCCTCGTGGTCGTACTTCTCGGCGTTGGGGATGATCTGCTCGTCGGCGAACTGGCGCACCATCTCGGTGATGTCGCGCTGGATGTCGGTCTGCTCGGTGTAAGCGGCGGTCTCTACGGCCATGGCTCCTGATCCGGTCGGTTGCGGGAAGGCGCCGAAGGATATCGGCGGGGCTTGGGGATCGGCACTCAGGCCGAGAGCGGCAGCCGCTGCAGCCGCTGGAGGCGCTCGGCGAGCGATCCGCGCGGGCGGTGAAGTCCCCCATCTCGCCCTCGCCGGGCGCGGACGGCGGACGCGTGGCGCCGTGCTGCCGGCCGAAGGCCGGCGGTGGCGGGGCCTGCGGCCATTGCGGCGCTGGCCCGCTCGGCCAGCTCCGCGGCCCGCTTGGCCTGCTCGGCGGCGTCCAGCGCGGCCGCGCCGACGGTCATCACCGCGGCCTCCGAGGCGCGGGCGGTAGCCAGCGCCTCGTCGATCCGCTCGACCAGCTCGCCGAGCAACGGCGGCCGGGAACGCCGGGCAGCGTCCAATCTTCGGCGCCCGTGGGCGCTCGTCGCTCATCCCCTCCATGTACGGCGGCGAGCGCCGAATCCCTGCGTCAGGCGGCGGCTGCAAGCGGGCCGAGTTCGGACCGCGCTCTGTCTCCACGGTCTCGGGAACGGTCACCGTCGATCCTGCCGTCAGCGATCCAAGAGCCGGCGCGGATCTCGAGCTAGCGTCGCTCGACGACCCTGGCGGTGCCGGGCGCATAGCGGATCACATGGCCTCTCCGAGCGTCTCGCTCGTCCTCACCGCACTTCCTCGAGGCTCGCCCACGCTCAGATAGAGCGACTTTCGTCTCGGCGTCGTCAATCGGCGTAGCCGAAAGACAGTGGCGACCTATCTTCGACGCTCGCCGGTCAACTTCGGCGGCACCGTCAACTTCTCGAGGCCGCGCGTTGGGCGAATTGCCACCGAATCGTGTTCAGCTCGACCGGCGGCGCTATCTACGGCGAGGGCGACGGACAGACCCTGCCGCTGGATGATGACGCGCCGATCCTGCCGATCGTAGCTTACGAGCCAAAAGCCATTTCGCCGGTGAGGTACCTGGCCCTCGAGCGTAGTACCGCTCTGCGGGACGACGCGACCGCGGCGATCGGCAGGACGTTCGGAGAGAGCGTGATCGAATTCTGCGCACTCGATCCGCCGAGGACCCACCGTCTTCGGCGTAGCGCAGACCCGGACTACGTGACGTAGGCGACGTCGCCGCCGCGCACCGCTGTAGCCGACGACCGACGCCAAGAGCGCGCTCGCATCGGACCGGGGTCGGCCGAGTGCGAGCCGGTCCCAGCTGGCAGCTGGCAGGGCGCACGGACTTCGAGCCGCAGTTCGCCCCCCATACGGCGTCGGTCGGAGGACCGCATCCTCGAGGCGGGCCGAGCGAGCTCCTGCTGGCGCTCGAATAGATTTCGACCCGCCCGTCCGACCGACCCGAGGAGCAGCTTGAGAAACCCCAGAGACTTCTTCCACCCGCTGGCGATCGGCGCCCCCGAGCCGCTGGCCGAGATCCCGGTCAAGCCCTCGCGGATGATCCACTTCCTCGACTTCTCGAACGAGAAGATGGTCGCCAAGGCGGCTGACATCGCGCAGAAGACCGACATCCTGCTCGGCAACCTCGAGGACGCGATCCCGGTCGACCGCAAGGAGGCGGCGCGGGCCGGCCTGATCAAGGCGGCGAAGGAGTCCGACTTCGGCCAGACGGCGCTGTGGACGCGGGTCAACTCGCTGGAGAGCCCTTGGGTGCTCGACGACCTGACGACGCTGATCGGCGAGATCGGCGACAAGCTCGAGGTCGTGATGGTGCCCAAGGTCGAGGGCGCCTGGGACATCCACTACGTCGACCGCCTGCTCGCCCAGCTCGAGGCGAAGGCCGGGCTCGACCGGCCGATCCTGATCCACGCGATCCTCGAGACCGCACAGGGCGTCGTCAACCTGGAGGAGATCGCCTCGGCCAGCCCGCGCATGCAGGGGATGAGCTTCGGCCCCGCCGACCTCGCCGCCTCGCGGCGGATGAAGACGACCCGGGTCGGCGGCGGCCACCCCGGCTACCGCTCGATGGAGGACCCGGCCGACCCGGAGAACCCCGAGGAGGGCGAGCGCGTCACCGCCCAGCAGGACCCCTGGCACTACTCGATCGCCCGCATGGTCGACGCCTGCGCCTCGACCGGGATCCTGCCCTTCTACGGCCCCTTCGGCGACATCAAGGACACGGCCGGCTGCGAGACCCAGTTCCGCGCCGCCTTCCTGCTCGGCTGCGTCGGCGCCTGGTCGCTGCACCCGGTGCAGATCGGGATCGCCAAGAAGGTCTTCAGCCCGCCGCCCGACGAGGTCAAGTTCGCCAAGAAGGTGCTGGAGGCGATCCCCGACGGCCGCGGCGTCCACATGATCGACGGCAAGATGCAGGACGACGCCACCTGGAAGCAGTGCAAGGTGATGGTCGAGCTGGCGGAGATGCTGGCGGCGAAGGACCCGGAGCTGGCCGAGGCCTACGGGATGTAGGCCCGAGTCGGCCAAGGGGTGTCCCCCGTAGCCTTGTCTCAACTATTTGCAGTAGCCGGTAGCGCGACTTGTGGGATATCCGCGCTCCACCACGACTAAACCCGGTTGCACATCGGCCAGATTCCTGCACACTTTCTGTCCATATCCCCAACCTCACGGAGCGAGAATCACAACTCGCTAACGTAGCCCGCCGCGGCTGCCGATACGGGTCGAGGACGACGCTCTCAACCCGCCAAACCCACTGAATAAAGGCTCGTCGCCCCCACTCTCCAATCCCCCAATGCACCCTCCGACCGACCTGACAATCGAGCATCCCCTTCCCCGCACCGGGCAACGCCGGGAAGCGCTCGTTCAGGACCGGCCCACGCTGGGGAGCCTGCCCAAGACCAGCAAAGGCATCGGTTGGTGGCTACTGCCGACGATCGATCTCCTCGCCGCCTGCGCGGCGCTCGGCGTCGTGGTCGCGATCAGCGGCGTCCGCATCGTCCCGGCGCTCCCTGCGGCGCCGCTTCTGCTGGTCGCCGTGAACGGCGCCCTCGGCGTCTACGGGTCGCGACCGTCGCGAGGCGTCATCGGCGGGGAGAGCGGGATGGCCTGGCCGGTGATCCGGCTGCTGGCGGCCGCCCTCTTCGCTTGGTCGGCCTCGCTGCTGACCCCCCTTGGGAGCGTCGCGCAACTTGGGCTGTGGGCGGCCTTCGTCATTCTCGACAGCGCCGTGCGCGGCCTAGTGGCGCCCTACCTACAGAAGCTCAATCGAGCGGAGCGCTGGATCCTGGTCGGCGACGAGGACACCGCGCTGCGCCTCAAGGCCTACCAACCGCTGCGCTCCTACGCGACGATCGTCTGCACCGTACCGCCGGACGAGGACAGTAGCCACGCTGACATCCGAGTCGCCGCCCTGGAGGTCGTCGACCGCTATGGCGCCGACCGAGTCGTGATCGCCAGCAAGCACGCCGACGACGAGGGCCTGCTGGACTTGGTGCGCGCCTTCAAGTCGATCGGCGTTCCGGTCAGCCTGCTCCCCCGCCCCCTCGATCTGCTCGAGGCGCCCTCCACGACGCCGAGCCAGGTCGGCGGCGTGCCGCTGATCGACGTCGGGGCGCTCGCGGCACGGCCCTCGGTCCCCTACAGCGGCCCCGATCGGCGCCGCGAACGCAAGACCAGAATCTCGGTCGTGGTTCCGGCGATGAACGAGGAGCGCAACGTCGGCCACGTGCTGAGCCGCCTGCCCGAGGACATGCATGAGGTCATCCTCGTCGACGGCAACTCCACCGACGGAACTGTCCAGGCTGCCCGCAAAGCGCGTCCGGACATCCGCGTCCTCACGCAGAGCGGACGCGGCAAGGGCGACGCCTTCCGCACGGGATTCGCCGCCGTCACCGGCAATCTCGTGGTGATGCTCGACGCCGACGGCTCGGCCGACCCGGCCGAGATCCCGCGCTTCGTCGAGGCGCTCGAGGCAGGCGCCGACTTCGCCAAGGGCTCGCGCTTCCTTGAGGGCGGCGGCAGCGCCGACATCACCCGGCTGCGCAGCCTCGGCAACGCCTTCCTCAGCGGCAGCGCGAACCTGCTGCACGGCACGCACTTCACCGACCTCTGCTACGGCTACAACGCCTTCTGGGCTCGCTGTCTCCCCTTCATCGCGCTAGACGTTCCGGGCTTCGAGGTCGAGACCCTGATCAACCTGCGCATCGCCGGCGCCGGGATGAAGATCACCGAGGTGCCCAGCTACGAGGCGGACCGGATCTCCGGCCAGAGCAACCTCAACACCTTCCGTGACGGCTTCCGCGTGCTCGGCACGATCTTCGCCGAGGCGCGACGGCGCGGCACCTTCAAGCCGGAGCGTACCTCGGCGCCCGCACCCAAGCCGCAAAAGGCCAAGGCGGCCGCAGCCTGAGCTCATGAACGGCGGCGCCGATCCGGCGACGTCAGTCGTCGTCTCAACCTACGACGAACAGCGCTGGGACGACCTCGAATCCTGCCTGCGATCCCTTCAGGAGGGGACCCTGTCGCCCCTGGAGACGATCGTCGTCGTCGACCACAACGATGAGCTGCTCGCGCGAGTCGAAGACGCCTTTCCGGAGGTCAAAGCGATCGCCAACCGACGCGCGCGGGGACTGGCTGGGGCGCGCAATACGGGCATCGAAGAGGCCGCCGGGGAGGTAGTCGCCTTCATCGACGACGACGCGCGCGCGGAGCGCTCCTGGCTCGAGCGACTGAGCACCTGCTTCTCCAAGGCCGGTGTCGTCGGCGCCGGCGGCGCCCTCCTGCCTCGCTGGGAGGCTCGCGAGGTGCGCTGGTTTCCGGCGGAGTTCCTCTGGGTGGTCGGGTGCAGCTACACGGGCTTGCCGACTCGGCGTGCGCCAGTGCGCAATCCGATCGGCGCGAACATGGCGGTCAGGGCCGATGTGCTCGCCGAGGTTGGCGGGTTCCGGGAAGGCGTCAGCGAGGAGGCGCCGCGCGAGATTCGTTCGCGCGGCGTCGTTCGCGCGGGTGGGAACGTGCCCGACGACACCGATCTGGCGATCCGTGTCAGCAAGGATCGACCCGACTGCATCTGGCTCTACGAGCCTGAAGCCCGAGTGCTGCACACGGTCACCCCGGAGCGCGCCACGCTTGGTTACTTCGTGCGTCGCTGCATCGAGGAGGGCGACGGCAAGGCGCGTCTCGCGCGCTACGTCGGCGCCGATGCTGGGCTCAGCTCCGAGCGCCGCTACGTCTCCGTGGCGCTCCCCCGAGGCATCCTCCGTGGCCTGGGAGACCTCTTTCGCGGCGATCCGTTTGGTCCTCTACGCTCGGCCGCGATCGTGTTAGGGCTAGCGCTGACGACCGCCGGCTTCCTGAAGGGCTCGATCGCCGCACGATGGCCGCGAAGATGACACGCAGGGCTCGCGGCGCTCGCCAGCCGCCGTCGCCGAACTTCGCGCCGATTCGGATGACAGAGGTCGAGCTCGGAAAGCAGCTCCCGCAGCTCAAGCCCGGCGAAGGCGAGTTCGGGGTCCCCTACGGCTCTGCCCAAGTCCTGGCGCGGCTCCACGGAATGCCGCTGGGCTTTGCCGTGGTCGACCTCAAATCCCCGGTTTCCCCCACCGACCTCGCCGCGGCGATCTGGAGTCAACTCGGCGAAGAGGTCCGTAATCATCTCGAATCCGACGGCCTACCGGCGCCCGACTCGCTCTCGCCCGCGGGCATCGCCTCGCCCAAGACGCCGCCCTGCAAGCAGGCTGCGGCGGCCTTCCTCGCCACCGCCCCCTTCGTCACCGTCGTCGTACCGACCCGCAACCGCCCCGACTCGGTGCTGCGCACCGTCGCCGGCATCGCCGCGTCGAGCTACCCCGCCGATCGCTACGAGGTCGTCGTCGTCGACAACGGCTCCGGCGGCGACGAACTCGTCGATCCCGCCGCTTTCGACGCCATCGACCCGCAAGTGCGGGTAGTCCGCGAACCCGCGGCCGGCGGCTCCAATGCCCGCAACCGCGGCCTGCTGAAGGCGGGTGGGGAAATCGTCATATGCGCCGACGACGACATCGATCCGGACCCCGATTGGCTTGCGACCATGGTCCGGCCCTTCGTCGAGGACTCCCGCGTCGGCGGCGTCGCCGGACTCACCGTGCCGAACGGGCTGGAGACGCCGGCGCAGCTGTGGTTCGAGGGCTTCGGCGGCTTCATGCGGGGCTTCGAGCGCCGCGTCTACGACATCGCCGACCCTCCCCCCGACCGCCCGCTCTTTCCCTTCACGGTCGGCGACCTGGGCAGCGGCCAGAACATGGCCTTCCGCCGCGACGCGCTGCGCGAGCTCGGCGGCTTCGATCCCGCTCTGGGCACAGCCACGCCGACTCTCGCGGGCGAGGACCTCGAGGCGATGCTGCGGGTGCTACTGGCGGGCCATCGCGTCGTCTACGAGCCGGCCGCGATCGTCCGGCACGAGCACCAGCATGAGTTCGAGCAGTTCCGCCGCCGCGTCTGGGGCTACGGCGTCGGGCTGACGGCCTGCCTGACCAAGGCCGTGACGACGAATCCGCGCCTGCTCCTGACCCTCGTCCACAAGCTTCCGCGGGGGCTGGCCTACGCACTCTCGCCGGGTTCGGCCAAGAACGAGAACAAGCAGCTCGACTATCCGGCCTCGCTGAGCCGTCTGGAGCTGCGCGGCATGGCCTACGGTCCGATCGCCTACGCGCGCAGCCGGTACCTGATGCGCGGTGGGCGCCGATCGGCCGCGCCCCGGGATGCAGACTCGGCATCAGTGGACGAAAGTGGGCCGAAGTCGCCGCAGAAGCTGCGCGTCCTCATCGTCACCGACTCCCACCCCCCGCTGATCGGCGGCGCCAACCGCAGCGTCGAACTGCTCACGCGCCACCTCGCCGCCCGGGGCCACACACTCGCCGTGGCGACGGCCTGGCAGGAGGGCCTGCCCGAGGTGGAATCCACGGCGGCTGGCGAGGTCCACCGCATCCGCGACCTGAGCAGTCGCGCCCGGCGACTGTCCGACGACCCCTACAAGCACAACCCGCCGCCCTTTCCGGACCCCGAGGCGGTGACCGCCCTGAGGCGTCTGATCCGAGACTTCCACCCAGACCTGGTGCACGCCTATGGTTGGCTGGCGCACTCGGCCGCCGCCGCGCTCGGGCGCAAACGGCTGCCGTTGCTGCTGTCCGCCCGCGACTACGGGAACGTCTGCGCGTTGCGGACGCTGGTCCGGCAAGGCGAACTCTGCTCGGGCCCCGCCCCGGCCAAGTGCCTCGCCTGCGCAACCGGCCACTACGGTGCGGCAAAGGGGCCCGTCGCGGCGGCAAGCGTGATCGGCGTCGGCCCCCTGCTGAGGCGGCGCACGACCGCCGTCCATAGCGTCAGCCACTTCGTGGCGGCGCAGATGAAGCGCTTCCTGCACGTCGAACATGCCCTGGAAGCCGTGATCCCGAACTTCTACGAGGAGGTGGGCGGGCAACCCCTGGACGAGGGGGCGCTCGCACGGCTGCCCGAGGAGCCCTTCGTCCTCTACGTCGGTGCCTTCCGCAAGATCAAGGGCATCGAGGAGCTTGTCGCGGCCTACCGCATGCTCGGTGCCGACGCGCCGCCGCTGGTCATCGTCGGCACGCAGGCGCCCGACACCCCAGCCGGCTTCCCTCCGGCGGAGGCCACGGTGCTCGAAGACGTGCCCCACGCGACCGTGATGGCGATCTGGGAGCGGGCGTTGTTCGGCGTACTTCCCGACCAAGGCGCCCGAGGCGCTCGGAAACGTCGTGCTCGAGGCGATGAGCAAGGGCAAGCCGATGATCGGCACCCGCCCGGGCGGCCAAGAGGACCTGATCGAGGACGGCGAGACCGGACTCCTGGTTCCAGGCGGGGACGCGGCCGGCCTCGCTTCGGCCATGCGGCAGCTGATCGACGAGCCAGAGACCCGTGAGCGGATGGGCGCGCGAGCCCGCGAGAGGGCCGAGGCGTTCACCCCCGATGTCATCGTTCCGCGGATCGAAAGCTTGTACCGCCGCACGATCGAGCACTTCCAGGAGAGCCGCAGGTGAAGCCCATCGCGCGCCTCGACGGCGACCTCGCCGGGGTCTGCGGGCTGGCATTCGCAGGGCTGATCTTCACCGCGGTCCCGTTCCCGGACGCGCTGCGGGCCGTCGTCCTCCTTCCGCTGGTCCTTGCCGCGCCCGGCTATGCGGTCGCTGCCGCGCTCTTCCCGGGCCGCATCGGCCTCCTCGAGCGGACGGTCCTCACCGTCGCGCTCTCCGTCGCGGCCTGGACCCTGACCGGCCTCGCCGCCCAGGTCGTATTCGACCTGGGCCGTGGCGCGTACCTCGCGATCGGCCTCTTTACGGTCCTGGCGGGCTCCCTCGTCGCGCAGCTGCGGCGGCAGGGGTCCCCGCCCCGCCGGGGGAACGCTGGGCCCCACCTCGTCCCGGCGATCGTCGCCGGGACGGCGTGCCTGGCGATTGTCGCCACCGCGATCGCGCTTGCCTCGGCCGCGGAGCGGCGCGAAGTGAACCGCGCCGAGTTCAGCGCCCTATGGATCGCACCGCTCTCCGAAAACGAAGCGGGCCGCGGGGAGGAAGAAGTCGTGGTGGGCGTGCAGAACCACGAAGGGGCGACCGCCGACTACATGCTGCGCGTCGTCCGCATGGGGCGGACGATCAAAGCATGGCGGATCCACCTCCCCGACGGCCGCTCGTGGAGCAATCACCTGCTCACCGCGGAAGAACGCGGGCCTCTCGTCGCCACGCTGTTCGTGGACGGGAACTTGTACAGGCGGGTCAAGCTCGAACCGGGTGAGCCGGCGTGACTGCGGTGGCCGCGCCTCCCGCGCGAAAGCCGCTCGGCGCCGCGCCCCTGCTCGCCATTGTGGCCGCGCTCGGCATCCTCTTAGTCGCGCTGGGGAACGACGGAGCGCGCACCGGGCGAGAGCTGGCGCAGCCGCTGTTTTGGTCCGGCCTCGTCGCGATCTACGCGCCGATCGCCTTCCGCCTGCTGTCGCCGTCGGTAGGGCGAAGCGAGCGGGTCGCCCTGGTCGCGGTGCTGAGTATCTCGCTCTTTCTCGTCAAGTTGCTCTACAGCCCCACCCAGTTCGTCTTCTACGACGAGCTCGGCTGGTGGCGCGCGACCAATGATCTGCTGCAGAGCGGGCACCCCTTCTCCAGCAACCCACTCGTCATCACGACCCCCGCCTTCCCGGGCCTCGACCTGTTGACGGCGCCGCTCGACATGCTTGCCAGGCTCAGCATCTTTCTCTCCGGCACGATCGTGGTCGGCGTAGCCCGGACGGCCTTCATGCTCGCCCTCTTCCTGTTCTTCGAGCGCGCGACGCGCTCGAGCCGAGCCGCCGGCATCGGCGTACTCGTCTACGCGTGCAATCCCAGCTTCCTCTACTTCAATGCTCAGTTCGCCTACGAGTCGGTGGCGCTGCTCCTCGGAGTCGCTCTGCTTCTCCTCACCGCCCGCTGGATTGACAACTCACATGCGCTCTCCAGCGGCCCGACGCGCAGCCTGCTCGTGGCGATGGCGACGCTCGTCTGCGCCCTGACCGTCACGCACCACATAACGGCCTACGCGGTGCTCGCTCTGCTCATCGGCTGGTCCGTCTTCTTCGAGCTCGCCCAGCGGCGCGGCGGCGGCCGCCCCCGGAATATCTTGCTGACCCCGGCGCTGCCGGCAGTTATGCTCGCCGTCACGGCGAGTGCCTGGTTTGCCTTCGTCGCTGGCGGGCTCACCGTGACCGAGGTCGGAGGCCAGGTCAGCGGCTCGATTCGCTCCGCCTTCCACCTCGTCTTCGGCGGCAGCGGACCGAAGAAGCCCTTCGAAGCGGGCGCCCAGACGAACACGACGCTTGCGCGCGCGGTGGCCGTGATCTCGGTCCTGACGCTGCTGGCCGCCATACCGCCGGGGCTGAAGCGGATGTGGCGCCCCTCCGTCAAGGCGCCGCTGGCTCGGGCGCTGGCGCTGCTCGCCGTGCTCTACGTCGTCACGCTCGGCCTGCGCCTCACGCAGAGCGGCACCGAGACCTCCCAGCGAGCGTCGGAGTTCGTCTTCCTCGGCCTCGGCTTCCTCGTGGCGATCGTCGTGGCCAGCCTACGCTGGCCGTTCGCCGGCACGGGGCGCGCCCTCGCGGTCACCGGTCTGACTACGCTCGTCTTCCTCGGCGGCTTCATCATCGGCGAGCCCCCGCAGGGGAGACAGCCGGGTCCGTTCCTGGTGAGCGCCGAGCGCCGATCGATCAGCCCGCAGGGTCTGGCTGCGGCCCAATTCGCCGGACAGCACCTGAAGCCAGGCAGCCGCATCCTCGTCGACCACGCCAACGCGACTCTAATGGGGTCTTACGGTGGGCTCGACCCGGTCACCCGCCGCGTAAACGGGGTCTCGATCTCCCGCGTGTTCTTCGACAGGACTCTCGACCGGCCCGCCCGGCGGGTGATCCTCGAGGGGCATATCCGCTACATCGTCGTCGACCGGCGCCTCAGCCGCTCGATTCCGGTTCAGGGGACGTACTTCGGCCTGGAAGAACCGCACGCATTCGAGCGCAAGAACCCGATCCCGCCCCCGGCACTGGACAAGTTCCGCTACGTGCGCGGGCTGACCAAGATCTACGCCAACGGACCGATCGAAATCTACGACACCTATGGGCTGACGTCCGGATGACCGTCCGCGGCAGGATTCGGACCGGGAGCGCCCTGCTCGTCTCGACTCTCGACCGGGAGCGCCAGATGCTTCTCAACTCCGGCTCGATGCTGGGAACCGCGATAGTCACCGCGCTGCTCGGCGCCGGCTTCTGGCTTGTCGCGGCGCGGTGGTTCAGCCAGGACGCGGTGGGCGTCGGCAGCGCCGCGGTCTCAGCGATGACCTTGCTCGGCTTCCTGGCTACCGTCGGGCTCGGCACCCTGATGATGGGCGAGCTTCCACGTATGCGCGAGGGCCAGCGCGGGTTGATCGGCGCCGCGCTCGCGGTCTCCGGCTTGATCGGAGCGGTCCTCGGCGCCGCCTTTGCCCTCCTCGCCCCGTTGGTTTCCTCCAATCTGGGCGCTCTCAGCAGCAGCGCCGCCGCGGTTGTCGTCTTCGCCGCAGGCAGCGCTCTCACCGCCGCGGCTGTGGTCGCCGACCAGTCGCTCATCGGGCTGCTTCGCGGAGGTCTCCAGCTGCTGCGTAACATCGCGTTTTCCCTCGCCAAGCTGATCGCCCTCTTCGCCGTTCCGCTGTTCGCCAGCCGCAGCGACAGCGTCGCCCTCTACGCGACCTGGACCGCCGGCATCGCGATCTCGGCGCTGGCCCTGTTCCGCTTCTTCGCGCCGGTCGAAGGGGACTCGCGCCGCCCGCGCTTCGCGCTACTGCGCGAGATGCGCGCTTCCGCCGCCACGCACCACGTCTTCAACCTGGCGCTCCGCATCCCGGACCTAGTGCTTCCCGTAATCGTCGTGACGGTGCTCTCGCCGGCCGCCAACGCGAGCTTCTATATCGCCTGGATGATCGCCAGCCTGGTCTTCGCCGTACCGATCTCGCTCAGCACGGTGCTCTTCGCGATGGGCTCCGGAGAGCGCAAGGGCCTCGCTAGCCGGTTTCGCCTGACCGTCTACACCTCGCTGGCCTTCGGCCTGGCGGCCAACCTGGTGCTGCTCGCCTTAGCCGAACCGCTGCTCTCCGTCTTCGGCGCCTCCTATGCGACCGATGCAACCGCTCCTCTGCACATCCTCGTCCTCGGCGTGTTCCCCGAGACGATCCGCACTCACTACGTAACCACCCACCGGATCGAACGGCGCATCCCGGCGGCCATCCCGATCGTCTGGGGTGGAACCGGGCTGGAGCTCGTAGGGGGCACGCTGGGCGCAGTGGCCGGCGGCCTCAGCGGAGTGGCGGTGGGCTGGCTTGCCGCCGTCTGCGTCGAGGGCCTGGTGATGGCTCCGGACGTCGTACGCGCCCTAGCGCCGTCCGCGCTCGCTCAGAGGAGCGTGTCGTGAGAAGTCGCGGCGGCCCGCGGCGACTCGTCGCCAGCGCTCGCCGGGTCGGCCGCGTCCTCCGGACCGGGACCGCCCCCCTGTGGCGTCGGCGCGCAACCACCAGCACGATCGCCAGCACCAGGAGGGAGGCCGCGAGAGCGGCCAGCCCGATCCAAACGTAGTCGTTCTGAAGGTGCTTCCTGACTCGTCCGAGGGAGAGGCCGCTGGCGCCAGGCACGGGGACAGGGGTTGCGGGGCCGAGCCGCTCAGGCGTTTCGATCACGTCCTCCCGGGTGGCGTCGTAACGAGGCGAGGCGAGGCCGCTGCGCAGCGCTGCCAGCGCCGCCGGCGAGCTGTCCACCCGTAGGTCCCCGCGCGGGTCATCGACGCTCCACCACAGAAACGCCCTGATGTGGCCATACTCGGGCAATTCGCGAGTCAGCAGGTCAGACACCCAGGCGGCCTTGCTGCCGCCCGTTTCCCAGGAGCCGGTCTCAACGATCATCACCGGCTTTTCCGTCAGTTCGACGAGCGAGTTGTAGGAGGCGGCGAAGATCTCGTCGAACGACTGCCAGCCTGGAGACTGCTGCCAGTTGAACCCGTCCAGGCCGACCCAGTCCACCCAGCGGTCCCCCGGGTAGTACTGCTTGAAGGCGAAGCGGCCGCTGGAGTTCTCGTTGGGACACCAAATCCAGCGGACGTTGGTCGCGCCGCTGGCTTCGAAAATCCGCACGATCCGGCGCCATGCCTCCTTGTAGAGCGCGGGCGAGTTGCCGCTGCTCCCCCGCCCCCACGGATACCAGGCTCCGTTCATCTCATGCGCGAAACGGATGAACAACGGATGGCCCCAGGCAGCAGCCTGCTCAGCGGAACGCCGTATGTAGTCGTCGTAGACGCCGGCGGCGATGTCGCTGAGGCTGTAGTCCCGGCTACCTTCGTCCCAGGGCTCCCAGGTGATCGTCGGCACGGCATCGCGGGTCCAGATCGCGTCGAGCTGGCCGACGTCGATCAGTGGGATGTTCCACGACTTGTAGGACCCGAGCACAACCGGGCGCCGCCCGACCTCGCGCGCCCAGGAGTCGTAGAGGCCGGGGTCGCGATAGGAGCTGCCGATGAAGGCGCCGATCGCGACCGGCGCTGCGGGCCCCGCGGCGTGCGCGGTGCCGGCGCCTGCGGACACCAGCAGGACGAGCGTCGTGGCAAGCAGGCGTCTCATCTGGACGCGGATGCTACGGAACGACCCGGGCCGCCTCGCAGGCGTCTACCTGAAAACCGTAAAGTGGGCACGCCGAGAGTGCGTGCGATGGCCGGAGCGGTCGATAGCGACGACGGTCACACGGTATCGGCCCTTCCCCACACGGCGGTGGCGTAGCAGCCGCCTCAGCGGCAGCCTGTTGCGACCGCGGTGCCCGCGCCGGGCAAGGACTATGCGGCGCACGTAGCGCCCGCCGTGCAGAGCTCGTCGCCTCACCGCCCTACCACGCTTGTTGTGCCTGCCGCGCCTGCGCTGCTGGACCTTGATTCGCACCTTGGCATCGTGGTTGATGCGGAAGGAGAACGTGCCACGCGGCTTCGCGGCGGGGGCGGCGACCTTGGGGGTTACGTGTACCGCTTCGATCGCGACCGGTTCGGGCGTTTCGGCTTCGCCGGCCCCTTCGGCTTCCGTCCCACACGGCTCGGTGCCACCGTAGGTCGTGCAGTTGACCACTTCGCGATAAGCCGCGAGTGCGGCAGGCGACGAGTCGATCGGCCAATTGTCCTCCTGGACCTTGTCGAACCAGACGACGGCTTTCACTCGCGGGAAATCATTGGGGATCGTTTCCAGGTAGGCGGAGCGGATCCAGGCAGCCTTGTCGCCCCCCGTCTCGCTGGACGCGGTCTCGGTGATGATCACCGGCTTCGAGCTGAGCTGGGTAACCGCCGCATAGGAGGACGAGAAGAGTTCGCGGAAGCTGTACCAGCGATTGCCTTCGGTGCTGCCGAAGTTGTAGCCGTCGAGGCCGACGTAGTCGACGTATTCGTCGCCCGGGAAGTAGGCCGTGAAGGGCATGGACCCGCTGCGGTTGACGTTGGGGGCCCACACCCAGCGCACGTTTCCGGCTCCTTCTTCGCGAAACACGTCAACGATGTGCCGCCATGCCGCGACGTACGATTCGGAGCGCGCCCAGGGGTACCAGCTGCCGTTCATCTCATGGGCGAACCGGACCATCAGTTCGCCGCCCCAGCCCTTGGCGATCCTGGCCGAGTCGCGGATGTAGGAGTCGTAGCTCCCGGAGGCGATCGAGGACAGCGACTGGCCGTATGGCTCCCAGGTGACCAGCGGAGTCTCACCGGTGGACCGCAGCGCAGACATCTCCTCCGGCGTCAGCAGGCTGTCGCCGAAGTCGTGGTACCAGAGCGAGACATCGGGCCGACGACCGGTCTGCTGTTCATAGGCCTTCGCCGCCGACGCGTTCGAGGGGCCGTCGGGGGTGAACACGCCGACTTCGATCGCCGGCGCCATCGCGGGGGCCGCAGCGACCATCGAGAGGCTCGCCGCGAGGCCTGCCAAGAAGGCTACGAACCTGAGTCTGAGGGGGTGGGATGAGGTCACACCCACCCACTCGGTTCGGTGCGACCGCTACCTCACAGGCGCATCGGGGTATTGGACGCATGTACGACGAGGTCCTCGGGCGCCGGAGGATCGCTTGCATCCGGTCCCTTGGCGCGATCCGGGAAGCCGCCTACCGCGCGGGGGCCAGCGAGCGCATCCCACGCAGCGGCGGCGAAGCGATCGCGGCAAGCTGCCAGCGCGGCGTCGAGCGGTAGATGCCGTCGCGGGGCAGCTCGAGCGCGCTAGGGGCCCGCAGCGAGCCAAGCAGCCGCTTTCCCAACGTGACCGCGGCCTCATACCCCGCCTGGCGGGCCAGCCGCACCACGCGCTCATCGTGCGCGCCGAACGGGTAGGCGAGCAACCGGCACTCGCGCTGCATCTCCTCTTCGCAGGCCCGCCGGGATTCACGCAGCTCGTCGGCGGCGCGCTCGCCGGCGCACTCGGTCAGGTCCGGGTGGGAACGCGTGTGCGAGCCGATCTCCCAGCCGCTCTCGGCGAGCAACCGGAGCTCGTCCCAGGACATGCAGCGCAGCTCCTCCTCGGCTTCGATCCACCCGGCCGGCATCGGGATGAAGTCGGTCATCAAGCCTCGCCCGGTCGCGATCTCGGTCGGCACGAACACCGTTCCGGGGACGCCCAGCCGCGAGAGCACCGGCAGGCCCTCCAACAGGACCGAGCGGTAGGCGTCGTCGAAGGTCACCACCAGCGACTTGCCGGCGCCGGTTCTCCCGATCGCCTCCGCGAGGGTGCGCGGCTCGTACCCGCGGCGCAGGAAGAAGCTCAGCTGGCGCTCCAGCTGCCGGGGCTCGACCGCCAGCTCGCAGTGCCAGTCGCTGCTCACCGCGTGGTAGCAGAGGATCAGCATTCGCGGATCGTGAATCGGTGCTTCCCCGACGGGGTCGGCTTGATTTCCTCGACCGGTTCGAACCAGACCTGGCACGCCTCGCCCATCGCCCTGCGGGTGCCCTCGACGATCTCCTCGCGGTCCCGCGCGGGCAGCGGCGCGGTGAGCACCAGCCGGAAGACGACAGTGGCGGGCTCGGTCTGAACGACCTGAAATCGCCGCAGCCAGTCGCGGAAGTAGAGCAGGTGGGTGAAGTACTCGCCGTTGACCAGCGTCCCGTCGAGCGCTCTGAAGGTGTCGACGATGCGCCCGGCCAGCCACGCGAGGCGCTGCCCACCTCGGCCGCACGGGCAGGGCGCCGCACCTGCGGGCATCAGCGCCCCCCGATCGCCAATCTCATAGCGAATCAGGGGCATCGCGTAGTTGCACAGCGAGGTGACCAGGAGGCGTCCCTCCACGCCGGGCTCGACCGGCTGGCCGACCTCGTCGACGACCTCGACGTAGTTCATCCACGGGAGCACATGCATCCCCTCTCCCTGCCCACACTCACAGGCGATGCCGGATACCTCTCTGGAGCCGTACTGGTCGTAGACGCGGCAGCGAAATGCCGCCTGGATCCGCTCGCGCATAAACGGGTACAGCGTGCCGGCGGTACTCAGGACCGCGTTCTGCGGCGCAACCGAGATGCCCTCCTCGAGCGCGAAGGCAGCGAGGTCGGAGATCGACTGCGCGTAGGCGCGAATCAGACGCGGCCGGGCTCGGTCGAGCTCCTCCAGGCATGAAACCATCGTCTCCCGCGACATCCGGAAGGCGTTGAAGTAGGAACGCCTCAGAAGGTGGTTCGCGGCTTTTGCGCGCAGGCCGACGGTGTTCTCGAGCATGTCGCGCTCCGATCCCAGGATCATCGCCTCCGGTTCCGCGAGCCGCCAGCCGGTCCAGGAGGACATCAGCAGCTGGATCGCCAGATCGTGCGCGCGGAAGCGCGCATCCTGCAGCAGCCGCAGCGGCTCGCCGGTCGAACCGCCCGAGGTCTGCTCATAGACTTCCCTGGCGTCGATGTCGCGCGAGCGCAGTTCGTTGGAGCGCTCCCGCACCAGCTGCTTGGTCAGCGGCGGAATGGCGGCGAGGACAGTGAGCGGTTCGGGCTCCAGCCGCCCTCCGGAGCCGCTCAGCACGGGGGCGTAGTAAGGGACATTGTCGGCGGCGTGGCGCAGCAGCTCCGCAAGCCGTCGCGAGAGGTGGCGATCGCCGCTGCGCGCCCTGTCTTCAGCGCGCATCCTCCGATAGACCGCGCCCATCTCACTGCCGGTCGTTCGGTGAAAGGCCAGGTAGGCCTCTTCGCGGAGTCTGCGGTCGAGTGCCGCCGCCCGGCTCACGAACCCAGACGGAATCCGCGCAGCGGACCGGACAGGAAGTTGCGGGGCGACCGATACAACCCCGCGCGCACCGCACGGCGCAGGGCCGAGAGCGCTGCGCGCGAGCTGTCGACACGCAGGTCGCCGCGCGGATCCCTCGCACTCCACCAGACGATGGCGCGCACTCGACGCATCCGGGGTAGCGTGCTTCGCAGGGCCGTCGTGACCCAGCGAGCCTTGCTGCCGCCCCGTTCGCCGCAGCCGACCTCGCCGATGATCATCGGGGCCCGGCTGACCCGGCTCAGCGTTCGATAGGAGGGAACGAAGAGCTGCTTGAACGAGTGCCATCCCGACGGCCCGCCGCCCCAGTTGATCCCGTCAAGGCCGACCCAGTCGACCCAGCGGTCGCCGGGATAGCGGCTGGCGAAGGGAAGGTTCCAGCCCGGGTCGACGTAGGGGGTCCAGACCCAGCGCACGTTACGGGCCCCGGCGCGGCGAAAGACGCGCACCAGGTGCCGCCAGGCGGCTTTGTAGACGCGCGCGCTCGTCTGCTTGCCCCACGGGTACCAGTCGCCGTTCATCTCATGGGCGAAGCGGAGCAGGACCGGCCGCCCCCAGCTGACGGCGGAGCGCGCGGCAGTCTTGACGTAGCGGTCGTAACGCCCCTTCGCGATCGCCTTCAGCGACGCGTGCCAAGGCTCCAGGGTCACCATCGTGACAGCCCCGCGACGCCAGAACGCGTCCAGCTGGTGTTGTTCGAAGACGGGATTACCCCAGTCCTTGTAGATCGATGCGACCGCTGGCTGGCGCCCGACCTCGCGCCCGAAGTGCGCCAGCCTCGCCGGGTGCAGGTCAACACCGGGGACGAAGGCCCCTGTGGCTATAGCCGCCCTCGCCGGCTGGGCGCTGACGGCGGGTAGGACCAGCAAAGCGAGGAGGAGGGCGGCAGCCAGGGCTCGCCGCGGACGCCTAGCGCACAACTCGGGCGCTCCTTGCATGGCGGTGGTACCGGCGCCTCGCCGGGTGCCGGTGCCGACCGAGATCCTCGGGGGTATTCAGCAGCGTGCGTCGCGTCGACGCGTAGGCGCGACTGTGCAGCGCGCGGCGCATCGTCGCCAGGGCGCCCGCGGAGCTGTCGACCCGGAAATCCCCCCTGCGATCGGCGGCGTCGAACCAAACCAGCGCGCGGACGTGAGGGTAGCTCGGAAGCCTCCGCAGGCTATGCCAGACCCAGCGCGCCTTGCTCCCGCCAGCCTGGTTGGCTGCCGTCTCCCCGATCATGATCGGGCGCGAGGTTACACGGATCAGCTGCCGGTAGGTGAACGAAAAGATCTTGTCGAACGACTGCCAGGCACGGTAGGAGCCCCAGTTGAAACCGTCCATTCCGGCCCAGTCGACCCAGCGGTCCCCGGGATAGAAGCGACGGAACTGGCGTGGCCGTGAGTTGCTGACGTACGGACACCAGACCCAGCGCACGTTGTTCGCCCCGGCGGCGCGGAAGAGGGCCACGACGTGGCGCCAAGCCGCCTTGTAGGCGCCCGGAGTGTTGCCATCTATGCCCCAGCCCCACGGGTACCAGTCGCCGTTCATCTCATGGGCGAAGCGGAGGAAGAGTGGCCCTCCCCAGTTGACGGCTTCCTGGGCCGAGGCCCACAGATAGGCGTCCTGTTCCCCGTTCGCGATCGACCAGAGCGAAGTCCCCATTTCGGACTGGGACCACGGCTCCCAGGTAATCATCGGCACCGCACCGCGCGAGCTGGCCGCTTCGAGCTCGGCGTCGTCGAGCAATTGCGGGCCCCAGTTTCTGTAGAAGCTGACGATCACGGGTTTGCGCCCGATCTGCTGCGCGAACTGGTCGATCAACCCCGGTTCGCTTTCGGCGCCGGGAATGTAGGCGCCGATGCCGATCCGGGGCTTGGCGACGACGCTGGACCCGGGCTTTGCCCCGGCCGAAGAGGGAGCCGTCGCGAGACACGCAACCAGGGCGGCAAGGAGAGTCAGGGGCAGGCCGGGCACGAACCCGACCGGCCCCGCCACTCGTTTCTTCGTCTCGATGCGAGAAAGAGGCAAGAAAGCAGGATAGCCGCGACGCCCCGCCGAGCTTTGGGTCCTAACTCAGCCGCTTCTCCAGGTCCGCCAG
>CAWFEI010000004.1:0-40669 GCA_963814915.1 uncultured Solirubrobacterales bacterium | reverse complement strand
GAGATCACCGGCCCCGCCGCTGGCCTTGAGGTAGTTGGCCGCGCCGCAGATCGCGTCGACCGGGTTGTAGGGGTCCTTGCGGCCGTTGCCGTTGGCGTCGACGCCGTAAGTCCCCCAGGTCGAGGGCAGGAACTGCATCCAGCCGATCGCGCCGGCCAGGAGCGTCCAGGTTGGTGCCGAAGGCCGTCTCGATCTTGTTGATCGAGGCGAGCACCTCCCAGGGGATCCCGTACTCGGTGCCGCAGGCCTGGTAGATCGGCAGCAGGAAGGGCGGGATCTCGAACGAGTCGATGACGAAGTTGGGGACGCCGATCGGGGCCGGGCCGAAGGGGGCGATCGTCGTGCTCGGGTTTTCTTCGGTGGGGGCGCCGCCCTTGCCGAACTGCGAGCCGCCGTCGGCTCCTTCGCTCGGGGGCTGGTCGCCTGCCGTCGCGCTGGGCGCGGTCACGGCGCCGCTTTCGCCGGCCGGGCCGCCGAGGCCCTGGTTGCGCTTGACCCCGTTGTTGCCTTCGTCAGGGGCTTCGGCGGCGTTGAGTGCTGTGCCGCTCTTGGCCTTGCCGGTGGGCTGCTGTTTCGCGCCGTCTTCCCCTTCTTCGGATTCATCCGGGGCGCCGGCTTCTGCTTCGGCCTTCTCGCTGGTGTCGGCGGCGGAGTCGCAGTCGGGGTCTTCGAGGTCGGTCAGCCCGTCGCCGTCGTCGTCGACTTCGTTGTCGCAGGCGGGCGGCTTCGCGGAGGGTAGGGCGGGGGCGACGGTCAGCCCGCTCGCCGCCTGCCTTTCGCCGAGCCCGGTAGACGGATCGGCGCCGGCCATGCCGACGCCTAGCGCGGTGACGACCGCGAATCCGGCCAGAGCGATGATCAGTGCGAGCTTTGGTCTCATCCGATGGCGCCTCGTATCCCTGCGTGCACGGGTATTTCCCTACCCGTGTCCACCCTCTCCCCAAGCATGAAGCACGCCCAAGCTACTGACTTGTGCGGAGGCGCGCAATGCGCTTTGCCGCCCCCCAACATGCCCTTAATCAACGGCTGTCCCATGCCTATGGCCCGGCAGCATCTCAGTCGCTCCGGATGCGCAATCTCTAAGGTGTCGGCGATGAGCTTCGAGAGCGAGTACCAAGACGATCAGGAGAGCTTCCGGGCGCGCAGCGAGCAGGCGATCGGCGAGCTGGCCCAGGCGCTGCTCGACAGCCATGTGCTGGAGAATGCCGTCGCCGCGGCCTTCGGCGCCCGCGAGAAGGCGGCTGACGCCCAGCACGCGGCGATGGCGGCGCTCAACCTGCCCTCCGCGGGCGACGTCGAGCGGCTCGAGCGCCGCCTGCGGTCGGTCTCGCAGCGGCTCGACGAGGTCGAGGATGAGATGGACCGCGTTTCGCGCGAGCTCGGCGGCCTGCGCCGCCAACTCAACGCCGAACGCCGCGGCGACGGCGCCGACACGGCTTCCGAAGCCTGATTCTAACCCTCGACTTGAGGGTTAGATAGAGCCTTCGAGGCGGCCCTCCCGGCGTCTGCGGCGATCCGCTCCGCCCGTTCCGGTTCCAGCGGCGGCGAGCCTGCCGCTTCGGTGACGATCAGCAGTGCCGCCGTGGCGATTCCCAATGCCCGGCCGCGGGCGAGGACGGCGAGCGTCTGCATGTCGGCCGCCGCCGCCCCATCCGGCGCTGCGGCCTCTGACGGCATCGAGTCGAAGCTGGCGATCGTCGCCGGGCGCGCCGCTTCGCCCAGCTCTGCGGCCAGCCGTTCGCACAGGGCGGAATCGGGGTGCGCCGCCGCGCCGGCGGTGACCCCGAAGGAGGCGGCGCTGGCCCCGGCGCCGATCGCGGCATCGGCGAGCAGCAGTTCGCCCAGGGCCGTTTCCGTGCCCGCGGCCGCGCAGGTGCCGATCCGCACCGCGCGCCGGACCCCGAGCTCGGCGAGGTCGGCGAGCACCATCGCAGCGCTCGGACCGCCCATCCCCGTCGCCTGGATCGTCAACTCCTCGCCCCCGGAGGCCGTCAGGCCCGAGTAGCCCCAGAGCCCGCGGGCGTGGTTGCTCATCTTCGGCTGCTCGAGCAGCTCCTGGGCCAGCAGCAGCGCCCGCCCGGGATCGCCGACGAGGATCGCGGCGGCGGCGATCGGCGCGGTGGGACGCAATCGGGCGGGCACGGGGGCTGCGCAGCCTACCCGCCGTCGCCCGCCGAAGCAGGGGCCTTTCCACTCGTGAGAGATGGGCCTCCCAGATTTGCTCCAAGAGTCCAAACACAAGCTGCGGCCCTGTTCATACCTTGGCTGCGATCGCAAACCAAACCGCGACCGCCGCGGCGTGCCACGGCGGGCTAGGAGGAAGTTCGATGAGAAAGAAGATCGGCGTCACCGCGCTTTTGACGGTGTTCGCTGCCCTATTGCTACCCGGCGCCGCATCGGCCGCCAGCGTGGCTGAACTGGCAACCACGGCCGAAACCGCGGCCAGCGAACTGAATATGACCTGGGTCGCGGTGGGGACCGTGCTGGTCTTCTTGATGCAGGCCGGGTTCATGTTCCTCGAGATCGGCTTCTCGCGCCAGAAGAACGCCGGCACCGGCGTCGCCAAGATCTTCGTCAACCTGGCGATCTGCACGCTTGCCTGGTGGGCGATCGGCTACGGCGTCGCGGAAGGTGGCGGCAACGACTTCTTCGGCGACAGCGGCTTCTTCTTCCACTTCGGCCAGACCGTCGCGGGGGAAGCTGTAAACGGCGAAACCGCGATGTTGATGCTCTACGGCCTCGCCTTCTGCGCCGTCTCGCTGGCGATCGTCTGGGGCACGACACTGGAGCGGATCAAGTTCGGCGCCTACGTGATCTACGCGGTCGTCTTCGGCGCGATCATCTACCCACTGGTCGCCCACGCGGTTTGGGGCGGCGGCCTGCTCGGCGACATCGGCGGCAAACCGGTGATGGATTTCGCGGGCTCCTCCGTGGTGCACCTCACCGGTGCTGTCGGCGCGTTTGCGGCGCTGTTGCTGCTCGGCCCGCGTAAGGGCAAGTACGACGCGAGCGGCAAACCGCGGGTCATCCCGGGGCACTCGATGCCGCTCGTCGGCCTCGGCGTGATCATCCTCTGGATCGGCTGGTTCGGCTTCAACGGAGGCTCGACCTTCGGAACGGAAGGCAACCTGTTCGGCGAGGTCATGCTGAACACCCAGCTGGCCGCCGCGGCAGGTGTGATCGGCGCCTCGATCGCCGTCTACCTGAAGAGCAAATCGCTCGACGTCGGCATGGCCGGCAACGGCGCGATCGCCGGCCTGGTCGCGATCACGGCGCCCTCGGGCTTCGTCGAGTACTGGGCGGCGCCGATCATCGGCCTGTTCGCCGGGCTGCTCGTCGTCTACGCGGTCCTGGCGATCGACAAGCTCCTCGACGACCCTGTCGGCGCCCTCTCGGCGCACGGCCTGGCCGGTATCTGGGGAACGCTCTCCGTCGGCATCTTCGCCTCTTCGCGCTTGATCAGCGAAGGCGCGGCGCCCGGCGTCTGGTACTCGATATTCGGCGACGAACCGCTCAGCTCGACCCTCGGACAGTTGGGGGTTCAGGGTCTGGCGGTTGCCTTCACCTTCGTCGTCGTCTTTGTGATCTCGATCGCGACGTTCGCCTTCATCAAAGGCACGATCGGGCTCCGCGTCGACGACGAGGAGGAGGAAGCCGGCCTCGACATCAGCTCCCACGGCATGTACGGATACCCGGAGCAGTTCATCCCGCAGCCGGAGTATTCGACGGGGCTGCCAACCACGATGGGTGGATCCGGGGCCTCCGTGCCGGCGGCCGCACCTGCCCAGATGACCGCGACCGAGTCGCGTTAGGAGACCTGAACGCATGAAGAAGATAGAGGCGTTCATCCGCCACGAGGCGTTCGAGCCGATCAGGGCCGAACTGCTCGACAAGGGATTTCCGTCCCTGTCGATCATCGAGGCCAAGGGCTCGGGCAGGCAGAAGGGGATAGTCGAGCGGTATCGCGGCTCGACCCTGACGGTCAATGTCCGGCCCAAACTGAAGCTCGAGGTCGTGGTCGAGGACAAAGACAAGCCGCTCGTCGTCGAGACGATCCTCAAGCACGCCCGGACGGGCGAGGTCGGCGACGGAAAGATCTTCGTCCTGCCGGTGGAGGAAGCGGTTCGCATCCGCACCGGCGAGGGCGGGGAGCTGGTGCTCCAGGCGCACTCCGAGGAGGAGGGCGCCGCCTAGCAGCGCGAGCCGCATACAGACGATCGAACCCGACGGGGCGGCGAGAGCCGCCCCGTCGGGCGTTTGGCGACCAATGGGATTAGCCTCGGCACTCGATGGCGGACGAACGGATCTCCCTCAGCGAGGCGTCGCGCCGCTCCGGTGTCGCGGCGAGCACGCTGAAGCGTTGGGCCGAGGAGAAGGTGGTGCCGGTCCGCCGCGGCCGCTGGACCGCCGCCGCTGCCGCCCAGGCCCGGGTCGTCGCGCGCATGCGCGAGCGCGGCCACTCGTTGGAGGAGCTGAAGCGGGCCGGCCGCGAGGGTCGCCTCGCCTTCGGGTTCGTCGAGGACCTTTTCCCGAGCCCCGAGCAGCAGGTCACCGTCGAGGAGGTCGCCGCCGAGACCGGGCTGGAGCCGGAGCTGATCGAGCGCATCCTGGTCATCCTCGGCACGCCGCTCGGTCGCCAGCGCAGGCTCGACCCCGACGACGTCAAGGCGCTGCGCCACTGCGCCCGGGTGCTGGCCGCCGGCTTCCCGCTCGTCGCCTTCCTGCAGATCGTTCGCGTCTACGTCCAGTCGCTGCGGCGGATCGCCGACGCCGAGGTGCGCCTCTTCCACCTCTACGTGCACGAACCGCTGATCCGCGACGCCCTCCCCGAGCTGGAGATCGCCGAGGAGATGGGCGAGCTGGCGGCCGACATCCTGCCGCTCGCCGCGCCGCTGACCGAGTACCTGCACACCCGCTACCTGCGCTACTTCATGGAACAGGACGTGGTCGGCCACATGGAGACCGACCTCGAGGCGCCGATCACCGACCTCGGCCAGGTCCCGGTGACGCTCTGCTTCATCGACCTCACGGGCTTCACCCGCTACACCGAGGAGGAGGGGGATCAGGAGGCGCTCGACGTGATCGAGAACTTCGTCGAAACGGTCGAGGCGACCCTGCCGCCGGAGGCGACGGTGGTCAAGACGATCGGCGATGAGGTGATGGTCGTCTCGCCCGACCAGGCCTCGCTGACCGAGTGGGCGATCGGGCTGCTCGACCGCTTCCCGCAGCGGCCGCGGCCGCGGGTCGGCATCCACCACGGCGAGGCCGTCTACCGCGACGGCGACTACTTCGGCACCCACGTCAACCTCGCCCACCGCGTCGTCGGCCGCGCCCAGGCGGGCGAGGTCCTCGTCACCGACAGCGTCACCGGCTCGCTGAGCGAGCGCGGCCTCGCCTGCGAGGCGATCGGCGAGGTCAACCTCAAGGGCTTCCCGGTCGCGACCCCGCTCTTCCTGGTCCGCCGCCGCGAATAGCGTTCAGTCGTCTGGCAGCTCGAGCCGGTGCGTACTTCCGATCGCTGCGGCTCGCGCCTCCGGCACCCCGGCCTCGCCGGCGAGTTCCGGCCAGGAGCGCACCGCCTCCCGCACCTCCGCCAGGATCTCGGTTGCCCGCCCACGTTTCATCGAGGCCGTGCGGCCGACCTCGCGGAAGTCCTCGATCGTGAAGCCGTCGCGCTTGCCGTTGAGGGACATCTGGTGCTGGGTGGTCCACGAGCCCGACGGGTTGAAGGCGTAGATCAGGTCGAAGGCGGGGGACAGACGCCAGCGGCCGTCCCGGTCCATCAGGAAGGCGATGTTCTTCACATGGTCGTCTTGGTTGCGGGCGACGACGTTGAACGCCATTCGTCGGAACTGCTCCTCAATCGTCGCCATGGGCAGGCCGAGGCGACGGATGGTCATCAGAGCCTGCTCGTATGAGTTAGCGCCGGGCTGGTTGAAATCGAGATGCGCGATCCCACCCAGCGACTGCATGTGCAGCTTCGAGCCGTCGGTGAGGCGATCGAAGCGGCGGGTCATGAAGTGACGCCGGTCGTTCTCGGTAAGCAGACGGCACTCGGTCATTTCGATCCCGGCGCGCTTGGCCATCAGCGAGTACGCCCACTCGATCGCTCCGTAGCCGTCGGGGTCGCCGATATCGCGGCTGCTGTCGCTGACCCCGTCGAACTTGAGGATCCAATGCGCGAAGCCGGGGTCGACGTCTAGTTGGCCGGACCGGACCTCGCCGGTCGAGTGATTGAAGGCAATCAGCGCCTTCGCCCGGGCGCCGCCGGCGGAGCTGCCGATCCGCAGTATCTCCTCCAGCGCCGCCTTGCGTCGCGGCTTTGCCAGGGAGACGCTGAGGTCGTCGCGATGGGCGATCACCATCGCGGCGAGCTCGGCAAGGGCGCCGACGTCGATCCGGTGGCTTTTCGTCGGTTTGGGGCCGAGCGCCGGGGCGTACTCCAGGGCGCCCATGCCACGACTGCCGACATAGCAGAGCCTCTCGACCGCGTTGAAGCTGGCGGCATCGCGTTGCCGCTGTGCCAGCCAGGTGTCGATGAGGGCGTTGCCGAAGCGGTCCGGCAGCGAGTCGGCAAGCATCCCCGGTAAGCCGCGAAAGCTCTCGGGCGCAAGGCTCGGGAAGCGGTAGCGCGCCCCCGGCCGACGGGGCATGACGAGAGGCGAGAGTTCGACGCCGTCGGCGGCAACGTCGGGCGCGTACTCGAACGTCGCGACCGAGTCTCCGTCTTCGAGCGCGACCGCGCCGACCCGCTTTCCCCAGAGTTTGACTTCGGCCAGGGTGCTCAAGGGCTCGTCGACCTCGGTGCCGATGCTCGCTGCCGTTCTCTGCCGCGGAGCTTTAGCAGCTCGATCGGGCTCGGCCTCTGCTCCGGGACGAGCCGGTCCAAGTCGGCGAGCAGGCCGAGCGTGCGCAGGACCCGGATCAGGGTTATGAGCTGAGTGCGCTTGCCGCTCTCGAGGTTGCGAACGGTCGCCACCGAGACGCCGGCTTCGTCGGCCAGACCCTGCTGCGTGAGATTCTGGTCCAGCCGCAGCTGTCTCAAGCGGCGGCCCAACTCCTCGACCACTGCCGCGTCAGCCAGTAGCGATTCGATTCGCATAACAGCTATTAGGCTAGCATTTAGAGCCAAAATCACCGTTAACCATTAGCTAATTAGCGGTTATTGAAAGCAAGGAGTGGACCTACACTTCGAGTCGGTTTGAGCGACGAGGCGATGCTCGAGGCGGTGCGCGAGGGCGGCATGCTGCCGCCGGGGACGCCCGTGGTGGCGATGCTCTCCGGCGGGCGGGACTCGGTCTGCCTGCTCGACCTCGCCGTGCGGCTGCTCGGCGCGGAGGAGGTGACCGCGCTGCACGTCAACTACGGGTTGCGCGACGACTCCGATGCCGACGAGGCGCACTGCGCGACGCTCTGCGAGCGGCTCGGGGTGCGGCTTGGAGGTCGAGCGCCCACTCCGGCCCGAGGGCCCGGGCAACCTGCAGGCATGGGCGCGCGACACGCGTTACGCGGCCGCGGCGCGGCTGGCGATCGCCGCCGACGGCCTGATCGCCACCGGGCACACCGCTGACGATCAGGTCGAGACGATCCTCTACCGGCTCGCCTCCTCGCCGAGCCGCCGCGCCCTGCTCGGGATGCGGCCCAGTGACGGCAAGCTGGTGCGGCCGCTGCTGCGCTTCACCCGCGAGCAGACCACCGCCTACTGCGAGGCGCGCGGGCTGGACTGGCGCGACGACCCGAGCAACGCCGAACGCTCCTACGCCCGCAATCGGGTGCGCCACGGGCTCGCCGCCGCGCTTGCCGAAGTCCACCCGGCGGCCGCCCAGAACGTCCTCCGCACGGCGGAGCTGCTGCGCGACGAGGCGGAGGTGCTGGACGCGCTGGTCGCCGACGAGCTCGACGGCTCCGACGGCTCGCCGCGCAACACGATCGAGCTCGAGCGGCTCGCCGAGCTGCCCGCGGCGCTGCGCCGCCTCGTCGTCCAGCGGCTCGCCGATCGCGCCGCCGGCCGTCCTGTGGCGGGCGCCGCCCGGCACGCCGAGGAGGTCGCCGCCCTGCGCCGCACGGGCACCGCGATGCTCGACCTCGGCGGCGGCGTGCGCGCGATCGCCGAGCGCGGCACCCTGCGTGCCGAGCACTGACCGTAGACTGCCGCGGGTGATGCTTCGATGAGCGAGGGGGTTGTCGGCGAGACCCTGGTCTCGGGCGAGGAACTGCAGCGGCGCGTCGCCGAGCTGGGTCGCCAGATCAGCGAGGACTACGCCGGCCGCGACCTGTTCATGATCGGCGTGCTGAAGGGCGCCGTGATCTTCCTCGCCGACCTGATGCGCCACCTCGACGTGCCCTGCGAGATCGACTTCATGGCGGTCTCCAGCTACGGCTCGCAGACCGACTCCTCGGGCGTGGTGCGGATCCTCAAGGACCTCGACGCGCCGATCGAGGGCCGCCACGTGCTGATCGTCGAGGACATCATCGACTCCGGATTGACGCTGCACTACCTGATGCGCAATCTCAACGCCCGCGAACCGGCCTCGCTGGAGGCCTGCGCGCTGCTGACCAAGCCTGACCGGCTGCGGGTCGACCTCGAGCCGCGTTACGTCGGCTTCCGCATCGCGGACCGCTTCGCGATCGGCTACGGGCTCGACCACGCGCAGCGCCACCGCAACCTCGACTACGTTGCGGCGTTGAACGATTGATGTCTACCCGCCGAATCGCTCTGGGACCGCCGAAACCGCCCTGGTACGCTGATTTTTCCCTGTGAGGCGTTTCTTCAAAAGCGCGGCCTTCCCGATCCTCCTGGTGGTGATCCTCGCCTTCGTCGCCCAGCGGGTGATCAGTCCCGGGCCGAGCACGGAATCGCCCTCCTACAACGACCTGATCGCCGGCAAAGCGCAGGGCGGCCTGATCGCCAACGGCCGGATCAAGGAAGTCGACGTCAACACCAAGGACAACACCCTTGACGTCAAGGAAGCGGGCGAAAACGGGGACAGCTTCTCCACCGGGTACCCGCCCGACGCCGAAGAAAGCCTGATCAACCAGCTCAAGGCGAACGAAGTCAAGACCGACGTGCACGGCAGCGGCAGCTCCGGGCTGCTCAACATCCTCACCTTCATCCTGCCCTTCGTCCTCTTCTTCGGCTTCTGGATCTTCCTGATGAACCAGATGCAGGGCGGCGGATCGCGGGTGATGAACTTCGGCAAATCGAAAGCCAAGCGGATGTCGGTCGACGCCCCGAAAATCACCTTCCGCGACGTGGCCGGCGTCGACGAGGCTGTGCAGGAGCTGCAGGAGATCAAGGAATTCCTCGAGAACCCGAAGAAATTCCAGTCGCTCGGCGCCCGCATCCCGAAGGGCGTCCTGCTCTACGGGCCGCCCGGCACCGGTAAGACGCTGCTCGCCCGCGCCGTCGCCGGCGAGGCCGGCGTCCCCTTCTTCTCGATCTCCGGCTCGGACTTCGTCGAGATGTTCGTCGGCGTCGGCGCCAGCCGCGTCCGCGACCTCTTCGAGCAGGCCAAGCAGAGCTCGCCCTGCATCATCTTCATGGACGAGATCGACGCCGTCGGCCGCCACCGCGGCGCCGGCATGGGCGGCGGCCACGACGAGCGCGAGCAGACGCTCAACCAGCTGCTGGTCGAGATGGACGGCTTCGAGATGAAAGACAACATCATCCTGATCGCCGCCACCAACCGGCCCGACATCCTCGATCCGGCGCTGCTGCGGCCCGGCCGCTTCGATCGCCAGGTCGTCGTCGACCGACCCGACCGAAAAGGCCGCAAAAAGATCCTCGAGGTCCACACGCGCGGCAAGCCGTTGGGCAAGCAGATCGACCTCGACGCGCTCGCCGGGCAGACGCCCGGCTTCACCGGCGCCGACCTCGCCAACCTGATCAACGAGGCGGCGCTGCTGACCGCCCGCCAGGGCAAGCGCGAGATCTCCATGCATGAGCTGGAGGAGGGGATCATGAGGGTGATCGCCGGCCCGGAGAAGAAGACCCGGGTGATGAGCGAGAAGGAGCGCCTGATCACCGCCTACCACGAGCTCGGGCACGCGATCGTCGGCCATCTGCTGCCCAACTGCGACCCGGTTCACAAGATCTCGATCATCAGCCGCGGCCAGGCGCTCGGCTACACGATCAGCCTGCCGACCGAGGACAAGTTCCTGACCAGCCGCGCCGAGCTGACCGACACGATGGCGATGACGCTCGGCGGCCGCGCCGCCGAGGAGATCGTCTTCGGCGAGATCACGACCGGCGCCTCCAACGACCTCGAGAAGGTGACCGAGACCGCTAAGCAGATGGTGATGCGCTTCGGCATGTCCGAGCGCCTCGGCCCGCGCGTCTTCGGCCACGATCGCGGCCAGCCCTTCCTCGGCCGCGAGTTCTCCTCCGAGCCCGACTACTCGGACGAGATCGCCCGCGAGATCGACGACGAGATCCGCCGCATCGTCGAGTCCGCCCACCAGACCGCCAAGGACCTGCTCAACGACAAGCGCGACGAGCTCGACACGATCTCCAAGATCCTGCTTGAGCGCGAGACGATCGACGCCGAGCAGTTCGTCGCCCTGCTCGACGGCAAATCCGAGGACGAGATCTTCGTCGACGACGAGGAGCCCTCCCAGCCGGCCGAGCCGGCGCCCGAGCCCGAACGGGCAGCCCGCGAGGGCGCCCGCCCGAACCCGCGGCCACGCCCCGGGTTCGCGGGCGGCGACGCTAGCTAGCAGCGCGAGTTACCGCGCGATACTTCGCCCATGAATCCGAAGCTGATGGGCGTGGTCAATGTCACGCCCGACTCGTTTTCCGATGGGGGCAGGTACCTGGACCCCGCCGCCGCCGTCGCGCACGGGGTGGAGCTGCTGGCGCAAGGGGCCGATCTGCTGGACGTTGGGGGAGAATCGACTCGGCCTGGGGCGGAGGAAATTGGCGCTGAGGAGGAGATGCGGCGGGTTCTGCCGGTGATCGAGGGGTTGGCCGGTGAGGCGACAGTTTCGATCGACACTTCGAAGGCGGAGGTGGCGCGGGCGGCGTTGGGCGCGGGCGCCTCGATCGTCAACGACGTCACCGCGCTGGGGCACGACCCGGAGATCGCCGGGCTGTGTGCCGAGCGCGGCGCGATCCTGATCCTCATGCACATGCAGGGCGACCCGCGGACGATGCAGGAGAACCCCGCCTACGACGACGTCGTCGACGACGTCAAGGCGTTCCTCGCCGAGCGGACCGAAGCGGCGGTCGCGGCCGGCCTCCCCGAGGAGCGGATCTGGCTCGACCCCGGCATCGGCTTCGGCAAGAACCTCGATCACAACCTCGAGCTGCTGCGCCGCCTCGGCGAGCTGCGTGAGCTCGGGCGCCCGCTCGTCGTCGGCACCTCGCGCAAGAGCTTCATCGGCAAGATCGACGGCTCGCCGGTCGGCGAGCGGGTCGGCGGCACGATCGCCTCCTCGGTGCTCTCCGCCGCCGAGGGCGCCGAGGTGCTGCGTGTCCACGACGTCGCCGAGGCGGCCCAGGCGACGACGGTCGCGAGCGCGATCCTCGGTTAGGTTTCTCGGCAATGGACGAGCCCCAGGGCAACGGGATCGAGTCGCGGGTCGAGGTCGACCTGCGCGGAATTTCGATCTACACCCATCACGGCGTCACCGATGCCGAGCAGGAGGTCGGCCAGCGGCTCGAGTTCGACCTCTCCTTCGACGTCCCCGACTGCGACGCGGTCCTCACCGACCGGATCGAGGACACGGTCGACTACAGCGAGGTCTGCGACATCGTCGCCCTCGCCGCCACCGAGCGCAGCTACCGCACGCTGGAGCGCCTCGCCCAGGTCGTCGGCGGCCGCCTGATCGAGCGCTACGGCTGCGAGTCGGTCCGAGTCCGTGCCTCCAAGCCCGAGCCGCCGCTGCCGCTCTCGATCCAGGAGGTCGGCGTCGAGGTCACCCAGGAGCGCAGCGAGGACGACGAGACCGGCGACGAGGAGTCCTGAGCCACGGGCGTTCGCCTTTTGTCTCCCGATGCCTGACAAACAACGAACGCGGACCGGGTTCCTGGGCCTGGGGTCGAACGTCGGCGACCGGGCCGCGCACCTGCGGGCGGCGGTCGAGCTGCTGGACGAGCGTGGGGTGCGGGTCGAGGCGGTCTCCTCGGCATATGAGACCGAGCCCGTCGGCGAGGTGCTCGACCAGCCGGACTTTCTCAACGCCGCGATCCGCGTCAGCACCGACCTGGAGCCGGAGGAACTGCTCGACGCCTGCAAGGCGGTCGAGGCCGAGCGCGGCCGCGCCCTTGACGCTCCCCGTCACAGCCCCCGCCCGCTCGACGTCGATCTGCTGCTGCTGGGCGACTTGGAGCTTGTGACCGGCCGCTTGACCCTCCCGCACCCCGAGGTCACCAGCCGTCGCTTCGTGCTCGTCCCGCTGCTCGAGCTTGATCCCGACCTGGCTCTACCCGGCGGCACCCGCCTCGCCGACGCCCTCGCGGCGCTCGGCCCGGGCGAGCGCGTCGATCAGGCGGCGGCGGTCTCGCTGCGCAACGGCTGAAGCCAGGCGGGCGGCAGGACCGGTGGGGTCTTGCCGGGGAAGTCGGGGACGACGCGCTTGGCGAGCTCGCCGGCGGGACGGCTCTCGATCGCCGGGCGCAGGTCGTCGAAGCTCATCGCCAACCGCAGGCTGGGGGCGATCTGGTAGTCGGCGACGTTGAGCTGCGCGCCGCCGATCGTGCCCGCGGCGATCCAGTCGTCGATGCGCTGCAGCATCGTGGGCAGGGCGGCCAGGCTGCGCTGCACGTTCTCGTCGGTCGAATTGTTGAGCCGCGCCGCGGCGGCGACGATCGGCCCCGCCGTCTTCAGCGCCAGGCCGATCGGGATGCCCAGCTTTGCCCCTTCGGAGTAGCTGCGCAGAGGCGCCTTGTCCTTGCGCAGCGCCCACCAGGCGATTGCCCGGATCGGCTGCTGCAGGTCGACGTCGCCGAAACGCTCCGCCTCTTCGACGGCGGCGCGCTGGTCGGGGTCGGCGGGCAGCAGCGGCGGATCGGGCCGCAGCCGGTCCAGCTCGCGGGCGATCGCGCCGGTGCCCTGCACCTTGCGGCCGTCGATCTTCAGGGCGGGCACGGTTATGCCCGGGAAGCCGACGACGCGCAGGACACCCTTGGAGACCACCGGCATCAGGTCGGTGCGCTTGTACTCGACGCCCTTCGCCTCGAGCATCAGCCGCGCCGCCATCGAAGGATGGGACCCCGGGATGACGTAGAGCCGCGCCTCCATGCGCGCCATCATAGACTCGCCCCGCAGATGCTGCTCGCTGTAGACGTCGGCAACACCCAGACCCATCTCGGCGCGTTCGACGGCGAGCGCCTGGTCGAGCACTGGCGCTTCCAGACCCGCGCCGGGGCGACCGGCGACGAGCTGGCCGAGCGGATCGCCGGGATGCTGACGCTGAGCGGGGTCGGCCTCGGCGACCTCGACGCGGTCTGCGTCTCCTCGGTCGTCCCGCCGCTGGGCACCCAGTACGAACAGCTGACCGAGCGTTACACCGATGCCTCCTGCCTCGCGATCGGGCCGGGTGTGAAGACCGGAATGCCGATCCGCATCGACAACCCGCTCGAGGTCGGCGCCGACCGTCTGGTCAACGCGGTCGCCGCCTACGAGCGCTTCAAGGCGGCCTGCGTCGTCGTCGACTTCGGCACCGGGATCAACTTCGACGCCGTTTCGGGCGCGGGCGAATACCTCGGCGGGGCGATCGCCCCGGGCCTCGAGATCTCGCTGACGGCGCTGGTCGAGCGCGCGGCCCGGATCGGTCGCATCGACCTCGAGGAGCCCGAGACGGCGATCGGCCGCTCCAGCCGGGCGGCGATCCAGTCCGGGGTCGTGTTCGGCTTCGCCGGGCTGATCGACGGCGTCGTGCGCCGCATCGAAGACGAGATGGGGGAGGTGCAGTTGCTCGCCACCGGCGGCCTGGCCGGCGTGATCGTCCCCTTCACCGAGACGATCGACCGGGTGGACGAGATGCTTACCCTGAAGGGCCTTCGCCTGATCTATGAGAGGAATCGATAAACAACCGCCTTTGACCTCGCCTTTCTTCATCGGGGGCGTGGAGATCGCCAACCGAGTCCTGCTGGCGCCGCTGGCCGGGATCGGCAACTGGTTCGTCCGCCTGCAGGCGAAACGGCACGGCGCCGGGCTGGCGGTCTCGGAGATGGTTTCCAGCTTCGGCCTGCACTACCGCAACGAGCGCACGATGCGCGAGCTGATGCGGATCCACCCCGACGAGCACCCCGTCTGCGTGCAGCTCTTCGGCCACGACCCCGAGGTGATGCGCTCCGGCGCCGCCGTCGCCGCCGAGGCGGGCGCGGACCTGATCGACATCAACATGGGCTGCCCGGTGCGCAAGGTGCGCAGGACCGGCGCCGGCGTGCAGCTGCTCGCCGACCCGGACCTGGCCCTCGGCCTGTTGCGCGGCGCGATCGAGGGCAGCGGCCTGCCGGTCACCGTGAAGCTGCGCTCCGGGCTGCGCCCCGGCGACCGGTCCGGGTTCGAGCTCGCCGTCCGGCTCGCCGAGGAGGGCGGCGCCGCGGCGATCGGTTTCCACCCGCGGGCGGCGACGATCAAACACAAAGGCAGCCCCGACTACGAGTTGACGCGCGAGCTCGTCGAGCGGATCGACGCGCCGGTGATCGTCTCCGGCGGGCTCGACGACGCCGACTCGGTGCGCCGCGCCTACCGCGAGTCCGGCGCCGCCGCCGTGATGCTCGCCCGCGGCTCGCTTGGCAACCCCTGGCTCTTCGAAGAGCTGACCAGACGGCGTGCGGGCCCGCCCTCCCGCGAGGAGGTGGCCGCCGAGCTGCTCTGGACCGTCGACCGTGCCGAGGAGCATCTCGGGACCGAGCGCGCGACCCGGTATCTGCGCAAGTTCTACCCCTGGTACGTCGAGGCGCTCGGCGCCCCGAACGAGGTTGCGCAGGAGCTGCAGCGCAGCGCCGATCTGCCGCGGGCGCGCGAGTTGATCGCCGCCCAAATACCCACCCAAAAACCCCTGAGTGCCGGTCTGAGCGCCTCGCTATAATCCCGCGACTTCCGGCCCAGGTGTGACGCGCGAAAGCCGTCGCTCCCGGGCATTTTTGGTCTTAGGGCCGCACAGTCCACGTCCAGCAAGCAAAAAGCGAGGGCAGCGCAAAGTGACTCGTCAAGCCGTAATCACGCCGGAAGGGCTCGAGAAGCTCAAGGAGGAAATCGAGTACCTGTCGACCGCCAAACGGCGGGAGGTTGCGGAACGCATCAAGGAGGCGCGCGAGTTCGGCGACATCTCCGAGAACGCCGAGTACGACGACGCCAAGAACGAGCAGGCTCTGGTCGAGGGGCGGATCGCCCAGCTCGAAGAGCGGCTGCGCCGCGCGACCGTGATCGACGAGAAGGACGTCGACACCGACGAGGTCAGCTTCGGCTCGGTCGTCCACGTCAAAGACCAGAAGAGCGGCGACTCGCAGAAATTCCAGATAGTCGGCTCGACCGAGGCCAACCCGGCCGAGCACAAACTCTCCAACGAGTCGCCGATCGGCAAGGCGCTGCTCGGCCACAAGCGCAACGACGTGGTCAGCGTCGACGTGCCGCGCGGCCCGAAGAAGAAACTTAAAATCACCAAAATCGAGAGCATTTAGAGCCCGATAGGCTCGCGCCTCGATGAGCGAGCCAGAGGAGCAGCGGCAGGAACTCTCAGACGTTCTTCGCGATCGGCGCGAGAAGTTGGAGCGGCTGCGGAGTGAGGGGGTTGACCCGTTTCCCCACTCGTTCGAGGAACGTGAGGAGATTGGCGAGGTGCGGGCGGCGCACGAGGGCCTGGCCGCCGGGATGGAGACCGACTCGCGGCACCGCGTCGCCGGGCGGATCGTCGCCCGCCGCGGGCACGGCAAGGCGGCCTTCCTCGACCTGCGCGACGGCAGCGGCCAGATCCAGCTGCACGCCACCGCCGACAAGCTCGGCGCCGAGGCCTTCGAGCAGCTGGTCGAGCTCGACCTCGGCGACTTTGTCGGCGTCGAGGGCACGGCCCTGGCGACGCGGCGCGGCGGCGAGCTCTCGCTGGCGATCGACCACTGGCGGCTGCTGGCCAAGAGCCTGCGGCCGCCGCCCGACAAGTTCCACGGCCTCGAGGACGTCGAAACCCGCTTTCGCCGCCGCGAGCTCGACCTGCTCGCCAACGAGGAGAGCCGCCGCGCCTTCCTGATCCGCACCAGGGCGATCGCCGAGACCCGCCGCCGGCTCGACGAATGGGGCTTCGTCGAGGTCGAGACGCCGGTTCTGCAGCCGCTGTACGGCGGTGCCCTGGCGCGCCCCTTCGTCACCCACCACAACGCCCTCGACCGCGACCTCTACCTGCGCATCGCGACCGAGCTCTACCTCAAGCGGCTGGTCGTCGGCGGGATCGACAAGGTCTACGAGCTGGGCAAGGACTTCCGCAACGAGGGCGTCTCGCACAAGCACAACCCCGAGTTCACGATGCTCGAGTGGTACGAGGCCTACGCCGACTACGAGAAGACGGCACGCGACCTCGAGCAGCTCGTCGCCGAGGTCGCAGAGCGGGTGCTTGGGACGACGGTCGTCGAGCGCGACGGGGTCGAGATCGACCTGGCGCCGCCCTGGCGGCGGGTCAGCCTGCGCGACGCGGTCCGCGACGCGACCGGGATCGACATCGCCGAGCACCCGACCCGCGAGGCGCTGGCGGCGGCGATCGGCAGCGAGCCCGACCCGGCCGAGGGCTGGGGCAAGCTGGTCGACGGGCTGCTCTCGAAGTCGGTCGAGCCGGACCTGATCCAGCCGACCTTCGTCGTCGACTACCCGGTCGAGCTCTCGCCGTTCGCCAAGGCGCACCGCACCGAGCGCGGCCTGGTCGAGCGTTGGGAGGCCTTCGTCGGCGGGATCGAGATCGCCAACTCCTTCAGCGAGCTGAACGACCCCGACGAGCAGCGGCGGCGCTTCGAGCAGCAGGCCGCCGAGATCGAGCGGGGCGACGAGGAGGCTCAGCCCTATGACGAGGTTTTCGTCGAAGCGCTCGAACACGGGATGCCGCCGACGGGCGGCGTCGGGCTGGGGATTGACCGGCTTGCGATGATGCTTACCGGGGCCCGCAGCCTGCGCGAGATCGTGCTTTTCCCGGCGATGCGCTCCTGAGGCTCCGAAATGGACCCTGAAAAGCCGCTACGAGCGGCAATCGGGGCCCCAGGGCCGGGTCGGCACTCTCGGTATCGTTAAAGCGGCACATAGGCGCTTTCCGATACATGAAGGGCGCCGCCGGTACTTCCGACCGCAAATCGCGTTTGACCTGTAGAGGGTCAAGAGAGGAAGCCTTTGTTCGAGAGATTCACTGAGCGAGCACGTCAGGTAGTGGTCCTGGCCCAGGAAGAGGCTCGCACGCTCAAACACAATTACATCGGCACCGAGCACATCCTGCTCGGGCTGCTGCGCGAGGAGGAGGGCCTGGCCGCCCGCGTCCTCGAGTCTCTCGACATCACGACCGAGCGCGTGCGCTCGCAGGTCGTGCGGATCGTCGGCTCCGGCGAGGAGGTCACCTCCGGCCAGATCCCGTTCACCCCCCGCGCCAAGAAGGTGCTCGAGCTGGCGCTGCGCGAGGCGCTCTCGCTCGGCCACAATTACATCGGCACCGAGCACATCCTGCTCGGCCTGGTGCGTGAGAACGAGGGCGTCGCCGCCCGCATTCTGCTCGACTTCGACGCCGATTCCGACAAGATCCGCAACGAGGTGATCCGGATGCTCTCCGGTCCCGGCGGCCGCCGCCAGGGCAGCGGCAGCGGCGGCGGGCAGGGCGAGGGCTCCGGCAAAAAGAGCTCGAAACTGCTCGATCAGTTCGGCCGCAACCTGACCAAACTCGCCGAGGAGGGCAAGCTCGACCCGGTGATCGGCCGTGAAACCGAGATCGAGCGGATCATGCAGATCCTCTCGCGCCGCACCAAGAACAACCCGGTGCTGCTCGGCGAGCCCGGCGTCGGCAAGACCGCCGTGGTCGAGGGCCTCGCCGCGCGGATCAACAACGGCGAGGTTCCGGAGCTGCTGCGCAACAAACAGATCTACACGCTCGACCTGGCCGCCCTGGTGGCCGGCTCGAAGTACCGCGGCGAGTTCGAGGAGCGGCTCAAGAAGGTGATGAAAGAGATCAGCCAGCGCGGCGACATCATTCTCTTCATCGACGAGCTCCACAACCTGGTCGGCGCCGGCGCCGCCGAGGGCGCGATCGACGCCGCCTCGATCCTCAAGCCGGCCCTGGCGCGTGGCGAGCTGCAGACGATCGGCGCGACGACGCTCGACGAGTACCGCAAATACCTCGAGCGCGACTCGGCGCTGGAGCGCCGCTTCGCCCAGATCAAGGTCGACCAGCCCTCGGTCGGCGACACGGTCAAGATCCTCGAGGGCCTGCGCGAGCGCTACGAACAGCACCACAAAGTCAACATCACCGACGACGCGCTGGCGGCAGCCGCCGAGCTCGCCGACCGCTACATCTCCGACCGCTTCCTGCCCGACAAGGCGATCGACCTGATCGACGAGGCCGCCTCGCGGATGCGGATCAAGTCGATGAGCGCGCCCCCGGTCTACCGCGACCTCGAGGAGGAAGTGGAAAAGACGCGGCGCGAAAAGGAGTCCGCGATCGAGTCCCAGGAGTTCGAGAAAGCGGCCAACCTGCGCGACACCGAGCGCCAGCTGACGACCCGCAAGCGCCAGCTCGAAGACGAGTGGTCCGAGGGCGACTCGGCCGACCGACCAGACGTCGGCGAGGAGGAGATCGCCGACATCGTCTCGATGTGGACCGGCATCCCGGTCTTCAAACTGACCGAGGCCGAGACCAAGAAACTGATCCGCATGGAGGAGGAGCTGCACAAGCGGGTGATCGGCCAGGAGGTCGCGATCACCGCCGTCTCCAAAGCGATCCGCCGTTCGCGCGCCGGGATCAAGGACCCCAAGCGCCCGGCCGGCTCGTTCATCTTCCTCGGCCCCTCCGGCGTCGGCAAGACCGAGTTGGCGCGCACGCTCGCCGAGTTCCTCTTCGGCGACGAGGAGGCGCTGGTGCGGATCGACATGTCCGAGTACATGGAGAAGCACGCGGTCAGCCGCCTGGTCGGCTCGCCGCCGGGCTACATCGGCTACGACGAGGGCGGTCAGCTGACCGAGGCCGTGCGGCGCAAGCCCTACAGCGTGCTGCTGCTCGACGAGATCGAGAAGGCCCACCCGGACGTCTTCAACATCCTGCTGCAGATCCTCGAGGACGGGCGGCTCACCGATGCCCAGGGGCGCACGGTCGACTTCCGCAACTCGATCGTGATCATGACCTCGAACATCGGCGCCTCGGAGATCGCCAAGAACACCTCGATCGGCTTCACCGTCGCCGATGAGACCGGGATGTCCTACGGCGACATGAAAAACCGCATCATGGGCGACCTGAAAAAAGTCTTCCGGCCCGAGTTCCTCAACCGGATCGACGAGGTCATCGTCTTCCACAAGCTGGCCAAGGAGGAGGTCAAAGAGATCATCGACCTGATGATCAACCGCGTCCGCGTCCAGGTGGCCGAGCACGAGTTGCAGCTCGAGCTGAGCGACGACGCGAAGGACCTGCTCGTCGACAAAGGCTGGGATCCCTCGATGGGCGCCCGGCCGCTGCGCCGTGCGATCCAGCGCTACATCGAGGACCCGCTCGCCGACGAAGTGCTGCGCCAGGGCGAGATGGTCCCCGGCTCCACGGTGGTCGTCGATCGCGACCCGTCCGGCGACGAGGACGACAAGCCGCTGAAGCTGACGATCGTCGCGCCGAAGAAACCGGCGAAGAAAAAAGCCAAGCCCGAGCCCGAGAAGGTCGGCGACAGCTCGGCCAAATGAGGCCGCCCGGGCGGGCGGCGCTCGGCGCCTGGAGCGGCGGGCGCTTCATCCGCTTCGGCGAGAAGATCGACGAGGGCCGGCTGGAGGCGCTGCTGCGCCCCGGCGACGGGATCGACACCGTCCTCACCGCCGACACCTACGGCCAGGGCGAGGCGGACCGGATCGCCGGCCGGGCGCTGGCGGGCCTGCCGCGCGAGGGCTACTCGCTGGTCGGCGCCGTCGGCCACGACTTCTACGCCGGTGAGCGTGACGGCCCGCGCGGCTTCCCGCGCTTCACCGATCCCGGCCTGCGCGGGCCCGGCGAGTACGCGGGGTACCTGCGGATGGCTGCCGAGCGCAGCCTCGAGCGGCTCGGGGCGGAGCGCTTCGACCTGCTGCTGCTGCACAACCCCGACCGCACCGGCTACTCCAGCGAGGCCGTCTGGGACGGGATGGCGGCGCTGCGCGACGAGGGTCTCACCGGGCAGATCGGCGTCGCGCCCGGTCCCGCCAACGGCTTCACTCTGGATCTGATCGCCTGCATCGAGCGCTTCGGCGCGCGGATCGATTGGGCGATGATCATCCTCAACCCGTTCGAGCCCTGGCCCGGCGAGCTCTGCCTCGAGGCGGCGGAGCGCCACGACGTCAAGGTGATCACCCGGGTGGTCGATTACGGCGGCCTCTTCTGGGGCGACCTGCGGCCGGGAATGGAATTGGCCGAGGGCGACCACCGCGCCTTCCGGCCCGACGGCTGGATCGAGGCCGGCCTGGAGAAGCTCGAGCGGGTGCTGCCGATCGCCGAGCGGGCGCGACTGACGCCGATCCAGCTCGCCTGCCAGTGGAACCTCGCCCACCCCGCGGTCGAGTGCGTCGTGCCGACCCTGATCCAGGAGGCCGGGGCGGAGGCTTGCCCGATCGAGGCCAAGAAGGTCGAACTGGGCCGCATGCCGGCCGAGCCGCGGCTCACCGACGAGGACGTCGCGGCGATTCGCACCGTCGGCGACAACACCGGCTGCATGGCTCTGAAGGGCGCCAGCCCAGCCCACGAGGGCGCGGAGCGCCCCGACCGTTGGGCGATGGACGGCGACCTGGCGGCCGTCGGCGAGCGCTGGGGGATCGACCCCGGGCGCGACCTCGCCACCGCCTAAAGATCCGCGCAAGAACCGCTGCAGATGGGTGGGCCGCCGTGTTGCGGGTAGTGCAACTCAAGTAGCCAGGACTCTGAAAATCCTCGATCCAAGGGGGGATCGACTCGTGTTCACCACGCCCGCAGGCAGCACAAGGGCGCTCGTTTCCATGCTGGCCGCCCTGTTCCTCGCGATGCTTGCGGCGCCCGGCGCCGAGGCGGCGTTTCCGGGCGGCAACGGCCGCATCGCCTTCGACAGCAACAACGGCGGAGACTTCGACGTCTACACGCTCGGCGCCGGCGGCGCGACCAACATCACCGCAGGCTCGACCGCCGACGACCGCAACCCGTCCTACTCGCCCGACGGCAAGAAGATCGTCTTCCAGAGCAACCGGGACGGCAACGCTGAGATCTACGTCATGAATCGCGACGGCAGCGATGCCAAGCGGCTGACCGAGAACGACGCCGCCGACACCGAACCGTCCTTCTCGCCCGACGGCAAGCGGATCGTCTTCGTCAGCGATCGCGACGGCAACGCCGAGATCTACACGATGAAAGCCGACGGCGGCGACCAGAGCCGGCTCACCGACGTCGAAGCCCGCGACGGCGAACCGACCTACGACCAGAGCGGCAACCGGATCTACTTCGTCAGCGAGCGTGACGGCAACGCCGAGCTGTACTCGATGAACGGCGATGGCGTGGGGCAGAAGCGCCTGACCAGCGACGCCGGTGCCGACACCGGCCCGTCGATCGCCCCCGGCGGCGAATGGCTCGCGTTCAGCAGCGAGCGTGACGGCAACGCCGAGATCTACGCCAAGTCGACCACGAACCTCGACCTGGCGCCGGTTCGCCTGACCAACGACCCCGCGACCGACACCGAGCCCGCCTACTCGCCCGACGGCAAGCAGATCGCCTTCCAGCGCAACGGCGCCGGCAGCGCCGACGTCTGGACGATGGGCAACGACGGCAGCTCGCCCGGCCTGATGTTCGCGACCGCGGCGCTCGACGGGCACCCGGAATGGGGCCGCTCGACGATCATGTGCGGGCACGAGCAGGTGACCGTGCTCGGCACCGCCGGGAACGACAAGCTGGTCGGCACGAAGGGCGACGACGTGATCGTCGGCCTCGACGGAGTCGACAGGGTGATCGGCGGCGCCGGCGACGACATCGTCTGCTCGGGCAAGGGCGACGACGTGATCACCGCCGGCGGCGGTGACGACCTGATCATCGCCCGTGCCGGCGACGATCTGGTGCGCGGCCGCAGCGGCAACGACCGCATCTACGGCAGCTCCGGCAACGACGTGCTCGACGGTGGTCGCGGCGACGACCGCATCTGGGGCATCGCCGGCGCGGACGTGATCTTCGGCCGCAGCGGTGAGGACTTCCTCAACGGCGGCCCGGGCCACGATTTCTGCAACGGAGCGCGCGGCATCGACACCGGCAAGCTCTGCGAGCGCAGCATCTCGATGCCCTGAACAGCCCGGCATCCGGGGGCGCGGGTAGGTTCGCCCCCGGATGCTGCGCATCGACGAGAGGACGCGGCCCTGGTGGACGCTGGCCGGGGCCTGCTTCGGGCTCTTCATCCTGATGCTCGATTCGACCGTCGTGGCGCTCGCTCTGCCGAGCATCCGCCACGACGTCGATGCCAGCTCAGCCGGCTTGCAGTGGGTGATGAACGGCTACCTGCTGATCATCACCGCGTTCGTCGTAACCGGCGGCCGCTTGGGCGACATGTTCGGCCGCAAGCGGCTGTTCCTGGCCGGGATGGTCCTCTTCGCGCTCGGCTCGGTCGTCGCCGCGACCGCGGGCGACCAGCTGACGCTGATCCTCGGGCGGCTGCTGCAGGGGCTCGGGGCGGCGCCGATGCTGCCGCTCTCGCTGGCGATCGTCTGCCACGCCTTCCCGGCGGAAGAGCAGGCGCGCGCGCTGGGCATCTGGGCCGGCATCTCCGCCGTGGCGCTGGGCATCGGCCCGCTCCTCGGCGGCGCCCTGGTCGACCTCGACTGGCGCTTGATCTTCTGGATCAACCTGCCGATCGCGTTCGCCGGGATCGCGATCGTCTGGCGCGCGGCGCCGGAGTCGACCGACCCCGGCTCGGGCACCCGGATCGACTTCGCCGGCCTCATCGCGCTCGCCACCGGCCTGACCGCGATCGTGCTGGCGCTGATCCAGGCCGAAACGTGGAGTGACGGCGCGACCGCCGGATTGGCCCTGTTCGGGGTTGCCTCGCTGTACGCGTTCTGGCGGATCGAGCACCGGGTCGCCGAGCCGATCGTCGACTTTTCGCTGTTTCGCAACGGGCCGTATTTCGGCGCGAGCGCCGCGGCCTTCGCCCTCGTCGGCGCCTACTGGACGGTGATGTTCTTCCAGCCGCAGTACCTGCAGGACGTGCGCGGGCACTCGGCCGTGCTCAGCGGCCTGATGATCATGCCGGTGACCGTCCCGATGATCGTCGTCTCGCCGTTTTCCGGGCGACTGATCGCCCGCTTCGGCGCCCGCGCCTTGATGACCGCGGGCATGGCCCTGGGAACGCTCGGCCTGGTCGCCCTCACCCAGACCGGCCCGCACAGCTCGTACGCTCTGCTGCTCGCCGGATACCTGCCGTTCGGGGTCGCGTTGGGCCTCGTCTACGCGCCGATGTCGACCGCGGCGATGGCGGCGATGCCGGCCGAGAAGGTCGGGATCGCCTCCGGAGTGCTGGCGATGGACCGGGTGATGGCGGGCACGATCGCCCTTGCCGTCGTCGGCGCCGTCTTCCACGCCCTGCTCGGCGAGAACGGCTCGTTCGCCGATTCGGTCGGCGGCTCGACCTGGGCCCTGGTCGGCCTCGTCGCGGTCGGAGCGGTCCTGACCTGGATCTTCGTCCCCGATTCGCGCCGGCGGCCGCCCGAAACGCGCCATCGTCACCACCGTTTTCACCTCTGATAGCGCCGATTGCGGCCTTAGGTGACCGATTCGCTTGACAATGGCCGATCCGACCTGTCCACTCGGAATTAGCCAGACCGCATTCCAGAGCGGATTTTGCCATCCTAGACGGGATGTCTTTACCGCCAGGGGATGAGCTTCACGAGCTAGCGGAACGGCAGGATCCCCGACTACTCAGGGCCCTGGACGTTGTCGCCCCGGGCGGTTCGCTGCGCGAGGGTATCGACAACATCGTCCACGCGCGCACCGGCGGCTTGATCGTCGTCGGCGACCCCGGCGACATCTCGCACCTGCTCTCGGGCGGCATCCGGCTCGACATCGACTACACGCCGGCGATGCTCTACCAGGTCGCGAAGATGGACGGCGCGATCGTGCTCAACACCGAGGCGACCAAGATCGTCTGGGCCAACGTGCAGCTGATGCCCGACCCGACGATCCTCTCCTCGGAGACCGGCACCCGGCACCGCACGGCCGAGCGCGTCTCCAAACAGACCGATGCGCTGGTCGTGGCGATCTCCCAGCGCCGCGAGGTCGTCTCCCTCTACGTCGAGGGCACGAAGTACATCCTGCAGGAGATCCCCGCCGTGCTGGCCAAGGCGAACCAGGGGCTGGCCACCCTGGAGAAGTACCGCGAGCGGCTCGAACAGGTCTCCAGCCGCCTCACGGTGCTCGAGTTCGAGGGCGGCGGCGTCCTCTACGACGCGCTGACCGTCCTCCAGCGGGCCGAGCTGACCACGCGGATGGCGGTCGAGGTCGAGCGCTACATCGTCGAGCTCGGCACCGAGGGCCGCCTGATCGAGATGCAGCTGGAGGAGACGATGGTCGGCGTCGCCGGCGACAAGTCGGCGCTGATCCGCGACTACTCGGTCGAAGACTCCGAGCAGAACCTCGCCACGGTGCTGCAGTCGCTGGCGCGGATGCCGCACGAGGACGTGCTCGACTTCGGCCGCCTCGCCGAGCTGCTCGGCTACGACCGCAAGCTCAACACGCTCGACTTCCCGGTGACCGCGCGCGGCTACCGCGTGATGGGCCGCATCCCGCGCATCCCCAAGCTTGTCGTCCAGAAGATCATCCAGGAGCTGGGTGGCCTGGAAGAGGTGCTGGCGGCTTCCGACGCCGACCTGGAAGCGGTCGAGGACGTCGGGCAGACAAGGGCCAAGGACATCCGCGAGGGCCTGCGCAGGCTCCAGGAGGTCGATCTGGTCGACAGGTACTTACAGAGTTGACGGCCGCTTCGAGGTCGTCGCAAAATGGAAAGGAGCAACCGATTCCCCAGCTAGAGGAGGCCACCGAGGTAAGCGTCGAGGAAGTCGAGTACGTCTGCGACTTCGAGGAGGGCGACAAGGTCGTCTATCCGCATCACGGCGCCGGCTTGGTGATGAAGAAAGAAACGCGTGAGCTGATGGGCGAGGAGCGTGAATACCTCACGATCAAGATCCTCCACAACGAACTCACCGTGATGGTCCCTTGCGAAAACGCCGGCAAAGCAGGGCTGCGGCGGGTCATCGACGAGGTCGAAATCAAGAAAGTCACAGGCGTCCTCACCGACGACGTCTCGGAGATGCCGAAGAACTGGAACCGGCGTTTCAAGTACAACCGCGAGAAGATCAAGACCGGCGACGTGTTCGAGCTCGCCGAGGTCGTCCGCAACCTCGCCATCCGCGAGATGGAGAAGGGCCTCTCCACCGGCGAGAAGCAGATGTACACACGGGCGAAGAAGATCCTCGCCTCGGAGTTCATGTACGCGCTCGACAAGGACGAGGACGGCGCGGAGGAATACCTCGACGGGCTGTTGGAGGAGCGCTTCGCCGCCACCGCCTAGCAGTTCCGCAGCATCCGTCACCGCGGTCATCGCGGCTGCCGGCTCCGGGGAGCGACTCGGGGCCGGCGGTCCGAAGGCCTTCGTGCCGCTGGCCGGCCGGCCGCTGGTCGAGTGGTCGGTCGCGGCCTTCCGGGCCGCCGCCGGCGTGCGCTCGATCGTCGTCGCCTGCCCGCCGGGGCACGCCCACCAGCTCGGTGGCGACGATCTCGCCGTGGTCGACGGCGGCGCCACCCGCGCCCGCTCGGTCGCCAACGCCCTCGCGGCGGTCGGCACCGAGCTGGTCGCGATCCACGACGCCGCCCGGCCGCTGGTCACCGCGGAGCTGATCGAGGGTGTCGTCGCGACCCTCGCCGCCGAGCCCGCTGCCGACGGCGCGATCGCCGCGACCCCGGTCACCGACACGATCAAGCGCGCGGCGCCGGGGGCGGCCACAAATGCTGCGAGTTGCATCGACGAGACGATCGATCGTGGGCGCCTGTGGGCGGCGCAGACGCCGCAGGTCTTCCGGGTCGAGGCGCTGCGGCGCGCCCTGGACGCGGGCCCCGGCCAGGTCGAGGCGGCGACCGACGAGGCGATGCTGATCGAGGCGGCCGGCGGCAGGGTGCTGATCCACCCCGCCTCGCCGGAGAACCTCAAGGTGACGACGCCGCTCGACCTGCGCCTCGCCGAGCTCCTAATTCAGCGGTAAGCCGGCCGCCGCGCGCGAGCGGTCGCCCTGGTGCCGGTGGCGCCGGCGCTTGTAGACGCTGTTCTGGACGAGCAGGGTCCCGACGCCGGCGATCAGGATCGCGATCAGGTTGATCGCCAACTGCTCCATCGAGCCGCGCCAGGAGGGCCAGTCGCCATAGGCGAAGGCGACGCCGATCGCGGCGGCCGCGGGGATCGTCGTCACCGAGATCAAGACGCCGACCAGCGCTCCCGACTTGGCCGAGGTGAGCGAGAGCATCCCGGCCATGCCGGCGAAGAGGGCGACGATGAAGGAGAACTTGTTGGGGTTGGAGACGAACGCGGTCAGTTCGTTCTGGGTCAGCTTGAACCCGGGGTCGACCAGGCCCGTCGCCATCGTGAAGTGCCCGAACAGGTAGGCGGCGGTGATCCCGCAGGGGAAGCCGACGGCGAGCGCCGTGAGCGAGCGCAGGCCGACGTCGTGGCGGCGCTGCACGAATGCCACGCAGAGCCCCGCGAGCGGCCCGAACTCCGGCCCGACGACCATCGCGCCGACGATCAGGATCGGCTGGCCGAGCATCAGGCCGACCGAGGCGATCAGGCAGGCGAGGACGATGAAGGCGAGGAAGTTGGCGTTCAGTTCGGTCGCCTCGGAGGTGCGCGACTCGACCTCCTCCCAGATCACCGCGTCACCGGCCAGGCCGCGCGCCGCCCGCTCGGCCCGTTCGGCGGCCGCGGAGAGCTGCGAGTCGATCTCCTCGATCGAGATCGATCCCTCCTCGGGGACGCCGAGCTCACGCAGGTCGCCGATCACGACGCTGGCGTCCTCGCGGGCGACGTCGCAGAGGACCAAGTCGCCCTCCGGCTTGCGCGCGGCGCCCTCGATGCGGGCCAGGCTGGAGACCGACGCGGTCGCTTCGAGCAGCTCGACGACGCGCTCGGACTTTGAGGTGGGGACGACGATCCGCAGGTGGACCATGCCCGCGCGAGGGTAACGTTGTGCCCCGATGCTGACCGATTACCACGTGCATCTGCGCCCGGACGAGCCCGACACGCCGTCGCAGCGCTACTTCACGGCCGACAACGTCGAGCGCTACCTCGAGGCCGCGCGGGCCGCCGGGGTGGAGGAGCTGGGCGTCTCCGAGCACGTCTACCGCTTCACCCAGGCGCTTGACCTCTGGCAGCACCCGTTCTGGCGCGAACAGGCGTGCGACGACCTCGACGCCTACTGCGAGTTCGTCCGCGGCGCCGGGCTCAAGCTCGGGGTCGAGTGCGACTTCGTCCCCGGCGCCGAAGACCGCACCGCCAACCTGCTCGAGGCGCGCGAGTTCGACTACGTCCTCGGCTCGGTCCACTTCGTCGGCGAGCAGGCGGTCGACCACGAGGGCTGGGACGTCTGGGAGAGCCAGGGCGACGCCGACGAGGTCTGGCGGCGCTACTTCGAGGCGCTCGGCGAGTGCGCCCGCTCGGGCCTCTTCGACATCCTCGCCCACCCCGACCTGGTCAAGGTCTGGGGCCGCGGCCGGCCGCTCCCCGACCGCGACCCGCGGCACTTCTACGAGCCGGCGGTCGAGGCGATCGCCGAGAGCGGCGCCGCGGTCGAGCTCTCGACCGCGGGCTTGCGCAAGCCGGTCGGCGAGCTCTACCCGGCGCGGGCCTTCGCCGAGATGTGCGTCGAGGCGGGGCTGCCGTTCGCGCTCTCCTCCGACGCTCACCTGCCCGAGCAGATCGGCTTCGGCTACGACCGCGCGCTCGACTTCCTCACCGAGCTGGGTGTCGGGGAGATCGCCGTCTTCGACGGTCGCGAGCGGCGCCTGGCGCCGCTGCCGACGCGCGTCGCCGAGGAGGGCTGAGGCGATGAGCGTCGGGATCGGCTACGACAGCCACCGCTTCGCCGCGGGGCGGCCGCTGATCCTCGGCGGGGTCGAGATCGAGCACGAGCTGGGGCTGAGCGGGCACTCCGACGCGGATGTGCTCACCCACGCGGTGATCGACGCCCTGCTCGGCGCCGCCGGCGAAGGCGACATCGGCACGCTCTTCCCCGACGACGAGGAGCGCTGGCGCGGAGCCGACTCGGTCGACCTGCTGCGCACCGTCGTCGGCACGATCGCCGGCCGGGTGGTCAACGTCGACGTGACCGTCGTCTGCGAGGCGCCGCGGCTCGGCCCCTACCGGGGGGAGATCGAGCGCCTCCTCGGCGAGGCGACCTCGGCCCGGGTCAGCGTCAAGGCGACGACCAACGAGGGCATGGGATGGATCGGCCGCGGCGAGGGGATCGCCTGCATGGCGGTCGCCTCGGTCCAGAGCGATTAGTCTTCGCGGCCGATGGGCAGCCTAGGGTCGATCGCGGAAAAAGCACGCCAGGCGGCTTCGGACAAAGCGTTCGAGGTCAAGGTGCTGCACGAGGCAGGGATCCTCGAGCCGCTGCGACCCGACAAGGCGGCGAAGATCGGCGCGACCTTCCTGCGCTGGGGCGCCTCCCCGGCGACCGGGATCGCCACCGCCGCGATCCACCACCCGACCGCCACCGCCCTGGTCGACGAGCGCGGCTCGCTCACCTTCGAGCAGCTGCACCGCCGCAGCAACGCGCTCGCCCACGCCTTCGAGCGGCTGGGGATCGGCCCCGGCGACGGCATCGGGGTGATGTGCCGCAACCACCGTGGCTTTATCGAGGCGACGTTGGCCGCGGCCAAGCTGGGCGCCGCGGCGCTCTATCTGAACACGATGTTCGCCGGCCCGCAGCTGGTCGAGGTGACCCGCCGCGAGGGCCCCAAGGCGCTCGTCTACGACGAGGAGTTCGCCGGGCTGCTCGACGGGGTCGACGAGGGCGTGCAGCGGATAGTCGCCTGGAACGACGGCGAGGCCACGGAGCCGACGCTCGACTCGCTGATCGCCTCCGCGGATGACTCCGACCTGAAGCCGCCGCCCGACAAGCCGCGCTTCGTGATCCTCACCTCGGGCACGACGGGCACGCCGAAGGGCGCCCAGCGCTCCAGCCCGGACGGGCTGATGGCGATCGCGGCGCTGATCGAGCGCATCCCCTACCGCAGCCGCGAGACGATGATGATCGCGGCGCCGCTGTTTCACTCCTGGGGCTTCTTCCACTTCGTCATGAGCCTGCCCACCGCCTCGACGATGGTGCTGCGCCGCCGCTTCGACCCCGAGGCGACCCTGCAGGCGGTCGAGCAGCACGGCGCCGATGTCCTCGGGGCGGTGCCGGTGATGCTGCAGCGCATCCTCCAGCTGCCCGACGAGACCCTCGACAGGTACAGCCTGCCCTCGCTGCGGATCACCTCGCTCTCGGGCTCCTCGCTTCCGGGTGAGCTGGCGATCGCCTGGATGGACCGCTTCGGCGACAACATCTACAACCTCTACGGCTCGACCGAGGTCGCCTACGCCACGGTCGCGACGCCGGGCGAACTGCGAACCGCCCCGGGGACCGCCGGGCGGCCGCCGCGGGGCACGGTCGTGCGCCTCTACGACGAAGCCGGCAGCGAGGTGCCGCGCGGCGAGGTCGGCCGCATCTTCGTCGGCAACGAGATGTCCTTCGAGGGCTACACCGGCGGCGGCGGCAAGGACGAGATCGACGGCCTGCTCTGCAGCGGCGACGTCGGCCATCTCGATCCCGGCGGGCGCCTGTTCATCGACGGCCGCGACGACGAGATGATCGTCTCCGGCGGCGAGAACGTCTTCCCGCGCGAGGTCGAGGACCTGCTCGCCGACCACGAGGCGGTGGTCGAGGTGGCGGTGATCGGGGTCGAGGACGAGGAGTTCGGCCAGCGGCTCAAGGCCTTCGTCGTGATCGGCGAGGACGCCGACGCCTCCGACGACGAGCTGAGGGCGCACGTCAAGGCCCACCTGGCCGGCTACAAGGCGCCGCGGGAGATCGAGTTCATGTCGGAGCTGCCGCGCAACGCGACCGGCAAGATCCTGAAGAAGGATCTGGTCGCGCGCGAGGCGCAGAAGTCGACCTAGCCGGCTCTTCGCTAATTGCGGGAATTTGAGCGCGGGGCGGGTGGCGTGGCTTCCGCGTCGGGTAGTAGTTTGCGAACGGATGGGTGAGCCCGCGATCAAGCTGAGCGCCGTCTCCGACGCGACCGAGCAGATGCATGGAGTCGCGCGACAGGCCCTCGAGTGGGTCCGTGTCGGCGAGGAGCGGGTGGCCGCGGCCGAGCAGCGCGCCGCCGAGGCCGAGGCGCAGGTCGAGCGGAGCCGGGCCGAGGTCAAGGAGCGGGCGAAGTCCGCGCTGGCCAGGATCGGCGAGCAGGGGCGCGAGCGGGTCACCGCCGAGCGCGAGAAGCGACGTGCCGCCGAGGCGCGTGTGGCCCAGGCCGAACAGGGCCGCGATCGGGCCGAGAAGGCTTTCGAGCGGGCGCAGAAGTCGCTCGAGGCCGACCGCGAAGCGCTCGCGAAGCAGATTGCTGACGCCAGGGCGGAGGCCGACCGGGCCCAATCCATGGCCGTCAAGCACACGGAAGAAAAGGCGTCCAAGCGGGCCGGCGAGGTGCTCGAAAAGGCCCAGCAGGAGTCCGACCGGCGCGTCGCCGCGGCCGAGCAGCGCGCCGCCGAGGCCGAGGCGCGGGCCGAGGAGGCCCACCAGCTCGCCGTGCGGCTCGAGTCCGAGATCGAGGAACGGGTCATGCAGGGCACCGAGGACGTCCGGCGCGAGGCCGAGGAACGGGTGCGCAAACTGATCGAGAAGGTCGAAGGCGAGGCCACCGAGAAGGCCCGGGCCCGGGCCGAAGAGCAGTTGCAGGCCGAGTCGGAGCGGATCCGCGGGCAGGCCGAACAGCGCGAGGGGCGCCTGCGCGAAGCCGCCGAGGAGGAGATCGAGGCCAGCGTCAAGCGGGCGCGCCGCGAGGTGCTCGCGGCGGCCGACGAGACGGCGCCGACCTGGTCGCAGGGCCCCGAGGCATCGGCCTCCGGCGCTGGCTACCGAACCTTCTGATCCTCTCTAGCATCCGCCTCCATGCGGGAGGTGCGGATCAAGGACACGTTGAGCGGCGAGCTGCGCACGCTCGACCCAGGCGCCGAGGTCGGCATCTACGCCTGCGGGCCGACCGTCTACAGCCGCATCCACATCGGCAACGCTCGCCCCTTCGTCGTCTTCTCGCTGCTGGCCCGGTTTCTGAACTCGGAGGGCTACGCGGCCAGGCTCGTCGTCAACGTCACCGACATCAACGACAAGATCTACGACGCGGCGCGGGCCGCCGGGGAGCCTTCGGCTGAGTTCGCGGCCCGCATGGCGCGGGCCTACTTCGAGGACACCGACCGCCTCGGCGTCGGGCGTCCGGACGCCGAGCCGCTGGCGACCGAGACGATCGGGCCGATCGTCGACCTGATCGCCGACCTGGTCGAGTCCGGCCACGCCTACGAGGCGGGTGGCGACGTCTACTTCCGCGTGCGCAGCTTCGAGGGCTACGGGAAGCTCTCGAATCGGGCCACGGAAGAGATGGACCAGGGCGAGGAGGCCGGGTCGGCCTCGCTCAAGGAGGACCCGCTGGACTTCGCGCTCTGGAAGGCGCGCAAAGACGGCGAGGACACCCACTGGGACTCGCCCTGGGGGCCGGGGCGGCCGGGCTGGCACATCGAGTGCTCGGCGATGGCCGAGGCCGAGCTGGGCCCGTCCTTCGCGATCCACGGCGGCGGCTCCGACCTCGTCTTCCCTCACCACGAGAACGAGATCGCCCAGTCGGAGGCGGCGGGTCGCCCCTTCGCCCAGCTCTGGATGCACAACGGGATGATCGAGACTGACGCGGCGAAGATGTCGAAGTCGGAGGGCAACATCTTCCAGCTCTCCGAGGCGCTCGACCGCTACGGGCGCGAGGCGGTTGTCGCGTACCTGATCTCCGGCCACTACCGGCAGCCGCTCGCGTTCGGGCCCGAGCAGATGGAGCAGGCCGTGGCGCGGGTCGAGCGGATTCGGAACTTCTTTCGGCGGCATGGCGGGCGCGAGGCGGGGGACCCCCCTGCTGGAACCCGCGTCGAGGCGTTTCGGGAAGCCCTTGCCGATGATTTCAACACGCCCCGCGCTATGGCCGAGGTGTTTGAGCTGGTGGGGGAAGCGAATCGGGGCGAGGTTCCTGGGGCGGCAGATACCGTTAGGGAGATGTTGGAGCTCGTTGGGCTCGGGTCGCTTGCCGAGGTCGAGCAGCGGGCGGGAGACGAGGCCGAGGAGTTGCTGGCCGAGCGCGAGCAGGCGCGCGCCGCCAAGGACTTTGCCCGAGCCGACGAGATCCGCGATCGGCTTGCCGAGCTGGGCTGGGAAGTGCGCGATTCGGCCGACGGCGCCAAGCTGGTGCCCCGAGAGCGCACGTGACCGGCGCATATCGGCGTCCTCGGTCGCTCGCGTGCAGAGCACGCCACGCTCCCTGTGTCCTTGATCTGCTTGATCACGCGCGCTCTCGTTCATGATCGTGATCTACGGAAAGCAGCCCGTTTCGGAGGCGCAGCGCGGAAGACGTCGTGTGCATCGGGTCTGGAAGACGCCCGAGACGACTTCGGATGAATTGGAGCGGCTCTGCGGGTCGCCCGACCATCAGGGCGTCGTCGCCGAGGTCGATCCGTACCCGTACGCGGACCCGAACGCGCTGCTGAGGCGGGAGGGGGCGCTGCTGCTCGCGCTCGACCAGGTCCAGGACCCGCGCAACCTCGGCGCGGTCTGCCGCTCGGCGGAGCTTGCCGGGGCGGCGGGGCTCGTGATTCCGGAACGGCGCTCGGCCGAGGTGACGGCGGTCGCCTGCAAGGCCTCCGCGGGGGCGGTCGAGCACCTCGACCTCGCCCGCGTGCGCAACCTCGCCGACTGGCTGGCCGAGGCGAAGCAGGCCGGGTTCTGGATCTGGGGCGCCGACGCCGGCGCCGAGCAGGAGCCCTGGGACGCCGACCTCAGCGGCCCGACCGTACTCGTCCTCGGCGGCGAGGGCAAGGGGATCCGACCGCGCGTCGCCTCCGCCTGCGACGGCTTGGTCGCGTTCCCGCGGTTGGGCAGGGTCGAGTCGCTGAACGTCTCCGCCGCGGCCACGGCGCTGCTTTTCGAGGCGGTCCGCCAGCGCCGCGCCCGGTAGCAACTGCAACGGCACTTGCAATTTCTCGCAATTTGGGGTTGACAGAACTCCGCCGGGCGGTAAGACTACCCCGCGAATAAGGGTGAACCTCAGCTTTAGTCTGAGTTCCATCCAGTCAAAGCGGCGCCACCAGGGGAGGTATCGGCGCCACGACCCTTCGTCTCGAAAAGGAGAAGGATCTGTGGCTCTATCGTCCCCTACTCAGGAACTAAGGCTCCCAAGCGGGCACTTCAACGGGTCCACGCGGCCCAGCATTAACCCTCAACCTGAGCTTGATGATCATTATCTGGTCGCTCTCGCGAAGGAGGGTCGGACCGACGCCTGCGACACGCTCGTGCGGCGCTACCGCGGATTCGTCCGCCTCAAGGCCTCGTCCTACTTCCTGCTCGGGGGCGAGAGCGACGATCTGATCCAGGAAGGCCTGCTCGGCCTCTACAAGGCGATTCGCGACTATCGCAGCGACCGCGAGTCGAGCTTCCGCAGCTTCGCCGAGCTCTGCATCACCCGCCAGATCATCACCGCGGTGAAGACCGCGACCCGCAACAAGCACACGCCGCTCAACCAGTACGTCTCCTTCAGCCAGACGCCGGCTGCCGCGGGCGACTCCGAAACGACCCTCGACGAGATCCTGCCGGGCCCGACCGTCACCGACCCGGTCAACCAGGTGATCGCCACCGAAGAGCTGGCGAGCCTCGTCTCCTGCCTCTCGGGCAGCTCGGGCGTCCTCTCCGACCTCGAGAGCAGCGTCCTCTCCCTCTACCTGGACGGTCACTCCTACGAGGCGACCGCCGAGCAGCTCGAGTGCGACACGAAGACGGTCGACAACGCCCTGCAGCGCGTCAAGCGCAAGGTGGCGGCGCACCTCGACTCGCGTGAGGTGCCCGCGTAGAGCTACTCGTCGGCATCGCCGGGGAGCGGATCGACCTCGATCGAGAGGCCGAAGTCGCCGAGCGCGTCGAGGAAGGAAGCCGGGTCGAAGGCCTGCGCAGGGGCGAGGGCGCCCTTGCGGTCGTAGGAGGGATCGGCGCAGAGCGCCGCCCCGTGGGCCAGACAGGCGGCGGTGAGGCCGTATACGTCGCTGCCGCGCACGGTTCCGCGGCGCACGCCCGCGGCCGAGCGTGCCTCGCAGACGATCGTGAAGCGGGATTTCTTGCGGTCGGCCTCGCTCGGGGCGGCGGGAAGGCGGCGCACCAGGGCACCCATCGCATCGCGCAGCGGGGTGCGCATCGCCATGCCGAGCAGGGGGGAGGCGGCTGCCACGACCGGCATCAGGCGCGGCGGAACGACCATCCCGCTGAGCAGGGTCCGCACGCGGGCGGTCTCGACGTGCCGAGGAACGGTGATCTGCTCGCCGGCGGGGTAGCGCAGCATGCGCTGCTCCCCGATCGGCTCTGGAAAGCGCCAGCGACCGCCGTCGGCGCTGCGCGGCGCCGCCCGCCGGCCGCCGTCGGCCCAGACCACGTCGTCTGCCCGCATCATCTCCAGCGCCGAGAGGGTCGTCCCGTGCGAGGGCGCGAAGCCGTCCACGTAGTAGGCGATGACGATCTCCTCCAGCGGCCCCATCCCGTCGGCGGTCAGCGCGGCGGCAAGGTCACCGGGGAGGTAGTCGAACCCCATCCCCGAAACCAGCGCCGCCCCGGTCTCCGCCGCCCGCTCCCCATAGCGGTCGAAGACCATCTGGATGAACGGCTGCTCCCCGGTCGTGTCGAGGTAGTGCGTCCCGGTCTCCGCCGCCGCGGCAACCAACGCCTCGCCATGCAGCGTGAACGGCCCCGCGCAGGCGACGACCACAGAGCACCCAGTGAGCATCTCCCGCAGCCCGGCGGCATCGTCCGCCGCCACGGCCCGTACCGGGACGCCCCCGAGCTCTTCCGAGAGCCGATCCAGCTTCCCCCGACTCCGCCCCGCGATCAGGAAGTCAGCCCCAGCAGCCTTCAGTCGCCGAGCGATCAGCCCGCCGGTGAACCCGGTCGCCCCATACACCGCAATCGGTCGCCGCCCGTTCCCAACTCCGATCTTCGAGGACATTCAGTCAGCGTATCCCTGTGATGGCGATCAAGGCCAGAGGCGCTTCAAGCTTGTCTCGTAGACACCGTAGATATAGGGACCAGGTTTACGGGCCTGGCGAAGGATTCGGTGGCGATTCGAAACGAAACGATGCTCTTGCCGAGGCTTCGATCGACAAAGAACTCGGGGATCTGCTCGTTGGGGCGGTGCATCGCCGCGGCTATCCGACGCAGCGTCCCTGTCTTACGCGATCAGGATGCCGTCCGGGTTGCAAGCCGGATCACGTCCTCGACCTCGTCAGGAGGGACGCTGAAGTCCGTTGCAATCTCGGCGACAGAGTCCCCAGCCTGGAAGCGATCGACGAGATCCTCTACGCGAGCGCCGCCGTGGGCGACGAGCGGGAGGCCGAATGCGACCTTCGGGTCCACGACCACTTTCGCGTTGCCATAAGTTGGCAGTCGTACAGAGTCCGCCCAGCCATCCCCTCCGTAACGGATGCGCTCCAGGTACTCGTGGACGACACCGGAGAACTGGCGCTGCTGGGTCCGGACAACGACCAGATCCATGACCTCGCGCTCACCACGCTTGTTGGCATAGTCGAAGAGGACCTCGGCTCCATCTGTGCAGAGGCGCTTGGAGGCGAGTGCGTGATCAACGCCGATCTCCTTTTCCAGAACCTCTACAGCGGGTCGAATACGCTGAAGCGGCACTCCCGCTCGTCGGAAGCTCGAGAGCACAAAGGCCTCAGCGAAGCCTATGAAGGGAACCGTCGCCTCCCGGCCGTGTGGCGGGAAGCAGGTGATCAACGGATGCTTGGCTTCCGACGGTCGTGCCCAGCGCTGGATGTTCGACTTCGGCACGTCGAGATAGCCAGCCGTCTCACGTAGCGTGAAAATGGCGCGTACGAGCCTGGGATCGTCTGCCCCCAAGTGCGCCTTCTGTCTAGCGTGAGTCTTGATCAGTGCCTTCTCCGAAACTCGAATTTCCGCTGCTCTCGATCGTAGCGGCGACCGCGGTCATCGCTTGCCGCGCAAGGCCAAAATCGCCCACAGTAGGATCGCCGGGATCCGATCGTCGAGTTGGGAGGCGGGATGTCAGGACACATGCCCTGTGGGCGACTGAGCGCATAGCCCGTGCAGCTGCTCGACGACAAGTTGATCCTCTCCGCGAGCGATCTCAACAACTACCTTGCCTGCGCGCATCTGACGACGCTTGACCTGGCGCGGGCGCGGGGTGAGCTGGAGGTCGAGCCGGAGCAGGGAGCCGACGCCGAGCTGCTGGCCCGCAAGGGCGACGAGTACGAGGATCGCTACCTCGCGTCGCTGCAGGCCGAGGGCAGGGAGGTCGTCGAGATCGCCCAGGGGGACGGCTCGCACGCCGCCCTGCTCGAGGCCGCCGCCGCGCACCGAGGAGGCGATGCGCGCCGGCGCCGAGGTGATCTACCAGGCGACCTTCCTGCGCGAGGGGCTGCGCGGCCACGCCGACTTCCTCTTTCGCGTCGAGCGCCCCTCCGACCTCGGCGACCACAGCTACGAGGTCGCCGACACCAAGCTCGCCCGCCGCGCCAAGCCCTACTTCATCGTCCAGCTCTGCTTCTACAGCGAGCTGCTGGCGGCCGTGCAGGGCGTCGAGCCGGAGGGCATCCACGTCATCCTCGGCGACGGCGAGCAACATTCCTTCCGCCTCGCCGAGTTCTCCGCCTACTTCCGCCACATCCGCGACGCCTTCCTCGCCGCCCTCTCCGACGGGCTGCCCGACACCTACCCCGAGCCGGTCACCCACTGCCAGGTCTGCCGCTGGCGCGCCCACTGCGACGAGCGCCGCCTCGCCGACGACCACCTCAGCCTCGTCGCCAACATCAACCGCCGCCAGCGGGAGCTGCTGGCCGGGTCGGGGATCGGCACCCTGGCGGCGCTGGGCGGCGCCGAGCGGCCCGCGGTCGAGGGGATCGACCCCGGCGTCCTCGAGCGCCTGCGCTCGCAGGCCGCGCTGCAGCTCGCGGCGCGCCGCAGCGGCGAGCACAGCTACCTGCTGCGCGACCCCGAGCAGGGGAGGGGGTTCGCCCGCCTGCCCAGGCCGGCGCCCGGCGACGTCTTCTTCGACATGGAGGGCGACCCGTTCTTCGACAACGAGGGCCTCGAGTACCTGTTCGGCCTCGTCACCGCCGAGGACGGCGAGCCGCGGTTCACCGCGATCTGGGGACGCGACCGCGCCGAGGAGAGGGCCGCCCTGGAGCAGTTCATCGACCTCGTCGGCGAGCGGCGCCGGCGCTTCCCCGACCTCCACGTCTACCACTACGCCCCCTACGAGGTGACGGCGCTGAAGCGCCTCGCCGGCGCCCACGGCACGCGCGAGGAGGAGCTCGACCAGCTGCTGCGCGAGGGGGTCTTCGTCGACCTCTACAAGGTCGTCAGGGAGTCGATGCTGATCTCCCAGCCCAGCTACTCGATCAAGAAGCTCGAGGCCTTCTACATGGAGCAGCGCGACACCGCGGTCAGCGACGGCGGCGACTCGATCGTCATGTTCGAGCAGTGGCTGGAGCGGGGCGAGGACTCGATCCTCGACGACATCGCCGCCTACAACCGCGACGACTGCCTCTCCACCCTGAAGCTGCGCGACTGGCTGCTGGAGCGGCGCGAGGAGGCCGGCACGACGGAGTGGTTCGAACCGGAGCCCCGCGAGCGCAGCGAGGAGGTCGAGGAGCTCCTTGCCGAGAATCGCGCCGTCTGGGAGCGGCTGATGGAGGGAGTTCCCGACGACGCGGCCGATCGTGACGACGAGCAGCGGGCCCGGGCGCTGATGGCGCACCTGCTCGAGTACCACCGGCGCGAGGACCGGCCCGTCTACTGGGCGATGTTTGCGCGGATGGAGGCTGAGCCCGGAGACCTCGTCGACGACTCCGACTGCGTCGACCGGCTCTCCCCCGATGGCTCGACTCCGCCCCGGCATGTGAAGCAATCGGTGGTCGAGCGCCTCCGGTTCCCGCCCCAGGAGACGAAGCTGCGCACCCGGTCCAAGGTCCTGGACCCTCGCGACGGCAAGAACCCGGGGACGGTGGTGGCACTCGACGCCGACGCGGGCTGGCTCGACTTGAAGCGGGGGGCGAAGCTGGGGAAGCGGCCGCTCCCCGAGGCGCTGATCCCGCCCGGCCCGATCGAGGCCAAGCAGCAGCGGGCGGCGCTGCGGCGGCTGGCCGAGGCGCTGACGGCGGGCGAGGAGGGGCGCTACCCGGCAGCCCTGCGAATCCTGCGGCGCGACCCGCCCGCGCCGCAGGGGAGCGGGGTGGGCGAGGCCGCGCTTCGCCTCGACGGCGGCTACCTCTTCGTCCAGGGCCCGCCGGGGGCGGGCAAGACCTACTCGGGCGCCCGCGCGATCGTCGATCTGCTCGAGGCGGGCAAGCGCGTCGGCGTGACCGCGACCGCCCACAAGGTCATCCACAACATGCTCGAGGAGGTCGAGGACGTCGCGGCCGAGCGCGGCTTCGCCTTCAGGGGGCTGAAGAAGAGCGCGTCCGACAATCCCGAGTCGGAGTTCGACTCCGCCCACGGCCTGATCGAGTCGGTCGCCGACAACGGCGCCCTCAGCGACCCCGAGGTGGCGCTGAGCGCCGGCACCGCCTGGCACTACTGCCGCGAGGACACCGAGCCGCTCGACTACCTGTTCATCGACGAGGCGGGCCAGATCTCGCTGGCCGACGCCCTGGCGCTCGCCACCGCCGCCCGCAACGTCGTCCTGCTCGGCGACCCCCAGCAGCTGCCCCAGGTCTCCCAGGGGGCGCACCCGGAGGGGTCGTCGCTATCGGTGCTGGAGCACCTGCTGGGCGAGCGCCAGACGGTCGACCCGGAGCACGGCGTCTTCCTGGACAGGACCTGGCGCCTGCACCCGCGGATCGCCGCCTTCGTCTCGGAGCTGATGTACGACGGGCGGCTGGGCTCGGCAGAGGGGCGGGAGCGCCAGCGGATCGAGGCCGGGGGAGAGCTGAGCGGCGCCGGCCTGCGCTGGCTGGCGGTCGAGCACGAGGGCCGCTCCCAGTCCTCGCCCGAGGAGGCCGAGGCGATCGCGGCCGCGATCGAGCCCCTGCTCGCCGGCGCCACCTACACCGACGCCGAAGGCGCAGCCCACCCGCTGCGCCCCGAGGACATCCTCGTCCTCACCCCCTACAACGCCCAGGTCCGCTGCCTCCAGGACCACCTCCCCGACGGCGTCCGCATCGGCACCGTCGACAAGTTCCAGGGCCAGGAGGCCCAGGTCGCCTTCTTCTCCATGGCCACCTCCAGCGGCGACCAGATCCCCCGCAACGTCGAGTTCCTCTTCTCCCGCAACCGCCTAAACGTGGCGATCTCCCGCGCCCGCTGCCTCGCGGTCCTCGTCTGCAGCCCGAGGCTGCTCGACATCCACGCCAAGTCGATCGAGCAGATGCGGCTGGTCAATGCGTTGTGCAGGTTCGCGGAGGTTTCGGAATAGATACCGGTGGGCTCGAAAAGATCAAAGCCCCGGCCGCATGCAAGCAGAGGCGAACCGGGGCATTCGCGAGCTAGTGTAGCAGCGCCCATGGCCCTCTTTTGCGACTGAAACGGCGTTTGCGTGCGCCCCGACCAGGTTACGGCGTGGATCAGCGACGCCCGTTTTCACGCCTTCTTTGAGGCCTCTGGGCAGGATCACGGCCGCGCAGTCGCTCTCTATAACTGGAACGCCGAGGTCTCTGCCGCGTTCCTCGAGGTTCTCTACCACCTTGAGATCCTCCTGCGCAACGCCATCGATCACCAGTTTCCGGACACCGCGAGCGACGCCTCGCTCTCGATCTGCGTCGCCGATGTCTGGCTGTGTGACCCAGATCTTCTGACCAACGAGAGCCGCGAACGCGTCAACGAGGCGATCCAACGGCTCACAGTGGAGAACCGACCGGCGACCCGCGGGCGCGTAGTCGCCTCGCTCTCCTTCGGCTTCTGGCGCGCTCTTTTCGGCGGTCGCTACGAGGACCTTTGGCGCTCGCACCTGCGCGGCACCTTTCCCAACGGCAATGGCCGGCGTCGCCAGGTCAACAGCCTGGTCTCCTCGATTGGCCAGTTCCGCAACCGGGTCGCCCACCACGAAGCGATCTTCTCCCTCGACCTTGAAAAGAAGCACCGCGAGCAGCTCGAACTGGCAGGTCTCGTCGACACCGAAGCCGGCGACTACATTGCTGCGCTCTCGCGGGTGAACAAGCTTCTGCTTGAGAGGCCATAGCGTG
>CAWFEI010000003.1:0-10399 GCA_963814915.1 uncultured Solirubrobacterales bacterium | reverse complement strand
GGGTATCCCTTTCCCGTGTGGTTGCCGAATAAACATTTGCCGTGGAAACAACCGTAGCAAGATTGGTTAGCTTGTCAACTATTGACTAGGCAATGTTCATCTGGGATCATGTCTCCGTGGCAACTCAGGCAACGGCAACCCGCGAGTCCGGCGCGCCCCGTGCGACGGGCAGCCCCCATGGCGACGCTTGGGGGGCGCTGACGCGGACTCACGCTGCGATCGTGCTGCGACTGCAGGACGCGCTCGCGACCGCCGATCTGCCGCCGCTCCCCTGGTACGAGATGCTCGCCACGGTCGCCGATGCTCCCGAGCGGCGGATGAAGATGGGCGAGCTTGCCGAGTCCCTCGTCATCACCCGCGGCGGTCTGACCAAGCTGGTCGACCGCTTGGTCAGGGCGGGTTTGATGGAGCGCGCCTTCTGCGACACGGACCGGCGGGTCAGCTACGCGACGCTGCTGCCGGCGGGCGAGGAGATGCTGGCCGAGATGCGGCCGGTCGTGATCGAGGAGCTGCGCAGCGCCTTCTCGGCGAAGCTCAGCGTCGCCGAGGCGGACGGCCTGCGCGAGACGCTCGAGCGGGTGCGCTCCTCAGCCTGCGGCCAGAGCTGAGGCCGCCCGCTCCTTTGCGGCCTCGATCAGCGCCAGGACCTGGGTCTCTTCGCCCGCTTTCAGTAGCTCGACCGGGTCGGGGTCGCCGTTGACGATTCCCTCGAAGAACTCCTTGCGGTCCTGGTAGGTAGGCAGCGTCCCCTTGGCCCAGCCGCGGGCGTCGTTGAGGACCACGGCCAGGCGGGCGTACTCCTCGCCGAACAGCTCGGAGATCTCACGCTTCATCCGCTTGGCCAGCGCGGGGGAGGCGCCCGCGGTCGAGATCGCGATCGCCAGCGGGCCGGTGCGCACGATCGCCGGCAGGATGAAGTTGCACAGCGGCGGCACGTCGACGATGTTGACCAGCATCGCCCGCCTCTCGGCGTCGTCGAAGACGGCGATGTTGACGTCGGTGTCGTCGGTGCAGGCGATTGCCATGAAGACGCCCTCGAGGTCGGCAGCGCCGCCGTAGGGGCGTTTCTCCCACTCGATCGAGCCCTCCGCGGCCAGGTCCTCCAGCTCGGGATGGGCGACGGGGGCGATCAGGACGACGTCGGCGTCGCAGGCGAGCAGGCCCTCGACCTTCTCCAGGCCGATGTCGCCGCCGCCGATCACCGCACAGCGCCGCCCCTTCAGTTTCAGGCAGGCGATGTAGAAGGGCGTCTCGAGCATGTCGCGCACGCATGACTGGTCGCAGATCCCCTTGCGGAGCTGGCAGACGCACTCCTTGCCTGCGTAGGCCTGGGCGGGCATGGACACAAAATAGCGGCCTCCTCCTCTGCTCCCGCCAGAGCCTGAGGAATCAGATATGGACAGGCTCTGGCTTCCGCGTCCGGGGGCGGCCTTGTCTACAGGGACTCCAGGGTAAGCCGCAGGCCCTCCGCTACGCCCGTCGTCGCCCGCCAACCGAGCTCGCTCTCGGCGCGGGCGGCGTCGAGCGCTATTCGCTGCACCTCGCCGGCGCGCGGCGGCGCGAACTCGGGCTCGAAGCTCTCGCTGCCGTCGATCTCGGCGAGCCGCGCGGCGAGTGTCAGCACGTCGGTCTCGATTCCGCTGCCGATGTTGATCGGGCCGCTGGCGCCCGACCCGGCCGCGGCCAGCGCGGCGGCGACCACGTCGCCCACATATATGTAGTCGCGGGTCTGGGTGCCGTCGCCGAACACGGTCGGCCGTTCCCCCGCGCGCAGCTTGCCGCAGAAGATCGCGATCACGCCGGCCTCGCCGAGCGGGTCCTGGCGGGGCCCGTAGACGTTGCCGAGCCGCAGGCTTACGCCGGCGAGGCCGTAGAGCCGTTCGTAGAGCGCCAGGTAGCCCTCGGCGGCGAACTTGCTCTGGCCGTAGGCGGAGAATGGTTCGATCGGGGCGCCCTCGTCGAGCGGTAGTTCCTTACCGGCCCCCTCGCCGTAGATCGCCCCCCCGGTCGAGACGAAGACGATCCGCCGCGACCCGGCCCCCCGCATCGCCTCCAGCAGGTTGGCGGTGCCACCGACGTTGATCGCAGCGTCGAACGCCGGGTCCTCGAGCGAGCGGCGGACGTCGATCTGGGCGGCCAGGTGGAAGACGATCTCCGGCTTGGTCGCGGCTACGAGCGCCCCCAGCGCCCCGCCGTCGCGGATGTCGAGCTCGGCCAGCTCGGCGCCCCCCTCCAGCGCCCCCTCGAGGTTGCTGAGCCGCCCGGTGGAGAGGTCGTCGACCACCGAGACCTCGTCGCCGCGTGCGAGCAGCACGTCGACCAGGTTCGACCCGATGAAGCCGGCGCCGCCGGTGACCATGGCCCTCATAAGCGCGCCGATCCTAAGCGCAAAGGCCGTCGGGGGCTGAGAGGGGGCGCCGAACGCCCCTGCTACCCTCGCCGCCCCATGAGGCTGATCGTCACCGAGAAGAACAACAGCGCGAAGAAGATCGCCGACATCCTCGGCCGCAACGAGGCGAAGGCGGACAAAACCTTCAAAGTCCCCTTCTACACCTGGACCGACGCGGACGGCGTCGAGCAGATGACGATCGGGCTGAAGGGCCACGTGCTCGGGCCGGCCTTCCCGGAGGGCTACTCGAACTGGCAGAAGACCGACCTGCACGACCTGATCGACGCCGAGTTGATCAAGCAGCCGACCGACAAAAACGTCGTCAAAGCGATCAAAAAGGTGGCCAAAGAGGCCGACGAGCTGGTGATCGCGACCGACTTCGACCGCGAGGGCGAGTTGATCGGCCTCGAGGCGCTCGAGGAGATGCTCGACGCGAACCCGAATCTGGGCTCACGCGAGGGCACCGCCGACGGCACGCTGCGGATCAAGCGCGCCCGCTACTCGGCGCTGACCAAAGACGAGATCGAGCGCGCCTTCGACGAGCTGGACGAGCTCTCCTACCCGCTGGCCAACGCCGGCGCCGCCCGCCAGGACATCGACCTGCTCTGGGGCGCGACCCTGACCCGCGCCGTCTCGCTCGCCAGCCGCCGCTTCGGCTCCAACTTCCTCTCGGTCGGCCGCGTGCAGAGCCCCACCCTGGGGCTGATCGTCGAGCGAGAGATGGAACGCCGCGCCCACGTCGCCAAACCCTTCTGGGAGCTGTTCGCCAAGTTCGAGCATCCCGACGGGACCTTCGAGACGCACCACAGCGTCGACAAATTCTGGGACAAAGCCGAGGCCGACGCCGCCTTCGCCGGCACCTCCGGCCCGGGCACGGTCAAGTCGGTCACGGCGCGCAAGAACACGCGCAAGCCGCCGACCCCCTACAACACGACCGCCTTCAGCACCGACGCCTCCAGCCGCCTCGGCATCACGCCCGCGAGCGCGATGCGCATCGCCGAGGACCTCTATATGGACGGCTTCATCTCCTACCCGCGTACGGACAACACGGTCTACCCGTCCTCGCTGCCGCTGCGCGAGCTGGTCTCCTCGCTGGTCAGGGTCAAGGAGTTCTCCGCCGCGGCGGGCCTGCTCGACCAGCCGCAGCTGACCCCGACGCGGGGCAAAAAAGAGACCACCGACCACCCGCCGATCTACCCGACCCAGGCAATCCACCCGAACGCCCTCGACGGCTCCAAGAAGCGCGTCTACGAACTGGTCGTGCGCCGCTTCCTCGCCACCTTCAGCCCGCCGATGGTCACCGAGTCGACCCGGGCCGACATCGAGGCCGGCTCGGAGACCTACTTCGTGCGCGGCTCGGTCGTCGTCGACCCCGGCTACGCGGGGATCTACACCTACGCCCGCTCCTCCGACGAGGAGATCCCGGCGCTGCAGGAGGGCCAGAGCCTCGCCCTCGAGGGCGCGCCCTGGATCGTCGACAAGGAGACCCAGCCACCGGGGCGGATCTCCCAGGCCAAACTGATCGAGATGATGGAGGAGCGCGGCCTGGGCACGAAAGCGACCCGCGCCGACATCATCCAGAAGCTCTTCGATCGCGGCTACGTCTACGCCAACCCGCCGGTCCCCTCGGAGACCGGCATCGCCCTCTACGAGGCCTTCAAGAACTACGTCCCGGCGATGGCCACGTCGGAGATGACCGCCCAGCTCGAGGCCGAGATGGACCGCATCGCCGCCGGTGAGATGACCAAGGGCACCGTCGTCGGCGAGAGCCGCGACCTGCTGCACAAGACCTGGACCGAGATCGACGGCAGCCGCGAAGACCTCGCCAAGGTGATCTGGAAAGGGATGGACGAGGATCGCATCCTCGGCCCCTGCAAGGTCTGCGAGGAGGCCGGGCGCAAAAAGGAGGACGGCTCGCCCAACATGCTGCGGATCATCCGCGCGAAAAAATCGGGCAAACGCTTCGTCGGCTGCTCGGGCTGGGTGCTCGACGATCCCGAGTCCTGCGACCAGACCTTCCCGCTGCCGCAGCGCGGCGACGTCTTCAAACTCGAAGACCGCTGCTCGGTCTGCGGCGAGACGCCGCGGCTCAAAGTCGTCCCCTTCCGCGGCCGCCCCTGGAACCTCTGCCTCAACGACGACTGCGAGTCGATGCAGGAGATGAAGAAACGCCGCGCCGAACGCGAAGCGGCGAAAGCGGCGAAAGCGGAGATGGAAAAGAAGCCGCCGCCGGACAAGAAAGGCAAAGCCGCGAAAAAGGCGAGCAAAGCCGACACCGCGACTCGCAAACGGAAAAGGGCGAAAACGACCGTCAAATGACGTTCATCTCCCTGGAGGGGGTTGACGGCTCAGGCAAGAGCACCCAGGCGGGCCTGCTCGCCGCCGCGCTGGGGCACGAGACGCTGCAGATCCGCGAGCCCGGTGGGACCGGCGCCGCCGAGCGGATCCGCGAGCTGCTCGCCGATCCGGCCCTGGAGATCGATCCGTTCGCCGAGCTGCTGCTCTTCTCGGCCGCCCGCGCCGACCTGGTCAGCCGGGTCATCCGCCCGGCGGTCGAGGCCGGCCGCCACATCGTCGCCGACCGCTTCGCCGACTCCAGTGTCGCCTACCAGGGCGGCGCCCGCGGGCTCGGCACCAGCCACGTTCTCTCCCTGGTCGATACGACGATCGACGGGTTGTGGCCGGACGTGACGGTCTACCTGCGGATCGACCCCGAGGTGGGCCTGGGGCGGGCTGAGGGCGAGGACCGTTTCGAGGCGGAGGGCCTGGAGCTGCAGCGCGCCGTCGCCGAGGCCTATGACGAGATCGCGGTTATCGCCTCCGACCGAGTGGTCACGGTCGATGCCGAGGGGACGGTCGAGGAGGTTCATGCGCGGGTGATGGACGCGGTAAGGGACCGTGCTTGATGCCCGCGGGTCCACGCGGAAGCCACCAGGCCAGGGCACAGATGGCACTGGACGCTGCGCTGAAGGCGGGTCCATCGCATGCCTATCTCTTTCGTGGGCCACGGGGCGCGGGGAAGCGGGAGATGGCGCGGTGGTTCGCCGCCGAGATCCTCGCGGGCGCTGCTGAGGATTCCGAGGATGCGCGGCGCCGCGCGCTGCTCGATCCTTCACCGCACCCGGACCTCGTCTGGTTGGCGCCAAAGGGGGCGCAGCACATGGTCGAGGAGGTGCGCGAGCGGGTCATCCGCGCCGCCGTCTACCGGCCCTACGAAGGCGGCAAGCGGGTCTTCGTCGTCGAGGCGGCCGAGGCGATGCGCGACGAGAGCCAGAACGCGCTGTTGAAGACGCTGGAGGAGCCGCCGGAGTTCGTCCACCTGATCCTGCTCAGCTCCGAGCCGGCGGCGCTGCTGGAGACGATTTCCTCGCGCTGCCAGCCGGTCGAGTTCGCGCCGTTGCCGGCCGCGGCCCTGGAGGCGCTGCTCGGCGACGAAGCCTCCGACCCCGACGAGGTCGCCGCCGCCGCGCGGCTCGCCGCCGGTGATGCGGAGCTGGCTCGGCTGCTGCTCGGCGAGCGGGGGAGGGCACTGCGCGACCAGGCCGTCGCGATGGACTGGGGCGCGATCCTCGCGAGCGCCGAGCGGGCCGGGGAGGAAGCCGAATCCAGCGCTCGCGAGGCGCTGGAAGGGGAAAGGGACGCCGGGGTGAAACGCTCGGCGCGCGACATCGCCGACGCCGCAAAAAGAGCGGGGCGCCGCCGACGCACCGAATTGCTCGACCTCGGCCTGCGGCTCGTCGCTACGTGGCGCCGCGACCTGGGCGCCACCGCCGCGGGTGCCGTCGAGGTCGTCCACAACCGCGACCGCCTGGCCGAGCTCCGCTCCGCGGCGGATGGCCTCGACCCGAGCGCGGCGCGGCGCGCCGTCGAGCTGGTCGAGGACACGCGCCGCCGCCTCGACCTCAACGTATCCGAGGAGCTGGCCCTCGAGGCATTGCGGTTCAGGCTCGAGCGGACGGTCTCAGACGTCGTTATTCGGCGTCCTCGGTCGTCGAGATAGCGCTGCTATTCCGACTCCCTGCATCCTCGTCCAACGACGTCTGAGCCTCGTCTTTGCGTGCTCCCTCAAGTGCCCGTTCCTGGGCGAGCCTGGTGATCTGGGCCGCCTGGCGGGACATGATCACGCTGAAGTTGAGCGCCAGGCCGAGTAGCAGCAGCAGGATGATCGAGAAAAGCGCCACGTTGGTGTCGCGCACCCCCAGCAGGTCGGCGACGGTGCCGAGCAGTCCGGGGAAGATCGCCCCGGCGAGCATGCCCAGCCCGGCGACGAACCAGACGACGCTGAAGCGCTCCTGCAGGCTGTCGCGGCGGATCAGCTCGAGAATCATCAGCATGAAGGCGACCGCGATCAGCGCGGCGAGGATCCGCGTCTGCGAGGTCAGGTGGACCTTCGGGTCCTGGCTCGCCGCGAGCAGCAGCGCGGTCATCGCTGCGCACCGACCTTGCGCGGGCGGAACTGGCCGACGAGCAGCACGATCATCCCCTTGAAGATGAAGAAGGCCGAGCGCACCGGGGTCAGGAAGGACGAGCCGCCCGCCCGCTCCAGCATCCGCACCGGCAGCTCCTCGACCCGCAGTCCCTGGCGCACCGCCAGCTGCAGCGACTCGATCTCGGCGAAGTCGGGCGAGTAGCTCTCGCTGAACAGCGCCATCACGCGCCGGTTGGCCGCCCGCATGCCGCTGGTCGTGTCGGTGAAGCGCTGCCGCGTCGCCAGGGTGAGGAAGAAGCGGAAGACGCTGATCCCGATCCGCCGCGAGATCGTCGCCCGATAGTCCTCCCCGGCCGCTTCGGCATCCTGGCGCTCCGGCGCGTCGGCGTGGAAGCGCGAGCCGATCACCAGGTCGGCGCGGTCGGCGCGCACCTCCTCCAGCAGTCGCGCCACCTCGGCGGGTGGGTGCTGGCCGTCGGCGTCGAGATGGGCGCAGAAGTCGTAGCCCTCGCGCAGCGCGTAGAGGTAGCCGGTCTGCAAGGCCGCGCCGAGCCCCTGGTTGAAGGGCAGCGAGGCGACCGTCGCGCCCGCCTCGGCGGCGGATGCCGCGGTCGCGTCGGTGGAGCCGTCGTCGACGACCAGCACGTCGGCCTCCGGTATGCGGGCGCGCACGTCGGCGATCACCGCCGCGACGGAGTCCGCCTCGTTCCATGCCGGGATGAAGACCAGCGTCCGCACGCCGCGATTCTCCCATGCCTCCATTCTGTTAGTAACTACTCATGAGAAGGATCGGGATCAGGCTCTGGCTGGTTGGTGCCTTCGCCGCTGTCACCCTGCTCACCGCGGGCGTCGTCTACCTCTTCGGCGACCGCCCCCGCGCGGTGCTTGGAGCGATCGCACTCGGCATCATCTCCGGCTTCCTGATCGCGCTCGGCATCTCGCGCCGGGTGCGCCGCCTCTCGCGCGGCGCGGGCGAGCTCGCGGCCGGCTCCTTCGACACTCACCTCGACGTCGGCGGTCGCGATGAGATCGGCGACCTGGCGCGGGCCCTGGAATCGATGCGCACCTCGCTGAAAGAGAGCTTCGGCGTGCTCACCGCCGATCGCAACAAGCTGAAAGCGATCTTCGACGGCCTCACCGATGCGGTGATCGTCGTCGACGAGAAGGGCGGCGTGCGCTTCTCCAACAGCGCCGCCGAGAGCCTGCTCGGGCCCGACGGCCAGCCGCCGCTCTCGATGCGCTCGCAGCTGCTCCGCGCCGGCAATGTCGGCTTCGCCGCCCACCCGGCGCTGCGGATCGGCGATCGAGCTTTCGCGATGACCGCCCGCTCGCTGCCCAAGGAGCGCGCCGTGCTGGTGGTCGCCCGCGACCGCACAGACGAGATGCGCCGCGAGCTGGCCGAAGCCGACTTCATCTCCAACGCCGCGCACGAGCTGCGCAACCCGTTGGCCGGCATCTCGAGCGCGATCGAGGTGCTGCAGGAGGGCGCCAAGGACGACCCCAACGCGCTCGATCACTTCCTCGGCCGCCTCGCCGAGGACGCCGAGCGGATGAACCGGCTGACCCGCTCGCTACTCACCCTCGCCCGGGTCGAGTCGCTCGGCGCCGGCGAGGCCGAGCTGGTCGACGTCGCCGCCGCGATCAGCGACACGATCGCGGCCGTCGAGGCGCCCCAGCACATCGAACTGACGACCGAGTCCGCCCCCGCGCTGGCCGCCAAGGCCGACCCCACCCTGCTGCGCCAGGTGCTGGTCGGCCTGCTCACCAACGCCTTCAAGCACACGCCTTTGCCCGGGCGCGTTACCGTTCGCGGCCGCCGTGACGGCGAGAAAGAGGTGATGCTGGAAGTGATCGATACCGGGCCCGGGATCCCCGCGGCGGAGATAGAGCGCATATTCGAGCGCTTCTACCGTCGCGACGAGTCGCGCAAACAGGAGGGCTTCGGCCTCGGCCTGGCGATCGCGCGGCGCATGGTCAGCGTCATGGGCGGCGAGATCGGCGCCCGCTCGGTGGAGGGCGAGGGCAGCACCTTCTGGGTCCGCCTGCCAGTCGCCGAGCCGAGCCCCACCCCGGTCGCATGAGCAGCGGGCGGATACTCGTCGCCGACGACGAGCCGTCGGTGCGCGACTCGGTCGGCTACGCGCTCACCCAGGAGGGCTTCGAGGTGACCCCGGTCGCCGACGGCGACGAGGCGGCCGAGCGGGTCGGCGACAGCATTCCCTACGACCTGCTGATCCTCGACATCATGATGCCGGGCCCGAGCGGCCTCGACATCTGCCGGGACGTGCGTTCGCGCAGCGCCGTCCCGATCATCCTGCTGACCGCGAAGGACGCCGAGGTCGACAAGGTCGTCGGGCTCGAGGTCGGCGCCGACGACTACGTCACCAAGCCCTTCTCCGTGCGCGAGCTGCTCGGCCGCGTGCGGGCCCAGCTGCGCCGCCGCGAGCTCGACCGCGCGCCGCTCTCCCAGGCCGTCAAGGTCGAGGCCGGGCCGGTCGCGATCGACCTCGTCCGCCATGTCGCAACGGTGAGCGGCGAGCCGGTCAACCTGACCCGCTCCGAGTTCCAGCTGCTGCGCCTGCTGGTCGGGCGGGCCGGCGAGGTCTTCCCACGCCAGCAGATCATGGAGGAGCTGTGGCAGACCGAGTTCGACGGCGACGAGCGCGCCTGCGACGTCCACATCTCCAATCTGCGCCAGAAGGTCGAGCGCGACCCGCAGGACCCCGAGCTGATCGTCACCGTGCGCGGCATCGGCTACAAGTTCGAAGGCAACGGCGCCTGAACGGGCGGCGTTTCGCGGCTCGAATAGGCTCTCAGTATGGACCGGAGCGCGAGTGCAGACGAGGCCGCCGCGATCGCCGCGGCGATCGCCCGCTTCCAGCTCGAGACCGCTCCGGCGGAGGCTGTGGATGGGGAGGCGCTCAGCCCGTGGCAGCGGGCGGCGCTGGTCGAGGGGGTCGGCGCGAAGGGCACCGTTCAGAAGCATCTAGAAGGAGGTTCGCAATGGCAGTCGTGAAAATCATCGAGCTGGTCGGCAGCTCCAAGACATCGAGCGACGACGCGGCGAAACAGGCGCTTTCTCAGGCCCAGGGCACGCTGCGCAACATACGTGCCGTCGACATCGTCTCCACCGGGATCCGGGGCGAGAACTTGGACGAGTACCGCGCCCACGTGCGCGTCGCCTTCCTGGTCGAGGGAACGGACGTCGACTAGTGGCGGTCGAGGCAGGGGAGATCTCGCGCGACGAGGCGCAGAAATCGATCGAGGACGGCGCGCAGCTGATCGACGTGCGCGCCGGGCACGAGTGGGACGCCGGCCGCATCGCCGGCGCCACCCACGTGCCGCTGGACGAGCTGGCCGGGCGGACGGGGGAGATCGACCGCGAACGCCCGGTCGTCCTCTACTGCCGCGGCGGCACCCGCTCGACGATGGCGGTCGACGCGCTCGCCGATGCCGGCTTCGACGCCGCCAAGCTCAGCGAGGGGATCGTCGGCTGGGCCGAGGTGGGCCTGCCGCTCGAGCCCGAGGGCGGCTACGTGGCCGAGTCGGGCGAGGCCGCGGCGATCATCGAGGCGCGCAAG
>CAWFEI010000002.1:0-14782 GCA_963814915.1 uncultured Solirubrobacterales bacterium | reverse complement strand
TCGAGCCCCTCGAGCTCGTCCGGGTAGGCGTTGGCCGCCTCGAGCTCGGCCAGCCCTGCGCCGAGCTGCCTCCAGCGTCCCCCGCTGACCTCCTCGGCGACGCCGCTCGCCACGCTCCGGACTCCCGCGATCAAGCGCCATGTAGCGCAGCGCCGCCGGCAGGATCATCGTCTTCGCGATCGAGTGCGTCGTCTCGGCCTCGACGTAGCCCCGGATCGCGTACTGCTCGATCCAGACCTCGAAGCGCGACTCGAGCTCACGCTTGGAGAGCACGTCGTACTTTTCGAAGGCGGCGACGGTGTCCTCGGCGAGCACCTCGGGCAGCGCGTCGGGCGTCGTCCGCAGGTTCTTCAGCCCGCGCTGCTGGGCCTCGGCGTGCCACTCCTCGGAGTAGTTGTCGCCGCTGAAGCAGACCTGCTTGTTGGCCAGGTAGGACTCTTTGACGATCTCGATCACGGCCTCCGGCATCGCCGTGCCGCCGGAGATCTTCTCCTCCAGCTTGCCGGCGAGCTCGTCGATCGCCTCGGCGGCGATCGTGTTCAGCACCGTGGTTGGGGAAGGCGAGCGACATGCTCGACCCCAGCGCCCGGAACTCGAATTTGTTGCCGGTGAAGGCGAACGGCGAGGTGCGGTTGCGGTCGCCGCCGTGCATCGGCAGCTTCGGCAGCACCGTCGCGCCGAGCTCGAGGAAGGAGGCCGGGGTGTTGGGGTCGCCCTCGCCGGTCGCGATCGCCTCGAACACTTTTTCCAGCTCGCCGCCGAGGAAGATCGAGATGATCGCCGGCGGCGCCTCGTTGGCGCCGAGGCGGTGGTCCTGGCCGATGTTGGCGACCGAGGCGCGCAGCAGCCCCTGGTGCTTGTTCACCGCCTGGATCACCGCGGCGCAGAAGAAGAGGAAGTGGATGTTGTCGGCTGGCGTGTCGCCCGGGTCGAGCAGGTTGTAGCCCGTGTCGGTCCCCATCGACCAGTTGTTGTGCTTGCCCGAGCCGTTGACGCCGGCGAAGGGCTTCTCGTGCAGCAGGCAGACGAAGCCGTAGCGGCGGGCGACGCTTTCCAGCGTCTGCATCAGCAGCTGCTGGTGGTCGGAGCCGACGTTGGTGTCTCGAAGATCGGCGCGTCTCGTACTGGGCTGGCGCGACCTCGTTGTGGCGGGTCTTGACCGGAATGCCCAGTTCGCGCATCTCCAGCTCGGACTCGAGCATGAAGGCCAGCACCCGCTCGGGGATCGAGCCGAAGTAGTGGTCGTCGAGCTCGTGGCCTTTCGGCGGCTTGGCGCCGAACAGGGTGCGCCCGGTGGCGATCAGGTCGGGGCGCTCGAAGTAGTACTGCTCGTCGATCAGGAAGTACTCCTGCTCGGGGCCGACCGTGGTGAAGACGCGCTTGCTCTGCTCGTCGCCGAGCAGCCGCAGCGCCTTGATCGCCGAGCGCGAGAGCGCGTCCATCGAGCGCAGCAGCGGGATCTTCGCGTCGAGCGCCTCGCCGGTCCAGGAGGCGAAGGCGGTCGGGATGCAGAGCAGGACGCCGTTCGGGTTCTTGAGCAGGAAGGCGGGGGAGGTCGGGTCCCAGGCGGTGTAGCCGCGCGCCTCGAAGGTGGCGCGGACGCCGCCGGTCGGGAAGGAGGAGGCGTCGGGCTCGCCCTGGACCAGCTCCTTGCCGGAGAAGCCGGCCAGCGCCGTTGCCTTCGCCGGCGGGCTCGAAGAAGGAGTCGTGCTTCTCCGCGGTCGAGCCGGTCAGCGGCTGGAACATGTGCGTGTAGTGGGTCGCGCCGTTCTCCAGCGCCCATTCCTTCATCGCCTCGGCGACCGCGTCGGCGAGGCTCGGGTCGAGCGCCTCGCCGTCGGCGAGGGTCGCCTGCAGCTTCTCGAAGACGTCGCCAGGCAGCCGTTCGCGCTGCACGGCGACGGAGAAGACGTTGGCGCCGAAGGGTTGTTCTCGGGCAGGGTCAGGTCGATCGCGCCGAGGGCCTCCCCGTTGGAGCTCCACTGCGCTGCGGTCACGTTCTGCTGGCGAATACGAGTCATCGCTTTGTCAGTCCCTCACTTGCTTCGCCCGTGCGCGGGCGGGTTTCGATTGCAGCTCAACTCCCCTATCAAAGAGCCAAAGCAGCCTAATGGGAGGCGCGGAAAATGCCTTTGTAAGGCCCTCGAGCTCGTCGGGATAGGCATTGGCAGCCTCCAGTTCGGCCAGTGACTCGCCGAGCGACTCAAGCGTCTCCGTGATCTCTTCGGCAACGCCGCTGGCCACACCGGACTCGGCGATCACGGCCATGTAGCGCAGCGCCGCGGGCAGGATCATCGTCTTCGCGATCGAGTGGGTCGTCTCCGCCTCGATGTTGGCCCGGATCGCGTACTGCTCGAGCCAGACCTCGTAGCGTGACTCCAGCTCGCGCTTGGAGAGCACGTCGTACTTCTCGAAGGCCGTGACGGTGTTCTCGGCGAGCACCTCGGGCAACGCGTCGGGCGTCGTGCGCAGGTTCTTCAGCCCGCGCTGTTCGGCCTCAACGTGCCACTCGTCGGAGTAGTTGTCGCCGCTGAAGCAGACCTGCTTGTTGGCGGTGTAGGCGTCCTTGACGATCTCGATCACGGCCTCGGGCATCGCCATGCCGCCGTTCAGCTTCTGCTCCAGCTTGCCGGCGAGCTCGTCGATCGCCTCGGCGGCGATCGTGTTCAGGACCGTGTTGGGGAAGGCGAGCGACATGCTCGAGCCCAGCGCCCTGAACTCGAATTTGTTGCCGGTGAAGGCGAACGGCGAGGTGCGGTTGCGGTCGCCGCCGTGCATCGGCAGCTCCGGCAGCACGGTCGCGCCCAGCTCGAGGAACGAGGCGGGTGTGTTGGGGTCTCCCTCGCCGCTGGCGATCGCCTCGAAGACCCTGTCCAGCTCGGCGCCGAGGAAGATCGAGATGATCGCCGGCGGCGCCTCGTTGGCGCCGAGGCGATGGTCCTGGCCGATGTTGGCGACCGAGGCGCGCAGCAGCCCCTGGTGCTTGTTCACCGCCTGGATCACCGCTGCGCAGAAGAAGAGGAAGTGGATGTTGTCGGCCGGCGTGTCGCCCGGGTCGAGCAGGTTGGTGCCCGTGTCGGTGCCCATCGACCAGTTGTTGTGCTTGCCGGAGCCGTTGACGCCGGCGAACGGCTTCTCGTGCAGCAGGCAGACGAAGCCGTAGCGGCGGGCGACGCTTTCCAGCGTCTGCATCAGCAGCTGCTGATGGTCGGAGCCGACGTTGGAGTTCTCGAAGATCGGCGCGATCTCGTACTGGGCCGGCGCGACCTCGTTGTGGCGGGTCTTGACCGGGATGCCGAGTTCGCGCATCTCCAGCTCGGACTCGAGCATGAAGGCGAGCACGCGCTCGGGGATCGAGCCGAAGTAGTGGTCGTCGAGCTCGTGCCCTTTCGGCGGCTTGGCGCCGAACAGCGTGCGGCCGGTGGCGATCAGGTCGGGGCGCTCGAAGTAGTACTGCTCGTCGATCAGGAAGTACTCCTGCTCGGGGCCGACGGTGGTGAAGACGCGCTTGCTCTCATCGTCGCCGAGCAGGCGCAGCGCCTTGATCGCCGAACGCGAGAGAGCGTCCATCGAGCGCAGCAGCGGGATCTTCGCGTCGAGCGCCTCGCCTGTCCACGAGGCGAAGGCGGTCGGGATGCAGAGCAGGACGCCGTTCGGGTTCTTGAGCAGGAAGGCCGGAGAGGTCGGGTCCCAGGCGGTGTAGCCGCGCGCCTCGAAGGTGGCGCGCACGCCGCCGGTCGGGAACGAGGAGGCATCGGGCTCGCCCTGGACGAGCTCCTTGCCGGAGAAGCCTGCCAGCGCGGTGCCTTCGCCGGCGGGCTCGAAGAACGAGTCGTGCTTCTCCGCGGTCGAGCCGGTCAGCGGCTGGAACATGTGCGTGTAGTGGGTGGCGCCGTTCTCCAGCGCCCATTCCTTCATCGCATCGGCGACCGCGTCGGCCAGGCTCGGGTCGAGCGCCTCGCCGTCGGCGAGCGTCGCCTGCAGCTTCTCGAAGACGTCGGCCGGCAGCCTTTCGCGCTGCACGACGACCGAGAAGACGTTGGCCCCGAACGGGTTGTTCTCGGGCAGGGTCAGATCGGTCGCGCCGAGAGCCTCCCCGTTGGAGCTCCACTGTGCTGCGGTCACGTTCTGCTGGCGGATACGAGTCATCGCTGTGTCAGTCCCTCGCTTGCGGCGCCCGCTCCCGGGCGCATTCGGATTACAGGTCCAACTCCCTTATGAAGAGCCCAAGGAGCGTAATGGGACAGCGCGGAGAATGCCTTTGTACGGCGGTACAACGATCGGCTCGCGGCGTTGTCCGCGTGGGCGGGATCGAATAGCCTCCCCGCCCCCGTTCCCGAGCCAGATCCGGAGGACCCACCCGAATGTTCGTCTCCAAGGCCGCCGTCGTCGGCGGCGGCACCATGGGCGGCGAGATCGCGCAGGCGATCGCCGCGTCCGACATCCCCGTCGTCGTCAAGGACATCGACCAGAAGTTCGTCGACGCCGCCGTCGAGAAAGCCCGCGCCGTCACCGAGGGCCAGCTCTCGCGCCTGGTCAAGAAGGAGAAGCTGAACCAGGAGCAGGCCGACGAGCGTCTCGCCGAGGTGATGGGGTTGATCACGGGCACGACGAGCTACGGAGAATTCGGCGACGTCGACTTCGTCGTCGAGGCGGTGCCGGAGCGGATGGAGATCAAGCAGGCGGTCTTCCGCGAGATCGACGCGGCCACGCCGGGCCACGCGATCCTCTCGTCCAACACCTCCTCGCTCTCGATCACCGAGATCGGCGCGGCGACGCTGCGCCCCGACAAGGTCGTCGGCTTCCACTTCTTCTACCCGGCCTCGGTGATGCCGCTGGTCGAGGTGATCGCCAGCGAGGACAGCTCCGAGGAGACCGCGACCGCTGCCTACAACTTCGCCCAGGCGATCAAGAAGCAGCCGATCGTCTGCGGTGAGGTCCCCGGCTTCGTCGTCAACCGCGTGCTGATGGCGACGATGGGCGAGATCTGGCGTGCCCAGGAGGAGAACGGCCTCTCGCTGAAGGCGATCGACGAGGCGATCGCGGCCGCCAAAGCGGCCCCGATGGGCCCCTTCTTCCTCACCGACCTGCTCGGGCTCGACACGGTCCTGCACGTCGCCGAGCACCTCAACAGCTCCTACGGCGAGAGCTTCTACGTCCACAAGGGCCTGCAGGGCCTGGTCGCCGACGGCAAGCTCGGCGTCAAGAGCGGCGGCGAGGGCTTCTTCAAGGATGGCGAGCAGAACGTGCCCGGCGATGCCGACCCCGACGCCGAGGAGCTGGTCGCGATGTTCACCGGCCGCGCCCTGATCGAGGCCTGTCAGCTGGTCGAGGAGGGGGTCTGCTCGGTCCGCGACATCGACCTCGGGATGATGGCCGGGGCCGGGTTGGACCCGCGCAAAGGCCTCTTCCCACCATTCTGGAAAGCCGACCTGGAGGGCCTCGACACGATCCTCGAGCGGATCGAGCAGCTCGAGGAGAAGCACGGCGAGCGCTTCGCTCCGCCCGTCACCCTCAAGCGCCTCGTCGCCCAGGGCCGGCTCGGGCTCAAGTCCGGCCAGGGCTTCTACCCCTACCCGCGGGCCGACGAGGGCGAGCAGCCCGAGACGGTCAAGCTGGAGACGCGCGGCGACGTCGCGATCGCCTGGCTGGCCAACGCGCCGATGAACGCGATCTCGCCCGACGTGATCCGCGACCTGGGCAAGGTCTGGGAGAAGGTCAAGGCCTCGGATGAGGTCGGCGCGATGGTCGTCGCCTCCTCGATCCCGGTCGTCTTCTCGGCCGGAGCCGACATCAAGGCGTTCACGCAGATGGACGAGGGTGCCGGCGAGGAGCTGCTGCACACCGCCCACGCGCTGCTGCGCGAGTTCGGCACCGAGAGCACGGCGACGATCGCCGCGGTCAACTCGATCGCCTTCGGCGGCGGCTGCGAGCTGGCGATGGCCTGCGACGTGCGGATCGCCGCCGAGGCCGCCGTCTTCGGCCAGCCGGAGATCAAACTGGGCATCGTCCCCGGATTCGGCGGCACCCAGCGGCTGCCGCGCCTGGTCGGTCCGAACAAGGCGCTGGAGATGAACCTGATCGGCGACGCGATCCTCGCCGGCGAGGCGGTCGACGCCGGCCTCGTCAACCGCGTTGTGCCGGACCACGAGCTGTTCGAGACGGCGCTGATGTGGGCGGGCAAGCTCGCCGCCCAGGCGCCGGTCGCCCGCGGGCAGATCAAGTCCGCCTCACACAAGGGCGATCTCGACGACGGCATCGAGGCCGAGAAGCAGGCCTTCGCCGCCGCCTTCGGCAGCGAGGACGCCAAGGAGGGCATCGCCGCCTTCCTCGGCAAGCGCACCCCGAAGTGGAGCGGCAGGTAGCGGCCGAGCTGGCCGAGCTGGTCCGGGCGTCGCGCTGCACGGTGGCGCTGACCGGCGCCGGGGTCTCGGTTCCCTCCGGGATCCCGGACTTCCGCACCCCCGAGACGGGGCTGTGGGCGAACGTCGACCCGATGGAGGTCGCCCACATCGACGTCTTCGAGCGCGACCCGGAGCGCTTCTGGTCCTACTATCGGCCGCGCTTTCACTCGCTCGGCGACAAACAGCCCAACGCCGCCCACGAGGCGCTCGCGGAGCTCGAGCGGAGGGGTCTGCTGGAGGGCGTCGTCACCCAGAACATCGACCGCCTGCACCGCGCCGCGGGCTCGCGCAACGTGGTCGAGGTGCACGGCTCGATCGAAACCTCGACCTGCCGCGCGTGCGCGGCCTCCTACGGGCTGGAGGAGGTCGAGGCGCTCTTCGATGCCGACGGGATCGCGATCTGCGACTCCTGCGGGGAGGCGGTCAAACCCGACGTCGTGCTCTTCGGCGAGATGCTGCCCGAGGCGGCGATGCGCCAGGCGCGGGAGCTGGCGGCGCGGGCCGACCTGATGCTCTGCATCGGCAGCTCGCTGGTCGTCCACCCCGTCGCCGGCCTGCCCGAGGTGACGAAGAGCCGCGGCGGGAAACTGGCGATCGTCACCCAGGGGCCGACGCCCTACGACGGCGATGCCGTGCTCAAGCTCGACGGCGAGGTCGACGCGGAGCTGGGCGCCCTGCTCGCCGCGCTTTCGGAATGATCCGGGTGTGAAGGCCGCCCCGACCCCGATAGCCGTCGTCTTCGACAACGACGGCCTGCTGCTCGACACCGAGTCCGTCTGGACGCGGGCCGAGCACGACCTCTTCGAGCGCCGCGGGCTCGAGTTCACCCCGGCCGACAAGCGCGAGCTGGTCGGCACCTCCGCCGCGATCGCCGGCGGCATCCTCGAGCGCCGGCTGGGCGAGCCCGGCCGCGGAAGCGAGCTGATTGAGGAGCTCAACGAGCTCGTCGTCGCCGAGCTCGAGCACGGGGTGGAGGCGATGCTCGGCGCCCGCGACCTGTTGCACTCACTGGCGCAGCGGGGCACGCCGATCGGCCTGGTCTCCAACTCGCCGCTCGTCTTCGTCACCCGCTCGCTGGAGATCGCCGGCTTCGCCGACCGCTTCGACGTGGTCGTGAGCGCCCACGAAGTGGAGCAGCCCAAGCCGGCACCGGATCCCTACCTCGAGGCCTGTCGGCGGCTCGGATTGGAACCCGGGCCGGACGTCGTCGCGCTGGAGGATTCGCCCACGGGTGTGGCGGCAGCTCGTGCCGCGGGCCTTACCGTGATCGGCATCCCGTCGCTCGATGGCATCGTCCTCGACGAAGCCCACCACATCGCCGGCTCCCTCCAAGACACCGTCGTCGCCCGCCGGCTGGCGCTTTAGTCAGCCGCGCAGCACGCGACGACGGCGCAGCACGCGCTCGCAGATCCCGATCAGCTCGACGACCCTGCGCTCGTCGTCGACCGAGAGATCACCGCGCAGCGCCGCGTTGGCGGCCTCCCCGGCCTCGCTGCGCCTACTGTCCAGCTCGGTCGTGTCGCGCTCGTGGTCGGGGTCGGCGAGTGCCCCGGCGAGCTCGACCAGCATCGCCTCGAGCGCGACCCGCAGCTGCAGCGCGGCCTCGCGGCGGCGGCCGGCGTCGAGGTCGGCACGGGCGCGCAGCAGCAGCGTCTCGCAGGCGTCGATCCGCTCGCGGCCGCCGATCACGGCGGCGAGCCGCTCCTGCGGGCGCAGCTCTTCGTCGCGGCGCCGCCGTTGCGTGGCGCCGCCGCGGACGTCGACCTCGCGCGCTGCCGCGAAGCGCCCCGATGCGACTTCCTTGCCGGTGCCGTGGCCGATCCGCACCGAGCTGGCGCGCTCAGGCCGAAGTTCGACGCCGAAAGGGTCGGCGCTGGCCACTGAGTGCGCGTGCAGGGCCCGGTTGAACAGGCCGATCGCCTCCGCCACCGCGGCGTCCACCGCCTCCTCGTCGGCGACGGTCTGCTCGAGCCAGCGCTCGGCCTCCTCGGGCGACTCGAAGGGCTCCATCGCCCGCACCGCGGTGACCCGAGTCAGTGGCAGCGTGCCCGGCGCGTCCCCGTCGGAGGCCTCCTTGGCGCGGCGCCGGCGTCGTCGCGGCGGCGGCGGGGCGCCGATCGTCTCGATCACCAGGACCCGCTGTCCGTCGTCATCGCGGGCCAGGTAGCGGCCGTCCGGGATGCCGAGCTCGCCCGGGAACTCGAACTGCGCGAATCCGAAGAGCTGCGTCAGTTGCCCTTGTGCTTGTCAGGGAGCGAGAACTCCGACGGCGCGGTCGGCACCTTCGGGTTGTCGATCCCCTTGAGCCGGTGGGTCAGGCGCAGCCACTGCTTCGGTTTGAGCAGGGCGTTGAACTGCTCGCCGAAGGCGCCCGCCAGCGGCCGGTAGCCGACATGGACGTGGTCGAAGTGGTCGGGCAGCGGGAAGCTCGTCGCGCCGGGCAGGTCCTCCAGCGAGATCACCTGGTGGGGATGCATCGTCCCCTGCAGCTGCAGCACCGTGCGAATCAGCTCGTCGGTGAGCGTGCCGGGGCCCTGGTGACCGGTCACCGGGACGCCGTTGATCGTCGGGATGTCGACCGCGTCGCCGGTCGAGTGCTCGGAGACGTAGCCGGACGCGGTCATGATGCTGTGGCCGCACTTGAGCGCGCTGACCGAGAGCGTGAAGCCTTTGCCGGCCAGGTACTCGAGCATCGCCAGCACGCGGCGGTCGATCTGCCCGGTGGCGATGTCGGTGCGGCCGCAGTCGTAGATTTCGAGGTGATCGTCGGCCAGCACGCGGCGCTCGAGCGCCTCCTTGGAGAGCAGCAGCACCCCGGCGCCGCTGAGATCGGCGGTGAAGGGGTTCTTGCCCTTGGCGCGGTAGATCGCCGTCGCCTCGAGCAGCTTCCAGCCGTCGAGGATCGGCTTCGGGTCGATCCGCGGCGCGCCCTTGCCGGCCGGTCGGATCGCGAAGTTGATGTGCGGGTCGATGCCCTCTTCCTCGGGCCCGATCGTCGCCAGGACCGTCCCGGCTATCACCTTCGACCCGACCTTGAGGGTTCCGTCGGCGCCCTTCGCGGTGGCGCTGTCGACGCCCTTGCTCGCCCGCGCTCCCCGCTCGCCCTCGACCCTGCCCGGCAGCGCGTAGAGGCGCGGGCGGATGTTCTGGCTGTCGACCGGGATCCGCTTCTCCTTGCCGGTCGGCATCACGACCTTGCGGTGCTTGCGCATGATCGTGCCGAGCTTGGCGTAGATGTAGCGGTTGCCGTAGGCGTCGCGCAGGACGACGTAGCGCCCGAGCCGCTTCGACTTGCCGATCTTCACGATCACGCCGTCGTTGACGGCGACGACCGGGGCGCCTTTGCGGGCGAAGATGTTGATCCCGCGCCGGGTCGGCGAGGAGGAGATCACGTCGGCGGCGTTGCCGTATTCGTCACGCACCTGCGGGGTCGCTTTGCTGAGCGCCGCTCGGGCCGAGATGTCGTCGGCGTAGCGGGCGTCGGCGGCGACCGGGAAGTGGGCGCCCTCGGTAAGCCCGGTCAGCGAGCCGACCAGGTCGGTCGGCAGCTTGCCGTAGGCGCGTGCGTAGAGCAGCACCTCCTGCACGTACCAGTCGGCGTGGTTGTAGGCGAGGATCGCGTTGTAGAGATCACCGGCCCCGCCGCTGGCCTTGAGGTAGTTGGCCGCGCCGCAGATCGCGTCGACCGGGTTGTAGGGGTCCTTGCGGCCGTCGCCGTTGGCGTCGACGCCGTAAGTCCCCCAGGTCGAGGGCAGGAACTGCATCCAGCCGATCGCGCCGGCCGAGGAGACGTTGAGGTTGGTGCCGAAGGCTGTCTCGATCTTGTTGATCGAGGCGAGCACCTCCCAGGGGATCCCGTACTCGGTGCCGCAGGCCTGGTAGATCGGCAGCAGGAAGGGCGGGATCTCGAACGAGTCGATGACGAAGTTGGGGACGCCGATCGGGGCCGGGCCGAAGGGGGCGATCGTCGTGCTCGGGTTTTCTTCGGTGGGGGCGCCGCCCTTGCCGAACTGCGAGCCGCCGTCGGCTCCTTCGCTCGGGGGCTGGTCGCCTGCCGTCGCGCTGGGCGCGGTCACGGCGCCGCTTTCGCCGGCCGGGCCGCCGAGGCCCTGGTTGCGCTTGACCCCGTTGTTGCCTTCGTCAGGGGCTTCGGCGGCGTTGAGTGCTGTGCCGCTCTTGGCCTTGCCGGTGGGCTGCTGTTTCGCGCCGTCTTCCCCTTCTTCGGATTCATCCGGGGCGCCGGCTTCTGCTTCGGCCTTCTCGCTGGTGTCGGCGGCGGAGTCGCAGTCGGGGTCTTCGAGGTCGGTCAGCCCGTCGCCGTCGTCGTCGACTTCGTTGTCGCAGGCGGGCGGCTTCGCGGAGGGTAGGGCGGGGGCGACGGTCAGCCCGCTCGCCGCCTGCCTTTCGCCGAGCCCGGTAGACGGATCGGCGCCGGCCATGCCGACGCCTAGCGCGGTGACGACCGCGAATCCGGCCAGAGCGATGATCAGTGCGAGCTTTGGTCTCATCCGATGGCGCCTCGTATCCCTGCGTGCACGGGTATTTCCCTACCCGTGTCCACCCTCTCCCCAAGCATGAAGCACGCCCAAGCTACTGACTTGTGCGGAGGCGCGCAATGCGCTTTGCCGCCCCCCAACATGCCCTTAATCAACGGCTGTCCCATGCCTATGGCCCGGCAGCATCTCAGTCGCTCCGGATGCGCAATCTCTAAGGTGTCGGCGATGAGCTTCGAGAGCGAGTACCAAGACGATCAGGAGAGCTTCCGGGCGCGCAGCGAGCAGGCGATCGGCGAGCTGGCCCAGGCGCTGCTCGACAGCCATGTGCTGGAGAATGCCGTCGCCGCGGCCTTCGGCGCCCGCGAGAAGGCGGCTGACGCCCAGCACGCGGCGATGGCGGCGCTCAACCTGCCCTCCGCGGGCGACGTCGAGCGGCTCGAGCGCCGCCTGCGGTCGGTCTCGCAGCGGCTCGACGAGGTCGAGGATGAGATGGACCGCGTTTCGCGCGAGCTCGGCGGCCTGCGCCGCCAACTCAACGCCGAACGCCGCGGCGACGGCGCCGACACGGCTTCCGAAGCCTGATTCTAACCCTCGACTTGAGGGTTAGATAGAGCCTTCGAGGCGGCCCTCCCGGCGTCTGCGGCGATCCGCTCCGCCCGTTCCGGTTCCAGCGGCGGCGAGCCTGCCGCTTCGGTGACGATCAGCAGTGCCGCCGTGGCGATTCCCAATGCCCGGCCGCGGGCGAGGACGGCGAGCGTCTGCATGTCGGCCGCCGCCGCCCCATCCGGCGCTGCGGCCTCTGACGGCATCGAGTCGAAGCTGGCGATCGTCGCCGGGCGCGCCGCTTCGCCCAGCTCTGCGGCCAGCCGTTCGCACAGGGCGGAATCGGGGTGCGCCGCCGCGCCGGCGGTGACCCCGAAGGAGGCGGCGCTGGCCCCGGCGCCGATCGCGGCATCGGCGAGCAGCAGTTCGCCCAGGGCCGTTTCCGTGCCCGCGGCCGCGCAGGTGCCGATCCGCACCGCGCGCCGGACCCCGAGCTCGGCGAGGTCGGCGAGCACCATCGCAGCGCTCGGACCGCCCATCCCCGTCGCCTGGATCGTCAACTCCTCGCCCCCGGAGGCCGTCAGGCCCGAGTAGCCCCAGAGCCCGCGGGCGTGGTTGCTCATCTTCGGCTGCTCGAGCAGCTCCTGGGCCAGCAGCAGCGCCCGCCCGGGATCGCCGACGAGGATCGCGGCGGCGGCGATCGGCGCGGTGGGACGCAATCGGGCGGGCACGGGGGCTGCGCAGCCTACCCGCCGTCGCCCGCCGAAGCAGGGGCCTTTCCACTCGTGAGAGATGGGCCTCCCAGATTTGCTCCAAGAGTCCAAACACAAGCTGCGGCCCTGTTCATACCTTGGCTGCGATCGCAAACCAAACCGCGACCGCCGCGGCGTGCCACGGCGGGCTAGGAGGAAGTTCGATGAGAAAGAAGATCGGCGTCACCGCGCTTTTGACGGTGTTCGCTGCCCTATTGCTACCCGGCGCCGCATCGGCCGCCAGCGTGGCTGAACTGGCAACCACGGCCGAAACCGCGGCCAGCGAACTGAATATGACCTGGGTCGCGGTGGGGACCGTGCTGGTCTTCTTGATGCAGGCCGGGTTCATGTTCCTCGAGATCGGCTTCTCGCGCCAGAAGAACGCCGGCACCGGCGTCGCCAAGATCTTCGTCAACCTGGCGATCTGCACGCTTGCCTGGTGGGCGATCGGCTACGGCGTCGCGGAAGGTGGCGGCAACGACTTCTTCGGCGACAGCGGCTTCTTCTTCCACTTCGGCCAGACCGTCGCGGGGGAAGCTGTAAACGGCGAAACCGCGATGTTGATGCTCTACGGCCTCGCCTTCTGCGCCGTCTCGCTGGCGATCGTCTGGGGCACGACCCTGGAGCGGATCAAGTTCGGCGCCTACGTGATCTACGCGGTCGTCTTCGGCGCGATCATCTACCCACTGGTCGCCCACGCGGTTTGGGGCGGCGGCCTGCTCGGCGACATCGGCGGCAAACCGGTGATGGACTTCGCGGGCTCCTCCGTGGTGCACCTCACCGGTGCTGTCGGCGCGTTTGCGGCGCTGTTGCTGCTCGGCCCGCGTAAGGGCAAGTACGACGCGAGCGGCAAACCGCGGGTCATCCCGGGGCACTCGATGCCGCTCGTCGGCCTCGGCGTGATCATCCTCTGGATCGGCTGGTTCGGCTTCAACGGAGGCTCGACCTTCGGAACGGAAGGCAACCTGTTCGGCGAGGTCATGCTGAACACCCAGCTGGCCGCCGCGGCAGGTGTGATCGGCGCCTCGATCGCCGTCTACCTGAAGAGCAAATCGCTCGACGTCGGCATGGCCGGCAACGGCGCGATCGCCGGCCTGGTCGCGATCACGGCGCCCTCGGGCTTCGTCGAGTACTGGGCGGCGCCGATCATCGGCCTGTTCGCCGGGCTGCTCGTCGTCTACGCGGTCCTGGCGATCGACAAGCTCCTCGACGACCCTGTCGGCGCCCTCTCGGCGCACGGCCTGGCCGGTATCTGGGGAACGCTCTCCGTCGGCATCTTCGCCTCTTCGCGCTTGATCAGCGAAGGCGCGGCGCCCGGCGTCTGGTACTCGATATTCGGCGACGAACCGCTCAGCTCGACCCTCGGACAGTTGGGGGTTCAGGGTCTGGCGGTTGCCTTCACCTTCGTCGTCGTCTTTGTGATCTCGATCGCGACGTTCGCCTTCATCAAAGGCACGATCGGGCTCCGCGTCGACGACGAGGAGGAGGAAGCCGGCCTCGACATCAGCTCCCACGGCATGTACGGATACCCGGAGCAGTTCATCCCGCAGCCGGAGTATTCGACGGGGCTGCCAACCACGATGGGTGGATCCGGGGCCTCCGTGCCGGCGGCCGCACCTGCCCAGATGACCGCGACCGAGTCGCGTTAGGAGACCTGAACGCATGAAGAAGATAGAGGCGTTCATCCGCCACGAGGCGTTCGAGCCGATCAGGGCCGAACTGCTCGACAAGGGATTTCCGTCCCTGTCGATCATCGAGGCCAAGGGCTCGGGCAGGCAGAAGGGGATAGTCGAGCGGTATCGCGGCTCGACCCTGACGGTCAATGTCCGACCCAAACTGAAGCTCGAGGTCGTGGTCGAGGACAAAGACAAGCCGCTCGTCGTCGAGACGATCCTCAAGCACGCCCGGACGGGCGAGGTCGGCGACGGAAAGATCTTCGTCCTGCCGGTGGAGGAAGCGGTTCGCATCCGCACCGGCGAGGGCGGGGAGCTGGTGCTCCAGGCGCACTCCGAGGAGGAGGGCGCCGCCTAGCAGCGCGAGCCGCATACAGACGATCGAACCCGACGGGGCGGCGAGAGCCGCCCCGATCGGCGTTTGGCGACCAATGGGATTAGCCTCGGCACTCGATGGCGGACGAACGGATCTCCCTCAGCGAGGCCCTCGCGCGCTCCGGTGTCGCGGCGAGCACGCTGAAGCGTTGGGCCGAGGGGAGAAGTGGTGCCGGTCCGTCGCGGCCGCTGGACCGCCGCCGCTGCCGCCCAGGCCCGGGTCGTCGCGCGCATGCGCGAGCGCGGCCACTCGTTGGAGGAGCTGAAGCGGGCCGGCCGCGAGGGCAGCCTCGCCTTCGGGTTCGTCGAGGACCTGCTCCCCCGCCCCGAGCAGCGGGTCACCGTCGAGGAGGTCGCCCGCCGAGACCGGGCTGGAGCCGGAGCTGATCGAGCGCATCCTGGTCATCCTCGGCACGCCGCTCGGTCGCCAGCGCCAGCTCGACCCCCGACGACGTCAAAGGCGCTGCGCCACTGCGCCCGGGTGCTGGCCGCCGGCTTCCCGCTCGTCGCCTTCCTGCAGATCGTTCGCGTCTACGTCC
>CAWFEI010000001.1:0-20473 GCA_963814915.1 uncultured Solirubrobacterales bacterium | reverse complement strand
GAATGGGCGGTTACAGGCTCCATCGTCCGTAAACGCAATTGTACACCCCCTGGCGAGAGCCGGAGACGCTTTAGTACCGAATGTACGACACGACCCGGCGGCGCGCGCCGGACCGACGAGCGCCGGTAAAGTTGAGCGGAGTGCCCGGGTAGCTCAGTTGGTAGAGCACATCCATGGTAAGGATGGGGTCACGAGTTCGAGTCTCGTCCCGGGCTTGATCGATAGCCTCCCGGCCGTATGGACTTCTCCCTGACCGACGAGCAGAACGACTTCGTCGCCGCGATCCGCGACTTCTGCGCGCGCGAGTGCGGCACCCAGGAGCAGCGCGAGAAGCTCACCGAGGGCCACAAGCTGCACCACAACTTCGACATCTACAAGCAGATGGCGGAGCTGGGCTGGCTCGGCGTGACGATCCCCGAGGCCTACGGCGGCTCGGACGGCTCGATGCTCGACGCCTGCCTGTTCATGGAGGAGACCTCGCGCGGGCTCGCCCCGATCGGCGGCTACGCGACGACCCTGATCGTCGCCGGCGCGACGCAGCGCTTCGGCACCGAGGAGCAGAAGCGCGAGATCCTCGGCGGCATCGCCGCCGGTGCGGTCGAGGCGATCGCGATGACCGAGCCCGAGGCCGGCTCCGACGTCGGCTCGCTGACCACCTCGGCCGAGCGGGTCGACGGCGGCTTCGTCCTCAACGGGCAGAAGGTCTTCATCTCCAACGCCCACATCGCCGACCACATCCTCGTCGTCTGCCGCACGACCAAGGGCGAGTCCAAGCACGAGGGCCTCTCGATGATCTGGCTGCCGCGTCAGACCGAGGGCCTCGAGATCGTCCCGATCGAGACGATGGGGGGGACCGAGACCAACACGCTCTACCTGAGCGACGTCGAGGCGCCCGCCGACGCCCTGCTCGGCGAGGTCGACCAGGCCTGGACCCAGCTGATGGCCGGGCTCAACGTCGAGCGCCTGATCCTCGCCGCGACGATGCTCGGCATCGCCCAGCGCGCCTTCGACGACGCGCTCGCCTACGTCAAGGAGCGCAAGCAGTTCGGCCGCCCGATCGGCTCCTTCCAGGCGCTCCAGCACCGCCTCGCCGACATGGCGACGGAGATCGAGTCGGCCCGCCTGATGACCCGCTGGGTCGCCGGCCTGACCGACGAGGACCCGGGCCGGATGCTGCCCCGCGAGGCCTCGATGGTCAAGCTGCACGTGACCGAGGTCGCCAAACGCGTCGCGGTCGAGGGCATGCAGCTGATGGGCGGCTACGGCTACTCCTCCGAGTACGACATGGAGCGCCTCGTGCGCGCGACGATGGTCTCGACCATCTACGGCGGCACGTCGGAGATCCAGCGCACGATCATCGCCAAAACGCTCGGCCTCTGAGTTCAGCGAAAAGCGGTCTGATCTGCTCGCTCGGTCTGGGCTTTTTCGCCCAATCGGGCCGCCGCGCTGTCGGTCATCCGGCCAAAACTTGAATTTTTAGTGCGAGGTTGGACGGATAATCGAGGAGGACTTACTTGATTCCCGTAGACGGCCGCCATAGCGTGCGCCGCCGCAGGTTGGCGGGGGCCGCTTCGAGCGTTCTGCGCCTGATCCAGTCAGATGCACGAAGGGAGATCGCTGTGCGCTCGAACTCAGGTGGCAAGACGCAATCGCAGGAGGCCCTGATCGGGCCGAACCTCTACCGCCGGGCCTGTGGAGTGGTGATCGTCGCCCTTCTGGCCGCACTCGCTCTGGCTTCGGCCGCCCGCGCCGACAGCATCGGCCCGATTGGATTTGAGGCCTACTCGCTGGGCAACATCGACGGGCAGGAAGGCTGGTCCAACACGAAACCGTTCGACGCCGAAGTCGCCGACGTCTCGCTCTTTCCGGCCGCTTCCGGCTATGGCTTCGGGACCAAGGCCCTGCGGATCTCCAACGCGGTGATCAGCGGCAGCTTCGGCGACCAGCCCTTCGCGCCCAAACTGAGCCAGGCGGCCGACGAGGCCGGCCCCGTGACGCATTTCGAGAGCAGCTTCGAGATCGGCACGGCGGAGGCCACGCAGCAGGAAGGTGGGGCGGGTGAATTCGCCAGCCTCTCGGTCAGCCCCGACGACGGACTCGGCTCGAGGATGAGCTTTCTCCGCTTCGACGACCTCGCTGACGGGGTCCATGTCTTCTTCGACGACGTCACCGATCACGCGTTCGGGGAAACGGCTGAATTCAACGAGACCGACATCGCGACGCTTGCGCAGGGCACGGCGCACACCGTCCGCTTCTCGATTGACTTGGTCCCCGGCCCGGCGAACGACGTGGTGAGGATCTTCATCGACGGCTCGCTCGTCCACACCGGCACCAGCTGGGAGGATTACTACCGCAACGACCCGGAGCAGGCCGGCAACGGCAACGTCGTCCCCGAGATCAAGACGCTGATCTTCCGGCAGGGCGGCTCGGTCAACGAATACCCCGGCGATTTGGATAGGGGCTATCTGCTCGATCACGTTTCGCTGTGGAGCGCCGAACCGGCGCCTGAGACCGTGACCGTCAACGACGACACGGCCGGCCCCGGCCCCGCGGGCTCCGACTGCGAACACCCCGACTTCACGACGATCCAGTCGGCCGCCTCGGCCGTCGCCCCCGGCTCGACGATCCTCGTCTGCGCCGGTGCCTACAAGGAAAACGTCAGCCTCGCCAAGAGCCTGACGATCCGCGGCGTCGACGACGAATCGGTCGTCTACCCGTCGATCGACGGGCCGACCTGTCCCGGACCGAGCTCGATCTGCGCGGGCTCGAGCAACGTCCTCCTCGTCCAGTCGAGCGGGGTGACGATTGAACACCTGACTGTCGACGGCGACAGCCCGGACATCAACGGGTCTGGGACGATCGAGGCGCGGATCGGGATCGTCACCGACCACACGCTCGGTCCGGCATTCAATAATCTAGACGTCAACCACACCACGGTGCGTAACGTCTACCTCCGCGGGATCTACGCCTCCAGCGGCGGCACCTTCTCCTTCGACCACGACACGGTCGAACACGTCGCCTCCGACCCATACTCCCTGGCGATCTTGAACTACGCCGGCTCCGGCTCGATGACGAACAACACCGTCGTCGATGCGAACGACGGGATCGCCGCCAACCACTCGCGCGGCACGACGATGACCGGCAACACGATTATCGACTCGGGCAGCGGCCTGCACACCGACAACGCAGGCGACGGCGGTGGCTCGGCCGACGAGATCGCCGGCAACTCGGTCAGCGGATGCAAGGAAGACGGCTACGGCGTCTGGGTCTTCGTCCCCTACATAGCGCCCAGCGTCCACGACAACACGGTCAGCGGCTGCGCGGTCGGCCTCGGCGCCTTCGGCGGCAAGTTCCCGTCCGGCTCGCCGGTGACGCCGAGCTTCGTCCACAACGAAGTCGACGGCACGGGGGCCACGGTCTCCGAAGGCACGACGACCGGTGCCTGGCTCGACACGACGACGTTCGGCTACGGCGAAACGGACAACGACGTGACGCTGACGGCGAACACGATTCGCAACTTCGACGAAGGGATCCACCTCGGCGAGCGCGAAGGCGCCGACCTCACCGCCTCAGGGTCCTTCAACCGCGTGGTCAACAACACCACCGCGATCGAATCGGAGCCCGGCACGGTCGGCGACTTCGAGAACAATTGGTGGGGCTGCAACGCCGGCCCCGGCGACCCCGCCTGCGGCACCGCCTCCGGGCCGGCGGACGTCGACCCGTGGCTGGTGCTCGGCATCTCTGCCGAACCGCCGAGCATCGAAGGCGGCGAAGAATCGGCGATCACCGCCGACCTGACCCATAACTCGAACGGCGCGCTTGCGGGGACGCAGTTCCCGGACGGTGTGCCGGCCGCGTTCGCGACCAACTACGGCTCGATCGCACCGCCGTCGGATCCGACGGCGGCTGGCCAGTCCTCGAGCACGCTCACCGGTGGCCCCGGGCCCGGTGGTGCCCACGTCAGCACGACGGTCGACAACCAGACCGTCACTCTGAACGTCCATATCGGCGACTCCGGCTATGTGGTCAACGACGACACCGTCGGGCCCGGCCCCGGCGGCGCCGACTGCGAACACCCGGATTACGAAACGATTCAGGAAGCGGTAGACGCGGTTCCGGCGAAAGCGACGATCCTCGTCTGCGCCGGCACCTACACCGAACAGGTCGACATCCCGAAGTCGCTGACCCTGCGGGGCGCCGGCGAGGGCCTGACCACGATCAGCTCACCGCCGATCGCCTCGATGGCGAACAACTTCGGCGCCCTGGTCGGAGGCGGCAGCGACAGGCGGCCGATCGTCTTTGCCCATGGTGCTCCGGTGAGCATCCGCGACCTCACGGTCGACGGGCACGGCGCCGGTAGCTGCTCGCCGAGCTTCTACGGGATCGCCTATTTCGACGCCGGCGGGACGATAAGCGGCGTCGAGGTCACGGACATCCGCGCCGAACCGCTCAACGGCTGTCAGAACGGGCTCGGCATCTACAACCTCAACCGCGATCACGTCTCGCGCACCTGGACCGTCACCCGCAGCGCGGTCAGCGGCTTCCAGAAGAACGGGATCACCGGCAACGAAGCCGGCCTCGACGCGACGATCTCCGACAACGTCGTGCAGGGAGCGGGGCCGGCGCCGATCGCTCAAAACCTGGTTCAGATCGGGTTCGGCGCCGGCGGGACCGTGCGTGGCAACACGCTCGACGGAGCGGAGTGCGAAGCAGCTTCCTGCGGCCCGGATCCGATCTCCGACGAACAGGCGGCCGGCGTGCTGCTCTACGCGGCTGCCGACGGGACAGAAGTGCTGGGCAACGAGATCTCCGCCAGTGACAGCGGCATCTCCGACAGCTCGGGAGGGGGCGTCCATGACGTCGCCGGGAACCGCCTCAGCGACAACCGCTACGAGGGGATCTACTTCGACTCGGGGACGATGCAGGCGCACGGCAACCTGATCGAGGGCGGGCGGCTCGGCGTCGCCCCGGTTTCCTGGGCGGGCTCGCCGGACTCGAACCCGAAGCTGACGCTGAGCGGCAACACGATCACCGGCGCCAGCGTGGCGGGGATCGCCCCGTTGCGTGACGACAGCACCACTGGCGACCCGCGCGTGGTTACCCATTTCAACCGCATCGTCGGCAACGCGGTCGGGCTCGACAACGCCGGCGCCGGCACCGGAGGCCTCGGCGGCGTCGGTTCGGTCGACGCCGAGGACAACTGGTGGGGCTGCAACGAGGGTCCTGGCGAACCGGGATGCGACACGATCGCCGAGGAAGTGCCCGGCTCGGTCGATTCCTCGCCCTGGCTGGTCCTCGGCCTGGCGGCGACCCCGTCGACGATCTACAAGGAACTGGGTCAGTCGCAGCTGCGCGCGGATCTGACCCACGACTCGAACGGGTCTGTCGCGGGTAGCGGTTTCCCCGACAACACCCCCGTCGCCTTTGCGACGGACCTGGGAAGCGTCGCGCCGGCAAGCGACGCCACCGTCGACGGGCGCGCCTGGAGCGTGCTCAGCGCCGGCTCGACCCTGGGCACCGCGGACGTCACGGCAGCGCTGGACGGCGAGACCGTGCACGCCGCGGTCGAGATCGTCGAACCACCTGAAGGACCCGAAGGCCCTGAAGGACCCGGAAGGCGAACCGGGCGATGAAGGCCCGCAAGGTGACCCCGGCCCCGAAGGCCCGCAAGGTGACCCTGGTCCCGAAGGACCGCAGGGCGAACGGGTGCGAAGGCCCCCAGGGCGAACCGGCCCCGAAGGACCCCAGGGCGAACCGGGCGATGAAGGCCCGCAAGGTGACCCCGGCCCCGAAGGCCCGCAAGGTGACCCTGGTCCCGAAGGCCCGCAAGGTGACCCTGGTCCCGAAGGACCGCAGGGCGAACAGGGTGACGAAGGCCCCCAGGGCGAAACCGGCCCCGAAGGACCCCAGGGCCCGGAAGGCTCCTCCGGCCACGACGGTAATAACGGCAAGGATGGCCACGACGGCAAGGATGGCCACGACGGCAAGGATGGAAAGAACGGCAGGAACTCGTCGCTGGCCCTGAAACGCAAGATGGCCGTCGCCTTCGGGCGGCCGGTTGCGCGTGTCCACAAGGGCAGGGCGCCGGTGAAGCTGCGCTGCGCCGGCACGGCCGCCAACCGTTGCATCGGCACGCTGGTGCTGCGGGCCGGTGGCACGGCGCAGAAGACGGTCTACTCGATCGCCCGCGGCAAGACGGTCGTGGTGCGCGTGCGCCTCAGGCGCAAGCTGCTGCGCAAGGTCGCAATCGCGCGGCGCCACCATCACGCGGTCAAGGCGCGGCTGTTCAGCCGCACCGCGCAGACGTCCGGCTCTCCCGTCTTCGGACGTCGCCTGATTCGCCTGAAGTGAGCTGAGAGGGGGCCTGCAGCCTCCTCAGTAGTGGGGGGACCGTCCGTCCAGATGGGCGGGCGGTCCTACCCGATCGCCGCGCGCCGGCCGATGCGTCCATGTGTACGGACGCACGACAGCACGCCTTGCCGCGGCTCTCGCGCTGAGCGCGGCGACCCTTACCGGCCTCGCCCCGGCGAGCCCCGCCGCGACCCGCGAGCCGTTGCGCGACGCGTTCCGCGCCGCCCGCCACCCGGCGCGCGCCTTCGACTCGGCGGTGCGGCCGCGGCCGGCCGCGCTGCGGGCGATGGTCCGCCGCTCGGCCCAGCGCTACGCGTCCGCGGCGGACGAATTCCAGATCTCCTCCGACAGCTACGGCGCCGCCGAAGTCGAATCGGTGGCGGCGATACTGGGCTCGCTCGACCATGGCCCGGAGATGGCCGAGCTCGGCGTCTTCGTCGCCACCCCCGCGGAGATCCGCGACGCGTGCGGTGCCACCGTGGTCGCTTGCTACTTCCCCTCCGCGGACGAAATGGTCGTCTCCGGCGTCGACCGCCCGGTGGCGGGCGTGCCGCGCGACTTCGCGATCGCCCACGAGTACGGCCACCACATCGCCAACACCCGCGAAGGCGGCGCCCTGCCCGCGATTGAGGCCGGCACGGTCCGCTGGGCGACCTACGAGCGCGTCTGCCAGCTCACCCGTCGCGGCCGCCTCTTTCCCGGCAATCAGGGCGCTCACTACTGGGAGGACCCCGAGGAGGCGTTCGCCCAGTCCTATGCCCATCTCAACCGCCCGGGCGCCGGCGTCAGCTGGCAGTACACGCAACTGCTGCGCCCGACGACGACCTCCCTCGCCAAGATCCACGCCGACGTCACCCGACCCCTGGCGGGCCCGGTGGAAGAAATCTGGGACGGCATCGTCTCCGCACCCCCGGCGCGGTCCTCCGATCCGGCCGGAACCACCTCCGCGCGCACGGCCCGAGGGGCTCGAATCGCGATTGGCCCCGGCAAGGCAGTCGGTGCCTCGCCCTGGGTCGATTCGCAGGCCGTGCGGACCCCCCTCGATGGCCCGGTCTCCGTCGCTCTCCAGGCATCTGCAGGCGCGAGCCTGACCATCGTGTTGCGCGAGCCGGCAGGCGGCCGCGTCCTTGCCCACTCGACCACCGCGCCCGATGGCAGCGCCCGGCTCTCGTACTCGAACTGCGGCCATGCCGCACTTCGGCTCGAGGTCCGCGCCACCGCGGCCACCACCTCCTCATTCCAGGCTGCGATCACACGCCCCTGATCCCGCCGGTGTGCGTTCTTACAGGAACGCTCGGCCTATGACCTTCATCACGTATTTGTCATAATGCTTGGGTGACTCCTGGCGAGCTGATCCGAACCACTCGAGTCGCTCGCGGTCTCAGCCAGGCGTGCTTGGCGCGGCGGGTCGGGACCCAGCAGTCGGCCGTCAGCCGGCTCGAGGCCGATGAGGTCTCGCCCAGCGTCGAGACGCTCGACCTCTGGCTGCGGGCGATGGGCAGCACCTTGAGGTTGGCGGGCGAGCCTCCCGAGCGCGACTACGACCCTCTGCACAGGCGGACGATGGCGGAACGCACCCCGGCTGAGCGCCTCGCCCTGGGGATCTCCTGGAACCGCCTGGCGGGTCGGCTGGCGGCGGCGGGACGGGAGACTCGTGGCGAAGGCTGACAAGCCGCTCGACGCGGAGCGGATCCTTCAGGCCCTCGACGAGGAGGGAGTCCAGTACATCCTGATCGGTGGGCTGGCCGTACAAACGCACGGGCACGTGCGGACGACCAACGACGCGGATCTCATTCCCGCTCCCGACCCGGCGAACCTTGAGCGCCTCGCGAGGGCGCTGCGCCGCCTCGGCGCCCGAGTGCTCAATCCCGGCGAGGAGGGCACCGAGGTCGACGCGAAGATGCTCACCCGCGCGACGATCTGGCAGTTCGCGACGCGGGACGGCGGCATCGATGTGATGCACGACGTGCCGGGCGGCCGCTCCTACAAGGAGCTGAGCGAACGGGCCCTGCGGATCAAGCTTGGAGAGATCGACGTGGCGGTCGTCGGCTTCGATGACCTGATCCAGATGAAGCTGGCGCGCGGGCGGCAGATCGATCTCGCGGACGTCGCGGCGCTGACCGACCCCCAGATCGAGGACGGGCAGTAGCGCCTCATCCCCGCGGCGGGCACGTTCCTCGGCTATAGGCCGACTAACGTGCCCCGCCGGCCAGCTTGGCGCGCAGCAGTGCCACGACGCGCCGAGGCTCGTCGAAGACCTGGGGGTGGGATAGGTGCAGGACCTCGTAACCGCGGATGTGGAGCTCGAGATCTCGAGCTCGGTCCTCCTCGAAGGCGGCCCGGCCACGATGAGCTCGGTAGCCGTCGGTTTCGACCGCCAGCTTTTGCTCCACCCAACAGAAGTCGACCGTCAACCACCCGACGCGGAGGTTGACCGCCGGCAACGGAAGGCGGTGTCGTCGGCACAGCCAGAGGAATCGCCGCTCCAGCTCACTGCGTGTCCGGTCCGAGCCCACGTCCGGTCCGGTTGGCAGGCCGAGGAAATCGGCTTGCCTTACGGCCCGGCGGAACTCGCCGCGAGGGACGACGGCGCGCAGGTCCGCGAGCGTACGGGCGGATGAGGTGACAGGGATCCCCCGGAGGACGGTGATCTCCGATGCGGCCAGCGCGACCGGCCGGTGGATCCGGATCCCCCGTCGGTTCCGCTTCCCTCCCCGGCTCGACATGGAGACGTCCACCGGTCCGTTGCTGGGCCTCAGCAGCCCCCACAACTCGGCAGCGCTGCGATGGCTGAGCGCCGCCGTGGCTCCGCTTCGCCCGGAAGCAGCGCCCAAGGCGAGGACGGCGGCCATCCATCGCCGCGCATTGCTCGGTGCGATGTGGCCGACGGCGTAGACACCGCGGTGGAGGCGATGCAACCGGCCGTTCCGCCGACGGGTGAGCACCGCGTCGTCGCTCAAGCCCGCCGCATGAAGTTGCCAGATCGATATTGCGCCATGCTGGCGCCCGGCGACGCTGGCGACCTGCCGGTCTGGGGCGCCTTTCTCGTGCATACACCGAGTAAGGCGCCCGGCCACCTCGATTCGCCCCCCCCGGTGCGGGGCGACGTGCCGGATCGACGGCAGCTTGCGAGGAATCCTCGCCGGCCGCCGAGCAGCTATTCTTCCGTTCAGCCTCGCGCTTCGGCCCGGGGTTTTCTCTTGTAACGGCGTCGTTCGGCAACGAGGAGAACATGGCTCGCGGAGATGTCCGCATCGCGGTGACGCTGGCTTGCGAAGACTGCAAGCGGCGCAATTACCAGACCAACAAGTCCCGGCGAAATTCGCCGGATCGAGTCGAGCTGCGCAAGTACTGCCGCTGGTGCGGCCGCCACACGGCGCACAAGGAGACTCGGTAACGGCCCATGGCAAAATCGCGTGCACAGCGCAAGGCCGAGAAACGCGCCCGCGAAGCCGAAGAACAGAAGCGCTCGGTTAGCGACCGCAAGTCCGACACGCGCTCCCAGCACGACACCCAGGTCGGCACCTCCGGCGACATCGCCGAGATCGAGGCGGTCGAGGCCGGGATCGGCGCGGGTGCGAGCGAAGCGGACCTCGAAACCCCCGACGCTCCCAAGGGCCGCGGCCAGCGCCGCGCCGACGCGAAGGCGGCCAAGCAGGCCGAAAAGCGCCAGCGCGAGGATCAGAAGCGCAAGGAGCGCGACCAGATCGCCAAGCGCCAGAAACAGGCGCAGGCGGAGAAGCGCCAGCGCGGCGGAGTGCTCGGCTTCCTCGTCTCCTGCTGGGCCGAGCTGCGCAAAGTGCAGTGGCCGGACCGCGAAACCCTTGTGCAGGCGACCGCCGTGACGGTCATCTTCGTCGCCGTCGCCGCCGCTTACCTCGGCGCACTCGACAGCGCATTCAGCTTCCTCATCAAGCAGATCCTCTAGCGGGATCCTAAGACAAAGGCAACCTCCAGATGTATCGCTGGTACGTGATCAACACCTACTCCGGGCACGAGAACAAGGTCAAGCACAATCTCGAGCACCGGGTGCAGACGATGGCCCAGAACCGCAACGTGCGCCAGGTCGTGGTGCCGACCGAACAGGTCATGGAGGTCAACAAAGAAGGCCAGAAAGAGCCGAAGGAGAAACGCACCATGCCCGGCTACGTGCTGGTCAACATGGAGATGACCGACGATGCCTGGGGCCTGGTCAAGAACACCCCCGGCGTGACCGGATTCGTCGGCTCGCGCAACAAGCCGGTGCCGCTTTCCAAACCGGAGGTCGACCGGCTGCTGCACCGCGAGACCGCCGAGCGCCCGCGCACCCAGGCCCAGTTCTCGGTCGGCGAATCGGTCAAAGTCATCAACGGCCCGCTCTCCGATTTCTCCGGCGAGATCGCCGAGATCAACGAGGACGCGGCCAAACTCAAGGTGCTCGTCTCGATCTTCGGCCGGGAGACGCCGGTCGAGGTCAACTACGACCAGGTCAAGAAGATCTAGCCAGGCCCGCTACCCTCTCCGATCCCGATGGCCAAAAAAGTCCTCACTCTCATCAAGCTGCAGATCCAGGCGGGCAACGCGAACCCGGCGCCGCCGGTCGGCCCCGCGCTGGGTCAGCACGGCGTCAACATCATGGAGTTCTGCAAAGCCTTCAACGCCCAGACGCAGAGCGAGGGCGGCACGATCATCCCGGTCGAGATCACGGTCTACGAGGACCGCAGCTTCGACTTCGTCACCAAGACCCCGCCCGCCGCGGTGCTGATCCGCGAAGCGATCGGGATCAAAAAGGGCTCCGGTGAGCCGCACGTCAACAAAGTCGGCACGATCACCCCGGCGCAGATCCGCGAGATCGCCGAGCGCAAGATGCCCGACCTCAACGCCAACGACCTCGACGCCGCCTCGAAGATCATCGCCGGCACCGCCCGCTCGATGGGCGTCGACGTCAAATAGGAGACCCCGATGGCCCACGGCAAGCGCTTCCGCAAACAGCTCGGCAAAGTCCAGCGCGAGCGCGAGTACCCGCCCGCCGAGGCGATCGCCCTGATCAAGGAGACCGCCAGCGCCGGGTTCGACGAGACGGTCGAGCTGCACCTGCGGCTCGGCGTCAACGTCCGCCACGCCGAGGAGCAGCTGCGCGGCACGCTCGCCCTGCCCCACGGCCTGGGCAAAGACGTGACCGTCGCTGTCTTCGCCGAAGGCCAGCAGGCGCGCGACGCCGAGGTGGCGGGCGCGGACTTCGTCGGCGGCCAGGACCTGGTCGAGAAAGTCCAGGAGGGGTGGACCGGCTTCGACGTCGCCGTCTCGACCCCCGACATGATGAAGTCCGTCGGCCAGCTCGGCCGCGTGCTCGGCCCGCAGGGCCTGATGCCCAACCCCAAGGTGGGCACCGTCACCGACGACATCGAGAAAGCGGTGACCGAGTCCAAGGCGGGCAAGATCGAGTACCGCACCGACCGCCAGGCGATCGTCCACCTTGCGATCGGCAAGGCCAGCTTCGAGGAGCAGAAGCTGCTCGACAACTGCCTCGCGGTGATCGACGAGGTCGTCCGCGCCAAACCTTCCTCCTCCAAAGGCAAGTACATCCTCTCGGCGACCCTGACGACGACGATGGGCCCCGGGATCCGCGTCGACGCGGGCGCGAGGACGAAAGAGCCGGCGATCGCCTAAACTGCGCGACCGCGAACCCCAGACCACCGGCGGGCAATGCGTTCGCCTTTTGTCGATGTATGCCTGACAAAAGGCGAACTCGGCCAGAAGCCCGGTGTAGGTGAACTATGAATCGAGACGAAAAGGCACAAGCAATCGAGGAGATCGCTGCCCAGATAGATGGGGCAGAGGCGATCTTCGCGGTTGACTACCGGGGCATCAGCGTCCCCCAGGCGGCTGAACTGCGCGGCAAACTGCGCGAAGCCGACACCAGCTTCCGCATCGTCAAGAACCGGCTGACCAAACGCGCAGCCGACCAGGCCGGCGAGGAGCGCCTCGCCGAGTACCTGCAGGGCCCGACCGCGCTGGCCTTCGTCCGCGGCGACACCGCCCAGGCGGCCAAGGCGATCTCCGGCTTCGCCAAAGAGCACGACATCCTCGCCTTCAAGGGCGGCTTCATGGGCGACCTCGCGCTCGACGAGGAAAAGTTCACGTCGATCGCCCGCCTGCCGGCCCGCGAAGTTCTCGACGGGCAGCTCGCCGGCGTGGTCGCCAGCCCGATCACCGGCCTTGTCCGCGGCCTCGGCTCGATGGTCTCCGGGCTCGCCAACCAGCTTCAGCAGCTTCAAGAACAAAAGGAGAAAGACGCCTGATGGCAACCAAAGTAAAGACTGAGGATTGGATCGAGGAGCTCAAAGGCATCTCGGTGCTCGAGCTCTCCGAGCGGATCAAAGCGCTCGAGGAGGAGTTCGGCGTCTCCGCGACCGCGGTCGCGGCAGCGGCTCCGGCGGCGGCCGGCGCCCCGGCGGGCGACGGCGACGGTGGCGGCGAAGAGTCCTCCACGGTCGACCTGGTGCTGACCGAGGTCGGCGGCCAGAAAGTCCCTGTGATCAAGGTCGTGCGCGCCGCGACCGGGCTCGGCCTCAAAGAGGCCAAGGCGATCGTCGACGAGGCTCCGAAAGCGATCAAAGAGGGCATCGAGCGCGACGAAGCCGAGAAGATCAAGGGGGAACTTGAGGAGGCCGGCGCCACCGTCGAGCTCAAATAACGCGCTACAATGCGGAATTTCGGCCCCGGGCTGGCCGAGCCGCTAGCCGAGCGGCCAGGTTTGTTATCTTGCCTGGTCGCGCGCCTGTTGTCACCCCCTGCCCATATCTGCGCTGTTTCCACGTCCCTCTGACCGCCTGAGGAGTCGCCGACTTTGGCACGTTCCAACGCTGCCCCCGTAACCCGTAGGAGTTTCTCCCGACTGCAGAACCCGCTCGAAGTCCCCCACCTGATCGATATCCAGCGTCGCTCCTTCGAAGAGCTGACGGATTCGAAGGCGGGCGGGCTGCGAGAGACGATTGACGACATATCCCCGATCGAGGACTACACGGGGAACCTCGCGATCGTCTTCGGCGAGTTCAACTTCGAGGAGGCGCCGCACACGATCGAGGAGTGCCGCGAGAAGGACATGACCTACTCGCGGCCGCTGACCGCGACCGTCGCCTTCCAGAACAAGGAGACCGGCGAGATCCGCGAGCAGGCCGTCTTCATGGGCGACTTCCCGTGGATGACCGACCGCGGCACCTTCATCATCAACGGCACCGAGCGCGTCGTCGTCACCCAGCTCGTGCGCTCCCCCGGCGCCTACGTGATGGCGCCCAAGGACCCTGAGAAACAGGTCTTCATCGCCAACCTGATGCCGGCCCGCGGCTCCTGGCTGGAGCTCGAAGTCGACAAAAAAGGCAAAGTCTTCGTCCGCATCGACCGCAAGCGCAAACTGCCGGTCACCGTGCTGCTGCGCGCGATGGGCTACGTCGAGGACGAGCAGATCCTCAAGATGTTCGACAACTCGGTCTACCTCAGGCACACGATCGAGGCCGACACCGAGGCGACTCGGACCGAAGAAGGCGCCCTGATCGAGCTGTTCAAAAAGCAGCGCCCGGGCGAGCCGCCCTCGGTCGACGCCGCCAAAGCCCTGCTCGAGCAGCTCTTCTTCGACCCCAAGCGCTACGACCTCACCCGGGTCGGCCGCTACAAGCTCAACGCCCGGCTCGACCTCGACGTCGACCTCGACAACCGGGTGCTCACGCACGACGACATCATCGCCCTGATCAAGGAGCTGGTGAGCCTGCCGAAGCTGCTCGGCATCCCCGAGGAGATCGACGAGGAGCACCCGATCAAGGACTACGCCGCGGAGGCGATCACCTACCCGCGCGAGCCCGTCGCCGAGCACCTCGACGAGTACGAGCACTTCGGCAACCGCCGCCTGCGCACGGTCGGCGAGCTGATCCAGGAGGCCTTCCGCATCGGCCTCTACCGGATGGAGCGCGTCGTCCGCGAGCGGCTCACCACCGAAGACGCCGACGCGATCACGCCGCAGACGATCATCAACATCCGTCCCGTCGTCGCGGCGCTGAAGGAGTTCTTCGGCTCCTCGCAGCTGTCGCAGTTCATGGATCAGACCAACAGCCTCTCCGGGCTGACGCACCGGCGCAAACTCTCGGCTCTCGGCGCCGGCGGGCTGACCCGTGAGCGGGCCCCGATCGAGGTCCGCGACGTGCACCCGACCCACTACGGCCGGATGTGCCCGATCGAGACGCCGGAGGGCCCGAACATCGGCCTGCTCGGCTCGCTCGCCTCCTACGCGGAGATCTCCGAACACGGCTTCGTCACCACTCCCTACCGGGTGGTCAAGGACGGCGTCGTCAGCGAGAAGATCGTCCACCTGGACGCCACCCAGGAGGAGGAAAAGATCATCGCCCAGGCGAACGCGGTGGTCGATCCCGAGACGAGAAAACTGAAAGGCCCGCAGGTGCTGGTGCGCGCGGCGGAGCAGGAGTACGCGACCGCCTCGCCCAAGGAAGTCGACCTGATGGACGTCTCCCCGACCCAGATCTGGTCGGTCGCGACGGCGCTGATCCCCTTCCTCGAGCACGACGACGCCAACCGGGCACTGATGGGCTCCAACATGCAGCGCCAGGCCGTGCCGCTGCTCAAGCCGGAGCCGCCGCTGATCGGCACCGGCATGGAGCGCCGCGCCGCGACCGACACCGGCGACGTGACGCTTGCCCTCAACGAGGGCGAAGTCAGCCACGTCGACTCGGAGTCGATCGTGGTCAGCCACGGCTCCAAGAAAGACGAGTACCCGCTGCACAAGTTCATGCGCTCCAACCAGGGCACGATCATCCACCAGCGGCCGATCGTGAAGAGCGGCCAGAAGGTCAAGGGCGGCGACGTGCTCGCCGACGGCTCTTCGACCGCCGGCGGCGAGATCGCCCTGGGCAAGAACTGCCTGGTCGCCTTCATGTCCTGGGAGGGCTACAACTTCGAGGACGCGATCATCCTCTCCGAGCGCCTGGTCAAGGACGACGAAATGACCTCGATCCACATCGAGGAGTACGAGATCGACGCCCGCACGACCAAGCTCGGCGACGAGGAGATCACCCGCGACATCCCCAACCGCTCCGAGGAGAGCCTGCGCAATCTCGACGAGCGCGGCATCGTCCGCGTCGGCGCCGAGGTGATCTCGGGCGACCTGCTGGTCGGCAAGGTGACGCCGAAGGGCGAGACCGAGCTGACCGCCGAGGAGAAGCTGATCCGCGCGATCTTCAAGGAGAAGGCGCGCGAGGTGCGCGACACCTCGCTCAAGGTCCCGCACGGCGAGGGCGGCGTCGTGATCGACGTGCTGACCTTCAGCCGCGACGACGGCGACGACCTGCCGCCCGGCGTCAACGACCTGGTCCGCGTCTACGTCGCGACCAAGCGCAAGATCGCCGAGGGCGACAAGCTCGCCGGCCGTCACGGGAACAAGGGTGTGATCTCCAAGATCGTGCCCGAAGAGGACATGCCCCACCTCGCCGACGGCACACCCGTCGACGTGATCCTCAACCCGCTCGGCGTGCCGAGCCGGATGAACATCGGCCAGGTGCTGGAGACGCACCTCGGCTGGGTCGCCGGCAACGGCTGGTACGACGACGGCTCCGAGGCCTACAAGCAGGCTCACTCCGACGAGGGCGACGGCCGCGTCTACGTGGCCACCTCCGTCTTCGACGGGGCCAGCGTCGAGGACGTCGACGAGGCCCTCGTCCAGTGGCACGAGCAGAACGAAGAGCGCGGCATCGACCTCGGCGTCGACAAGCGCGAGCGCGCCGGCTCCCGGGCCGAAGCCACGATGCAGCTCTACAACGGCCGCACCGGCGAGCCCTACGAGGGCAAGGTCACGGTCGGCTACATGTACATCCTCAAGCTGCTGCACCTGGTCGACGACAAGATCCACGCCCGCTCGACCGGCCCCTACTCGCTCGTCACCCAGCAGCCGCTGGGCGGCAAGGCGCAGTTCGGCGGCCAGCGCTTCGGCGAGATGGAGGTCTGGGCGCTCGAGGCCTACGGCGCCGCCTACACGCTGCAGGAGATGCTCACCGTCAAGTCCGACGACACGGTCGGCCGTGTCAAGGCCTACGAGGCGATCGTCAAGGGCGAGAACATTCCCGAGCCCTCGATCCCGGAGTCCTTCAAAGTGCTGCTCAAGGAGATCCAGAGCCTCTCGCTGGACGCCAACGTCGTCTCCGAAGGCGGCGACGTCGAAATCTCCGAGGAGGACGACGACCTGCTGAAGGCGGCCGAGGAGCTGGGCATGGACCTGACCGGGGTCCGCGCCGAGGGCTCCAACGGGGCCGCTGACGAGAAGGAGGAGCAGGTGGTCGCCGAGGGCGAGGGCGGCAGCGACGACGGTGGCGGTGGCGACGGAGACGGGGCCGAGGCCGAGGCCAAGGAAGAGACGAAGGTGGAGGACTGATGATCGACATCAACAACTTCGACGCGATCGAGATCGGCCTCGCGTCCTCGAAGAAGATCCGCTCCTGGAGCTGGGGCGAGGTAACCAAGCCGGAGACGATCAACTACCGCACGCTGAAGCCGGAGAAAGACGGCCTCTTCTGCGAGCGCATCTTCGGTCCGACCAAGGACTGGGAGTGCTACTGCGGCAAGTACAAGCGGGTCCGCTACAAGGGCATCGTCTGCGAGCGCTGCGGCGTCGAGGTGACGCGCTCCAAGGTGCGGCGCGAGCGCATGGGCCACGTCGACCTGGCTTCGCCGGTCTCCCACATCTGGTTCTTCAAGGGCGTGCCCAGCCGGATCGGCTACCTGATCGACATGGCGCCCAAAGAGCTGGAGAAGGTCCTCTACTTCGCCGCCTCGATGATCACCTGGGTCGACACCGAGGCCCGTGACAAGGATCTGGGCAAACTCGAGAAAGAAGTCAAAAAAGTTACCGACGGCTACGCCGCCGAACAGCAGAAACGCACCCAGGAGCTGAACGAGTCGCTGGAGCGGCGCGTCAAGTACCTCGAAGAGGGCGGCCAGGAGAAGTTCGACGACGACGACCACATCTGGGCCGACTCGCTGAAGCTGACGGCCACGCAGCTGCGCAAGCTGAAGGACGACGAGCGCGCCAAAATGCTCAAAGAGCTGCGCAAAACCTTCGAGGCGGAGATCTCCGACACCGAGGCCTACATCGAAGAGGCGATCGAGCGGATGGACGAAGTCTGGAAGATCTTCACCGAGATGAAGCCGAAGGACGTCGTCAACGACGAGACGGTCTTCCGCGAGCTCAAGGACCGCTTCGGCTCCCCGTTCGGCTGGGGCGAGTACTTCCGCGGCGGCATGGGCGCCGAGGCCGTGCGCGACCTGCTCGAGCAGGTCGACCTGGCGGCCGAATGCGAGGAGATGGAGCAGGTCATCAACAGCTCCAAAGGCCAGAAACAGGCGCGCGCCGTGAAGCGGCTCAAAGTCGCCTCGGCCTTCCTCAACTCCGAGAACAAGCCGGACTGGATGATCCTCGACTGCGTGCCGGTCATCCCGCCGGAGCTGCGCCCGATGGTGCAGCTCGACGGCGGCCGCTTCGCGACCTCCGACCTCAACGACCTCTACCGCCGCGTGATCAACCGCAACAACCGGTTGAAAAGGCTGCTCGACCTCGGCGCGCCCGAGATCATCGTCAACAACGAGAAGCGGATGCTGCAGGAGGCCGTCGACGCGCTGTTCGACAACGGCCGCCGCGGCCGCCCGGTCACGGGCCCCGGCAACCGCCCGCTGAAGTCGCTCTCCGACATGCTCAAGGGCAAGCAGGGCCGCTTCCGCCAGAACCTGCTCGGCAAGCGCGTCGACTACTCCGGCCGTTCGGTGATCGTCTCCGGCCCGAGCCTGCAGCTGCAGCAGTGCGGCCTGCCCAAGCTGATGGCGCTGGAGCTCTTCAAGCCGTTCATCATGGCCCAACTGGTCGAGCGCAAAGCCGTGCAGAACATCAAGGCGGCCAAGAAGATGGTCGAGTCGATGGTGCCCGAGGTCTGGGACGTGCTCGAGGAAGTCATCCACGAGCACCCGGTGCTGCTCAACCGCGCGCCGACCCTGCACCGCCTCGGCATCCAGGCCTTCGAACCGATCCTGGTCGAGGGCAAGGCGATCCAGGTCCACCCGCTGGTCTGCCACGCCTTCAACGCCGACTTCGACGGCGACCAGATGGCGGTCCACGTGCCGCTCTCCGCCGAGGCCCAGGCCGAGGCGCGGATCCTGATGCTCTCCGCCAACAACATCCTCTCGCCGGCCCATGGCTCGCCGCTGGCGACACCGACCCAGGACATGGTGCTGGGGATCTACTACCTCACCTACGGCCCTCCGGCCGAGGACCTGCTCAAGCGCGACGAAGAGCTCAAGGCGGGCAAGGGCAGCGCCCAGAACGGCTCCGCTCCGAAGGTCTTCCGCTCCGCGCAGGAGGCTGAGCTCGTCTACGAGAACGGCGGCTGCAAACTGCACGACCTGGCCGAGTACCGTCGGGCCGGGCACGAGCACTTCCTGACCACGGTCGGGCGGATCATCTTCAACGAAAAGATCGAGCGGGCGCTCGCCGCCGCGCTCGGCGACGAATTCGATCCCGAGCACTTCGTCTTCGCCAACCAGGCGCTGAAGAAGCGCGACGTCAACGAGATGGTCTCCGACCTGGTCGAGGCCTACGGCGCGCCCGCGGTCTCCCGCGTGCTCGACGCCTTCAAGGACCTCGGCTTCCACTACGCCAGCCAGGCGGGGATCACGGTCGCCAAGAACAACGTCATCTCGCCCCCCAACAAGGCCGAGATCCTCGACCGCTACGAGAAGCAGACGGCCGAGATCCAGGGCCAGTACGACGACGGCTACATCACGGCGGAGGAGCGCCACGAGGCGGTCACGTCGCACTGGAACAAAGCCACCGACGAGGTCGCTCAGGCGATGGAGGAAAACCTCGACGAGCTCAACCCGATTTTCATGATGGCCAACTCCGGCGCCCGCGGGTCGTTCAAACAGATCCGCCAGCTGGCCGGGATGCGCGGCCTGATGGCCAATCCGAAAGGCGAAATCATCGAGCGGCCGATCAAGGCCAACTTCATGGAGGGCCTCTCGGTGCTCGAGTACTTCATCTCGACCCACGGCGCCCGAAAGGGCCTCGCCGACACGGCCCTGCGCACGGCGGACTCGGGCTACCTGACCCGCCGCCTGGTCGACGTCGCCCAGGACGTGATCGTCCGCGACGAGGACTGCAAGACCAAAGACCACATCGAGATGGCATTGCGCAAAGAGGACGGCTCCCTCAACGACAACCTCTTCGGCCGCCTCGCGGCGAAGAAGCTGGAGACGAAACGGGGACGCGAGCTGCTCAAGCGCAACCAGGAGATCACCCTGCCCGACGTCGAGGCGATTGCCGAGGCGTTCGGCGAGGAGGAGCTCAAGGTGCCGGTCCGCTCGACCCTCAAGTGCGAGGCCGAATCCGGTGTGTGCCGCTCCTGCTACGGGATCGCTCCGGCGACCGGGTCCACGGTCAACATCGGCGACGCGGTCGGCATCATCGCCGCCCAGTCGATCGGCGAGCCGGGCACCCAGCTGACCATGCGGACCTTCCACACCGGCGGCGTCGCGGGCCAGGACATCACCCAGGGCCTGCCGCGCATCGTCGAGCTCTTCGAGGCGCGTAAACCGAAGGGCCTCGCGCAGATGGCCGAGGAGGCCGGCAAGGTCTCGGTCGAGGAAACCGACAAAGCGCTGAAAGTGATCGTCACCGAGTCCAGCGGCGAGGAGCACAGCTACAGCTTCCCGCCACGCACCCGGCTGCACGTCTCCGACGGCGACAAGGTCGAGGTCGGCCAGCAGCTCAACGAGGGCTCGCTGTACCCGGCCGACCTGCTCTCGATCCGCGGCCGCACCGATACCGAGCTCTACCTGGTCGCCGAGGTGCAGAAGGTCTACCGGGCGCAGGGCGTCGACATCAACGACAAGCACATCGAGCTGATCGCACGGCAGATGCTGAGGAAGGTCAAAATCGAGTCGAAGGGCTCGACCGAGCTTCTGCCCGGCCAGCTCGAGGATCGCAACGCGCTCAAACGGCTCAACAAAAAGACCAAGGCGGACGGCGGCACTGCGGCCAAAGGCGAGGAGGTCATCCTCGGGATCACCAAGGCCTCGCTGGCGACCGAGTCCTTCC